>NZ_JBIRFL010000001.1:0-969844 GCF_044327445.1 Streptomyces sp. NPDC018045
TGTTTGCTTTCCCCCCGGGGGCCCGCGGGGGGGGGGGGGGGGGGGGGGGGGGGGGGGGGGGGGGGGGGGGGGGGGGGGGGCCGGTGCTTTTCCCCCCCCCCCCCCCGCCGGTCACGACAGCCCGAGGGAGCCGCCGCGAAAGCCTCAACTCCCCTGGCGGGAGCGCGCCTTGAAGGCGGCCTTGCGGGCCTCCTTGGCGGCCTTCTTGTCCGGGTGGAGGCGGCCCATGGCCTCCAGGACGTCGGCGGTCGCCGGGTGGTCCACCCGCCAGGCGGCATCGAAGAATCCGTTGTGCTGGCCCACCACTCCCTCGACGAGGGCGCGCAGCTCGTCGGCGCTCTCGTCGGCGGCCTCGGCCGCGCCGAGCTGGGCCGCGATGGTGTCCACGGTCAGCCAGAAAATCATGTCCTGGGACGGCTCGGGGATCTCGGCGGCGCCGCGCTCGGCGAGCCAGACCCGGGCCAGGCCACCCAGCTCCCGGTCGTCGAGCACCTCGCGCAGCGCGGGCTCGGCCTCCGGCCCGGCCAGCGACAGCGTCTGCTGGCAGGCCAGCCGGCGCAGCGGCCCGTCCTCGTCGTCGCCGCGGGCGGCGGAGAGCAGGTCGCGGGCGGCGTCGACGGGCGTACGGGCGGCGAGCCACTGCTCGGACTCGGCCTGCGCCAGGGGCTCCGGATAGCCGGGCAGCGCGTCCAGGAGGACGTCGGCGCCCTTGTCGGTGAGGTCGCCGACGGCCGGGGCATCGACGCCCGCGTCCAGCATCCGGGCGCGTACGGCGTAGATGCCCAGCGGGGTGAGGCGGACCATCCCGTAGCGGGAGACGTCCTCGTCGTCCAGGGGCTCGGGCGCCCGGGTGGTCGTGCCGTCCTCGTCCAGCTCCTCGATGAGCGCCTCGTCCACCGGCTGGTAGGCGACCAGGCCGATCGGCTCCAGCACCCGGAACTGGTCGTCGAGGCGCATCATCGCCTCGGAGACCTCTTCGAGGATGTCGTCGGTCGGCTCGTCCATGTCGTCCGGGACGATCATGGAGGCGGCGAGGGCGGGCAGCGGCACGGCCTGCTCGGGGTCCTCGTTCAGGGCGGTGAGCAGGTAGAGGTTGCCGAGGATGCCGTCCAGCAGCTCGGCTTCCTCCTCCGGGTTCCAGTCGATCGCGTCCAGGTCCAGTTCGCCGCCCTCGGCGAGCTGGTCGGCGATGTCGGAGAGATCGGGCGCCACGGCGTCGGCGAGCACGGTCTCCATGCCGCCGAGCCAGATGTCGAGGATGTCCTGCGGGCTGCCGGAGGTCAGCAGCGGCAGCTCCTCGCCGGGGGCGGCGGTGCCGGCCGTGGCGTCGTCGGGCCGGTCGTCGTCCTCTTCGGCGCTCTCCTCGATCTCCACCAGGCCGGTGTCGACCGCGAGCTGCCAGGCCTCGGCGGCGTATCCGGGGCCGTCCTCGTCCCCGGCCAGGCCGAGGTGGTCGACGGCGCCGGCCAACTGCTCGTGGAGGAGTTCGCCGCCGACTCCGACGGGGACGCCGGGCTCGGCCCAGCGGGCGAGCCGTGCGGCCCGGGCGAAGAGCGGCGCGCTCAGCGCCTCCCGCGCCAGCTCCGCGTCGGAGTGCAGCCGCACCGGCGGCAGGGTCGGGCGGTCTGCGGACATCTCGGGTTCAGCTCCTCGTGCGGACTACGGCTCGTGCGCAGCCCCAGCGTAGACGGAATTCCGTGCATCTCGGGCGGTTCACCTTGCTTTCCGTTCCCGTACACCCGGCGGACCTTGACAACTGCCGTGGCCACACAAGAGATTGACGCGCGTAGAGGCTGCCGGACCGTTTCCGCTCCGCTCCTTTCCGTCTTCTTCCTCCCCGCTCCGCTCCTTCTCACGTCCCGCTCCCCCTCCCCCCCTCCCCTCGCTCGCCTTCCGGAGGCCCTCCGTGTCCGCGCAGATACCGCCGCACGCCCCGACCCGTACGCCCCGCCGCCGCGCCCTGCGCAGGCCCGCCACGCTGACCGCGGTGGTCGCCGCCGCGCTGACCGGCGGGCTGCTCGCCGTGCCGCAGACCGCCTCGGCCGCGACCACCCGTATCCACGACATCCAGGGCACGACCCGCGTCTCGCCGTTCGCCGGCAAGCAGGTCGCCGAGGTGCCCGGCACGGTCACGGCGGTACGGGCCTTCGGCTCGGCCCGCGGCTTCTGGATGCAGGACCCGCGGCCCGACCACGACCCGGCCACCAGCGAGGCGGTTTTCGTGCTCACCGGCAAGCAGACGCCGAAGGCCGCCGTCGGCGATTCCGTACGGGTCTCCGGCACGGTCGGCGAGTACTACCCGGGCGGCGAGCGGGCCGGCCTCCAGTCCGTCACCGAGATCACCGACGCCGTCTGGACCGTGGCGTCCTCCGGCACCCCGCTCCCGGCCGCCTTCCGGCTCACGGCCTCGGCCGTGCCGGACCGTTACGCCCCGTCCGCGGGCGGCAAGAGCATCGAGAGCCTGCCGCTGCGCCCCCGCTCGTACGCCCTGGACCGCTACGAGTCGCTGGAGGGCATGCGGGTCTCGCTCGCCGACGCGTCCGTCGTCGGGCCCACCACCGCCCACAACGAGCTGTGGGCGACCGCCGAGCCCCACCACAACCGCACCGTGCGCGGCGGCGCGCTCTACGGCTCGTACCGGGACCCCAACCCCGGCCGCATCAAGATCACGTCGCTCATCCCGTTCTCCCAGCGGCCCTTCCCCGTCGCCGACACCGGCGACCGGCTGACCGGCACCACCGCGGGCCCGCTGGACTACGACAACTTCGGCGGGTACGGGATCGCCGCCACCGAACTGGGCACGCTCACCGACCGCGGGCCGGCCCGGGAGACCACCCGCGGGCAGCGCGCCGACGAGCTGGCGGTGGCCACGTACAACGTCGAGAACCTCTCCCCGAAGACGCCGCCCGCCAAGTTCGCGCGGCTGGCCGAGGCGCTGGTGAAGAACCTCGCGTCGCCGGACATCGTGGCGCTGGAGGAGGTGCAGGACGACAACGGCCCCACGGACGACAAGACCGTCTCGGCGGACGCGACGCTCAAGCGGCTCACGGACGCCGTCACGGCAGCCGGCGGCCCCTCCTACGCCTGGCGGCAGATCGACCCGGTGAACAACCAGGACGGCGGCCAGCCCGGCGGCAACATCCGGACCGCCTTCCTCTACAACCCGGCCCGCGTCACGTTCACGGACATCGCCGGCGGCGACGCCACCACCCCGGTCAAGGTGACCGGCGCCCCCGGAAAGCCCCGCCTGACCGCCTCGCCGGGCCGTATCGACCCCGGCAACGCGGCCTGGGCCAACAGCCGCAAGCCGCTCGCCGGCCAGTTCTGCTTCCGGGGCCGCCCGGTCTTCGTCGTCGCCAACCACTTCAACTCCAAGGGCGGCGACCAGGGCCTCGACAGCCGCTTCCAGCCGCCGGCCCGTACGTCGGAGATCCAGCGGGTACAGCAGGCGAAGGTTGTGCACGCCTTCGTCGAGGACGTCCTCGCCGTGGACCCGAAGGCCGATGTGGTGGTGGCCGGCGACCTCAACGACTACCAGTTCTCGCCCGCGCTCAAGGCGCTGACCGCCGACGGCGTCCTCACCGACCTCGTCGACCGGCTGCCGCGCGGCGAGCGGTACGGCTACGTCCACCAGGGCAACTCGCAGGTGCTGGACCACATGCTCACCAGCCGCCACCTGCGCCGCGTGGACTACGACATCGTCCACATCAACGCCGAGTACGCCGACCAGTCGAGCGACCACGACCCGCAGGTACTGCGACTGGAGCCGTAGCGCACCACGAACACGGGGCGCACGCCGCTCGAATACGTAGCACCGCTTAAGGCTTACACCAGAACGCCTAAGTAGACCTGAAGGCTGCGGCGGGGACAGACTCCGCTCATGCTCCCAGCGAGCACGGTGAGCACAGCGAGCAGCTCCGTGTCCCCGCCGCCCTTCGGCCGTACTGCCGCCGCCAGGCCTTCGTCACCAGCGAGCTCGCGGCGGCCCTGAAGACGGTGCGGCAGTAACCCCGTCCGTCCCGTTCGCCTCTGCTTCCTCGCCCGTTTCGTCGTCCTCGCCGGTCAGGTCGCGGACGAGCAGCGTCGCGCCGGCCACCGCGCCCGGCATCAGGAACACGGCCACGAACGGCACGAGGAACAGCAGCACCAGGGGCGTACCGAAACCGACGGCCAGCCCCTTGCGGCCGCGCAGCATCCGCAGCCGCTCCCGCACGGGGATGCCGCGCCGCTGCATCGCCACCGAGGTCAGCTCCACCGTGAGGAAGAACCCCGAGACACAGAAACCGATCGCGGGCACCACGGTCTGCCCGACCACCGGGAGGAAGCCCAGGGCGAAGAAGAGCAGACCGAAGCCGGCGGCGCGCACCAGGACGTGCACACTGTCCCTGAGCGAGATCCACAGCTCCCGCCACAGCGGCAGGCCCGGGCCCGGCGGGCAGCCGCCCTCGCCCTTCTCGACCTGCTCCGACAGCGACTCGTAGAACGGGTCGCCGATCAGCAGCGTGACAGCGGTGAAGGTCAGCACGGACAGCAGCAGCCCGCCCGCGAAGAGCAGCGCGACGAACAGCCCGCGCAGCAGGCCCTGCCAGGGCGATCCCCAGCCGTCGGCGAAGGGCGTCGCCCAGGCCGCGAGGTCGCCCGCGTAGAAGGCGAGCGCGACCAGCGCCCCCGCGTACAGCACGAGGGCGATGAGCGCGGGGATCAGCCCGAACCCCCACCACCGGCCGTGCCGGGCAACCCAGCGCTGCCCCTTCCCCAGGTACCCCGTTCCCGCCACAAGATCGCGCATGCGCGTCAGCCTAGCCGTCGCCCGGCCGGCATCCGTCTCCGTACGGTACGGATACGGATACGGTCACAGAACTTGGCCCCGCCGGTGAACCGGCCCAGTCGGCGCTATGGCCGGTCGTGTACCGGCCGGTACCCGCCGGTACACGACCGCGGCCCGGCGGGAAGGTCCCCGCCGGGCCGCGGTGAGTGTCGGTGCCGGATATGCGGCACCAAGGGCTCAGTTGTGGCTGTGCAGTACGTCGTTCAGGCCGCCCCAGTTGGCCTTGTTGGGGCGGGCCTCGACGGCGCCGGTGGTGGAGTTGCGGCGGAAGAGGATGTTGTCGGCGCCGGACAGCTCGGCGGCCTTGACGATCTGGCCGTCGGGCATGGTGACCCGGGTGCCCGCGGTCACGTACAGGCCGGCCTCGACCACGCACTCGTCACCCAGCGCGATGCCGATGCCGGACTCCGCGCCGAGCAGGCAGCGCTCGCCGATCGAGATGATCTGCTTGCCGCCGCCGGACAGGGTGCCCATGGTGGAGGCGCCGCCGCCGATGTCCGAGCCGTCGCCGATGACGACGCCCGCGGAGATGCGGCCCTCGACCATCGAGGTGCCGAGCGTGCCCGCGTTGAAGTTGACGAAGCCCTCGTGCATGACGGTGGTGCCGGCGGCGAGGTGCGCGCCGAGGCGCACCCGGTCCGCGTCGGCGATCCGTACGCCCGCCGGGGTGACGTAGTCCGTCATGCGCGGGAACTTGTCGACGCTGGTGACCGCCAGGTGCAGGCCCTCGGCGCGGGCGTTCAGGCGCGCGGTCTCCACCTGGTCGACGGGCACCGGGCCCAGCGAGGTCCAGGCGACGTTGGCCAGCAGGCCGAACATGCCCTCCAGGCTCTGGCCGTGCGGCTTGACCAGCCGGTGGCTGAGCAGGTGCAGGCGCAGGTACACGTCGTGCGCGTCCAGCGGCTTGTCGTCCAGCGACGAGATGACCGTACGGACGGCCACGACCTCGACACCACGGCGCGGGTCGGGACCGACCGCCTTCGGCGCGGCCTCACCGATCAGCTCGGCGGCGCGCTCGTCCGTCAGCCGCTCGGTCCCGGCGGGACCGGGGTCGGTCACCAGTTCCGGTGCGGGGAACCAGGTGTCGAGGACGGTGCCGTCGGTGGTGACGGTCGCGAGCCCGGCGGCGACGGCGCCGGTGGTACGCGAGGAGGTGGCGGAGGTAGCAGCATCGGTCATGTCGAAAACCTAACCGGAGGGAGGCCACGGAGGCGAACCGACCCGGGGGACGGACGGGACTCGGGCCGCACGCACGCCGGGGGCGGGCCGAGTCCCGGGGCGCGACGCGGGCCGGGCACGCGCCACGGCCCCCACCCGCCCCACCCGCTGCCCGGGGCCGGCTCACCGCGCCTCAGCCGATCACCCGCGCCACCGCGTCCCGTACCTCTGCCCGGTCGAACTCGCGCCCCGTCAGCAGATGTTGCAACATCAGCCCGTCGATCAGACCGACCAGCGCCCGCGCGGTCCCCGCGTCTCCGGTCCGGCGCCGCAGCAGCCCGGCCATCGTGTCGAGGCACTCGGCCGCGAGCGGCCGCACCGCCTCGTGCCGCAGCGCCGCGAGATACAGCTCGTACTCCAGCTCCACCCGCGTCCGGTCCCCGGCCAGCGACCGCTCGACCAGCCGCGTCACCTCGTCCGCGAGCGGAACGTCCGGGTCCACGTCCCGGACCCACTCCTCGATCCCGGCCAGCCACTCCCCGTTGACCTGCCGCAACGCGGCCATCAGCAGGTCGTCCAGCGAGCGGAAGTGGTATGTGGTCGACCCGAGCGGTACGTCCGCCTCGGCCGCCACCGCGCGGTGACTGAGCCCGGCGATGCCCCGCCCGGCGACCACCCGGATCGCCGCGTCGATGATCCGCTGCCGCCGGTCGGGGTCGTAGCGGCGCGGCATCAGTGCGCCCCGCCCAGATTCAGCACGACGACCCCCACGATCACCAGCACCACCCCGATGATCCGCGCGGCGGTCACCGCCTCCCCCAGGAACACCATCCCGATCGCCGCCACGACGGCCGTCCCGGCCCCGGACCAGATCGCGTACGCCGTCCCGACGTCCATCGTCTTCAGCGTCTTGGCCAGCAGCACGAACGCGACGACATACCCCAGCACCGTGCCCAGCGAGGGCCACAGCCTGCTGAAGCCCTCGCTGTACTTCATCGCGGTCGTCGCGAGAATCTCGGAGATGATCGCCCCGGCGAGCGTCACGTACACCATACGTACGAGCGTACACAACGATGCGTACGACCGTACGTAAACCGGAGCGCGGCGATCCGGTGCCCCGCCGTCAGTCCAGCAACGACTTCTTCGGCCTCAACACGCAGAACTCGTTTCCCTCCGGATCCGCCAGCACCGCCCACGACACGTCGTCCCCCTGCCCCACATCCACCCGTCGCGCGCCGAGCCCGATGATCCGCTCGACCTCGGCCGCCTGGTCGTCGGGGGCGAGGTCGATGTGCAGCCGGTTCTTTCCGGCCTTCGCCTCGGGGACGGTCAGGAACACGATGCCCGGCAGCGCGTTCTCGTCGGCCCCGATGATCACCTCCTCCGGGTCCTCGTACACGAGGCGCCAGTCCAGCACCCGGGCCCAGAAGGTGGCGAGCCCCTTGGCATCGTGCGCGTCAACGGCGAGTTGATACAGCGAAACGGCCATGCCCGCCAGTGTGCCGGGCGGGCATGGCCGTGTCAGGAGGCAGGAGGCAACGCCGTCAGGCGCCGAACTCCCCGTGCAGGACGGCGTCGACGAACGCGGTGAACGCGGTGGCGGAGAAGAGGAGGGCGGGGCCGTGCAGGGCCTTGGAGTCACGCACCGAGACCATTCCGGCGCCACCACCCCACACTTCAAGGCAGTTGCCCCCCGCGCCTCCGCTGTAGCTGGACTTGCGCCATCCCGTTACCTTCAGTGCCCCCGAGAAGCCGTCACCGTGGTCGTTCATGTTCGTAAGCCGGTTTCCGCCTGCCCGCTTCGATATGGGCAATATGAGTGCGCGACATCACAGCGAGTTCGCTGAGCTGTTCCTGGGTGAGCCCGGCCGCCTCGCGTCGCTCTCTCAGCTCCTGCCCGTATGCCGTACGGGACTTCGAAACGCGCTGACCGGCCATACGGGCAACTCCTTCGCGTGACCTGCCCTTTGTCACCCTCCACCTACTGGCGAGCGTACTCGCGCGACTCCACTCTGCAAGCGGAAACGACCACCCCACCCCCTACGGAGGACCGCGCGTGACCAGCCGATTCGAGAACCTGTCCCCTGCCGAGACCGCCCGCGGGATCATGTGCGACCTCGGGGAGGCCGCACGGGCGGTCGGCGTTCAATTCCCCAGCCTGCGGCTGGATCCGCACCCGGTCGCCGGGCTCGGCGCGCCCACCCACCTCATCGACACCGGCCGCATCAACCTCGTCACCGCGACGCAGATGACCGAGGTCTTCCGGGCGGCGCGGAAGTAGCACGCGCCGGGCACGGAAAACGGCTGTGCCCGCCGGGGTCCCGGCGGGCACAGCCGTTCAGGCAGACGATCCCTACGGGATCAGACGTTGAACCCGAGCGCCCGAAGCTGCTCGCGCCCCTCATCGGTGATCTTGTCCGGGCCCCACGGCGGCATCCAGACCCAGTTGATCTTCAGCTCGCTGACGATGCCGTCCGTGGCGGACTTCGCCTGGTCCTCGATGACGTCGGTCAGCGGGCAGGCCGCCGAGGTGAGCGTCATGTCGATGGTGGCGATGTTGGCGTCGTCGACGTGGACGCCGTAGATCAGGCCCAGGTTGACGACGTCGATGCCCAGCTCGGGGTCGACGACGTCGTACAGGGCCTCGCGGACCTCTTCCTCCGAAGCCGGCTTGGTGGTCACTGCGTTGTCGGTCATGCGGTTTTCGCCTCCTCGGAGAGAGCCTTGGCGGTGGCATCCTTCCAAGCCATCCAGCTCAGCAGGGCGCACTTGACGCGGGCCGGGTACTTGGAGACGCCGGCGAACGCCACGGCGTCCTCCAGCACCTCCTCCATCGCGTCGTCCGGGTCGAGCTGGCCGCGGGACTGCATCAGCTCCAGGAAGGTCTCCTGGATCTTCTGCGCCTCACCCAGCTCCTTGCCGACCAGCAGGTCGTTGAGCACGGACGCGCTGGCCTGGCTGATGGAGCAGCCCTGGCCCTCGTACGACACGTCTTCCACGGTCGCACCGTTGAGCCGTACGCGCAGCGTGATCTCGTCACCGCAGGTGGGATTGACGTGGTGCACCTCGGCGTCGCCGTCCCGAAGACCGCGCCCGTGCGGGTGCTTGTAGTGGTCCAGGATGACGTCCTGGTACATGGAATCCAGCTTCACGGCTCAGTCAGTCCTCGTCCTCATCCGAAGAAGTTGCGGACGTGCTCCAGCCCCTCGACGAGGGCGTCGACCTCGGCCGGGGTGGAGTACAGATAGAAAGACGCTCGCGTGGTCGCGGGAATTCCGTACCGCAGGCAGACCGGCCGCGCGCAGTGGTGGCCGACCCGGACCGCGATGCCCTGCTCGTCGAGCACCTGGCCCACGTCGTGCGGGTGGATGTCACCGAGCGTGAAGGAGATCGTCGCGCCGCGGTCCTCGGCCGTGGCGGGGCCGATGATGCGCAGGTCCGGGACCTCCAGCAGCCGCTGGACGGCGTACTCGGTGATCGCGTGCTCGTGCGCGGCGATGTTCTCCATGCCGATCGAGGTGAGGTAGTCCACGGCCGCGCCGAGGCCGACGGCCTGCGCGATCGGGGGCGTACCGGCCTCGAACTTGTGCGGCGCGGGGGCGTAGGTCGAGGAGTGCATGGACACGGTCTCGATCATTTCGCCGCCGCCGAGGAACGGAGGCAGGTCCTCCAGGAGTTCCTGGCGGCCCCACAGGACGCCGATGCCGGTCGGGCCGCACATCTTGTGGCCGGTGAAGGCCACGAAGTCGGCCTGGAGGGCCTGGACGTCCAGCGGCATGTGCGGGGCGGCCTGCGAGGCGTCGATGCAGACCAGCGCGCCGACCTCCTGGGCGCGGCGGATGATCGCCTCGACCGGGTTGACGGTGCCCATCAGGTTGGAGACGAGCGTGAACGAGACGATCTTCGTGCGGTCGGTGATGACCTCGTCGATCGTCTCCAGGTCGAGCCGGCCGTCGTCGGTCAGCCCGAACCACTTCAGCTTCGCGCCGGTGCGCTGCGACAGCAACTGCCACGGCACGATGTTGGAGTGGTGCTCCATCTCCGTGATGACGATCTCGGTGTCCTGGTCGACCCGGTACGGCTCGTCCGCCCAGCCGAGCATGTTCGCCACCAGGTTGAGCGACTCCGAGGCGTTCTTGGTGAAGATCACCTCGTCGCGGCTCGGCGCGTTGATGAAGGCGGCGACCTTGTCGCGTGCGCCCTCGTACAGCGCCGTGGCCTCCTCGGCGAGCACATGCACGCCGCGGTGGACGTTGGCGTTGTAGCGCTCGTAGTACCCGTTCAGCGCGTCGAGCACCTGGCGGGGCTTCTGGGAGGTCGCCGCGTTGTCCAGATACACGACCTTCTTCCCGTCGTGGATCCGGCGGTCCAGGATGGGGAAGTCCTTGCGGATCGCCTCTGTGTCGAGGAGGCCCGGCAGCTTTGTCACGCGGTTGCGCCACCCTTCACGTACGCCTCGTAGCCCTCGGCCTCCAGCTTGTCCGCCAGCTCCGGGCCGCCGGACTCGGCGATCCGGCCGTTGGCGAAGACATGCACGTGGTCGGGCTTGATGTACCGGAGAATCCGGGTGTAGTGGGTGATCAGCAGGGTGCCCACGTCACCGGACTCGCGGACGCGGTTGACGCCCTCGGAGACGATCCGCAGCGCGTCGACGTCCAGGCCGGAGTCGGTCTCGTCGAGGATCGCGATCTTCGGCTTGAGCAGCTCCAACTGAAGGATCTCGTGGCGCTTCTTCTCACCGCCGGAGAAGCCCTCGTTGACGTTGCGCTCGGCGAAGGCCGGGTCCATGTTGAGGCGCTGCATGGCCTCCTTGACTTCCTTGATCCACGTACGCAGCTTGGGGGCCTCGCCGCGGATGGCGGTGGCGGAGGTACGCAGGAAGTTGGAGACCGAGACGCCGGGGACCTCGACCGGGTACTGCATGGCGAGGAAGACGCCGGCGCGGGCGCGCTCGTCGACGGACATCTCCAGGACGTCCTCGCCGTCGAGGGTGACGGTGCCGCCGGTGATCGTGTACTTGGGGTGACCCGCCAGCGAGTAGGCGAGGGTGGACTTGCCGGAGCCGTTGGGGCCCATGATGGCGTGCGTCTCGCCCTGCTTCACGGTCAGGTCGACGCCCTTCAGGATCTCGCGCGGGCCGCCTTCGGCCTCGACGGAGACGTGCAGGTCGTGGATCTCAAGCGTTGCCATGGGGACTCAGGACTCCTGGGTGACGGAGACGAGCACGGAAGCGTCCGCGCCCTCTCCTTCGATCTTTACGGGGTATACGGGGACGGGCTGCGTGGCGGGAAGACCGGACGGCTTGCCGGTGCGCAGGTCGAAGCTGGAGCCGTGCAGCCAGCACTCGATCGCGCAGTCGTCCACCTCGCCCTCGGACAGGGAGACGTTCGCGTGCGAGCAGATGTCGTTGATCGCGAACACCTCGCCCTCGGTACGGACCAGCGAGACCGGTACGCCGTCGAGTTCGACCCGCTTGGGGCTGTCCTCCTCCAGCTCGGACAGCCCGCAGGCACGCACATAGGCCGGGCTCATGCCACGGACGCTTCCAGCTCGGCCTCGATCTTGGCGAGCAGGCGCTCCTCCACGTCCGGCAGACCGATCTGCTGGACGAGTTCGGCGAAGAACCCGCGGACGACCAGGCGGCGGGCCTCGTCGGCCGGGATGCCGCGCGCCATCAGGTAGAAGAGCTGCTCGTCGTCGAAGCGGCCGGTGGCGCTCGCGTGGCCCGCGCCGACGATCTCGCCGGTCTCGATCTCCAGGTTGGGCACCGAGTCGACCCGCGCGCCGTCGGTCAGCACGAGGTTGCGGTTGAGCTCGTAGGTGTCCGTGCCGGTGGCGGCGGCCCGGATGAGCACGTCGCCGATCCAGACGGCGTGCGCGTCCTGGCCCTGGAGGGCGCCCTTGTAGACCACGTTGGAGCGGCAGTTGGCCGCCTCGTGGTCGACGAAGAGGCGGTGCTCCTGGTGCTGGCCGTTGTCGGTGAAGTACAGGCCGTAGAACTCGGCCTCACCGCCGGGCGCCGCGTAGGTGACGCGCGGGTGCAGCCGGACCAGGTCGCCGCCGAAGGTGACGACCACGGACTTGAAGCCGGCGTCCCGGCCGACCAGCGCGTTGTGCTGGGCGACGTGGACGGCGGTGTCTTCCCAGTCCTGCACCGAGACGACGGTCAGCTTGGCGCCGTCGCCGATGAGGTAGTCGACGTTGGCGGCGAGCGTGGCGTCGCCGGTGTGGTCCATCACGACGACGGCCTCGGCGAACGCGCCCAGCTCGATGACCTGGTGGCCGAAGGCCGTGCCGCCGTCGCCGTGCACGGCGATGCGGATCGGCTCGGTGAGCACCGTCTCCTTGGGCACCGTGATGACGGACGCCTTCTCGAAGGAGCTGTACGCCTGGGCGGCGATCCGGTCGACGGGCTTGCCGGCCTTGCCGACCCGCGGGTCGTCGCGCTCGACGAGCTCGTGGGTGACGCCCTCGGGCGCCGTGATGTCCACCTTCAGGTCGGCGCCCGAGGCGACGGCGGTGCCGTCGTGCAGGCCCTTGAGGCGCGCGAGGGGGGTGAAGCGCCACTCCTCCTCGCGGCCGTGCGGCACCGGGAAGTCCGCGACGTCGTAGGACGGCGGCGCGCTCATCCGGGTGGCGACGGTGGACTCGGCGGCCACCGCGATCGAGCCGGTGGTCGTCGAACCTGCCGGAATTGTCTGAGCCTCAGCCATGGCTGTCGTCGTGCTCTCTTCCTCGTGAGAATTCAGTAGCTGCGGTGCGGCGGCGTCAGCCGACCGCGCCTTCCATCTGCAGCTCGATCAGCCGGTTCAGCTCCAGCGCGTACTCCATGGGCAGCTCGCGGGCGATCGGCTCGACGAAGCCGCGCACGATCATCGCCATCGCCTCGTCCTCGGACAGGCCGCGCGCCATCAGGTAGAAGAGCTGGTCGTCGCTGACCTTGGAGACGGTCGCCTCGTGGCCCATCGTGACGTCGTCCTCGCGGACGTCCACGTACGGGTAGGTGTCCGAGCGGGAGATCGTGTCGACGAGCAGGGCGTCGCACAGCACGTTGGACTTGGAGCCCTCGGCGCCCTCGCCGATCTCGATCAGGCCGCGGTAGGACGTACGGCCGCCGGCCCGCGCCACCGACTTGGAGACGATGTTGGACGAGGTGCGCGGGGCCATGTGGACCATCTTGGCGCCCGCGTCCTGGTGCTGGCCCTCGCCCGCGAAGGCGATGGACAGGGTCTCGCCCTTGGCGTGCTCGCCCATCAGGTAGACGGCCGGGTACTTCATCGTCACCTTGGAGCCGATGTTGCCGTCGACCCACTCCATGGTCGCGCCCTCGTAGGCGACGGCGCGCTTGGTGACCAGGTTGTAGACGTTGTTCGACCAGTTCTGGATCGTCGTGTAGCGGCAGCGGCCGCCCTTCTTCACGATGATCTCGACGACCGCGGAGTGCAGCGAGTCGGACTTGTAGATCGGGGCGGTGCAGCCCTCGACGTAGTGGACGTAGGCGTCCTCGTCGACGATGATCAGCGTCCGCTCGAACTGGCCCATGTTCTCGGTGTTGATCCGGAAGTAGGCCTGCAGCGGGATGTCGACGTGCACGCCCGGGGGCACGTAGATGAACGAGCCGCCGGACCACACCGCGGTGTTCAGCGAGGCGAACTTGTTGTCGCCCGCCGGGATCACCGTGCCGAAGTACTCCTTGAACAGCTCCGGGTGCTCCTTGAGCGCGGTGTCGGTGTCCAGGAAGAGGACGCCCTGCTGCTCCAGGTCCTCGCGGATCTGGTGGTAGACCACCTCGGACTCGTACTGCGCGGCGACGCCCGCGACCAGCCGCTGCTTCTCCGCCTCGGGGATGCCCAGCTTGTCGTAGGTGTTCTTGATGTCCTCGGGCAGGTCCTCCCAGGAGGCGGCCTGCTTCTCCGTGGAACGGACGAAGTACTTGATGTTGTCGAAGTCGATGCCCGACAGGTCCGAGCCCCAGTTCGGCATGGGCTTCTTGCCGAAGAGCTTCAGGCCCTTGAGGCGGAGCTTGAGCATCCACTCGGGCTCGTTCTTCTTCGCCGAGATGTCGCGGACGACCTCCTCGGACAGGCCGCGCTTGGCGGAAGCGCCGGCCACGTCGGAGTCGGCCCAGCCGTATTCGTACGTGCCCAGGCCCTCAAGCTCAGGGTGAGCAGTCTCCGTGGGGAGAGTCATGCGGGGTTCCTCCCGGCCGTGCTTGCAGAAGCTTTGGTGGTCTTGGTGGTGCTGTGGACGGTCTTGCCGGCGGCCTCGCGGCCCTTCGGGACGAAGGTCGTGCAGACACCGTCGCCGTGGGCGATGGTGGCAAGACGTTGCACATGGGTCCCCAGCAGGCGGGAGAAGACCTCGGTCTCCGCCTCGCAAAGCTGCGGGAACTGCTCGGCGACGTGGGCGACCGGGCAGTGGTGCTGGCAGAGCTGCTCACCTTGCTGGTGACTGGGCGCGCTGCGTGCCGTAGCAGCGTACCCGTCCGCGGTCAACGCCTCGGCAAGCGCCTGCGTACGTCCTTCGGGGGACGCGGCCTCGACGGCGGCGCGGTAGCCCTCGGCCAGCGCGGCGAAGCGGGCGCGGGCGAACGCCGCGATGGCGGCCTCGCCCAGCTCGCCGCCGCCCGCGCTCTCCGCGATCCAGCGCAGGGCGTCGGCCGCGAGCTGGTCGTAGGACTGGTCGAAGGCGTCCCGGCCGCAGTCGGTGAGCGCGAAGGCCTTGGCCGGGCGGCCGCGGGTGCGCGCGCCGTAGACGCGCTTCTCGCGGGGCTCGACCACGTTCTCCGCGACGAGGGTGTCGAGGTGGCGGCGGACGGCCGCCTGGGTCAGCTCCAGCCTGAGGGCAAGCTCGGCCGCGGTGGACGGACCGTGGTCGAGGATGGAACGCGCGACGCGGTTGCGCGTGCCCTGTTGTTCGTCGTGGTTCGGCGCGGCGCCGGAGGCGGGCCGTGCCGCGCGCGCGGGCGTGGGGCGGTCCGGCCCGCCGGCCGGGCGGGCCGCGGTGCCTTCCTGATCCTCGCTCGCGTATTTCACAACGCCATTGTTGCGTAATTCCTCAGGCCGGCACAACCCTCGACCGGATCACGGACAGGTGGTCTCGATCACTTAGGGTAACCTAATCGCCGCGCCCGCCATGCCCCGCACGAGTGCGCTGACACCTGCTCTGACCTGCGGTTTCACCGTCTTCGTCAGCGTCCGGCGGGCCGCCCCGCTCCCCCGGCCCGGACCGCGGATGATCTACGCCCCGCACAGGGCCGCCCCGCTCACCCACCCGAAGGCGCCCCCGCCTTTTCGCCCCCGCTCCTGTGCACACCCCCACGCTTCGTAGACTGCCGGACATGCGCAGCGCCTCCTCCGGGGACACCCCCCGGGCCCCCGGCCGTCCGCCTGCCGTCGACATCACCGGCCTGGTCAAGCGGTACGGGACCAAGACCGCGGTGGACGGCCTCGACCTCCGGGTCGAGGCGGGCTCGGTCACCGCCGTCCTCGGGCCGAACGGCGCCGGGAAGACCACCACCGTCGAGATCTGCGAGGGCTACCGCCGCCCCGACGCGGGCACCGTCCGCGTCCTGGGCCTCGACCCGGTCGCCGACGCCGCGACGCTACGCCCCCGTATCGGCGTGATGCTCCAGTCGGGCGGCGTCTACGCGGGCGCCCGGGCGGAGGAGATGCTGCGGCACACCGCGAGCCTGCACGCCCACCCCGTCGACGTGGACCTGCTCATGGACCGGCTCGGCCTCGGCAGTTGCGGACGCACGAGCTACCGGCGGCTGTCCGGCGGGCAGCAGCAGCGGCTCGCGCTGGCCATGGCCGTCGTGGGCCGCCCCGAGCTGGTCTTCCTCGACGAGCCGACCGCCGGCCTGGACCCACAGGCCCGGCACGCCACCTGGGACCTCGTACGGGAACTGCGCGCCGACGGCGTCAGCACCGTACTGACCACCCACTTCATGGACGAGGCTGAGCAGCTCGCCGACGACGTCGCGATCATCGACGGCGGCCGGGTGATCGCCCAGGGCAGCCCCGAGGAACTGTGCAAGGGCGGCGCCGAGAACACCCTGCGCTTCACCGGCCGGCCCGGCCTCGACCTGGCGGCACTGCTCAAGGCACTGCCCGCGGACAGCGCGGCGGCCGAGCTGACGCCCGGCACGTACCGGGTGACCGGCAAGGTCGACCCGCAACTGCTGGCGACCGTCGCCTCCTGGTGCGCGCAGCACGGCGTGCTGCCGGACGCCATAGCCGTCGAGCGGCACACCCTGGAGGACGTCTTCCTCGAACTGACCGGCAAGGAGCTGCGTTCATGACCGCCACCGGCACGACGGACGGGGGCGGCGCGGCCGCCGTCGGCACCTTCGCCCCCCGGCCCGGCGCGGCGCCGCTGCCCCGGATGATCCGCGCCCAGGCCCTGCTCGAAACGAAGATGCTGCTGCGCAACGGTGAGCAGCTCCTGCTGACCGTCGTCATCCCGACGCTGCTGCTGGTGCTGTTCTCCGCCGTCGACATCGTCGACACCGGCGCCGGCCGGGCGGTCGACTTCCTCGCCCCCGGCGTCCTGGCGCTGGCCGTGCTGTCCACCGCCTTCACCGGGCAGGCCATCGCCACCGGGTTCGAGCGCCGTTACGGAGTCCTGAAGCGGCTGGCCGCGTCGCCGCTGCCACGCTGGGCGCTGATGACGGCCAAGACGTGTGCGGTGCTGGTGACCGAGGTCCTCCAGGTCGTGCTGCTGACGGTGATCGCGTTCGTGCTGGGCTGGTCCCCGCACGGCAACCCGCTGTCGGTGGTGCTGCTGCTCGTCCTCGGCACGGCGGCGTTCTCGGGCCTCGGGCTGCTGATGGCGGGCACCCTCAAGGCGGAGGCGACGCTCGCGGCGGCCAACCTCGTCTTCCTGCTGCTCCTGGTGGGCGGCGGGGTGATCGTTCCGCTGGACAGGTTCCCGGACGCGGCGCAGTCGGTGCTCGGGCTGCTGCCGATCTCCGCCCTCTCGGACGGCCTGCGGGACGTCCTCCAGCACGGCGCCGGCCTGCCCTGGGGCGACCTCGGCGTCCTCGCGGTGTGGGCGGTGCTCGGGCTGGGCGCGGCGGCGAGGTTCTTCCGCTGGGAGTAGGCGCCGCCCGCGGGTCCGCGGCAGGCGTCCCGCCTGCGGATACGCAACCGGCCCGCGCGTTGCCCACCCCCTCGTGAAACTTTGCACAAGCCGCCGCCTACGATGGCTGCGTGCCGAACACGTGGAACCCCTTTGAGCTGATCGCGCGCCGCTGGCAGCCGAGCGCCGCCTTCGTACGGCGGGCCGCGCTGGCCACCGTCGTGATGTCCGTCGTCATCGTCGTGACCGGCGGCGCCGTCCGGCTCACCCAGTCCGGGCTGGGCTGCTCGACCTGGCCCAAGTGCACCCCGGACAGCCTGACGCCGACCGCCGCGATGGGCATCAACGGCCTCATCGAGTTCGGCAACCGGCTGCTGACGTACGTGCTGTGCGCGGTCATCGGCGTGTTCATCGTCGCGGCCCGGGCCCGCGCGCCCCGGCGCCGCTCGCTCACCCGGCTCGGCTGGGCGCAGTTCTGGGTCGTCATGGGCAACGCGGTCTGGGGCGGCGTCGTCGTCCTGACCGGCCTGAACCCGTACCTGGTCGCCGCGCACTTCCTCCTCACCACCGCCCTGCTCACGGTCTCCGTGCTGGCCTGGCGGCGGGCCGCCGAGGGCGACGAGACGCCGCGGGGCCTGGTCTCCCGCCCGGTCCGCCAGCTCTCCGGGCTGCTGGTGCTGGCGACCGGCGCGCTGACCGTCCTCGGTACGGTCGTCACCGGCGCCGGGCCGCACGCCGGAGACGCCAAGGAGGTCCACCGCATCCCGGTGGACTGGCGCGAGATCACCCAGCTCCACGTCGACTTCGCCTACATCGTCGTCGGCCTGTCCGTGGCCCTGTGGTTCACGCTGCGCGCCGTCAAGGCACCGGCCGCGCCGCGGCGCATGATGCTGGAGCTGTTCGGCTGCATCCTGCTCCAAGGCGTCATCGGCTACGTCCAGTACTTCGCGGGCCTGCCGGAGATCGTCGTGGGCCTGCACATGCTGGTCTCGACGCTGGTGTGGATCTGCGTGCTGCGCGTCCACCTCGCGCTGCGCGACCGGGGCCCCGTACCGGCCGGTCCGGGCGAGGCCCCCGCGGCCGGCGGAGCCGGGTCCGTACCGGCCGCGGGCGCGGAGGTCCCCGCCCCCGCCACCAAGGCCGGAGCCGGCGCCTCCTGACCGGCCGGGCCCGGAGCCCCAGGGCCTGCCGAGCCTCCCGGCCTCGGAGCCGGTGTCCGCACCCCGGCCGGGGTGCGGACACCGGCTCTCAGCCGTCCGGCGCCTCCGCCTCCAGCCGGTAGACCCGGCGCGCGGTCCCGGACACGACCATGGCGGTGATCCGCCGCGCGTCCTCCGGCGCGCACATGCCCTCGTCCGCCCACTCCCGTACGACCCGCTCCACGGCCCGTACGAAGAAGCGCGCGCCCGTCACGTACAGCTCGGGCAGCGCCCGCGCCCCCGTGGAGAACAGCAGCTTGCCGAACGGGGCCTGCGCGAGCGTCTCCTCGGGGCACGGTCCGGCGTCCGCGTAGACGTGCGGATGGACCGCGGCCAACTGCGCCGCCCGCCGATGGTGCGGCGGGCGGGGCAGCAGCACCAGGTCCGTGCCGATGCCGGTGGTGGCCCGCAGGAAGCCCGCGAGCGGCAGCGGGTCGGGGCAGTGGAGCTGTACGGGAACGCCGGTGGCGACCGCGCTCCACAGCAGATGGCGCAGGAGCGACGGCTCGGCCAGCCGCTCCCCCGGCTTGCGGCCCCGCAGCCACCGGTCGGCCGCGCGCCGCACCTCGCCCGCCTCGGGGGCGCGGCCCTCGCAGAAGGCGGCGCCGGAGGCGAAGGCGGTGGCGCCCTGGGCGGCGGCGTAGATCGCTTCCGCCGTGTAGCCGATGAAGGAGTCGACGCTGCCGGAGGTGTCCGCGACCTGTTCGGCGAGCGGTTCGAGCCGGATGACCTCGTGGGCGCGGGCCCCGGCGGCGGTGGCCAATTCCCCGGCCGTGGTCAGCTCGCTGGGCGCGCCGGTCTCCAGCAGGAACGTGCCGATGCCGGCGCCGCGCAGCAGCAGGCGGCTCGCGCGAAAGGCGCCCAGCTCCCGCCTGCGGGCGAGGTAGCGGGCGGGCGGGCAGTGCGCCTCCAGGCCCAGCAGCGGCGGGCACCAGCGGCGTACGCCGAGGCCGGTCCAACTGTCGAAGAAGGTGGTGCCGGCGGGCGCCGGGCCGTGGCCGCCGGAGGCGGCGGCCAGATGCGCCTCGAAGGCGCCGAGCCCCAGGTCCCCGTGGAGCGCGCCGTGGCTGTGCTGGTCCACGAGCGGCGGCAGCCGGTCCATCCACCCCTCCTCGCCGAAACCGAAGGCGCCCGCGGCCCCGGAAGCCCACCCGGCGCGGCCCGGACGCCGCCCCTGGAGGGCTCAACGGGCAACGCGGCCGTCAGGTAGCGGGCCCGGCCGGTCGCGGCGCCGTTCGACGCGGTCCGCACGGACGGAACCGGCGGTTCGGTGCCTGGCGCGCGGGTTCAGGTGTTGGCCGGGCCGCCCACCTGGATGCCCGCCATCCGGGACCACTCGTACGGACCGGTGCGCACCTTGGCCGCCAGTTCGCCGTCGAAGTCCTCGTGCAGTTCGGCGCCCGCGCGCTCGGCCGCGGCCCGTGCGATGTCCCGGGAGTCGGCGACCAGGTTGCCCCACTGGCCGTCGGCGCCGACCAGCGCGATCCGGACGCGGCCGCGGCCGATGTGGGCGAGCTGGGCCTCGGCGCTGCCGCCGTGGGAGGCGGCGAAGGCGCGGACGGCCTTGGCGAGGGCAGCGGTGCGCCGCTCGTCGCGCTTGTCGGTCCGGCCTCCGGCGGCCTGGTCGTCGAGCTGCTCGTCCGCCTGCTTGGTGTCTGCCATGGACAGGATGCTACCCGCCGGTAATCAGCGGGGGAAGAGCCGCACTAGGCCGTACGGGCGGGCCGTACGGGAACGCCGCGGGCCCGCCACGAACGGATCGTGACGGGCCCGGCGGATGCCTCGGCGACCGCGCGCCTACCGCAGGAACGGGTCCACGGCGACGGCGACGAACAGCAGCGACACATAGGTGATCGACCAGTGGAACAGCCGCATCTCCTTGAGCTTGGGGCCCGTGATCCCGGCCTTGGCGCGGGCCTGGAGAGCGTGCGCCTCCTTCAGCCAGAAGGCGCCGCAGAGCACCGCCACCACCGTGTAGAACCAGCCGGTGTAGCCCAGCGGCTGGAGCAGCAGCGAGACCAGCACCATCACCCAGCTATAGGCGACGATCTGCCGCGCCACGGCCTTGTTCCCCGCGACGACCGGCAGCATCGGCACGCCGACCCGCTCGTAATCGTCCTTGGCCTTCATCGACAGCGGCCAGTAGTGCGGCGGCGTCCAGAAGAAGATGACGAGGAAGAGCACCGCCGAGGCCCAGGAGACGGTGTTGGTGACCGCGGACCAGCCGATGAAGACCGGCATACAGCCCGCGATGCCACCCCAGACGATGTTCTGGGCGGTGCGCCGCTTGAGGATCATCGTGTAGACGACGACGTAGAAGAGCAGCGCGCCGAGCGAGAGCATCGCCGAGAGCGGGTTGACCAGGAACCAGAACCACGCGGTGGACCCGACGGCCAGCGCGGTCGCGAAGACCAGGCACTCGCGGGGCGAGACCATGCCGGTCACCAGCGGCCGCTGCGAGGTGCGGTCCATCAGGGCGTCGATGTCCCGGTCGATGTACATGTTGAAGGCGGCGGCGCCGCCCGCGGAGAGGTAACCGCCGACGCAGGTGGCCAGCACCAGCCAGAGGTCGGGGACGCCGCCGGCCGCCAGGAACATCACCGGAATCGTGGTCATCAGCAGCAGCTCGATGACGCGCGGCTTGGTGAGCGCCACGAACGCCTTGACACGGGCCCCGAACGGACGGTGACCTGAACCCTGCGGGCTCGCAGGGAGCACCCCGGCAGGACGGGATTCGACGGCCGTCACGCACACCCCTGGAAGTAACATCAGCGGCTTGCGCCGCGTAGATAAGGCCAGCAAGCGTTCCCGGCCGTGAAGACCCGGGCAAGGCTTGCGCGTACCACGCCACTTTAGACGTTGGCCATACGACGGCCTTCGCGGGGGTGGGGTCGTGTTGAGCGGGTACCGGTGCGGCCAGGCCCTGTCGTCAAACTCCCGCCGGCCCCGCGACGCCTGGCACGCACGCTCGCCGCGTTGTCGGGATCGCCCACGTAGACCCACTACGAGGACGGCCCTCCGCCTTGCGATCGCACGCACCCAGACGCCGCGGGGCCGGCCCTTCGGACCGACGACGGGAGTTCGACGACAGGGCCTAGGGCCCTACCACCCACCGGATTCCCGCGCGCGCCGCGCGCCGGCCCCGGCCGGCCTTCCCCGCCCCGCCGCCGGCGGCCGCGGGCGCGCCTCCCCGGGCCTTCGCCCGCCGTTCACGCCGTTCAGGAGGCGAAGGCCGACACCGCCCGGCAGTCTGGAGAGGTGACCGTCTCGTCCGGGGCGGGAATGTCCGGAGTCCGGATTTGGTTGCCCAAGGCGTCGAGTTTCATCATGACGAGCCGTCGACGCTTCGTCGAAAAAACGCGCGTACATGCAGGGGTAGGCTCGACAACGCCCGGCGGACAAACCGTCCCCGGCATTCGACATGTGGAGAGGAGCCCTGACTCAGGGTGAGCACCAAGCCGACCACCACAGATTTCGAGTGGACCGATCTGGACCAGCGGGCCGTCGATACCGTTCGCGTCCTGGCCATGGATTCCGTGCAGAAGGTCGGTAACGGCCATCCTGGTACCGCCATGAGCCTCGCGCCGGCCGCCTACGTTCTCTTCCAGAAGCTGATGCGGCACGACCCGGCGGACGCGAAGTGGACCGGCCGCGACCGGTTCGTGCTGTCCGCGGGCCACTCCAGCCTGACCCTCTACATCCAGCTCTACCTGGCCGGCTACGGCCTGGAGCTGGACGACCTGAAGGCCTTCCGCACCTGGGGCTCCAAGACCCCGGGCCACCCGGAGTACGGCCACACGGTCGGCGTGGAGACCACGACCGGCCCGCTCGGCCAGGGCGTCGCCAACGCGGTGGGCATGGCCATGGCCGCCCGCTACGAGCGCGGCCTGTTCGACCCGGAGGCAGCCCCCGGCACCTCCCCGTTCGACCACACCATCTGGGCCATCGCCGGCGACGGCTGCCTCCAGGAAGGCGTGTCCGCCGAGGCCTCCTCCCTGGCGGGCCACCAGAAGCTCGGCAACCTCGTACTGCTGTGGGACGACAACCACATCTCCATCGAGGGAGACACCGAGACCGCGATCTCCGAGGACACCCTCAAGCGCTACGAGTCCTACGGCTGGCACGTCCAGCGCGTCGACCAGCTCCCCAGCGGCGACCTCGACCCGGTCGGCCTGGCCAAGGCCCTGAAGGCCGCCCAGGAGGAGACCGAGCGCCCCTCGTTCATCGCGGCCCGCTCGATCATCGCCTGGCCCGCCCCGAACGCCCAGAACACCGAGGCCGCCCACGGCTCCGCGCTGGGTGACGAAGAGGTCGCGGCCACCAAGAAGGTGCTGGGCTTCGACCCGGAGAAGTCCTTCGAGGTCTCCGACGAGGTCATCGAGCACACCCGCGCCGCCTGGGACCGCGGCCGCCAGGCGCACGCCGAGTGGGACAAGGCCATCGCCGCCTGGCGCGCGGCCAACCCGGAGCGCGCCGCCGCGTTCGACCGCATCCAGGCGGGCGAGCTGCCGGACGGCTGGGAGAAGGCGCTGCCCGCCTTCGAGACCGGCAAGGGCATCGCCACCCGCGCGGCCTCCGGCAAGATCCTCCAGTCGCTGGGCGCGGTCGTGCCCGAGCTGTGGGGCGGCTCCGCCGACCTCGCCGGCTCGAACAACACCACGATCGACAAGAACTCGTCGTTCCTGCCCGAGGGCAACCCGCTGCCCGAGGCCAGCCCGTACGGCCGCACGGTCCACTACGGCATCCGCGAGCACGCCATGGGCTCGACCATGAACGGCATCGCGCTGCACGGCAACACCCGCATCTACGGCGGCACCTTCCTGGTGTTCTCCGACTACATGCGCCCCGCCGTCCGGCTCGCCGCCCTCATGCAGCTCCCGGTGACGTACGTGTGGACGCACGACTCCATCGGTCTCGGCGAGGACGGCCCGACCCACCAGCCGGTCGAGCACCTGTCCGCGCTGCGCGCCATTCCGGGCCTGAACATCGTGCGCCCGGCCGACGCCAACGAGACCGCCACCGCCTGGGCCGAGATCCTGCGCCGCCACCAGAGCAAGCCGGCGCCGCACGGCCTCGCGCTCACCCGCCAGGGCGTACCGACGTACGAGGCGAACCCGGCCGCGGCCAAGGGCGGCTACGTGCTGTTCGAGGCCGAGGGCGGCGAGCCCCAGGTCATCCTGATCGGCACCGGCTCCGAGGTGCAGCTCGCCGTCGAGGCGCGCGAGGCGCTCCAGGCCGAGGGCATCCCGACGCGCGTCGTCTCGATGCCGTCCGTCGAGTGGTTCGAGGAGCAGGACCAGGGGTACCGCGACAGCGTGCTGCTGCCGACGGTCAAGGCCCGGGTCGCGGTCGAGGCCGGCATCGGTCTGACCTGGCACCGCTACGTGGGCACGCAGGGCCGCATCGTCTCGCTGGAGCACTTCGGTGCCTCGGCGGACGCCAAGGTCCTCTTCCACGAGTTCGGCTTCACCGCCGACGCGGTCGCCACGGCGGCCCGGGAATCCCTCGCAGCGGCGACGCGCTGACGCCCGTACACGAACAAGTAGGAGATGCAAACCCCATGACAGACGCACTCAAGCGCCTCTCCGACGAAGGCGTCGCGATCTGGCTGGACGACCTGTCCCGCAAGCGGATCACGTCCGGCAACCTGGCCGAGCTGATCGACCAGCAGCATGTCGTCGGTGTCACCACCAACCCGTCGATCTTCCAGAAGGCCATTTCGCAGGGCGACGGGTACGACACCCAGCTCACCGACCTCGCGGCCCGCAAGGTGACCGTCGAGGAAGCCATCCGGATGATCACCACGGCGGACGTCCGGGACGCGGCCGACATCCTGCGCCCGGTCTTCGACGCCACCGACGGCCAGGACGGCCGGGTCTCCATCGAGGTCGACCCGCGCCTTGCGCACGACACCCGCGCCACCGTCGCCGAGGCCAAGCAGCTCGCCTGGCTGGTGGACCGCCCCAACGCGCTGATCAAGATCCCGGCCACCAAGGCGGGCCTGCCGGCGATCACCGAGACGATCGCCCGGGGCATCAGCGTCAACGTCACGCTGATCTTCTCGCTGGAGCGCTACCGCGAGGTGATGGAGGCGTACCTGGAGGGTCTGGAGAAGGCCAAGGCCGCCGGCCTGGACCTGTCCAAGATCCACTCGGTGGCGTCCTTCTTCGTGTCCCGCGTGGACACCGAGACCGACAAGCGCCTGGACGCGATCGGCACCGACGAGGCCAAGGCCCTCAAGGGCAAGGCCGCCGTCGCCAACGCCCGGCTGGCCTACCAGGCGTACGAGGAGGTCTTCTCCTCGGACCGCTGGGCCGCGCTGGACAAGGCGCGCGCCAACAAGCAGCGTCCGCTGTGGGCCTCGACCGGCGTCAAGGACCCGTCGCTCAAGGACACCATGTACGTCGAGGAACTGGTCGCGCCGAACACGGTCAACACCATGCCCGAGGCCACCCTGGAGGCCACCGCCGACCACGGCGAGATCTCCGGCGACAAGGTGCGCGGCACCTACGAGCAGGCCCAGGCCGACCTCGACGCACTGGCGAAGATCGGCATCTCGTACGACGACGTCGTGCAGGTGCTGGAGGACGAGGGCGTCGAGAAGTTCGAGGCGTCCTGGAACGACCTGCTCAAGTCCACTGAGGCGGAGCTCAAGCGCCTCGCTCCTTCGGAGGGCTGACCCACTTTGTCCAGCAGCAATCCGCTGCGTGACGCTGCAGACCGACGGCTCCCGCGTATCGCGGGGCCGTCGGGCCTGGTCATCTTCGGTGTCACGGGCGATTTGTCCCGTAAAAAGCTGATGCCTGCCGTCTACGACCTGGCCAACCGCGGGCTGCTGCCGCCGGGCTTCTCCCTCATCGGCTTCGCCCGCCGCGAGTGGGAGCACCAGGACTTCGCGCAGGAGGTGTACGAGGCCGTCAAACAGCACTCCCGTACGCCGTTCCGCGAGGAGGTCTGGCAGCAGCTCGTCCAGGGCTGCCGGTTCGTCCAGGGCAACTTCGACGACGACGAGGCCTTCGAGACCCTCAAGGACACCATCGAGGAACTCGACAAGGCCCAGGGCACCGGCGGCAACTTCGCCTTCTACCTGTCCGTGCCGCCCAAGTTCTTCCCCACCGTCGTCCAGCAGCTCAAGAAGCACGGCCTGGCCGACCAGCAGGGCGACTGCTGGCGCCGCGCGGTGATCGAGAAGCCCTTCGGCCACGACCTGGCCAGCGCCCAGGAACTC
Organism: Streptomyces sp. NPDC018045; assembly: GCF_044327445.1. Lineage (NCBI taxonomy): Bacteria > Bacillati > Actinomycetota > Actinomycetes > Kitasatosporales > Streptomycetaceae > Streptomyces > Streptomyces sp. NPDC018045. The sequence continues at coordinate 25,496 of NZ_JBIRFL010000001.1, forward strand.
AACCGGATCGTCCACGAGGTCTTCCCGCCCGAGTCGGTCTTCCGCATCGACCACTACCTCGGCAAGGAGACCGTCCAGAACATCCTGGCGCTCCGCTTCGCCAACACCCTCTTCGAGCCGCTCTGGAACCGGTCCTACGTCGACCACATCCAGATCACCATGGCCGAGGACATCGGCATCGGCGGCCGGGCCGGCTACTACGACGGCATCGGCGCCGCGCGCGACGTCATCCAGAACCACCTGCTCCAGTTGCTCGCGCTGACCGCCATGGAGGAGCCCGCCTCCTTCGACGCGGACGCGCTGGTCGCCGAGAAGACCAAGGTCCTGGGCGCCGTACGGCTCCCCGCCGACCTGGGCAAGGAGACGGTGCGCGCCCAGTACGCAGCCGGCTGGCAGGGCGGCGAGAAGGTCGTCGGCTACCTGGAGGAAGAGGGCATCGACCCCCACTCCCGGACCGACACCTACGCCGCGATCAAGCTGGAGGTGGACAACCGCCGCTGGGCGGGCGTCCCCTTCTACCTGCGCACCGGCAAGCGCCTGGGCCGCCGCGTCACGGAGATCGCGGTCGTCTTCCAGCGCGCGCCGCACTCCCCCTTCGACCACACCGCCACCGAAGAGCTGGGGCAGAACGCCCTGGTCATCCGCGTCCAGCCGGACGAGGGCGTCACCATGCGCTTCGGGTCGAAGGTGCCCGGCACCTCCATGGAGGTACGGGACGTCTCGATGGACTTCGCGTACGGCGAGTCCTTCACCGAGTCCAGCCCGGAGGCGTACGAGCGCCTCATCCTGGACGTGCTGCTCGGCGACGCCAACCTCTTCCCGCGCGTCGAGGAGGTCGAACAGTCCTGGCGGATCCTCGACCCGATCGAGGAGTACTGGGACCGGCACGGCAAGCCCGCGCAGTACCCGGCCGGGACCTGGGGACCGGACGAGGCGGACGAAATGCTCGCACGAGACGGACGGAGCTGGCGTCGGCCATGAAGATCGATCTGACGGAAACCACGGCCAGCAAGGTCAACAAGGCGCTGGTCCAGGGCCGTCGTAGCATCGGCACCCCCGCCATCGGCATGGTGCTCACCCTCGTCATCGTCACCGACGAGGAGAACGCCTACGACGCCCTGAAGGCCGCCAACGAGGCATCCCGCGAGCACCCCTCGCGCACCCTCGTCGTCATCAAGCGCGTCAGCCGGTCGCCCCGCGACCGCGCCAAGGCCCGCCTGGACGCCGAGGTCCGCGTCGGCGCGGACGCCGGAACGGGCGAGACGGTCGTGCTGCGGCTGTACGGCGAGGCCATCAACCACGCCCAGTCCGTGGTGCTGCCGCTGCTGCTGCCGGACGCGCCGGTCGTCGTGTGGTGGCCGGTCAACGCCCCGGTGGACGCGGCACGCGACCCGCTCGGCGCGCTCGCCCAGCGGCGCGTCACCGACATGTACAGCGCCGAGAACCCGATCCGGGAGCTGGCCGAGCGCGCCGAGGCGTACTCCCCCGGCGACACGGACCTGTCCTGGACCCGCATCACGCCCTGGCGCTCGATGCTGGCGGCGGCGCTCGACCAGTTGCCCTGCGAGGTCGCCGAGGTCGAGGTCGAGGGCGAGGAGTTCAACCCCAGCGTCGAACTGCTCGGCATGTGGCTCGCGGACCGGCTGAACGTACCGGTCCGGCGGCTGCTGTCGGCCGGCCCCGGCCTGACGGCCGTCCGCATGGAGACCGACTGCGGCCCCGTTGCGCTGGACCGCGCGGACGGCTCGCTGGCCACGCTCGCCATGCAGGGCCAGCCGGACCGCAACGTGGCGCTCAAGCGGCGCGAGACCGCCGAACTGCTGGCGGAGGAGCTGCGCCGGCTCGACCCGGACGACACGTACGCCTCCGCGCTGAAGTACGGCGTGGACCGGCTCGGCGAGCCGCAGCGGGCCCAGACGCCGCTGGCCGCGAAGGCGGCTCAGTCCTCCGACGAGCCGGCGGATGCCGCGGATGCCGCGGGCGCGGCGGATGCGGCGGACGCCACGTCCGAGGCGTCGGAAGCGCCCGCGCCCAAGGCCAAGGCGCCCGCCAAGAAGTCCGCCTCCAAGAAGGCGGCCTCGAAGGCGGCCTCCGAGTGAGCGCGCCGCAGGTCGTCGTCCACCGCGACAAGGAACTGATGGCCAAGGCCGCGGCGGCCCGGCTGATCACGAAGATCGTGGACGCCCAGGCCGCCCGCGGCTCCGCCTCCGTCGTCCTGACGGGCGGCCGCAACGGCAACGGGCTGCTCGCGGCCCTCGCCGAGGCGCCCGCCCGGGACGCGGTGGACTGGTCCCGCCTCGACCTGTGGTGGGGCGACGAGCGGTTCCTGCCGGACGGCGACCCGGAGCGCAACTACACGCAGGCCCGCGAGGCCTTGCTGGACAGCGTTCCGGTGGACCCGGCGCGGGTGCACGTGATGGCCCCGTCCAACGGCCCGTACGGCAACGACGCGGACGCCGCGGCCGAGGCGTACGCGGTCGAACTGGGCGCCGCGGCGGGTCCCGAGGACCACGGTCCCGTCCCGTCCTTCGACGTCCTCCTGCTGGGCGTCGGCCCGGACACCCACGTCGCGTCGCTCTTCCCCGAGCTGCCCGCCGTACGGGAGTCGGAACGCCCGGTCGTCGCCGTGCACGGCGCGCCCAAGCCCCCGCCCACCCGTATCTCGCTGACCCTGCCCGCGATCCGCGCGGCACGGGAGGTCTGGCTGCTCGCGGCGGGCGAGGACAAGGCGAAGGCCGCGGCGATGGCGCTCTCCGGCGCCGGGGAGATCCAGGCCCCGGCGGCGGGCGCCTACGGCCGCAGCCGCACGCTGTGGCTCCTCGACGAGGCGGCCGCGTCGCAACTGCCGCGGGGGCTGTATCCCCCGGCGTCAGCCTGAATACGGCCAACGGCCCCGTTCCCTCATGGGAGCGGGGCCATTGCCGTACCGCCCGGCTTTCGACGGCCGGTGACGGGCCGGGCGCCGTGGCCGACTCACTGCCGACGCGAAGTAGCGCCCGCCCCGCACCCGGACACGGGACCGGGCCTCCAGACTCCGTCCTACGGCCCGCCCCCTCCCGCCGGAACAGCGACCAACGGCCGGTGGGGGCAGGCGTCCCCCCACCCACGTACGTGGCAGCCTGACACGTACCGGAAGGGTCGGGACCGGAGGACGAAGCCTGGAGGGCCCGGGCCCGCGCCGCCGCAGGGCGGGGAGACGGGCCGCCGGCGGGCCCCCTCAGGTCGTCACTGTCGTCGTTCGCGTTCCTGGCGGACCATCGCGTTGGCGAGGTGGCCGGGGTCCTGGAGGTCGCCGACGGCTACGCCCTCGACCTGCGTGTCATGGGTGTCGTACCGGCCCAGGGCGTGCTTCTTGTCGCCCTGTACGGCTTCGAGGTGACGGGTCGCCACCTCCCGCTGCTCGGCCTCCGGGCGGGCCTGGAGCCAGCCGCGGTTCTCCGGGGTGAGGAGGTCCAGGAAGTCGGTGACCACCTCGTCGGCGCCCGCCATCAGCGCCCCCGCATCGCGCGGTACGTGGCGACCAGGGACTTCGTCGAGGCGTCCAGACCCTCGACCTCCGCGCCCTCGGTCAGCGCGGGCTCGACCCGCTTCGCCAGGACCTTGCCGAGTTCGACGCCCCACTGGTCGAAGGAGTCGATGTTCCAGATCGCGCCCTGGACGAAGACCTTGTGCTCGTACAGCGCGATGAGCTGGCCCAGTACGGACGGTGACAGCTCCTCGGCCAGGATGGTGGTGGTGGGGCGGTTGCCCTGGAAGGTCTTGTGCGGGACCAGTTCCTCGGGGACGCCCTCGGCCCGTACCTCGTCCGGGGTCTTGCCGAAGGCCAGCGCCTGGCCCTGGGCGAAGAGGTTGGCCATCAGCAGGTCATGCTGGGCCACCAGGCCCGGCTGGAGGTCCTCGACCGGCTTGGCGAAGCCGATGAGGTCGGCCGGGATCAGCTTCGTGCCCTGGTGGAGGAGCTGGTAGTAGGCGTGCTGGCCGTTGGTGCCGGGTGTGCCCCACACGACGGGGCCGGTCTGCCAGTGCACCGGGTCGCCGTCGCGGTCCACGGACTTGCCGTTGGACTCCATGTCGAGCTGCTGGAGGTACGCGGTGAACTTGGAGAGGTAGTGGCTGTAGGGGAGGACGGCATGGGACTGGACGTCCCAGAAGTTGCCGTACCAGACGCCCAGCAGACCGAGCAGGAGCGGGACGTTCTCCTCGGCGGGTGCGCAGCGGAAGTGCTCGTCGACGAGGTGGAAGCCGGCCAGCATCTCGCGGAACCGCTCCGGGCCGATCGCGACCATGAGGGAGAGGCCGATGGCGGAGTCATAGGAGTAGCGGCCGCCGACCCAGTCCCAGAACTCGAACATGTTGTCGGTGTCGATGCCGAAGTCCGCGACCTTCTCGGAGTTGGTCGACAGCGCGACGAAGTGCTTGGCCACCGCGTCCTCGCCGGCCCGCAGACCGGTCAGCAGCCAGTTGCGGGCGGAGGTGGCGTTGGTGATCGTCTCGATGGTGGTGAAGGTTTTCGAGGCGACGATGAAGAGCGTCTCCGCGGGGTCGAGGTCGCGGACGGCCTCGTGCAGGTCGGCGCCGTCCACGTTGGAGACGAAGCGGAACTGCATGTCGCGGTGGGTGTAGGCGCGCAGCGCCTCGTACGCCATCGCCGGGCCCAGGTCGGAGCCGCCGATGCCGATGTTGACGACCGTCTTGATGCGCTTGCCGGTGTGGCCCTTCCACTCGCCCGAACGCACCCGGTCGGCGAAGATCTGCATCTTGCGCAGCACGGAGTGCACGGCGGGGACGACGTTCTCCCCGTCGACCCGGACGGAGGCGGACTCGGGGGCGCGCAGCGCGGTGTGCAGCACGGCGCGGTTCTCGGTGACGTTGATCTTCTCGCCGCGGAACATCGCGTCCCGCAGCCCGGCGACGCCCCGGGCCGCCGCCAGCTCGCGCAGCAGGCGCAGCGTCTCGTCGGTGACCAGGTGCTTGGAGTAGTCCAGGTGCAGGTCGCCGACCGTGAGGGTGTAGCGTCCGGCGCGCTCCGGGTCCTGGTCGAACAGCTCGCGCAGTCGCACCTCCCCGAGCTGCTCCCGGTGCTTGCTCAGCGCGGTCCACTCAGGCGTCTGGTCGAGCCTGCTGCGGCCTTCTGCGTTCATCTCGGACATCAGCCTTCTTCTTCTCGTACCGGCCCCGCCACCTTCCAACCTAATTGATCAGGGAGCGGGATGAGGTGTCCCCCCGCTGTCGGTGCCCCGGGAAACGGACAGGGCACCTCGCGCCGGTGTCCGGCCCGTCCGGCCGGACACGCGGACGGCCCGGCCTGGAGGGCGGCGTCCCTCCGGCCGGGCCGGTCGTGGTGTGTGCTGGTCCGTCAGATCTCTCCGCGGAGCTTGGCGAGGGCCTCGGCGAGGATCGCCTCGCCGTCGGCGTCGCTCCTGCGCTCCCGGACGTACGCGAGGTGCGTCTTGTACGGTTCGGTGCGCGGCGGGTCCGGCGGGTTGTCCCGGTCCTTGCCTGCCGGGAAGCCGCAGCGCGGGCAGTCCCAGGTGTCAGGAATCTGCGCGTCGCCGGCGAAGCTGGGCTGAGTCTCGTGCCCGTTCGAGCACCAGAAGGAGATGCGGATGCGCGGTGCGGACTCGCCCCGCTCCGCCTCCCCCATCGGCCCCGCCCCGACCCGACTTCCTCGGATCGCGTTGCCACTTGCCACGGTTGTAACTCCCTGCGTAATGGTGCTGCGAAGCATCGAACAGCAGTCGCGCTGCGAGCGCCCCAGTCTACGTAAGGCCCAACGCGCGTCCAGTGACAGGAGTTACACCCCCACCGAGGACGCCGCCCTTCATGATAGGCCGCGTCCTCGACGGCATGTCAGCCGTCCAGCTTCATCAGGACGCCGAGTACGACGATGCAGGCGAACCAGAGCAGGGCGATCACGATGGTGATGCGGTCCAGGTTGCGTTCCGCGACGGAGGAACCGCCGACCGAGGACTGCATGCCGCCGCCGAACATGTCGGACAGGCCGCCGCCCTTCCCCTTGTGCATGAGCACCAGCATCATCAGCAGCAGGCTGAAGACGATGAGGGCTACCGAGAACCCGATGACCACGGCTGGACCAACTCTCTAGGACTGACGGACGGGACGTACCGAAGAAGATCGAATGGTACGGGGCCGGGCGGCGCACACGGCACCGGGCCCGGCCCCGACAGGGTACGACGGGCCTGGCCCGTCGTCATAGCTGCTACTGGTCGCGGAACCGGACGATCTTGACGAACTCGTCCACGTCCAGCGCCGCGCCGCCGATCAGCGCGCCGTCCACATCCGGCTGCGCCATGATCGCGGCGACATTGCCGGACTTGACCGAGCCGCCGTACTGGATGCGGACCTTGTCGGCCAGCTCCTGGCTGTACAGCTCGGCGAGGCGGCGGCGGATCGCGCCGCAGACCTCCTGCGCGTCCTCGGGCGTGGCGACCTCGCCGGTGCCGATGGCCCACACGGGCTCGTAGGCGATGACGACGGTCTCGGCCTGCTCGGCCGGGATGTCCTTGAGGCCGCCGTCGACCTGGGCGAGGGTGTGCGCGACCTGGTTGCCGGCCTTGCGGACGTCCAGGCCCTCGCCGACGCACAGGATCGGGGTGAGGCCGTGCTGGAAGGCCGCCTTCACCTTGGCGTTGCAGATCTCCTCGTTCTCGCCGTGGTACTGGCGACGCTCGCTGTGCCCGACGGCCACGTAGCTGCACTTGAGCTTGGCCAGCATGGCGCCCGAGATCTCACCGGTGTACGCGCCGGAGTCGTGCGCCGAGAGGTCCTGGGCGCCGTACTTGATCTTGAGCTTGTCGCCGTCGACCAGCGTCTGCACCGAACGCAGGTCGGTGAAGGGCGGCAGGACCGCGACCTCGGTGGCCTCGTAGTCCTTGTCGGCGAGTGCGAAGGCGAGCTTCTGGACGTGCGCGATGGCCTCAAGGTGGTTGAGGTTCATCTTCCAGTTGCCCGCCATCAGCGGGGTACGGTCAGTCACGGTTCTTCAGTCCTCCAGAGCGGCGAGGCCGGGGAGCGTCTTGCCTTCGAGGTATTCGAGGCTGGCGCCGCCACCGGTCGAGATGTGGCCGAAAGCATTCTCGTCGAAGCCGAGCGAGCGCACGGCCGCGGCCGAGTCGCCGCCGCCGACGACGGTGAAGCCGTCGCAGTTCAGCAGGGACTGCGCGATGGCGGTGGTGCCGCCCGCGTAGTCGGGGTGCTCGGCGACGCCGACCGGGCCGTTCCAGAACACGGTCTCGGCGTCGGCGATCTTCGAGGCGAACAGCTCGCGGGTCTTCGGGCCGATGTCCAGGCCCTCCTTGTCGGAGGGGATCTTGTCGGCGTCGACCGTGACGTAGTCGGCCGGGGCCTTCGTCTTCAGGTCGGGGAAGTCGGCCGAGGCCAGGATGTCGACCGGCAGGACCAGCTCGACCCCGTTCTTCTCGGCGCGCTCCATGTACTCGGTGACGGTCGGGATCTGGTCCTCCTGGAGGAGGGAGATGCCGACCTCGTAGCCCTTGGCCTTGAGGAAGGTGTACGCCATGCCGCCGCCGATCAGCAGCCGGTCGGCCTTGCCGAGAAGCTGGTCGATGACGGCCAGCTTGTCGGAGACCTTGGCGCCGCCGAGCACGACCACGTACGGGCGCTTGACGTCCTCGGTGAGCTTCTTCAGGACGGTGACCTCGGCGGCGATCAGGTCGCCGGCGGCGTGCGGCAGGCGGGCCGGCAGGTCGTAGACGGAGGCGTGCTTGCGGTGCACGGCGCCGAAGCCGTCACCGACGTACACGTCCGCGAGGGCCGCGAGCCGGTCCGCGAAGGCGCCGCGCTCGGCGTCGTCCTTGCTGGTCTCGCCCGGGTTGAAGCGCAGGTTCTCCAGGACGGCGACCTCGCCCTCCCCGAGCCCGTCGACGACGGAGCGGGCGGACTCGCCGACCGTGTCCGTGGCGAAGGCGACGTCGCGGCCGATCAGCTCACCCAGCCGCTCGGCGGCGGGGCGCAGCGAGAAGGCCGGGTCGGGGGCGCCCTTGGGGCGGCCCAGGTGGGAGGCGACGATCACCTTGGCGCCGAGCTGGGCCAGCTTGGCGATCGTCGGCTGGACGGCGCGGATGCGGCCGTCGTCGGTGATGGTGGTGCCGTCCAGCGGCACATTCAGGTCCGCGCGGACGAAGACCCGCTTGCCGGACAGCCCTTCCCGGGCGAGATCGTCGATCGTCTTCATGCGAAGTGACTCCGTTGCGTAGGTCGGTCATGGGAGGGGGCCCGTACGGCGCTTCCGTGCGCCCTACGAGCCCCTTCCGCACATCTACGTGCCCTGGCCTTGGTCAGGCAGGTGTCAGAGCTGGCCGCCGACGAAGGTGGTCAGGTCCACCAGGCGGTTGGAGTAGCCCCACTCGTTGTCGTACCAGCCGATGACCTTGACGCTCTTGCCCTGCGCCATCGTCAGGGAGGAGTCGAAGGTGCAGGAGGCCGGCCAGTTGACGATGTCCGAGGAGACGATCGGGTCCTCGGTGTACTCCAGGATGCCCTTGAGCTGGCCCTCGGCCGCCTTCTGGAACGCGGCGTTGATCTCGTCCTTGGTGACCTCGCGGTCCAGCTCGATGACCAGGTCGGTCACGGAGCCGGTGGGGACCGGGACGCGCATGGCGATGCCGTCCAGCTTGCCCTCGAGCTGCGGGAGGACCAGCGCGGTGGCCTTGGCGGCACCGGTCGTGGTCGGGATGATGTTCTCCGCGGCGGCGCGGGCGCGGCGCAGGTCCGAGTGCGGGAAGTCCAGGATGCGCTGGTCGTTGGTGTACGCGTGGACGGTCGTCATCAGGCCCTTGACGATGCCGAAGTTCTCGTCGAGAACCTTGGCCATCGGCGCCACGCAGTTGGTGGTGCAGGAGGCATTGGAGATGACGTGGTGGTTGGCCGCGTCGTACTTGTCCTGGTTGACGCCCATCACGATCGTGATGTCCTCGCCCTTGGCGGGCGCGGAGATCAGGACCTTCTTGGCGCCGGCCTGGATGTGCTTCTCGGCGTCGGCCTTCTTGGTGAAGATGCCGGTCGACTCGATGACGATGTCGGCACCCAGCTCGCCCCAGGGGAGGTTCGCCGGGTCGCGCTCGGCCATCGTCTTGAAGGTCTGGTTGCCGACCGTGATGGTGTCGTCGGTGTGGCTGACGTCCTGCTTCAGGCGACCCAGGATGGAGTCGTACTTCAGCAGGTGAACCAGGGTGGCGTTGTCGGTCAGGTCGTTGACACCGACGATCTCGATGTCCGCACCCTGCTCCAGGAGCGCGCGGAAGTAGTTGCGACCAATGCGGCCGAATCCGTTGATGCCTACGCGGATCGTCACGAACCGATCTCCTCGTTGGTGCGCCGGTTCAGTACCGGCGAGCTGTATGGGATGTCCCCGACCGCCTCCGACCCTACCCCCAATACGAGACGTACGTGACATTGACAGGGGCGGTCCGGGCCCACTCTGGGGCCACGGGCCGCCCTGTTCGCCGAGAGAGGACGGGCGCGGTCAGCCGTCGAGCGCCCGGAGCGCCACGCCGGTCAGTTCCGCCCGGTCCGCGGCGGTCTGTACGTGCTCCAGACCGAAGCCCAGCAGCACGGTGTCGCGCGTGGTCACCGCGCCGGCGGCCCGGAACAGCTCCTTGGAGCGGGCCCAGTCGCCCGTGGCGTGCGGGCTGCCGGCGGGCGGGCCGGGGACGGTCCAGGGCCCGAGCGAGGTCTCGAAGCCCTCCAGCGGCTCGCCGCCGGTGCCGGTGGTGAGCCGGGTGTTGTCGGCGAAGACGCCGCGGCCGCCGGCGCTGGGGTCGGTGATGGAGGAGAGCGCCAGCTCGACGCGCTGCCCGGCGTAGGCGGACAGGTCGACGGCGACCGGTCGCCAGCCGTCCGAGGCGCCGGTGAAGCGGTGCCACGCGCCGGTGGTGCCGGTGTTGCGGCACTCGGTGCCCGTACGGGTCAGGTAGTGCCGGAGGAAGGGGTGGGCGGCCAGGTAGTAACCGGCCCCGCACTCCGCGGGTACGTCGGTGCCGGTGCCGCCGTTCGCGTCGGGCAGCGTCGTCCAGTCGTCCTGGCCGGTGGTGTGCGCCTCGACGACGGCGTTGTCGTACCCCGCCTCGGTGTCGTGGCCGAGCATGAACCGGAGGACGGGCTTGTCGCTCGCGGACACGCCGGTCAGGTCCACGGTCCGGGTCAGCCGCATCCAGGAGGAGTCGCGGTGCCGCGCGGCGGCGAACCAGTCGCCCTCGTACGGCTGGAAGGGTGTCCGTACTCCCGGGTACTCGCCGGCCGCTGCGCTGGCGAACTGCGGGAACGTGGCCGGTGGCAGCTCGTCGGAGATCACCGGGTGGGCGCCCGCGGAGTCCAGCGGGTTGCCGGGCGCGTCGCCGAGCTTCACCTCGGCGCCGGCGAGCTTGCCGGCGCCTTGGAAGGAGGGCGGGTTCCCGACCGGGACCCGGCCGCCGGCGCCCAGGTAGTACTGGCTGAAGTCGTCGGTCACGGCCCGGCCGACCACGGCGCTGCCGCCCGCCTGCTCACCCGCGGCGATCAGCTTGCCGCCCTCGTTGAGGTAGTCGCGTACGGCCAGGAGAGTGGTGCCGCCCGGCCGGCCGGCGCCCGTGTACCAGACGACGTTCTCGAAGTGGCTCAGGACGCCCAGCGCGTCCGGGGATCCCTGCCGGGCGACGTCCCAGACGGCGGCGCGGTGGCCGTTGGCGGCGAGGGCCTCGGTGTAGGCGGCGGTGTGCCGCGCGGGGGTGGTGCCGCCCTCCTCGGCGAGGACGAGGGTGTCGGCGCGCGGCCGTTCGGCGACGGTGTAGGTGAAAGGTTCACTCTCGGTGGCCTCGCCGACGCGGGTGCGGCCGGAGAACCAGACCTCGACCTCGTCCCCCGGCCCGGCGCCCTCGACGGACGCCCGGTACTGGTCGAAGTGCAGGTTGTCCTCACCGCCGTACGTCTCGCCGCCCTCCCACGCGTCCAGCTCCTCGGTGTGCCGGCGGCCACCGTTGACGCGGTAGTTCAGCTCCTTGTCGCGTACGGACTTGCGGGCGGTGACGGCGACTTCCTGATCCTCGCCCCGGGCGTAGGACGTGCTGAAGGCGTGCGGGGTGAAGTCGGGCGCCGCCAGGCCCACGGACGAGACGGGCCGGTCAGGGCGCCGAGCGCTCTCGGCGACGGAGAGCGCGAAGGGGATGTTCTTCTCGAACTCCGCCTGGATGAGCTTCTCGGAGTCGGGGAAGCTGAAGACGGACGGGCAGTCGGCGGCGTGCCACTCGTCGTCGGGGTCGGCGTTGGACACCGTCTGGCAGGTGGACATCTCGGGGGTGAACATCGGGATGCCGTTGACGTTGGAAGCGTGGCCGTCGGCCTCGCCGTTGGTGATGTACAGCTCGGAGGAGACCTGCGGGCGGTAGCCGGGAATCGCGGGCTTCTCCGGGGTGCCGGCCAGGGCCCGGTAGAGGACGTCGTCGGGTGTGGGGGTGGCCACCTGCCAGCCGACGCCGTAGAGGATCAACTCCGCGGCGGAGTGGTAGTTGACGGCGTATCGGAAACCGATGCGCTTCTCGAAAGCGTCCAACGCCTTGGTCTCGGGCTCGGAGGCGGCGGCCGGGCCACGGTAGGTCTCGCCTGCCGGATTCGGGGACGAACCCTCGTTGTCGTAACCCCACTTGTAGGTGAAGTTGCGGTTGAGGTCGACGCCGTCGCCGGGCGTGATCCGGCCGTCGCCGTTGTTGTCGCGCAGATTCTTGCGCCACAGCCGGTTCTTCGGGTCCTCGAAGGTGTAGTCGTAGCCGTCCGGATTGGCGGAGAGCACGAACCACAGCTCGGTGGTGTCGAGGATCTTCGTCAGCCGCGGGTCCTTGCCGTACCCGGCCAGGTAGTACTGCATCAGCCGGCGGGTCATCTCGGGAGTGATCCACTCCCGGGCGTGCTGGTTGGACATGTACAGGACGGCGGGCTTGGACCCGTCCGCGGTCCGGTCGGCGTTCCCGGTCAGCTTCAGGGCCATGATGTCGCGGCCCTTGACGGTCTTGCCGATGCTGACGGCCTTCGCGAGGTTCCGGTGGTACCGGGCGGTGTCGATCATCTCCTTCATCAGGCCGTTGACACCTGTGTACGGGCGGAAGACCCGGTCGCCCTGCGCCTTCAGCTTGCGCTGCGCCTCGGCAGGAACGATTTTGCGCGTCAGGTCCACGCCCTGCCGGCGCAGCGCGTCGGCCTGCGCGGCCGAGAGATACACCTCGACCTCCGCCTTACCGGTCCTCGGCACCCGCGCGCTCAGCTCGTGACCGTCCACTCCCGCCTTGAGCAGCAGCGGCACCTGCGCCTGGGTGACCTCGGCCGTCCAGACCGCGACAGCGCTCCGCTCCCCCGCGTCCCCCACCCGCGCCTGCGCGGTCGGCGCCGCCACCACCCCTCCCAGCAGCAACGATGCCGCCGCGAGTAAGGATCTCGCCCTGCGTCTCATGAGCCCCCCTTGCCGTCGTCCCTCTCGTGAATAGGCGTTCGACAGACTGGTGACGCTGCATGATCATGTCAATACAGAGTGTGGCGAAAGCGAGGTGTGGCCGAGAAGCTCCCCGGTCGACGCGGCGCAACCGTGAACCGGCGGCGCCCGGACGTGGCCCTCAGCCGGGCGGGACGCCTGGACGGACAGGCCGCGGACGGCGATGCGACCTCCTGGCCGGATGGCGAGCCCGGCGGCGAGACCGGCAGCGAGACCGGTCGGAGTCGGCGCGCCTACGGGGGCGAATCGAACGCGATCATCCTCCCAGCGGGGGCCTACCCAGAGGTAACGCGGCCAAAGCTCTCCGGCCGCAGGCACAACAAGCGCCTGCGGCGGGGGCCGGTCGACGAACACCGGCTCGGCCCGGTCCCGGGATACGACCAGCCGGCGAGGGGCGAGCGGACCGCGGAGCCGGAGTCGGTACCGGTGCCCCGCAGGTCACGGTCCGAACTTCTGACGTCCGTCATCGGCGCGGGCCCGGGCCCTACGGACTCCGTCCTCCGGTCCCGACCCCTCCCGTACGTGTCAGCCTGCGGCGGCGAGGGTGGGAGGACGCCTGCCCCCACCGGCCGGTGGCCGCTGTTCCGGCGGAAGGGGGCGGGCCGTAGGACGGAGCCTGGAGGCCCGGTCCCGTACCAGCCTGCGGGGCGGCGGCTGCCGGTGGGGGGGACGGGCCCGGGCCCTCCAGACTCCGTCCTCCGGTCCCGGCCCCTCCGGTACGTGTCAGCCTGCGGCGGCGAGGGTGGGAGGACGCCTGCCCCCACCGGCCGGTGGCCGCTGTTCCGGCGGAACGGGGCGGGCCGTAGGACGGAGTCCGGAGGCGCGGTCCCGGGACCGGGGTCGCGGGGGCGTCGCTCGGTACGGTGCGTGCAGCAAGCTTGGTCACGCTGCCGGGTGCCGTGCTGTGCCCATCGCTTCGGGGTAGGAACCGGACCGGCCCCCGCCCCGTGCGGCCGGGCCCGGTGTCGCGCTCGCGTGGTCGGGTCAGCCGACCATCCCGTCGGCCATCTCCTCCGACAGGTTGGATTCCGTGCCGGGGATGCCCAGGTCCTGGGCGCGCTTGTCGGCCATCGCCAGGAGGCGGCGGATGCGGCCGGCGACCGCGTCCTTCGTCAGTGGCGGGTCGGCGAGGGCGCCCAGTTCCTCCAGGGACGCCTGCTTGTGGTCCATGCGCAGGCGGCCGGCGGCGGCGAGGTGTTCGGGGACCTCCTCGCCGAGGATCTCCAGGGCGCGCTGCACCCGGGCGCCCGCGGCGACCGCGGCGCGGGCCGAGCGGCGCAGGTTCGCGTCGTCGAAGTTGGCGAGGCGGTTGGCCGTGGCGCGGACCTCGCGGCGCATCCGCCGCTCCTCCCAGGCCAGTACGGACTCATGGGCACCCAGGCGCGTCAACAGCGCGCCAATCGCATCACCGTCACGGACGACCACGCGGTCCACCCCACGCACCTCGCGGGCCTTGGCGCCGATGCCCAGCCGGCGGGCCGCGCCGACCAGGGCGAGGGCCGCCTCGGGCCCCGGGCAGGTGACCTCCAGGGAGGAGGAGCGGCCGGGCTCGGTGAGCGAGCCGTGCGCGAGGAAGGCCCCGCGCCAGGCCGCCTCGGCGTCACAGGTGGCGCCCGAGACCACCTGCGGGGGCAGGCCCCTGATGGGCCGGCCGCGGCCGTCGACCAGGCCGGTCTGGCGGGCGAGCTGGTCGCCGCCGGCCACGACCCGTACGACGTAGCGGCTGCCGCGCCGCAGTCCGCCGGGGGCCATCACCACCAGGTCGGAGGAGTGGCCGAAGATCTCCAGGATGTCCTTGCGCAGCCGCCGGGCGGCGATGCCCGTGTCCAGCTCCGCCTCGATCACGATGCGCCCGCTGACCAGGTGCAGACCGCCCGCGAACCGCAGGATCGACGAGACCTCCGACTTCCGGCAGCAGGTCCGGGTGACGGGGAGCCGGGAGATTTCATCCTTCACCGCTGCCGTCATCGCCATGGGCCGATCCTTCCATGCATCCGAAAAATACGGTCGTACGCGGCGGCCAGCAGCTCCGGGTCGTGCCGGGCGGCACCCTTGTGGGTCTCCGCCGTGCCGCAGGGGCTGCCGGGCGCGGCGACCTCCGCCAGCTCGACCTCGCTGCCGACGAGCTGCTTGGCAGCGACGGTCAGGCTCTCGATGTCGGGCACGGCGGCCCGGTCGGCCAGCACCACGTCGAAGGCGAGTTTAGGGGCGTGTCGGGCCAAAACCTCCAAATGACGCTGCGGGGAAAAGCCATCGGTTTCGCCCGGCTGGGGTGCCAGGTTCAACGAGAGGACCTTGCGGGCCTTGGTCTCCTCCAGCGCTTCGCGCAGCTCGGGCACGAGCAGGTGCGGGATGACGGAGGAGAACCAGGAGCCGGGGCCGAGCACCACCCAGTCCGCGTCCCGGACCGCGGCGACGACCTCGGGCACCGCGGGCGGGTCCTCCGGGACGAGGTGTACGGACTGCACCTCGCCCGGGGTCAGCGCGACCGTGGCCTGGCCGCGGACCGTGGAGATCTGGTCCGGGCGGGTCTCGTCGTGCCCCTTGACCAGGGCCTGGAGTTCCAGTGGTACGGCGGACATGGGCAGCACCCGGCCGTGGGCGCCGAGCAGCTTGCCGACCAGGTCCAGGGCCTGGACGTGGTCGCCGAGCTGTTCCCACAGGGCGACGATGAGGAGGTTGCCGACGGCGTGGTCGTGCAGCTCGCCCTCGCTGGTGAAGCGGTGCTGGATCACCCGGGACCAGGTCTGGCCCCAGTCGTCGTCCCCGCACAGCGCGGCGAGCGCCTTGCGCAGGTCGCCGGGCGGCAGGACGCCCAGTTCGTCACGCAGCCGCCCGCTGGAGCCGCCGTCGTCGGCGACCGTGACCACGGCGGTCAGGTCGCCGGTGATGCGGCGCAGCGCGGCCAGCGAGGCGGACAGGCCCATGCCGCCGCCGAGCGCCACGACCTTGGGTGTGGCGCCCCTGCCGGAGCGGCTGCCCGGGACCAGCTTGCGGACCCGGCGCAGCCGCAGGGGACGGCTGGCGGTCATTCGCGCCCCATGTCCCGGTGGACGACGACGGTCTCGACGCCTTCGGAGACCAGGCGGTGGGCGAGCTTCTCGGACATGGCGACGCTGCGGTGCTTGCCGCCCGTACAGCCGACCGCGATGGTCACGTACCGCTTGCCCTCGCGGCGGTAGCCCTCGGCGACGATGCGCAGCAGCTCCGCGTAGCCGTCCAGGAACTCCTTGGCGCCGGGCTGGCCGAAGACGTAGCCGGAGACCTCGTCGTTCAGGCCGGTGTACGGGCGCAGCTCCGGGACCCAGTGCGGGTTGGGAATGAACCGGCAGTCGATGACCATGTCGGCGTCGACCGGCAGGCCGTACTTGAAGCCGAAGGACATGACCGTGGCCCGCAGCTCGGGCACCTCCTCGCCGGCGAACTGGGCGTCCATCTTGGCGCGCAGTTCGTGGACGTTCAGGCTGGAGGTGTCGATGACCAGGTCGGCGTCGCCGCGCAGCTCGCGCAGCAGGTCGCGCTCGGCGGCGATGCCGTCCACGATGCGCCCGTCGCCCTGGAGAGGGTGCGGGCGGCGCACCGACTCGAAGCGGCGCACCAGGGCCTCGTCGGAGGACTCCAGGAAGACGATGCGGCGCTTGACGTTCTGCGCGTCGAGGGTGGCCAGGGACTCCTTGAGGTTGTCGAAGAAGCGCCGGCCGCGGACGTCCACGACGACGGCGATCCGCGCCACGTTGCCCTGCGAGCGGGCGCCCAGCTCGACCATGGGCGGGATCAGCTCGGGCGGGATGTTGTCGACGACGAACCAGCCGAGGTCCTCCAGGCACTTGGCGGCCGTGCTGCGGCCGGCCCCGGACATCCCGGAGATGATCACCAGCTCGGGGATGGCGGCGCTCTCGCCCGCGTCGGCATCGCGCGTCGTGCCCGTACTCACCTGTGCACCGTCTCTCTCGGTCGTGCGGGGGCGCCGCGTGTCGTGCCGGTCCCGCATGTCGTGCCTGTTCTGCTCGGTCGTGCTCATCGTTCCCCCCGTTCTGATGACAACGCGGCCGGAGGGGTCGCGTCATCCTCAATGATCTCTCCTGTGGCGGTGTTCACCGCCGGGGCGGCCGGGGCCGCCGCGGCCAGCGCCGCCGCGATCGTCTCGGCCGTCTTGCGGCCGATGCCCGGCACCTCGCAGATGTCCTCGACCCGCGCGGCCCGCAGGCGCTTGACCGAGCCGAAGTGCTTCAGCAGGGCCTGGCGGCGACTCTCGCCGAGGCCGGGGACGCTGTCCAGTGGCCCGGCCTTGAGGCGCTTGCCGCGCTTGTTGCGCTGATAGGCGATGGCGAAGCGGTGGGCTTCGTCACGGACCCGCTGGAGGAAATAGAGGCCCTCACTGCTGCGGGGCAGTACGACGGGGTCGTCCTCGTCGGGCACCCAGACCTCTTCGAGGCGCTTGGCCAGGCCGCAGACGGCGACGTCGTCGATGCCCAGCTCGGACAGGGCCCGCTGGGCGGCGGCGACCTGTGGCTGTCCGCCGTCGACGACGACGAGCTGGGGCGGGTAGGCGAAGCGCTTGGGCCGGCCGTCCTCGTCGGTGGGGCCGGTGGCCGGGGGCGCGTCCCCGTCGGCGGGGCCGGTGGGCGCGGGCGCCTCCCCGTCGGCGGGCTGCGCGTCCTGTCCGGCGGGCGTCTCCTCGTCCCACTCCCCGGTCTGCTGTTTCTCCTGGAGGTAGCGCCGGAAGCGGCGGCCGATGACCTCGTGCATGGCCCGGACGTCGTCCTGGCCCTCGAAGGTCTTGATCTGGAAGCGGCGGTACTCGCTCTTGCGGGCCAGGCCGTCCTCGAAGACGACCATGGAGGCCACCACGTCGTCGCCCTGGAGGTGGGAGATGTCGAAGCATTCGACGCGCAGCGGCACCGAGTCCAGGCCGAGGGCCTGGGCGATCTCCTCCAGGGCGCGGGAGCGGGTGGTCAGGTCGGAGGCGCGCTTGGTCTTGTGCAGGGCCAGCGCCTGCTGGGCGTTGCGCTGGACCGTGGCCATCAGGTCCTTCTTGTCGCCGCGCTGCGGAATGCGCAGCGAGACCTGGGAGCCGCGGCGGCCGGTGAGCCACTGCTGGACGGGCTCGACCGGGTCGGGCAGCGCCGGGACCAGCACTTCCTTGGGTACGGCGTCGCCGCTCTCCTCGCCGTAGAGCTGCTGAAGGGCGTGCTCGACGAGGGCGGCGCTGTCCACGTTCTCGACCTTGTCGGTGACCCAGCCGCGCTGGCCGCGCACCCGGCCGCCGCGGACGTGGAAGATCTGGACGGCCGCTTCCAGCTCGTCCTCGGCGAGGGCGATCAGGTCGGCGTCGGTGGCGTCGGCGAGCACCACGGCGCTCTTCTCCATCGCCCGCCGGAGCGCGTCCAGGTCGTCGCGCAGGCGGGCGGCGCGCTCGTACTCCATCTCCTCGGCCGCCTCCTGCATGGACTTCTCCAGGCGGCGGAGGTAGGCGCCGGTGCGGCCGGCCATGAAGTCGCAGAAGTCCTCGGCCAGTTCGCGGTGCTCCTCGGCGGAGACGCGGCCGACGCAGGGGGCCGAGCACTTGCCGATGTAGCCGAGCAGGCAGGGGCGGCCGATCTGCGCGGAGCGCTTGAAGACCCCGGCGGAGCAGGTCCGTACGGGGAAGACGCGCAGCATCAGGTCGACGGTCTCGCGGATGGCCCAGGCCTGGCCGTACGGGCCGAAGTAGCGCACGCCCTTCTTCTTGGCGCCGCGCATCACCCGGACCCTGGGGAATTCCTCGTTGAGGGTGACGGCCAGATACGGATAGCTCTTGTCGTCGCGGTACTTGACGTTGAACCGCGGGTCGTACTCCTTGATCCAGGTGTATTCGAGCTGGAGCGCCTCGACCTCGGTGCTGACGACCGTCCACTCGACGGAGGCCGCGGTGGTGACCATCGTGCGCGTACGCGGATGGAGGTTGGCCAGGTCCTGGAAGTAGCTGGACAGGCGCTGGCGCAGGCTCTTGGCCTTGCCGACGTAGATGACGCGGCGGTACTCGTCACGGAATCTGTAGACCCCGGGCGAGTCGGGGATCTGTCCCGGCTTGGGTCGGTAACTGCTGGGGTCTGCCATGCCGCCCACCCTACTTGGGGGCGGTGACAGCGGGCGGCGGCGGGCGCGTACGCCGGTGGTGCGGCAGGGCGTCCGCGCCGTGGGGCGGACGGCGCGGACGCGGTGTGCCGGGCGGCTGGGGGCCGCCCGGACCGGTGCGGGTCCGGGGGCCGGGCGGGGCCGCCCGGACCCGGGATCAGCGGCTGTGGCGCCTGCGCACCGCCGCGGCGCCGGAGAGGCCGAGGGCGAGCAGGGCGGCGGTGCCCGCGACGGCCGAGGCGGCGGTCACCGGGCCGCTGCTGTCGCCCGCCGTGGCGCCGGCCGCGACGGGCTCCCCCTGCGGGCCCGCCGGGGTGGCCCCGTCGCCCGCGCCGGGCGTCCGGGGGCCGTATCCGCCCGCGGCGCCGCGCCGGTCGTACGCGGAGCCGGGCAGCTTGTCGCCGTACGCCTTCGCCACGCGCTTCTGGTACGCGGCGACGGTGGTGCCGCCCGCGCCGACCGCCTTGCGGGCCTCGGCGTCCAGCGGCCGGACGCGGTCGCCGCGCTGCTCGTACCACGCGTTGATCTGCGGTTCCTGGAAGACCGTGCCGCCGTCGCCGGCCGCGCTGTAGCGGGCCTCGTCGTCGCCGGTCGCGATGTTGACGACCTTCCAGGCGCCGCCGGTCTCGGCGGTCCACACGGACGCCTTCTGCCCGTCGGCGGAGACCGCCGTGCTGGCCAGGAACTCCAGCCGGGAGACCGGCGCCCCGGCCTCGCCGCGCACGAAGTCGGCCGAGAGCACGTACACGGGCACGGTCCGGCCCTCGATGCGCGGCCGCGCCTGCGCCCGGGCGACCGCGCCGTCCCGGGCGAAGAAGCGGGAGAGCGTCGCGAGGGTGTCCGGCGCGGTGGCCGCCGTGCGGGCGGCGGTGACGGCCGACGCGGCGGGCGCGGGCGGCGGCGCGGGGGCGGCGGCCAGCGCGCTCTGCGGCGCGAGGCCGAGGACGGCGGCGGTGAGCGCGCCGGTGGCGGCGGCCCGTATGGCGGTGCGGCGGGCCGGGGTGCCGCGCCCCGCGGCGGTGGCGGATACGGCCGGAGCGCTGTGCTCGGTCATGGCCTCAGGCTCCGATCCGGTAGAGGGAGTGGGTCCAGGAGAAGGAGTTGCCGTTGACGTAGTAGTTGTAGTCACCCCAGTTGTAGCGGCTGTTGGACCCCCACGGATCTCCCCAGTACACCCAGTTGTTCGCGGTGTCGAAACCGTAGATCACGTGCATGTGCCCGCCGCCCGAGGACCACTGGATGCGGGTCTCGACGGGGCGCCCCGCGTTGATCTCGCTCTGCACGGTGCCGTAGCGCAGGTAGCCGGTGACGTACGAGCCCGGGTTGATGCCCATCCAGTCGAACGCGTTCTGCACGTTGCCGAGCGTGGCCTGGTTGTTGGGGCAGGTGCTGCCCTGCTGGCGGTTGAAGGCCGCGTTGCAGAACTGGTTCTGGCTGTAGCGCTTGCCGTAGAAGGTGGCGATGGTGTTGCCGGACGCGGCCCAGCACCAGTTGCTCTTCTCCTGGGCCTGCATGGTGATGTTGAGCCGGCCGGCGGCCAGCACGCCCTGTGGGGCGGGCGCGGCGACCGCGGCCTGTGCCGTCGTGCCGGTGGGGGCGGGCGCGGCGGTGGCGGGTGTCGCGGGTACGGCGGCCAGTGCGGCGGCCGACAGTGCCGCGGCCGACAGCCATCTGCGGCGCGAGCCGCGTATGCGTGGTGCGCAGGTCATGGCGTTCCTCTCCCGAATGAGGGGGTGGGGATGGAGGAGCGCATCCGGATGCTGGTCAGGAGCATCGGGTGTTGTCGAGAGCAGGTCAACACGCTTCAATGCGGGATGACATGGGGGTGTGGACGTCCGGTGCCGGGTGTGAACAGCCTGTGCCCGGCGTACTGCAGCGGACAGGCAGGGGCCGCGCACGGTGTGGAGTCCGGTTGTGAACGTTCACCGCGCGCGCCGGAGGGTTGGGCGATGACACAGCACACGGCACAGCAGACACCTCGTACACCTCTTGAACATCAGGAAGTACACGAGAAAAATCCGCACCAGACACCCCGGGAACACCCGGTGAACACCCCGGTTTCTCCCCACTTGGCCGAGCTGACGCAGATTCTGCGGACCGGCCCGTTCCACCTGGCCCTGCGCGCCGCCCTGGCCGCGCGCGGCCTCGCCCTGCACCGCGTCCAGCACAAGCTGGCGCAGCGCGGCATCAAGGTGGGCGTGACCAGCCTGAGTTACTGGCAACAGGGGGCACGGCGCCCGCAGCGCCCCGAGTCGCTGCGCGCCGTACGGGCCCTGGAAGAGGTCCTCGACCTGCCCGCGCACTCCCTGCACCGGCTGCTGGTCCCCGAAGGCGGCACGCGGACCGAGGCGACGGAGCGCCCCGCCGCCCGCTCCTACCGCTCGCTCTTCGACCCCTCCGACACCCTGCACGCGCTCCTCGCCGAGCTGGAGGCACCCGCGGACGGCGGTCTGCACACGGTCGGCCACCACGAATGGGTGTACATCGGGGCGGGCCGCGAGCTGAGCGCGCGCCGCTCCCTCCAGGTGATGCGGGCCCACCGGGACGGCGTGGACCGCTACATCGCCATCCATCAGGGTGACGCCGGCTGCGACCCGTCACGGGTGACCGTCACGGCCGGGGAGAACTGCCGTCTGGGACGGGTGCGCCGGCACGCGGCCACCGCGATGGTGGTGGCCGAGCTGCTCTTCGACGTCCGGCTGCGCACGGGCGACACCCACGTCTTCGGCCACACCTTCGAGGACGGCAGCGGCGGCCGGAGCGCGGAGTACGTACGCGGCTTCCGCTTCGCCGGCGGCCAGTACGTCCTCCAGGTGTGCTTCGACGAGGCCGCACTGCCGGTGCGCTGCCGCCGCTTCACCCGGACCAGGGCGGGCGCGCCGCGCGCGGGCCAGCAGGAACTGACACTGAGCGGGCAGCACCGGACCGTACACCTGGTGGAGCAGGGCGTACGGCCCGGGATCGTGGGGATCGGCTGGGACTGGGGGTGATCCGGGCGGCTGCCGTCCGGGGCCCGCTAGCGGCCGGGCCCCGCGCCGGTGGCCGGGACGCCCGACGCGTCGGCGTCCGCGGCGGCCGTACGGCCGTCCAGGGCGGCCGCGGCGGCCGCGTTGTCCGCGACGCGCCGCTCCAGCATCGAGATCTTGCCGTCGAGCGGCCGGTCCATCCCCGGCCACACGTCGGCCTTGATGCTGACCTGGACGCGCGGCACCCGGTCGGCGACGGCCTCGGTCGCGCGCTTGACGACGTCCATGACCTCGTCCCAGTCCCCCTCGATCATCGTGTACATGGAGTCCGAGCGGTTCGGCAGCCCGGACTCCCGGATGATCTTGATCGCGTCGGCGACGTACGCCGCGCCGTTCTCCTCCACGCCCATGGGCGTCAGGGCGAAGGCAATGAGCACGGTCTTCCTCTCCTCGTAGGGACATTCGGCCCGTCGGCGGCGGGCCGCGGCACGGCACCGTCACCCGCTGCCGACGTGTGCCGCCCGGTAGGCGCGTACCACGGGAGACCGGTAGGCATCCGCGATCCGCAGCAGGTGACGGACCTCCTCGCCGAGATCGCCCGCACCGGGGCCCGCGAGATTGGCCGTCTGCGCCCGTGGCTCCTCCCCGGTGCGCCGGGCGTGCAGGGCGGCGGCCAGCCAGCAGGCGGTGACGTGCGCGTCGGCCAGGTGCTCGGGGACGGCCTGCTCCCCCACGTGCCGGCGGACGCCGTCGAGGGTGTCCGGGGTGACGTAGTCCCGCAGCACGATCATCGCGTCACGGATCTCGATGACCCGCCGGTACAGGCGCAACTGGAGCGGCAGCACGGCGTCCCGCAGCCGGCCGCCCGACCCGAGGACCACGTCCGGGGTCACCGCCGTCAGCTCCCGCCACAGCACGGCCAGCCCCCGGTAGGAGGCGCGGTCCCGCCACATCCGCCGGCCCGCGGCCAGGACGGGCAGCGCCACGCCCGCCGCGATGAACAGCGCCTCGACGCCGGTGACCGGCGAGAACAGCGGGCCGAAGACCGGCGAACGGGTCTGGAGGTAACAGAGTTTGAGCACCCACAGGAGGGACGCCAGCAGGATGCCCGTACCGAACAGCCGCAGCCCGTACCGCAGCAGTCGGGGCGCGCCGGTACGGCCCTGGGCCCAGCAGACGCATCCGCAGGTGGTGTCGGCCGTCAGATGGAAGGCGAAGAAGACGTACCAGTAGGCGTCCGGCACGCTCGGGATGTCCGGCGAGGGGGTGATCTGGTTGCGCGCGTGCGGCGGCCCGGCCAGGTCGAGCGCGACGAGCGCGAGCATGACGGCGAGGGCGGCGCCGAACACCAGGACCGTACGGCGCTGCCGCCCCGCCGCCTGGAAGATGAACCACAGCACGGCGGCGGCGTCGACGATGCTGAACAGGTGCGTGGTCAGGTCGACCCAGTGGGCGCCCGGCACGAGGCGGGCCAGGACGGCGGTGACCGGCTCCAGGTGCATCGACATGGCCAGCGCGATCATCACGATGGCGAACCACAGGGGCCGCTGCGCCCGGTCCTTGAGGCCCTGTGGCGCCCGGACCACGACCACCGCCCACAGGGCGGCGATGCCGGCGTTCTCCAGCCAGGCGAGATCCGCTAACCGGGCGAGCACGGCGCCCCCGGGTGGCGGTCTTCCCGCGGGTCCGGACCGGACCGAGGGCCCGTGCCGGACCGCAGGCCCATCCCGGACGCCAGGCCGCCGAGCGTGCCGGACAGCAGCGTCGGCGCGGGCACCCGGCCGGCGCCCTCCAGGATCAGGCTGGCGATCATCTCCGCCTCCTGCTCCTGCCGGTCGGAGTAGCGGGTCCGGCCCAGGGCCCGCCGGATGGAGGCCGGGTCCGCGATGTCGATCTGCCGGAAGAGTCCGGTGTCCTCGACGGCCGTGCGGTGGTCGCAGACCAGGTGGCCGATCTCGTGGAGGATGATGTGCTCCTGGTGGAGCGGGCTGGTCTGCGCGTCGTAGAAGACGTAGTCACCCTCCTCGGTCGCCAGCCACATGCCCGTCGGCATCCCCAGCCCGGTCGGGGTGGGCAGGGTCATCAGCCGTAGTGGGCGGTGCCGGTCGGCGGCGAGCCGGGCGCACAGTTCCTGGGCGGAGAACGGCTCGGGCAGGGGTATCGCGTCGATCACGCGCCGGCAGCGGCGGCGCAGTCGCCTCCAGTGCATCGCGGGTGATACTCCATGACTCGTGGGTACAGGAGGGCACAGGACCCGGTAGCGGCGCCCGGTCATGCTGCCGCCGCCTGGTGGTGACACGAGGAAACCAGCACGACGACACCCCCTCGCGCGCCATCCGTGCAACGCGTCGTGCGATCGTAGATCTTCACCCGGCCCCCTGTCAGGCCCCCGCCCCCGAGCAGCCCGTTTCCGGCCAACCGCGCGGTGTGACGGTGCCCGGCGCCCCGCCCGTCAGCCGGCGATCAGCTTGCCGCCCTCGGCCTTGACGGGGACTTCCGGCAGCGGCTTCGAGGCCGGTCCCTGGATGACCTTGCCGGTCGTCACGTCGAACCGGCTGCCGTGGCAGGGGCAGTTGCCCTGGTTGCGCTCGACCTTGTCCAGCACGCACCCCGCGTGGGTGCACTTGGCGCTGAAGCACTTGAACCGGCCCTTTTCGGGCTGCGAGACCAGCAGCCGGTTCTCGCGGTACAGCTTGGCGCCGCCGACCGGCACCTCGGTGGCGGCGCCCAGCGTGACGGGTTCGGCGGGCGTCGCGGAGGCGCCGTCCGAGTCGCCGCCGGAGCAGGCGGCGACACCGAAGCCCGCCGCGCCGACGAGCGCGGCCCCGCGCAGCACGGTCCGGCGGGCGGGGGGCTGGCTCATGTCGTTCTCCCAGGTTTCCGGTCGGGGACGCGGCGTCACCGTGCGGCGTCGGCTCCCGACGATACCGGTACCGATCCGTCCGCTTCGGGGTGCCCCGACCGGCCCGCGCCACGGTCCTCCGGATGCCCCGACCGGCCCTTGAGGAGCTCCCGTTCGATCTCCTCCAGGCTGCGGCCCTTGGTCTCCGGCAGCAGTTTCCGTACGAAGACGAAGGCGGCGAACGTCGTCACGGCGAAGAACAGGAAGTTCACGCCGGCGCCCCAGGCCCGCAGCAGGGTCGGGAAGAGCAGCGAGACCACCATGTTGAACAGCCAGTTGAACATGACGCACAGGCTCACCGCGGCGGCCCGGATCCGCATCGGGAACAGCTCCGGCAGCATCACCCACTGCACCGGGCCCCAGGAGACGGCGAAGGACGCGATGTACAGGGCGATGCCGAAGAGGGTGAGGACGGACAGCGCCGCGCCGTACCCGAGCCCGGACAGGTTGGTGGCGGCCAGCACGAGCATTGCCGTACACATGCCGAGCGCGCCGTACCGGAGCAGCGGCTTGCGTCCCCTGCGATCGATGAGCCGCATGGCGGGCAGCGTCATCAGCATGTTGAGCAGCCCTATGCCGACGTTGGCGAGGATCGCGCCGTCGGAGCCGAAGCCGATGTCGGTGAGCAGCGTCGGCGCGTAGTAGATGATCGTGTTGATGCCGACGAAGTTCTGGAAGAAGACCAGCAGCATCCCGACGAGGAGGACCGGCCGCAGCCGGGGCGCCGCGAGGTCCTTGAGGGTCAGCGAGCGGGTCTCCGCCCGCTCGACGCGCTCGGCCTCCTCGATCTCGGCCAGTTCGGCGTCGGCCGCGCCGCCCGTGCCGCGCAGTCGCGTCAGCACCTGCCGCGCCTCGTCGCCCCGGCCCTTGCCGACCAGCCAGCGGGGGCTCTCGGGCTGGGTGATGATGCCGAGCGCGAGGATCGCCGCGGGCACCACGCCCAGGCCGATCATCCAGCGCCAGGCCTCGGCGCCGGCGAGCAGGTAGTCGGTGACGTACGCGAGGAAGATGCCGACCGTGACCAGGAGCTGCATCAGGGAGGTCAGCCCGCCGCGCAGGTGCTTGGGGGCCAGTTCCGTCAGGTACAGCGGTACGACGACGGACGCGATGCCCACGCCGGCGCCGATCACGAAGCGGAAGGCGATCAGCGTCCAGGGGGTGGTGGCCAGGGAGGCGCCGAGGGTGCCGAGGATGAAGACGGCGGAGGCGGTGAGGATCAGGCGGCGCCGGCCCCAGGAGTCGGACAGCCGCCCGGACAGGCCCGCGCCGAGCATCGCGCCGACCAGCAGGCCGGAGACGACCATGCCCTCCAGCAGCGGCGTCAGCGCGATGTCCTTCTTGATGAAGAGCATGGCGCCGGAGATGACGCCGGTGTCATAGCCCCACAGGATGCCGCCGAGGGCGCCGAAGACCCAGATCAGGGCGTTCTTGATGCGTGCGGGCACGGCGCGTCACCCCTGTCGCGCGGGGCGCGGGCCGGCCGTACGGGAGTCCTGCCGGGGCGCGATATGGATCTTGCGGCCGGCGCCGGCCCGGAAGCGGGCCACCGCCTCGTCGAAGTCCGCCAGCCCGAAGACGTCGCTGACCAGCGGGTCGAGGTCGAGTCCCGCCGCGAGTACGTCGATGGCGGGCTGAAAGCTGTTGTGGACGGCCATCGAGCCGATGATGTCGATCTCGTGGTGGTAGACGAGGTACGGCGAGAACTTCGCGGTACGGGCCGGGTCGGCGACGCCGAACTGGAGGAACGTACCGCCCTTGCGGACCCGGCCGAGGCCGTCCTCGATGGCCGGGACGGCGCCGGTCGCGTCGACGACCACCTCGAAGCCGGCCTTCCGGCCGAGCCGGTCGGCGCTGGTGACGGCGGCGTCCAGGCCGAAGCTCTCGGCGAAGGCCAGCCGGTCCTCGTTGAGGTCCACGACCGACACCGAGGCGGCTCCGGCGGTGCGCACCAGCGCGGCCATCATCAGGCCCATCGTGCCGGCGCCGTAGATCAGGTAGTGCTCGCCGGGGCGGCGGGGCAGCCGGTTCAGGCCGTGCACCGCGCAGGACAGCGGCTCGATCAGGCCCGCGGCGGCCTCGGAGAAGGACTCCGGGACGAGGTGGCAGCAGCGGGCGGGGACGGCGACCAGTTCGGCGAAGCCGCCCGCCTGGGTGACGCCGATCGCGCGGTAGTCCTCGCAGAGGTTGGCGCGGCCGATGCGGCAGTAGTGGCAGGCGCCGCACGGCAGGTTCGGGTTGACCGCGACGCGGTCGCCGACGGCGGGGCCGGTGACGCCCTCTCCCACGGCCACCACCTCGCCGGTCAGCTCGTGGCCGGGGACCAGCGGATAGGTCACGGCGGGCAGCTCACCGCCGAAGATGTGCATGTCGGTCCCGCACAGCCCGCAGGAGGAGACGCGCACGACGACCTCCGCGGGTTCCGGCCGGGGATCGGGGACTTCGGTCAGGGCGGTACGGCCCGGCTCGGTGACCACGACAGCGCGCATGGCGCCTCCTCACGTCTTCGTGCGGTGTTGCGGGTGTTGCGGGATGGGCGGCGTGAACGTAACCCGGGGGTAAACGTTTGCGCAAGCGTTTACGTCTAGGCTGTGATGGACTACGTACCGGCAGCCGGACCTCCTGCCGGCGAAACAGCGCGACGGACTCGGGGAGACGGACCGGATGACGACGATGGTCGATGTGGCACGGCAGGCGGGGGTCTCCGTGGCCACGGTCTCGCACGTGCTCAACGAGACCCGGCCGGTACGCCCCGACACCCGCGCCGCCGTCCTGAAGGCCATCGACGAGCTGGGCTACACCCACAACACGCTGGCCCGCTCCCTGGTCACCGCGCGCACCCGCTCCATAGGGCTCGCGGTCTCCGCGATCAGCAACCCGTACTTCACCGAGATCCTCCAGGGCGTCGAGGCCGGCGCCCTGGAAGCGGGCTACAGCCTGCTGATCGCCGATCCGCACGACGACCCCGCGCACGAGCAGAAGGTCGTCCGGCTGCTGCACGAACGCCGGGTGGACGGCATGATCGTCGCGCCGTCCGCCGAACCGGCGGGCATGGCCGGCTACCTCACTCGGCGCAAGGTTCCGGCCGTCTTCCTCGACCGGCTCGTCGGCGACGCGTACGACCAGGTCTGCGCCGAGAACACCGCCCCCGTACGGCAGCTCGTCGAGCACCTCGCCGACCTGGGCCACACCCGCATCGGGCTGGTGGCCGGGCTGCCCGGGCTGAGCACCACCACCGAGCGCGTCCAGGGCTACCGCGAGGGCCTGCGCGCCCGCGGCCTGCCCTTCGCCCCCGAACTGCTGGCGGGCGGTAACTCCGAGGCCGAGGGCGCCCAGGACGCCACCCGGCATCTGCTCGCCGCCCCCGAACCGCCCACCGCGATCATCACCGCCAACAACGCGATGACCATCGGCACCCTGCGCGCGCTGCGCGACCTCGGCCGCGACGTCCCCCGCGACATCGCGCTGGCCTGCTTCGACGACTTCTCCTGGGCCGACCTCTTCGCCCCGCGGCTGACGGCGATCTCCCAGCCCAGCAAGGAGATCGGGGCCGCCGCGGTCCGGCTGCTGCTGGAGCGGCTGGAGGAACCGGACCGCCCGCCGCGCACCCTCCGGCTGCCCTGTACGTACGTGCACCGCGACTCCTGCGGCTGCACCGGCGCCGGGCGCTGACCGCCCGCCCCTCCCCCCCCAGAAAGGCCAGGACTCTCGTGATCGTCGTCGCCGGCGAGGCCCTGATCGACCTCGTGCCCAGCTCGCAACCACCCTCCGGGGACGGGCCGTTGCCCGCGCTGCTGCCGCGCCGCGGCGGCGGCCCGTACAACACCGCGCTCGCCCTCGGCCGGCTCGGCTCGCCCGCCGCGTTCTGCTCGCGGGTGTCCACCGACACCTTCGGCGAGGAACTGCTGCGCGGGCTGCGGGCGGACGGGGTGGACACCTCGCTCGTCCAGCGCGGCACCGAGCCCACCACGCTGGCCGTCGCGGACATCAGCCCGGACGGCTCGGCGGGGTACGGCTTCTACGCCGACGGCACCGCCGACCGGCTGTTCGCCCTGCCGCCCGAACTGCCCGCCGCGGCTCGGGCGGTGTCGTTCGGCACCTGCTCGCTGGTCCTGGAGCCGGGCGCGAGCGCGTACGAGGCCCTGCTGCGCCGCTCGGCGGAACAGGGGATCTTCACGGCGCTGGACCCCAACATCCGCGCCGGGCTGATCGCGGACCCGGACGCCTACCGCGCCCGCTTCCGCTCCTGGCTGCCGCACATCACCCTGCTGAAGCTCTCCGAGGAGGACGCGGCGTGGCTGGCCGGCTCCCGGGGCGTCGCGGCCGCGGTGCGGGACTGGCTGACGGCCGGCCCCGCGGCGGTCGTGCTCACCCGCGGCGGCGACGGGCTGTCCGTGCTGACGCCGGACGGTGCGGAGTGCGTGGTGCCCGGCGAGCGGGTCGAGGTCGCCGACACGATCGGCGCGGGCGACACCGTGAACGCGGCGCTGCTGCACCGCCTCGACGCGCACGGTGCCCTCTCCCCCGCCGCGCTGGCCGCCCTGTCCCCCGCCGCCTGGCGCGACATCCTCGGCTTCGCGGCCCGCGCGGCCGCGGTGACCTGCTCCCGGCCGGGCGCCCAGCCGCCGTACGCGACGGAGCTGGTGGGGCCGGAGTGACGGGACACTGAGCGGCGGTCCGGGGCCGGGTTCCGGTACGGCGAACGGGCCCGGTAGGGCGAACAGGTCCCCATACGGCGAACGGGCCGCCGCCCCTCCCGCGTACGGGTGGGGCGGCGGCCCGTTCGGCTCGTCCGGCGGCGGTCAGGCCCGGCGGGCCCGCGTCGGCTTCTTGGCGGCCGTCTTGGCCGTCTTCTTGGCGGCCGCGGGCTTGGCGGCCGTCTTCTTGGCCGTCGCCTTCGTGGCCGTCTTCGCGGACGCCGTCTTGGCCGTCGCCTTCGTGGCCGTCTTCGCGGAAACGGTCTTCCTGGCCGGGGCCTTCGTCGCGGCGACCGTCTTCCTGGCCTTGCCCGCCACGGGCTGCTCCGCGTCGCTGACCCGGTCGCCCAGGATGTCGCGCAGGAACTTGCCGGTGTGGCTGGCGGGGATCGCCGCCACCTGCTCCGGCGTGCCTTCGGCGACGACCAGGCCACCGCCGTTGCCACCCTCGGGCCCCATGTCCACGACCCAGTCCGCGGTCTTGATCACGTCGAGGTTGTGCTCGATGACGATGACCGAATTGCCCTTGTCGACCAGGCCCGAGAGCACCTTGATCAGCTTGCTGATGTCGTCGAAGTGCAGACCGGTGGTCGGCTCGTCGAGGACGTAGACCGTCCGGCCGGTGGAGCGCTTCTGCAGCTCGGAGGCGAGCTTGACGCGCTGCGCCTCACCGCCGGAGAGGGTCGGCGCGGACTGCCCGAGCCGGACGTAGCCCAGCCCGACCTCGTCGAGCGTCTTGAGGTGCCGGGCGATGGTCGGCACGGCCTCGAAGAAGCTCAGCGCCTCCTCGATCGGCATGTCCAGCACCTCGGCGATGGACTTGCCCTTGTAGTGGACCTCCAGGGTCTCCCGGTTGTAGCGCGCGCCGTGGCAGACCTCGCACGGCACGTACACGTCCGGCAGGAAGTTCATCTCGATCTTGATCGTGCCGTCGCCCGCGCAGTTCTCGCAGCGGCCGCCCTTGACGTTGAAGGAGAAGCGCCCCGGGAGGTAGCCGCGGACCTTGGCCTCCATCGTCTCCGCGAACAGCTTGCGGATGTTGTCGAAGACGCCGGTGTACGTCGCGGGGTTGGAGCGCGGCGTACGGCCGATGGGCGACTGGTCGACGTGCACGACCTTGTCCACCAGGTCGTCGCCCGCGACCCGCACATGGCGGCCCGGCACCGACCGGGCGCCGTTCAGCTCGCGCGCCAGGTGGGTGTAGAGGATGTCGTTGACGAGCGTGGACTTGCCGGAGCCGGAGACGCCGGTGACCGCGGTGAGCACGCCGAGCGGGAAGGAGACGGTGATGTCGCGGAGGTTGTTCTCCTTCGCGCCGTGCACCGTGAGCTGCCGCTTCGGGTCGGCGGGCCGCCGTACCCCGGGCGTCACGATGGCCTTCTTGCCGGACAGGTACTGCCCGGTGACCGACTCCTTGTTCGCCAGGAGTTCCTTCATCGGGCCGCTGTGCACGACCTTGCCGCCGTGCTCGCCGGCGCCCGGGCCGATGTCCACGACCCAGTCGGCGACCTTGATCGTGTCCTCGTCGTGCTCGACGACGATGAGGGTGTTGCCCATGTCGCGCAGGCGCACCAGCGTCTCGATGAGGCGGTGGTTGTCGCGCTGGTGCAGGCCGATGGACGGCTCGTCGAGCACGTACAGCACGCCCACCAGACCGGAGCCGATCTGGGTGGCGAGCCGGATGCGCTGGGCCTCGCCGCCGGAGAGGGTGCCCGCGGCGCGGTTGAGCGAGAGGTAGTCCAGGCCGACGTCGACCAGGAACTTCAGCCGCTCGTTGACCTCCTTGAGGACCCGCTCGGCGATCTTCTTCTCGCGGGCGTCGAGCTTCATCTCGCGCAGGAAGTCGGCGCAGTCGCTGATCGACATGGCCGAGACCTCGGCGATCGAGCGGCCCTTGACCGTGACCGCGAGGACGATCGGCTTCAGGCGCGTGCCCTCACAGGTCGGGCAGGGCACCTCGCGCATGTAGCCCTCGAAGCGCTCGCGGCTGCTGTCGCTCTCCGCCTCCTGGTGGCGCCGCTTGACGAACGGCAGGGCGCCCTCGAAGGCGGTGGTGTACGAGCGCTCGCGGCCGTAGCGGTTGCGGTAGCGCACGTCGATCTGGGTGCGGTGGCCGTTGAGGACGGCCTTCTTGGCGCGCTGCGGCAGTCCGGCCCACGGGATGTCCGTACGGAATCCGAGGGCGTCGGCGAGCGCGCCGACCAGGCGGCCGAAGTACTCCTTGCTGTGGCCGTGCGACCAGGGGTGGACGGCACCCTCGTCGAGGGACTTCTCCTCGTCCGGGACGATCAGCTCGGGGTCGACCTCCATGCGCGTACCGATGCCGGTGCAGTCCGGGCAGGCGCCGAAGGGCGAGTTGAAGGAGAACGAGCGGGGCTCCAGCTCCTCGAACGACAGGTCGTCGTACGGGCAGTACAGGTGCTCCGAATACATCCGCTCGCGCTGCGGGTCGTCCTCGTCCAGGTCGACGAAGTCCAGGATGACCATGCCGCCGGACAGACCGAGCGCGGTCTCGACGGAGTCGGTCAGCCGCCGCTTGGCGCTGTCCTTGACGGTCAGGCGGTCGATGACCACCTCGATCGTGTGCTTCTCCTGCTTCTTGAGCTTCGGCGGGTCGGAGAGCTGGATCGTCTCCCCGTCGACGCGAGCGCGGCTGTAGCCCTTGGTCTGGAGGTCGGAGAAGAGGTCGACGAACTCCCCCTTGCGCTCGCGCGCCAGCGGGGCCAGCACCTGGAAGCGGCTGCCCTCGGGCAGCTCCAGGACCTTGTCGACGATGGCCTGCGGTGACTGCCGGGCGATCGGGCGCCCGCACTCGGGGCAGTGCGGCTTGCCGATGCGGGCGAACAGCAGGCGGAGGTAGTCGTAGACCTCGGTGATCGTGCCGACCGTGGAGCGCGGGTTGCGCGAGGTCGACTTCTGGTCGATCGAGACCGCGGGGGACAGGCCCTCGATGAAGTCCACATCGGGCTTGTCCATCTGCCCGAGGAACTGCCGTGCGTAGGAGGAGAGCGACTCGACATAGCGACGCTGCCCCTCGGCGAAGATCGTGTCGAAGGCGAGCGAGGACTTGCCCGACCCGGAGAGCCCCGTGAAGACGATGAGGGAGTCCCGGGGGAGGTCGAGCGAGACGTTGCGCAGGTTGTGCTCGCGAGCGCCACGGACGATGAGACGGTCGGCCACGCCGGTCGGCACCTTTCTGGAGAGAGGGGCAGGAGGCCGCGACTCAGCCGGCACGGCCCGTTTCGACGGCGGCCGGGCGGCCCGGTCGTCCGGGCGCCGAGCCGGTGGGCACGGAAGCTGAGCGGAGCCCCCGCCCCAGGGTATGGGGGCCGCCGCGGCGATGTCTTATTGATGCCACACACGAGCCTATAGCACGCGCATTCGAATTACGGTCGTCATCGACCCGCTTCACCCGAACGTGTGGCCGCTTCTTGTCAACACTCGGCGACCCGGCTCTCTTCCTGCCGATCATCGACAGGCCCCACCCACCTTCACCCACGCCTCTCCGGCGCCCCCGGTTCCCTCTCTCACCGGGGCCGCCGGGGCGGAAATCGGCACCGGGGGCGACGGTGTCCGAAGTCACGGCCGGGGCAGCCGCGTCCGGGTTCCGGGCAGCCCCCTCGCCCTCCCCGCTGATCGCCCGCCCTACACCACGCGCGACAGCACTTCGAACGCATGCCGCAGCAGCTCCCCCTCTTCCGCGGCGATCTCCTCGACCGGGACACCGGCGAGCTGCCGGCGGATGACCGTCGCGTACACGGAGCGGTACGCGGCCACGGTCAGCGCCGCGGCCAGCCTCGGCCGGTACTCGTCCGGCCCGGCTTCCCCGGCCTCCGCGAACAGCCCGGTGAGCGTGGCCTCGAACTCCTCCATGGCCTCGCGCCCGCGGGCCAGCAGGGCCGGCGACTCCACCAGCACCTGCCACCAGTGGCGGTCCCAGAACCCCACACCGGCGAGCGGGTGCCCCTGTTCCAGCAGGCCGAGCGCGAGGCGGTGCAGCGCCTCCAGCGGCCCGACGCCCGCGTCCCGCTCGCGTACGGCCCGCGTGACCAGCTCGAAGATCTCGGGGACCCGGTCGAGGAAGAGGTCTTCCTTACGGGGGAAGTAGTTGAAGACCGTCATCGTCGAGACCTCGGCGGCGCGGGCGATCTCGGCGACGGTCACCTGGTCGAAGCCGCGCTCGACGAAGAGCCGGGTGGCCTCGCCGGAGATCCGCTCGCGGGTCCGGATCTTCTTCAGCTCCCGCAGGGAGAGCCCGTCACCGTCCGCGACCGCCCGGCCGCCGCCGCTCCGTCCGCCGTTGTCCGCACCATCAGCCATGACCAGAATTTTAGCCGAAACAAAATTTTAGTGACTACAATCTGCTGCATGGATCTGAACCACACCAGGGGAACCGGTTCCCGGACGGACGTGCTGATCGCCGGCGCCGGACCCGTCGGCCTGATGCTCGCCTGCGAACTCGCCTTGCGCTCGGTGCGGGTGACCGTGCTGGAGCGCCTGGCCGAAAGGGACGAGACGATCAAGGCGGGGGGCATCAACACGCCCTGCGCGGAGGCCTTCTACCGCCGCGGGCTGCTGCCCGTGCTCGCCGATGTCCAGAAGGAGGCCATGGGCCGGTTCCACTCCTACATGCGGCAGCGGACGGCGGCCGGGGCGAGCGCCGTCCGCCCGGCGCCGAAGTTCGCCGGGCACTTCGCGGGCATCATGCTGCACCGCGACGCCCTGGACGAGTCCGATCCCGACCTGCACCGCGCCGGACCGGCCGGTGAGGTCGGGTTCGTACCGCAGCAGGCGCTGGAACGGCTGCTCGCCGAACGCGCCGCCGAACTCGGCGTCGACGTGCGCCGGGGCGTGGAACTGACCGGCTTCGACACGGCCGCGGACGGGGTGACGGCGCACGTCCGCGCGGTCGCGGGGGCCGATGACGCGGACGGCGGGACGCTGCGCGCCGGCTGGCTGGTGGGCTGCGACGGCGGGCGCAGTACGGTTCGCAGGATCGCCGGGTTCCCCTTCCCCGGCACCGAACCGGAGATCACCGGCCGGCAGGCGCTGGTGGAGATGACCGGTACCGAACAGCTCGGCATGGGCTGGAACGAGACGGAGCACGGGATCTACACCCACGGCCCGCTCCCCGGCCGCATCCTCACCGTCGAGTTCGACGGTCCGCCCACGGACCGCGACGCCCCCATCACCCTGGACGAGCTGCAGACCAGCCTGCGCAAGGTCTCGGGGGCCGACGTCACGGTCACCGAGGTGCACACCGCCACCCGCTTCACCGACAACGCCCGGCAGGTCCCCGAATACCGCCGCGGCCGCGTCCTGCTGGCCGGTGACGCGGCGCACGTGCACTCGCCGTTCGGCGGCCAGGGGCTCAACCTGGGCATCGGGGACGCGATGAACCTGGGCTGGAAGCTGGCCGCGACGATCCACGGCCACGCCCCGGAGGGGCTGCTGGACACCTACACCGCCGAGCGGCACCCGATCGGCGCGTGGGTGCTGGAGTGGACCCGCGCCCAGATCGCGCTGATGCGGCCGCAGCCGCACGCCCGCGCGCTGCGCAAGGTGGTCACCGAACTGTCCGGCACGGTCACCGGCACCACGTACTTCGCCAAGAAGATCTCCGGGGTGTGGCAGCGTTACGACCTGCCCGGCAACCACCCGCTGACCGGCCGCAGCGCCCCCGACCTGGAACTCGCCGACGGCACCCGCCTCGGCGGCCACCTCCACGACGGACGCGGGCTGCTGCTCGTCCTCACCGACGACCCGGAGACGGCCGGGCGGGCCACGGAGCACGCCGCCGGGTACGAAGGACGGGTGCGCGTGATGACGGGCCGCTGCCCGAGCCGACCGGACCTGGCCGGGCTGCTGGTGCGGCCGGACGGGTTCACGGCTTGGGCGGCCGGTACGGACGCAGGGCTGGACGGGGCCGGGGTAGCGCCCACGGCCTGGAACGGACAGGCCGGAGAAGCTGCCACGGTCCGGAGCGGCGAGGCCGCTGCGGACACGGCGCGGAGCGCGGAGGCGGCCTGCGGGGATGCCGCCCGTGCCCGTACGGGCGCCGTGGCGACCGCCACCCGAACGGCAGCGGCAGCCACCTGCACGGAGGACGAACTGACCGCACTCGGCGAGGCCTTGCGCCGCTGGTTCGGCGCTCCTGACGGGTCGGCCGGGTAACGGCCGCGGCCCCGACCGTCCCCCTCACGGGGCCGGTCGGGACCGCCTCACGCCCCGTACGCCGCCCGCGTACGCCCGGATCCGTGCGGGCCGACTCCCGCAGACGCCAAGGCGGCGCTAGCTTCGGACCATGACCGACAACGTGCCCGACTCCGCGCCGGGTTTCGCACAGGACACCGCCTCCGTCCGCGAGGCGACCGACCGACTGCTCGTCGACGTGGGCAAGTTGGACGACGAGGCGATCGGAGAACCGTCACTGCTGCCCGACTGGACCCGCGGCCACCTGCTCGCCCATGTCGCGCGCAACGCCGATGCCCTGGTCAACCTGCTGACCTGGGCGCGTACCGGCGTCCGTACCCCGATGTACACGAGCGCCGAGGCCCGGGACGCCGACATCGCCGAAGGCGCCGACCGGCCGCTCGCCGTGCACCTGGACGACCTGCGGTCCAGCGCCGAGCGCTTCGACGCGGCGGCGGCGGCGCTGCCGCCCGCCCGCCACCGGTTCGAGCTGGAGATGCGCAACGGCGTCCTCGAACGCGCCGACCGGCTGCCGTTCCGCCGGCTGGCCGAGGTCGAACTGCACCGTATCGACCTGGGCGTCGGGTACGGCATCGAGCAGCTTCCGGCCGCCTTCGTCGACGCCGAACTGGCCTTCCTGACGGGCAAGAAGTTCGCGGGGCACGTCGACGTACCGGCCGTGGAACTGCGCACCCCCGACGGGCGGCGGTGGCGCACCGGCCATACGGACCACACGGGCGCGGTCACGGAGGACACGGGTGACGTGCCGTACCTGGTGGTGTCCGGGTCCCCCGCCGAACTGGTCGGCTGGCTCACCGGACGGGCCAAAGGCACCGGACTCGACACCCGGGGCGGCCCCCTTCCGGCCCTCCCCCCGCTTTAGGGTGGCCTCATGAGCTACACGGGAGCAGTGAAGGTCGGCGGACCGGCCGACGTGCACGAGCTGGCCGACCTGATGATCTCCAAGGTCGCGGTCGGCCCGATGGACAACAACGCCTATCTGCTGCGCTGCCGCGCGACCGGCGAGCAGTTGCTGATCGACGCCGCGGCCGAGCCGCACACCCTCCTCAGCCTGATCGGTGACAGCGGTATCGCCTCCGTGGTGACCACCCATCGGCACGGTGACCACTGGGGTGCGCTGCGCGAGGTCGTGGACGCGACGGGCGCCCGTACGTACGCGGGCCGGTACGACGCCGAGGGCATCCCCGTACCGACCGACGTGCCCGTCGAGGACGGCGACACCATCGCTGTCGGCGAGGTCCGGCTGACCGCTCGCCACCTGGTGGGCCACACCCCCGGCAGCATCGCCCTGGTCTACGACGACCCGCACGGGCACCCGCACGTCTTCACCGGCGACTGCCTCTTCCCGGGCGGCGTCGGCAACACGTGGGGCGACCCGGAGGCGTTCGCCGGCCTCCTCGACGACGTCTCGGCCAAGCTCTTCGACCGGCTGCCCGACGAGACCTGGGTCTACCCGGGGCACGGTTCGGACACCACGCTCGGCGCGGAGCGCCCGCACCTCGCGGAGTGGCGCGAACGCGGCTGGTGACGGACGGGGGCGGGCGCCGGGCGGGCGCCCCGCCGGCCCATGGGGGCGGCCGGGTCGCGGCCCGGCCGCCCTGGGCACCCTGGGCGCCCGTCAGCAGTTCACGTAGGACCCGCGCGCGTTGTTGTAGCCGCAGGTGTCGACGCGCGCGCCGGACGGCTTCTTGAGGGTCGCGGTGTCCTTGGTGTTGTTCCACACGTAGGCACGGCTGTTCTGGTAGCGGTGGGCCGCGGTGTCGCGTCCCTTGCCGGTGTGCACCGTCACGGTCTTCCCTGCGCCCAGGCTGTACGTACCGAAGGTGTACGTGTGCCCGGAGGCATCGGCCAGTTTCCAGCCCTTGAGGCCGACGGCACGCGAGGTGGAGTTCTTGATCTGCACCCACTCGGCGTTGAGGCTGGCGTTGGAGCCGTTGTCGCTGCCGGGGCTGTTGTAGTAGATCTTCGTCAGATGCACGGACCCGGCGGCGGACGCCGGTGCCGCCGTGATGAGTCCTCCGGCCGCGGTGGCTATCGCGAGTGCGGCTGCGGCCGCCTTGCTGAGATGACGCATGGTCCCCTCCCCGGGACAGTGCGCGCCGCGGAGGCCGTGCCCGGTCGGGCGTCGTCTCCGTCCGGGCGCGCGACCAACGATGCGCGCACTGTACGGGCTTGCGGGCCGCATTCGGGCGGTGTTCGGGGCGCGTTCGGGCCGCAAGGGGCATATGTGACGTACGCATATGCCCCGTAACGGGGCGGGAGGCCCCGCGGTGTACCCGCGGGACCTCCAGGAACGCGTCGGGGCGGGGCGGCCGCCCGTCAGGACGGCCGGTCAGACGTCCACGGCGTCTTTGGCATCTTCCTTCGCCCCGGCGGCCGCGGCCTCCGCGCGGGCCTGCTTCTTCGAGGCCCACAGGCTCGTGATCGTCGTGACGACGAGGACGGCGCAGATCACGCCGAGCGAGACCGGGATGCTGATCTCCGGGACGCTCACGCCCGACTCGTGCAGGGCGTGCAGCACGAGCTTCACACCGATGAAGCCGAGGATGACCGACAGGCCGTAGGAGAGGTGCACCAGCTTCTTCAGCAGCCCGCCGATGAGGAAGTACAACTGCCGCAGCCCCATCAGGGCGAAGGCGTTGGCGGTGAAGACGATGTACGGGTCCTGGGTGAGGCCGAAGATCGCGGGGATCGAGTCCAGCGCGAACAGCACGTCGGTGGTACCGATCGCCAGCATGACGATCAGCATCGGCGTCATCAGGCGCTTGCCGTTCTCGACGACGAACAGCTTGGTGCCGTGGTAACGGTCGGTCGACGGGAACCGCTTCTCGACCAGCTTCAGGAAACGATTCTCCTCGAACTCCTCGTCCTGCTCCTCCGCGCGGGCCTCCTTGATGAGCTTCCAGGCCGTCCAGATGAGGAACGCGCCGAAGATGTAGAAGATCCACGAGAAGTTGGCGATGATCGCGGCACCCGCGCCGATGAACCCGGCGCGCAGCACGAGGGCTATCAGCACACCGATCATCAGCACCCGCTGCTGGTAGATCGTCGGCACCGCGAACTTCGCCATGATCAGGACGAAGACGAAGAGGTTGTCGACGCTCAGCGACTTCTCGGTGATGAAGCCCGCGAAGAACTCGCCGGCCGGCTGCCCGCCGCCGAAGACCAGCAGGCCGAGGCCGAAGAGCGCGGCGAGGGCGATCCAGACGGCGGTCCAGACGCCGGCCTCCTTGATGGAGACCTCGTGCGGTTTGCGGCCGCCGATGAAGAAATCGGCGGTGATCAGGGCGCACAGACCAACGATGGTCAGCACCCACAGGGTCAGGGAAACGTCCACTGCTCCTCCGGCAGAGTCGTACGGCACTAACAGCGTCGTCGCTGCCGGAGGTCTCTTCCACCCGAGAGCGCTGATACCGCGCTCCCCGAGATGGGCCGACGCCCCGGGATCTGGTCAGTGGTGATCCGTGATGACGGGTACGTCGCGCAGGAATACTCCCCTCCGCACTCATGAGCGTAAAGGAAAGGAAAGAGATAGTAAAGATTTGGATAAAAGCGCTGGTCAGACGGGGTGGCGCAGAGGGAGGGCGGGGGACGGGGGTGGCCGCGGGCGGCGCGAGGGGCGCGGACCCGGGCGGCTACGGAGAGGGCCGCGGGGCGGGCCGACGCCCTGGTACGGGCGCCTGCCCGGCCCGGCGGCACTCAGCGCTCGCGGGACCGGGTGTGCCTCTGCGAACGGCGGGCCTCGGCCACGTCGGCCAGGACCTTGCGCAACACCTGGCTGCCGTCCGGCACGCGCGACGGCTCGTACGTCCAGGCGTGCCCCACCCACGGGTCGGCGAGGTGCGCGTCCGGCACCGGCGTCATGCGCAGCAGCGAACGCCACAGCGGGTCCAGGACCGATCCGTACTCCCGCGCCTCGGCCCGGTCGGCGATCATCAGCAGGTGCACGCCGACCGACGGGCCCTCGTCCGCCAGGTAGCGGAGCTGGTTGACGGCGCGGTCGTCGAAGCCGTGCGGGAAGTCGTGGACGATCAGCAACTGTTCGGCGGTGTCCAGGTCCGGCGGCAGCGCTTCCGCCGCCTGATTGCGGACCGCCATCTGTACGAGGTCCACGCGGCGGGTCAGTTCGCCGAGCACCGCGGTCACGCCCTGCGCCCCGGCGGCCGGGGGCTCGCGGAGCGCGCCCGTCTCCAGCAGCGGCGCCAGGGCGGGCGCCGCCGAGCCGCCCGGGTCGATGACGTGGACGGTCAGTTCGCCGGCCGGGTGGGCGGCCAGCAGGCGGGCGGCGAGCGTGACGGCCGTCTCAACTGCCAGGCGCCGCACCTCGGCCGCGTCGAACGGCTCGCCGCCGTCCGGGCCGCCGTCGAGAGCGCCGAGCCCGAAGGCGTTCGCGAACGCGTCGTCGGCGCTCCCCGCACCGGCGAACGTCTGCGGCTGCCCGCTGTCGATCCACAGACCGCGGTCCATCGGCAGCCGTACGAGCATGGGGATGCGCAGGTCAGGGCACTCCGGCAGGCGCAGGTCACCGAGCCGCACCGCCGTCGGGTACTCCTCCGGGGGCCGATGGCCCTGCCAGACCGGACTGCTCCAGGAGGCGAAGGCCGGAGGCAGGGCGGGCTCGACGACCTCGGCCTCGGCGGTGAGCTGGGCGAGGTCGCGGTCGAGCACCTCGCGGGCCTGGGCCGCGAGACGGGCGTGCTTGTCGTGCGCGGCGGCATGCGCGGCGTCGGCGGCCGCTCCCACACGGTGGCGGGGATCGGCGTTGACGGCGTCCAGTTCCTTCGCCAGGCGGGACTGGGCGAAGTCCATGGCGCTGCGGTAGGCGGCGACCGTCCGCGCCAGGTCCTCGAACATGCCCCAGACCTGGTTGTAGAGCCGCTCTTCGAAGGTCCGGCCGGCAGCGTCACCGGCGACGGGGGCGTCGGGTTGTGCCTCACCGGGGGTGGGGGTTCGGGGGGCGGGCGCGGTGGAGGCGGTGGGAGCGTCCTGGCTCGGCTTCGGGGGTGAGGGGCGGCGCTTCGGGTGCCGGTAGTCGATGGGGTCGCTGTTGGTGGTGGTACGGGGGCCGGGGGTGGTGCCCGGGCGGTCGGTGTCCAGACGGTCGGTGTCCGGGCCGACAGCACCTGGGCGCGCAGCGTCCGGAGGGCGGGGGTCCGAGCCGTCGGCGCCTGGCCGGGTGCCCTCCAGGTGGTCGGCGGACGGGGCCGCGGCCGCGGCCTGGCCGGATGTCGGTACGCCGGGGACGGGCGCGCCGGGGGCCGGGACCGAGCGCGCGTGGCCGCCGCGTACCGCTTCCTGGATCTCGGTGGCCAGTTCGGCGGCCATCGGCAGGCCCTGGTCCTGGAGCAGCGCCGCGAGCCCGGCCGCGTACCCCTGCCCCACGGCCCGCACCTTCCAGGCACCCTGCCTGCGGTACAACTCCACCGCCACCACGGCGGTTTCGGCGCTGAGGTCTACGAGCGTGTAGGTGGCCAGCTCCGTAC
This sequence comes from Streptomyces sp. NPDC018045, assembly GCF_044327445.1. Lineage (NCBI taxonomy): Bacteria > Bacillati > Actinomycetota > Actinomycetes > Kitasatosporales > Streptomycetaceae > Streptomyces > Streptomyces sp. NPDC018045. Next base: position 66,367 of record NZ_JBIRFL010000001.1, read on the forward strand.
CGTCGAGGCCCGTCACGGCGACGAACGGAGCCGCCGCCGCGCCGAAGGACGCCGGGCCGCCGATGCCGACCGGCAACGCGAGCAGCACGCCAGCCCGGTGCACGGCGGCGGGCAGGGCGTCCAGATCCACCGCGATCCGGTGCTCGGCGGCGGCCTGCCGGGGCACCTCGACGCCCTCGCGACGGGGCGCACCAGGATGGGCGACCGCTTCGGCGCCCGCGAGGCCGCCCTGTTCGTCGGCGAGCGTCACCCCCGCGACGACGGGCCCGCCCGCCGCGATCCTGATCTCCAAACGGGTCCGGTCCAGTGGATGGTTCTGCCCGCGGACAAGCTCGGCCGTCATCGTCGTTCCCCCGAAGTGTCGTGCGCCCCGTGCTCACCGACGAGGCCGGATGCGTGGTGCCTGGTGCGTGCTTACAGGTACGGCAGTATCGCCGGGACCACGTCCTTGAACGTACGGCCGTTGGACGGCTCGCCGATCGCGGTCATCTGCCAGCCGCTGCCGGAGCGGTGCACCTTGCTCATGATCTGCGCGGTGTAGTCACCGCCGCCGGTGAGGGTGTAGCGGGCGAGTTCCTGGCCGGTGGTCTCGTCGACCAGGCGGCAGAAGGCGTCCTGCACCTCGGCGAAGGACTGCCCGGTGAAGGAGTTCACGGTGAACACGATCTGGTCGATGTGCACCGGCACCCGCGACAGGTCGACGAGGATCGCCTCGTCGTCCCCGCCCTGCCCCGCGCCGCCGACCACGTTGTCGCCGGTGTGCCGCACGGACCCGTCGTCGCTGACGAGGTGCTGGAAGAAGACGACGTCCATCGGCTGCTTGTCGGCGAACAGCACCGCCGAGGCGTCGAGGTCGATCTCCCGGGTGCGCGATCCGAACAGGCCGCGGCGGGGCGCCGAACGCCAGCCCAGCCCCATCCGTACGGCGGTCAGCGTCCCCCCGTCGGACTTCGCCAGACTGATGCCCTGCCCCTTGGACAAGTTGACCGACACTGCCGTCCCCTCTCGCTCTGTTCACCCCGTTGCCGCCTCCCCGACGGCCTCCCCCGACCCTATGCACGGCCGGGCCCCCGGCCCGCATCCACCCCGCTCTTTGTGGCGTTCCTGCAACACAGCCATACCTACGGCCTGCACCAGAGCTACGGCCTGCGCCACGGCCACGCCCCGAAGCCCCCGCGCAGAAACTCCTCGACGACAGGGGGCCCCTCCGGCCACGGGGCCGGCGGCAGCCCTGCCCCGACCCGACGGCCCCTCACACGACCGGGGTGGGCCGGCCCGGCCTCCGTGCAACCGGGCAGGTCGCCCCTGCGTACGGCCGGAGCGGAGCGGCGGGAAGGCCGGGGCGGGCGGCCCTTCGTACGGCTGGGGCGAGGTGGGGCGGCCGTACGGCCGGGGCGGGCGGCCCTTCGTACGGCTGGATGGGGTGGGCCTTCGTACGGCCGGGGAGGCCCCGGCGGGGCGGCCGAACAGCCAGGGCGGGCGGCCCTTCGTACGGCCGGAATGGGGCGGCCCCTCGTACGGCCGAGGCGGGCGGCGGGGCGGCCCCTCCGTACGCCAGGGCGGAGTGGGCCACCCATCAGCCCACCCCGGCTCCTCCCCTCAGCGCAGCCCCGCTTCCTTCATCTGCCGTAGTTCCTTCTTCAGTTCGCCCACCTCGTCGCGCAGCCGGGCGGCCACCTCGAACTGGAGCTCCGCGGCAGCGGCCCGCATCCGGTCGGTCATTTCCTCGATCAGCTCGGCCAGTTCGGTGGCGGGCCGGTCGGTGGGCGTGGCGCTGCCCTTCGCCGCCTTGCCGCCCTTGGCCGTCTTCCCGCCCAGCGCGGGCACCGGCGCCTTGCCCTTGGCGTCCTTGCCTTCGGCCGCCTTGCGGTAGCCGGTGCCCAGCAGCTCCTGGGTGTCGATCTCCTCGCGCGCGAGGGTCGCGACGATGTCGCCGATCTTCTTGCGGAGCGGCTGCGGGTCGATGCCCTTTTCCTTGTTGTACGCGAGCTGCTTCTCCCGGCGGCGGTTGGTCTCGTCGATGGCCCTCCGCATCGCCGGGGTGATCTTGTCCGCGTACATGTGGACCTGGCCGGAGACGTTACGTGCGGCGCGGCCGATGGTCTGGATCAGGGACGTGCCCGACCGGAGGAAGCCCTCCTTGTCGGCGTCCAGGATCGCCACCAGTGACACCTCGGGCAGGTCGAGGCCCTCCCGCAGCAGGTTGATGCCGACCAGGACGTCGTATTCGCCGGCCCGCAGCTCCCGCAGCAGCTCCACGCGCCGCAGGGTGTCCACGTCGCTGTGCAGATAGCGGACCTGGATGCCCAGCTCGACGAAGTAGTCCGTGAGGTCCTCGGCCATCTTCTTGGTGAGGGTGGTGACCAGGACCCGCTCGTCCTTCTCCGTACGCATACGGATCTCGTGCACCAGGTCGTCGATCTGGCCCTCGGTCGACTTGACGATCACCTCGGGGTCGACCAGGCCCGTCGGGCGGATGATCTGCTCCACATAGCCGTCGGAGCGCGACAGTTCGTACGAGCCGGGCGTCGCCGACAGGTAGACGGTCTGGCCGACGCGCCCCAGGAACTCCTCCCACTTCAGCGGGCGGTTGTCGAGGGCGGACGGCAGCCGGAAACCGTGCTCGACCAGGGTGCGCTTACGGGAGGCGTCGCCTTCGTACATCGCGCCGATCTGCGGCACGGTGACGTGCGACTCGTCGATGACGAGGAGGAAGTCGTCCGGGAAGTAGTCCAGGAGGGTGTTCGGCGCGGTGCCGGGGGCGCGGTCGTCCATGTGCATCGAGTAGTTCTCGATGCCGGAGCACGAGCCGACCTGGCGCATCATCTCGATGTCGTAGGTGGTGCGCATCCGCAGCCGCTGGGCCTCCAGGTGCTTGCCCTGCTTCTCCATCGTGGCGAGGCTCTCGGCCAGCTCCGCCTCGATGCCGGCGATGGCCTTCTCCATACGCTCGGGGCCGGCGACGTAGTGGCTGGCCGGGAAGACGTACAGATGCTCGTCCTCGCTGATGACCTCGCCGGTCAGCGGGTGGAGCGTGGACAGCGCCTCGATCTCGTCGCCGAACATCTCGATGCGGACGGCCAGCTCCTCGTAGACCGGGAAGATCTCGATGGTGTCGCCGCGGACGCGGAACGTGCCACGGGTGAAGGCCACGTCGTTACGGGTGTACTGGATGTCGACGAAGCGGCGCAGCAACTGGTCGCGGTCGATCTCGTCCCCGACCTTGAGCGGCACCATGCGGTCCACGTACTCCTGGGGCGTACCCAGGCCGTAGATGCAGGAGACCGAGGCGACCACGATCACGTCACGCCGCGTGAGCAGGGAGTTCGTCGCGGAGTGGCGCAGCCGCTCGACCTCCTCGTTGATCGAGGAGTCCTTCTCGATGTAGGTGTCCGACTGCGGGACGTACGCCTCGGGCTGGTAGTAGTCGTAGTACGAGACGAAGTACTCGACGGCGTTGTTGGGCAGCAGCTCGCGGAACTCGTTGGCGAGCTGCGCCGCGAGGGTCTTGTTGGGCGCCATGACGAGGGTGGGGCGCTGCAGCTTCTCGATCATCCACGCGGTGGTCGCCGACTTGCCGGTACCGGTCGCGCCGAGCAGGACGACGTCCTTCTCACCACCGCTGACGCGCTGCGCCAGCTCGGCGATGGCCGCCGGCTGGTCGCCGCTGGGCTGATAGGGGCTGACGACCTCGAAAGGCGCCACCGTGCGTTCGATCTTGGAAACGGGCCGCATGGAAACAACCGTACGTCGCCCCACTGACAACCGGCCGGAAAACGCTCCGACCAGCGGCTCCGTCGACGGGAGCGGTGGAGCGCGGCGACCGGCGCGGGCCCGGGCGGCGGCCGGCAATGCCGGGGCGTGGTGGGCGCAAGACCGGAACCGGTCACCCGGGCCGGGCGGGCCGTTCTCCCGGCCGACGGGCCCGGAGGCCGGGACTCCGCCCCCCGCGCCGGGCCCGTCACGTACGGCTGTTGCGTGCTCTGTGCGGAGATCACCGAGCCGAGGCGTTCAAACTCAGGGCACCGGACCCTTCTCGTTCAATTTCTGTCCATCAGACGCCTGTCTTCCGGTACACCCCAACTGCGACCCTCTGCGCGTCCCACCCCGAATCCGCCGCGTTTCCCGTAAGGGTGCCGGTTCCGCTCCCGGTCGCACCGAGGCCGGGTACGGCAGCCGGGTACCCGGCTCCGGCCCGGCCCGCCCCGGCGGGCCCCGGTTCGCGCCCGCCGTCACGTCGTCACCAGGAGTCCGTATGCGTATCCGTCCTGTCGCCACTGTCGCCGGTGTGCTCGTGGGTCTGGCCGCGTCCCTGCTCCCCACCACCGGTGCCCGGGCCACCGACGGCCACCACAGAGTGCTGACCATCGCTCACCGGGGCGCCTCCGCCTACGCGCCCGAGAACACCCTCGCCGCCGTCGACGCGGCGGCCGGCCTCGGCTTCACCTGGGTGGAGAACGACGTCCAGCGCACCAAGGACGGCGAGCTGGTCATCGTGCACGACACCTCGCTCGCCCGGACGACCGACGCGGAGCAGGTCTTCCCCGACCGTGCGCCCTGGAACGTCGCCGACTTCACGCTCAAGGAAATCGAGCAGTTGGACGCCGGGAGCTGGTTCGGCCCGAAGTTCGCCGGCGAGCGCGTCCCGACGCTGGAGGACTACATGGACACGGTCGAGGACAACGACCAGAAACTGCTGCTGGAGATCAAGGCACCCGAGCTCTATCCCGGCATCGAGCGGCAGATCCTGAAGGAGCTGCGCGAGGACGGCTGGCTGGACCGCCACCACGTCAAGCACCGGCTGATCGTGCAGAGCTTCAGCGCCGAGTCGGTGAAGAAGGTGCACGGCCTGCGCTCCGACGTCAAGACGGGCTTCCTGGGGACGCCCAGCGTCGCCGAGCTGCCCGCGTACGCGGCCTTCGCCGACCAGATCAATCCTCAGTACAAGTCGATCAGCACCGGGTACGTCGCGTCCGTGCACCAGGTCAAGGGCCCGCACGGCCGGCCGCTGGAGGTCTTCACCTGGACCGTCGACGACGCCGCCAACGCGGTCAAGGCCGCCCGACAGGGCGTGAACGGCATCATCAGCAACAAGCCGGACGTCGTCCGCGACGCCCTGGAGAACAGCGGCCACTAGGCAGCGAGCGCGGGTCCAGCCACTGCCGCTGCCCCTGGACACGGTTCCGGGGGCGTTGTCAGTGGCAGGCCATAGGCTGCTGCCGTGATGAACGCAGAGCGTGATCAGCGGGCCGAAGAGGCCGTCCGGGCCGGTCAGCCGGAGCCGTCCGGACCGGACGAGCTGCCCGCGCGACGGGAGCCGCTCGGGCGGAAGGAGCCCCGCGACTGGGCCTGGCGCGTGCTGGACAGCCCCATCGGCCCGCTGCTGCTCGCGGCGACCCGTGAAGGACTGGCGCTGGTCGGCTTCCACGCCGACGAGCGGACCACCCGCCGGACGCTGAGCCGTCTCCGGCAGGCGTTCGGCCGGGAGCCCCTTCCGGAGATACCCCACCTGACCACGGCGTCCGACGAGCTGGCCCGGTATTTCGACGGCGCGCTGCAGGCCTTCGGTGTCCCCCTGGACTGGTCCCTGTCCTCGGGCTTCAACGAGCGGGTGCTGCGCGCGCTGGCCGCCCACGTCGCGTACGGCACGGTGGTCGGCTACCAGGATCTGGCCGACCGGGTCGGCGAGCCGGGAGCCGCCCGCGCGGTGGGCGCGGCCATGGGTTCCAACCCGCTCCCGGTCGTCGTGCCCTGCCATCGGGTGATCGCCAGCGACGGCGGCATCGGCGGTTTCGGCGGCGGCCTGGAGACCAAACGCCGGCTGCTGGCCCTGGAGGGCGTCCTCCCGCAGCCCCTCTTCTGAACTCTCGGGGGCGGCCAGACCCCCCGGAGGCGGCCAGACCCCCCGGAGGCGGCCAGACCCCTCGGCAGCGGCCTGAACCGTCGGAGGCGGCCTCGCGACGCCCCCGCTCCATAAGAGCTGACAGCCGGGCCCTCGCCCCCCGTCTTCCCACCCGTACCTCCAGTTACTCCGCCCCTCCGATCCGCCAACCCGCCCATGCGCCACTCCGCCGATCCGCCGATTTTCCTCCGGCCCTTCACACGAAAGACGCGTATCTGCCATGTCCCGTCAGGTAGCCCTGCTTCGCGGCATCAACGTGGGAGGCCACAAGAAGTTCCCCATGGCGCAGCAGCGCGCGCTGTTCGCGTCGCTGGGCCACACGGACGTGACCGTCCTCCTGCAGACCGGCAACATCGTCTTCGCCGACCCGGGCACACCGCCCGCGCAGACCGCGCGCCGTATCGAGGCCCGGATCGCCGACGACCTGGGCTTTGCCGTCCCCGTGCTGGTCCGGACGCGCGACGAGCTGGCCGCCACGGTCGCGGCCAATCCTTTCCCGCAGGCGGTGGCGGAGCCGAAGACCTTGCACGTGACGTTCCTGTCCGACGCCCCCACCGACACGGCCCCGCTGGAGGCGCTGGACTCCGACGCGTACGCCCCGGACCAGTTCCGGCTGGTCGGCCGTGAGCTGTACCTGTGGTGTCCGAACGGAATCGGCCGCTCCAGACTCGCCGAAGCGGTCTCCCGCGCGCGGCTCGGCGTGACGGCCACGGCCCGCAACTGGAACACGGTGACCAAGCTGCTGGCCCTGGCCGACGCCGGACGCTAAGGGGCCGCGCGGGCCCTCCTGGTCAGTGGAGAGACGTGTCGGCCGCGCCGGTCGCGAAGCGGATGAACCGTACCCGCAGGCCGGACCGCTGCGGCGAGCAGCAGAACGGCCCGGCGAACGCCTTCGCGTCCCGGGCGAGGGGCGCCAGCCGCACCATGCGCCACGGCTCCTGCTCACGCCGCGCCCGTACGGTCAGCGCGTCCCCGCTGCGGCTCGCGCGCACCGTGACCTCACGCCCCGCCCAGGCCGGTACGGGCGCCAGCGACCAGTCCGACCACTCCCGGGTGACCACCGCGCCCAACTGGGGAACGCCGTCGCTCATTTCCACCCCCGCCTTGACCCAGGTGCGCTCGTCCACCCGCACCAGCACCCCGGCCTGGTCGTACAGTTCGTCGAAAGCGGCGATGAAGGACACCTCGACGGCCGAGTCCGCGGGGAAGGCCGTCAGCAGCGCGTGGCCGGTGTCCCGGACGAAGCCGTAACCGGTCCGCCGCCAGAAGTCGCTTCCCTCGGCACTCGTGACGACCAACGGCCCGCCGCCCGACGGTCCCGGCTCACGCACCACTTCCGGTGGTGGGTTCAGCCACCGCGCCGCGTCCGTGTCCCAGTCGATGTCCTCCATGTGCCGCGGCCTCCCGGATTCCCGCCCGTCATGGTCGTCGGCCCACGCTATCCGGCGCCGTCCTCGGCCGTGCCGGGTTGTCAGCGACGGGCCGGCCCGTCGCGGCAACGGCAACGGCAACGGCAACGGCAACGGCAACCGGGACCGCCGGGTCAGCCGGCTCCGTTCCAGGCCGGGCGGTTCGGATCGTCCGCCTTCACGACGACATCGGCGGCCTCCTCGGGCCGCACCTCGTCCTCGTACCGCGCGAAAGCGGGCAGCGTCCACCGCTCGTCCTGCGGAGTGCGGCGGGCCAGCGCGGCGGGCGACAGCTTCAGGTGGACCGACAGGTCGAAGGGGAACCAGTGCCCGAACAGCAGCGGGCCGTGCATCAGCAGTACGCCGCCCGGCGGCAGTTCGACATACGGGCTGCGAGTGGCCCGGTCAGCCCGGGGGTCCCACAGGTCCGGCAGCACCCGGCCCGTACCGCCCGGATCGAGCGGCGTGAACACCTCCCGCCAGAGCGCCTGCCGGTCGAACCACTCGTCGTAGTACGCGTCGGGGTCTTGCTTCCCGTACTCCAGGCGGAGGGAGGCGGGGCGCAGGAAGCCGTCGGACGCGACGACGTGTACGGGCCTGCCGCGCAGCCGCAGCGCTTCGGCGAGCTGTCCGGCGACGTCCGCGGTGCGGGCGACCGGCGCTCCGTCGACGGCGACGCGCGGCCACAGGCCGCCGTCCGCCGGCACTGTCGCGCCGATGCGCTCGGCGAGCGCGTCGGTCAGCCGGTCCCAGGTGATCGCTTCGAGCCGCACGTCTTCATTCTGCCGGGCGCCCCGGACGGGCGGGCACACCGGCTAGGGTGACCGGTCAAACCAGGAGTGAAGGGTGAGGCGTGTGGGGGAAGCGGTCGCGGACGGGCCGAGGTGGCTGCGGGTTCCGGTCGGCCCGGAGGCGGCGCAGTGGTCCACCCGGGCCGGAACCGCGCGCGTCCTGTTCGTGGTGCACAACGTCACCTCCGCCACCCGGCTCCTGGACGTGCTCCCGCTGTTCGACGCCGACCCCCGCGTCCAGTGCCTGGCCACCTGTACCGGCTCCTCGCCGTACCTGCACGGCGTACCGGAACTGCTGGCGGACGCGGGGCTGCCCGTGCTGCCCTGGGACCAGGCCGTGGAGACCCCGGTGGACCTGGCGGTCAGTGCCAGCTACGGAGGTGAACTGGAGCGAGTAAAAGGCAAGTTGGCCATCCTGTCGCACGGCATTGGCTATAATAAAAGGCTTTCTACACCGGACACCGGACACCGGACACCGGACACCGGACACCGGACACCGGACACCGGGAGCCGGGAGCCGGGGGCGGGGCCGGATGCCGTGCGGGCGCCGGTTTTCGGGCTCTCGCCGGAGTGGCTGCTGCGGGACGGCGAGCCCATCGCGACGGCGACCGTGCTGTCCCACCCCGAGCAGCTCGCACGCCTGCGCTACGCCTGCCCGCCCGCGGCCCGTACGGCCGTACTCGCCGGTGACCCCTGCTTCGACCGCCTGCTGTCCGCGCTCCCGCACCGCGACAGCTTCCGCCGCACGCTCGGCGTGTCCGCCGGCCAGCGCCTCGTCGTCGTCAACTCCACGTGGGGCCCCCGCTCCCTGTTCGGCGACGCCAACGACGTCCTGCCCTGGCTCCTGGAGAGCCTCACCCGCGAGCTGCCCGTGGACTCCTACCGCCGCTGCGCCGTCCTGCATCCGAACATCTGGCACGGACACGGCCCCGGTCAGGTGCGTGCCTGGCTGCGCCACGCCGAACGGGCCGGGCTGACCGTCGTACCTCCGCTCGGGCCGTGGCGGCAGGTCCTGGCGGCAGCCGACGCCGTCATAGGCGATCACGGCAGCGTGACGTACTACGCGGCCGCCATCGGTACGCCCGTACTGCTCGGCGCGTTCCCGGAAGAGGACCTCGACCCGGCGTCGCCCGTCGCCGAACTGGGCCGTATGGCTCCCCGGCTGCGCCCGTACGAACCGCTGCCCCGCCAGCTCGACGCGTTGCTGGCCCGCCACCACCCCGACCGGTACGCCCAGCTCACCGCTCTGGCCAGTTCTTCTCCGGGCGCCTCGGCCGCCCTGCTCCGGCGCACGTTCTACGGCCTCATGGGCCTCGCCGAGCCCGGCCCTCCGGCATACCTGCCGCGTCTGCTCGACCCCGCGTACGGGGGCCGGGCCTCCGAGATCCCGTCCGCCGCCCCTCTTCTGGCTCCCCTCCACGTCCTGACCCACGTACGCGACCGTCGCCCCGCCGCGCCTCCCCGGATAGCCGTCACCCGCCACGCGGACGGCCTCGGCACGGCGGCGTACCCGGAACCGGCCCCGAACCCGTCCGCGGATCCGGCCGCCGACCACCCCTCGCCCCAGGCCGCCGCTCACACCGCCGTCCACGAGGACACCCCGGATCCGACCCGGCTCGCCCTCGCCGATCTGGTGCTTCACGACTCCCGGACCGAACCCGAGGCGTGGACGCGGGCGGCGATGCGCCGCCACCCGCACTGCGCCATGGCCGCGTGTGTCACCGCGCCGGACACCTGCCTCGTCCGCATACCGGACGGCCGTCTCGTCACCCTCACCGCGGCGCCCGGCGCGGACGGCCACCGCGACCTGTGTGATCCGGCCGTCTACGCCTCTGCCCTCTACGCCTGGTACGAGCGCGGCAAGCCCATCGATGAGCTTCTCGGCGGCCTGGTCGTGGTGACGGGCCGCACCGACCACCACCTTCAGGTGACGATCACTCCTCCTCCCTGACCTCTCCGCACGAAGCCGCCCTCCCCCGGGCCGCTCCCACCCGTTCGAGCCGTGCCCGTACGGCACCGGTCCTGGGCGAGCCCGTCCTCTCGTGGCCGTCGAGCGCAGCCCGCAGATACCTGATCTCGTCCGCGGTGTCCCCGGCCCGGCCAGCCCGGTCGGCGCGCAGCTCCGCCAGGTCCGCCTGCTGGACGACCGAGCCTTCCGCCGCCATGACCGACGCGGCCCGGACGAGCGGCTCGTCGGCCTCCTCGACACGCCCGGCGTCGAGCAGGGCCCGCCCGAGGCTCATCAGGACCCTTGCCTCGTTGTACGGATCGGGCAGCGCGCGTATCAGCTCCTGAGCGTGCCGCAGTTGCCCGATCGCCTCCTCATGGCGGCCCATGCCCTGAAGCGACCGCCCCAGGTGGTGTTCGAGCAGCGCCAGCGCACGCGGGTCACCGACCTGCCGGGCCAGCTCCCTGGCCGACCGGAAGCACTGGGCGGCTTCGCCCCACCGTTCTTGCTTCAGATGCAGCAGCCCCAAGGACTCCACCGCCGTCGCCGCACCCCGTATGTGACCGGCACGCCGGTCGGCCGCGGCCGCTCCCTCGAACTGCTCCTGTGCCTGCCCGTACTCCGCCAGCCCCAGGTAGGCGAAGCCGAGTTGGGCGCGCATCCGCCCCTCGGCCTCGGGGCACTCCTCCGCGCTGCGGACAGCGGCCTCGACGCCGAGCCGGTGAGTGGCGACCCACTGCTGGTGGAACCCGAGCCGTAGGTGCAGCCCCCACATGGCCTCGCACAACTGCCACGTCAGGTCGTCGAGCCCGTGATCCGCCGCGGCTCGTACCGCCTCGGCCAGGTTCTCCCGTTCGTCCCGCAGCCAGGCCAGCGCGCCGAGGCCGTTCTCGAAGGCGGCGGGCCGGCCCGTCGACCGCGGGTACGCGGGGCCCAGATGCCAGCGGCCCGGCAGCACACAGGCGTCGGCCGCGGCCGCGGCACGTACGTACCAGAGCAGCGTCCGGCGGACAGCCGCCGCGGCTCCCGCGATGCCGTCCTGTGTCAGCGCGCGCCGTTCCGCATACTGCCGCCACAGGTCGTGAAACCGGTAACGCGCCTGGTCAGAAGCGTCGGCTCGGCCTGCGGCCCCGGCTTCGGCCGTCCCCTCACCACCGGCCACGTACTCCAGCAGCCGCGCGTCGGCCAGTTCGGCGAGCGCGGTACTCGCCGCATCCTCGGGGACTCCCGCCGCGGCCGCGGCGGCGCCCGGCGTCACATGCCGCCACGGTCGCAGGCTCGCCAGCCGGAACAGCCGGGCCGCGGTCTCCGAGAGGCTCCCGTACGAGGCGTCCATCGCGCGACGCATCGGGGCATCCGACGCGGTGGGCAGCTCGTCGGACGGAACATCGATCGGCGGGTCGGTCGATACGTCGGTCGGCGCGTCCTCGCCATGCGGCGTACGCGATGGCTCGCCAGAGGGGCGCCGCCCGGTACCCGCCGCACCCCGGCCGCCTTCCCCGGCCCCATCTCTCCCGGGCCCGTCACCCTCGTGTGGGCCGCTGTCGCCCCCATGGGCGCTGTTGTCGCCCCCGTCGGCGGCGTGGGCGCTGATCCGTCCGCTGTCGTCCTCGTCGCTCGCGCCCAGCTCGCGCTCCAGCAGTTCCCAGTCAGGCTGTGGCCTGCCCGCGGCGCGTGCCCCGACCGCGCACAGCGCGAGCGGCATTCCGCCGCACCGCCGCGCCACCGCCTCGACTCCCGGTCCCGTACCGCCCAGCCGGGCGAGCAACCCCACGGCGTCGGGCGTGCGCAGCGGCCCGAGCCGTATGACGTGCGCGCCGTACTCGATCGCCAGGCGGCCCAGGTCGGTTCGGCTGGTCACGATCGTCAGAGAGGCCGGGGACGCGGCCAGCAGCGGCCGTACCTGGGCGGCCGAATGTGCGTCGTCCAGCACCGTGAGGATGCGCTTTCCCGCCGTCACGCTGCGGAACGTGCTCTCCTGGACGTCGGGCTCCACCGGTATCCAGGCGCGGTGGACACCGAGGTCGCGCAGGAAGCGCAACAGCACTTCGGATGGGCCGGCCGCCGTCGCGGCGGACGCCCCGCGCAGGTCCGCGTACAGCTCGCCCTGCTCGAAGCGCCCGCGCAGCGCGGCGGCCAGGCGCAGAGCGGTGGCCGTCTTGCCCACGCCGCCCGGGCCCCACAGGACGACCACGAGAGGCGCGCCGATGTCCCCCGTGCCTTCGGCGCCGCCTGTCGGCAGCGCCTCGTCCAATAAGCGCGTCACCTCGGCCAGTACCGCGTCGCGGTTGACGAAATGGCGGGTCCCCGGGGGCAGCGTACGGGGCACCGGCGCGCCCGGCATGATCACCGGTGCGGCCTCCTGGATCGTCAGCGAGCCGATGGTCCGGGCCTGTACGGCGGCTCCGTACACCGTGCCGCTGATGACGTTGCGCACACCGAAAGCCGCCCGGCCGGACACGGCCGGATCGGTGGTGTCCGAATCGGCGATGGGCGAATCAGCGATCGGCGAATCGGCGGCAGCCGGATCGGGCGCGGAGGAAGGGTCGGGGCCGCCGGGCCCCAGGTCAGCCACGGGCGGGCCCTTCCCCGAGGCCGCTACCACGGGCGTCCAGCCTGTTGACCACGCCGGCCTGAATGGTCGTCCCGCTGTGCGTCCCGCCGCTGATGGTGTTGTGCACCTCTCTCACCTCGACCCTGACGCCCTCGTCCGGCCGCAGCTCCGCCAGCAGCCGCCGCAGTTCCTCGGCCGCCGCCGGGTCGTCGCGCAACGCCCGCCGCAGCCTCACCCGCCACTCGGCAGTCACATCGGCCGCGCCGTCCTCGTCGCCGTTGCGCTGCGCGGCCACCAGCTCCGCTCGCGATACCTCCAACTCCCCTACGAGGGCTTCCTCCTCGCCCCCGCCCCGGCGCCGCGCGAAGAACTCCGCCACCCGCTGCCGCGCCTGTGTCCATCCCTCGGTCACCATCTGCTGCACCAGCGCCGTCGCTCCCGCCGCCGCGAGTGTCGCCAACTCCGCGTCCATCGGTCCCCCTTGTCCCGCCGTACGAGATGTACGGACGTGCGTCGCTGCCACGGTAGGGGATGACGTCCCCCGCCCGGCCAGGCCGGATGGAGTCCTCCGACGGCTCTCGTCCGCCTCTCCGACTCCTTGTTCCCCAAAGCTACTTGACCTCACTGACAGTCACCGCCGTTCGCTCCGCTCATCACCCCCGAAAGGAGCCGTTGAGCGAGAGCCAGGGGCGTGGTAGCGGGGCCGGACGAGCTGACGCTGGTGCGGTGTCCGGCGAGGCGTTCGACGGACGCGGTACCGGTCTCGGATTCGAGTGCGGGGGCGTAACCGGCGCCGCGGAGCACTTCGAGTGTCTCAGCGGGCGGTCGGGCACTGACGAGGACCGTGGGAGCGATGGTGCGCAGGCCGAGGGTCTGAAGGGCGCGGTGGGCGGCGAGTTCGCGGATCAGTGCCTCGTCGTCGGAACGGATGCAGCAGGCGGTGGGCAGTACGCGCATCCGGCCGTGGGCCCGGGCGGCGTCCTGGACCAGATAGGTCAGAGGCTGCGGCAGAGGGCCAGCCGCCGACACCTCGGCGAGGGCGGCTAGCAGGTCCGCGGCTCCACGTCCGGTGTCGAGGGCCCGGCGTACGGAAGCCGGGGTGAACCGCCAGGTCACTGCATGGCCCTCGGATTCGCGGTCGGCGGCCGAGGACAACAGGTCGGCGAGGACCGCGGACGGGGGCCCCGGCACGACGGCCGTCAGGTCGGCCTGGAAGTGGGCCTGTTCGACGGGCGGCGGAAGGAGCTCCCGGAGGGCGGCGCGGAGCACTCCGGGGTCCGCCGGAGACGCCGCGAGCAGGGCATGTCCCAGCGGGGTCAAAGCGCCGTGTGCGGTGAGCGCGAGAAAGGCCGCCTCGTCGAGGAGGTGGGCGGCGCGGTCCTCGGCCAACGGCTCGCCGACCACGGCCAGCGGACGGTGCCAGGCCGCGGCGTCGAGGAGAGCCGGCAGGTCGGGCCGACGGTCCGGCATCTCGGACGGCCGGGCCGAAAGGGGCGTACCCGTCGACAACCGTGCGGGCCGCACACCGGCCGGGGCGGTGGCCAGTGCTTTGAGGAGGGCGTGCCGCAGGGCCGGAGCATGCCGGTCTTCGCCGCGTACCAGGGCGGTGGGGGTCTCACCGAAGGGCGTGTACGTGGGGATGGCCCAGAGGGTGGCCCAGGCGGTGAGGACCGGGGCCAGCCGCTCACCGGGCGCCATGGCCAGCCACGCGTCGTACGCCCCGGTGGGCACTGCCGTGATACCGGCAGGGGTCCGGGTCAACGCGATGAGGTCGGCGGCGAGCACGAGGTCGAGCAGGAGCCGGGCGCGGGGCTCGGTCGTCCCCGCCGCCTTGGCCAAGCGCTTGATCTCGCGCAGCGCCAGGCCACCGGTCTTGCGGAGGGCCGCGGGCTGGGCGGCGAGCGCGGCGAGCAGCCGGTCCAGGGTGGCGGCGAGGGTGGACGCGGCGGCCTGGGACTCGTTCCGGAGCGCGGCCGCGGCGGAGGCGACCGCTTCGGGTGCGGCGGCACCGGGCGCGCCGGTCACGGGCGCGCCGGTCACGCCGGTGTCCGCCGCGGCAGCTTCCCGTGCGGCGGGTACCCGGGCGGTGGATACCGATGCGGCGGTTCCCTGGGCAGTGGAAACCGACGCGCTGGCCCCCGAGGCGGTGGAAACCGACGCGGCGGTTCCCGGAGCCGGAAGATGCGGGGCGACCGGGGTGAAGGTCCCCAGGTCATGGGCGGCCAGGAGTTGCGGCGTACGTGGCGGCACGACGATGGCACCGTCCTCGGTGGGGGCGGCGAGTCCGTCCGCGTAGAGGAGTTCCAGGGCGGCGGTGACGGCGTCGCGGGCCGGGCCGGGAGCGGTGGCACCGAGGGCCCGGTAGGCGTCGTCCGGCGGGACCGGTTCGGTGGCCAGGTCCGGGAACGAGAGCCGGTGCGCCATCAGCGACTGGTAGTCGGCTCCGGCGGCGGGGGCCGCGGGGACGGGGGCGGCGCTGCGGGCCAGGTCCTGGCTGATGCGGGCGGTGGTGGCGAGGAGGTGGAGGCGGGGGTGGTCGAGGTGGAGGACGGTGTGGTGGAGGGTTTCGTACGACCACAGGGCACCGGCCAGCTCGCGGAGCCTGGTGGGCGCGGGCCTGCGGGAGAGCGGTTCCGCATGGCGGGCGAGCAGGGCGGCCAGCTCTTCGGGGGTGCGCTGTGCGAGGGAGCGGGTGAGTGTGTCGAGACCTTCCACGGCTCCGAGGTTAGTCATGGTCCGAGCAGCGCGGTCAGGGCCCCTACGGGGTCGGCGTCGGCGCGGCCGGTGGGCCACCAGTCCTCGGTGCCGGGGTCGGATTCGTACGGGTACCAGCGGTTGTCGCGGCCGAAGCGGAGCTGGATGCCGCGGGCGGGGTCGGAGAGGTGGTTGTACCGGGGCTTGAGGGCGGGCAGGTCGGCGGCGATCAGGGCGCTGCGGGCGCGGTCGAAGTCACCGGCCGGCGGATTCCAGGTGGTGTCGAGCAGCGTCAGTCCTTCGAGGCCGCCCTGTCGCCAGGCCGCGACGGCGCGGGCCACGTCCGTGACGGTGCGGCCGGTGGCCGCGGCGAGGTCGCGGTAGAGGGCGCGGGTGGTCGAGGTCAGGCCGGCGGTGGGGTGGGCGGTGGCGGCCAGCCGGATGCCGTCCTGCCAAGGCGTGAGGGCGGGGAACGGGGACCGGCCGGACGTCTGGGGTAGCCCCCGCCCGGCCGGGCGGGACACCGGGGAGCGGGGGCCGCCGGCCTGTGGTTCCGGGCCGATGGCCGGTATGGAGCTGAGGTAGGCGTGGGCTCGGGCGGTGGCGTCGGTGGCGAGGAATTCGAGGGCGCCCGCGTCCAGCGGAAGGCCGTCGGCGTCCGGGAGGGCAGGAGCGTGCCCCGGGTGTGGCGGCAGGGGCATGGGTGGCGGAAGGGGCGGCAGCAGCCGGTCGGCGAGGGCTGCACGGGCGAGCACACCGCGCGGCGGGCGAAAGTTTCCGGCCGGACCCGACAGCGCGTACTCCGCCTTCGTACTATCGCTCGACCTGCCCGCCTCGGAGGCCGCCGAACTCGCCGGCGCAGCGGCGGTCCTCGCCGCCCTGGCCGCGGCAGCCGCCGCCCGTGCGTCGGCGCGAGGACCGCTGCGGGCGTCGGCCGACGGGCCGGCAGCCGTGTCGGGCGGCGCGAGTTGAGCGCTGCGGGATTCACGGGCGGTCAGTGTCGCGTTTCGGCGTGACAGCTCGTCGAGCAGCTCGCGTTCGCCGCGGCCGCGCAGGAGGAGCAACACGAACGGATCGGCGTCCAGCAGCCGCGCCACCTGGAAGCAGACGGCGGCGGCGTGCTTGCAGGGATTGCCGTGGTCGGGGCAGGAGCAGCGCGGTACGAGGTCGCCCGGGCCGGGCAGCAGCCGTACGCCCGCTTCGGCGACGGCCTTCGGCAGCTTCTTGGCCAGGAGGGCGGTGAGCTGAGCCGGATCGGCGGCGACCGATTCCAGGAAGGCGGTCCACTCGTCGCCGGCGAGCTGCTGGAGGCGGATGACGACGTTGTACGGGCGCGGCCTGCTGCCCCGTACGGAGGCGGCGATGCGCCCGGGGGTGATGTTGATGGTGTCAACGTTGCCGTCCCGCGCGTAGGTACGGCCGCGGGCGAGGCGGGCGGTGTCCAGGGCCGAGGTCTCCAGTGCGTCCAGCCAGGCGCTTCCCCACCACGACTCGGCGAACAGCCCCCGGGCGCCGGAACGCTGCGGCAGCGGCGGGAACGTACGCGAACGGTCGGAGCGGTCCATGGCCCCCGCCCGCCCGTCCTGCCCGGGGCCGCGGCCGGGGCGGGCGGCCGGGGACGCGGCGTTGCCCGGCGGCGGGAAGCGGTCGGCGCCGTCTCCGGGGAAGGGGTGGGGGCGGGGGCTCATCCGGCCCTCCTCAGGGAGACGAGGTCGGCGAGCTGGGCGTCGGTCAGTTCGGTGAGGGCGGTCTCGCCCCCGGAGAGGACCGCGTCCGCGAGGGCCCGCTTGGCGGTGAGCAGTTCCGCGATGTTGTCCTCGACCGTCCCCTCGGCGATGAGCCGGTGGACCTGGACGGGCTGGGTCTGGCCGATGCGGTAGGCGCGGTCGGTGGCCTGTTCCTCGACCGCAGGGTTCCACCACCGGTCGTAGTGGATCACGTGGCCCGCCCGGGTGAGGTTGAGTCCGGTGCCGGCGGCTTTCAGGGAAAGCAGGAACACCAGTGTGCGGCCCGACTGGAACCGGTCGACCATCTCCTCGCGGAGCTTGACGGGCGTACCGCCGTGCAGAAGGGCGTTGCCGATGCCGCGCGCGGTCAGGTGCTTCTCCAGCAGCCGCGCCATCTCCACGTACTGCGTGAAGATCAGCGTCGCGCCGCCCTCCGCGAGGATCGTGTCGAGCAGTTCGTCCAGCAGCTCCAGCTTCCCCGATCGGGCCGCCAGGCCGGGCGCGGCCTCCTTCAGGTACTGCGCGGGGTGGTTGCAGATCTGTTTGAGGGCGGTCAGCAGCTTCATCACGAGTCCGCGGCGGGCGATGCCCTCGGCCGCTTCGATACGGGCCAGGGTCTCGCGGACGACCGCCTCGTACAGCGCGGCCTGCTCACGGCCCAGCGCCACCGGGTGGTCCGTCTCGGTCTTGGGCGGCAGCTCGGGGGCGATACCGGGGTCGGACTTCTTACGGCGCAGGATGAACGGGCGGACCAGCCGGGCGAGGCGCTCGGCGGCTTCCGGGTCCTCACCACCTTCGACCTCGCGGGCGTACAGGGCGCGGAAGGTCTTCAGGGAGCCGAGGAGGCCGGGGGTGGTCCAGTCGAGGAGGGTCCACAACTCGGACAGGTTGTTCTCCACAGGGGTGCCGGTGAGAGCGATGCGCGCCGGGGCCTTGATGCCGCGCAGTGCCTTGCCCGTGGAGGACCGCGGGTTCTTCACGTGCTGCGCCTCGTCCGCGACGACCCACGCCCAGGGGCGGGCGGCCAGTGCGGTGGCACTGGAACGCATCGTGCCGTACGTGGTCAGGACGAAGCCGCTGTCCAGGTCGTCCAGGCTGCGGCCGGTGCCGTGGAAGCGACGCACCGGGACGCCGGGGGCGAAGCGCTCGATCTCGCGCTGCCAGTTGCCGAGCAGGGAAGCCGGGCAGACCACGAGGACGGGGGCGGCGGGCCGTTGGTGGAGGTGAAGGGCGATGACCGTGATCGTCTTGCCGAGGCCCATGTCGTCGGCGAGACAGCCGCCGAGCCCGAGGGACGTCATCCGGTCCAGCCAGGCCAGACCGCGGAGCTGGTAGTCGCGCAGGGTCGCGTTCAGCCCGGCGGGCTGCGGTGGGACGGGCGCTTCCCGCGTCAGACGGGAGCGCAGGGCGGCGAGGGCGCCCAGGGGCACCACCTCGACCTCCTCGCCGTCCACCTCGGTGGTGCCGTTCAGCGTCGCCGCCAGGGCGTCGACCGGGTCCAGATAGCCCAGTTCGCGTTTGCGGGCCTTGCGGACGAGCGCCGGATCGACCAGCACCCACTGGTCGCGCAGCCGCACCACGGGCCGGTGGGCCTCCGCGAGGGTGTCCATCTCCGCCTCGGAGAGCGGCAGGCCGTCCAGAGCCACCTGCCAGCGGAACTGCAGCAACTTCTCCGTGTCGAAAAAACCGAATCCGTCGGCCGCCGAGCCGGGAGCCGGGCGGATCACGGCAGCCGCGGTCAGCCCTCTGGCCAGCTCCTTCGGCCAGTGCACGGCGATGCCGGCGGCGGCCAGGCGGGGCGCCGCGTCACCCAGCACCTCGTACAGCTCCTCCTCGGTCAACGGGAGGACGTCGGGCACCGGCCGTGCCAGGAAGCGGGACAGCGGGGGCCAGACGCGGGCGGCCCGGCGCAAGGCCAGGAGGGTGTCGACACGGGCGCGCGGGCCGAAGTGATCGGAGCCTTCGCCCTCCCACAGGTGTACGGCGTCGGTGACGAGGGTGGGGTCGGTGAGGCTGTGCACCTGAAGCACGGCCGCAGCGGCACTGCGCTCTTCCGCCGCGGCACGGTCCGGGGCGGTCTCACCGGAGGTGCCACCCGCTTCCTCGTCCGCGGGCTCCTCCCGCATGTCGAAGAGCCCGTGGGCGGCCAGATCGAGCCGCAATGACAGCCGCACCCCGGCATCGGCCCCGGCCGCCACTTCGGCAGCCCAGTCCCGTGCGGCCGGCAGATACTGCGGCTCGGTCGCCGCGAAGGGCGCGCCCGTCAGGTGCGCCGCCGCGGGCGTACGGGGCAGCGCGTCCGCCACCGCGTCCACAAGAGCCCTGACCAGCAGCACCGGATCGTGGACCTGGAGAGGACTGGTGTCGGGCAGCGGAACGGCGTACGCCTCGGGCGGCATGGCGGCGGCGACCGCCCGCAGGTGCGCGACATCCTCGGGCTCCAGCGGTCCGGCGCGCCAGGCGTCGTTGTCCTGCGCGGTCAGCCCGGGCAGGAGCCGGCCACGGGCGGTCAGATGGAGAGCATGGAGAACGGCCGCGCCCCAGCAGGCCGCGGCGGGCTGAGCGGACGGGTCGTGCCGGGCGCGGGCCAGCAGCGGCACCGCCTCGGCCAGGGAAAGCAGCACCGCGGGGACCGCACGTCTGCGGGCACCGTTGCCGTGCCGACGCGCGACCGTGAGCTCGACGGCTCCCGCCGCGCCGGTCGTGATCGCCGGGTTATCCGTCCCCGCCGCGCCGACCATGACCGCCGAGTCACCCGTTGCCGAGTCAACCGTGCCCGCGGCGTCCGCCGTTCCCGGCTCCGCCACCCCGACGTGGGCGCCCGCGGATTCCTCTCGCCCAGCCGTGGGCGTACTCGGGAGAGGGCCACCGTCCGGGCGCCAGAAAGCGAACCGGCCCGCCCGGGGCGGCTCGGCAGGCAGGAAGACCACGGCACAGCGGACGAACGCGGAATCGTCCGCACTCCCCCGCTCTTCCCACCCCGCCCGGCCCGCGGCATTCCCGGCGGACGGCAGGTCGGCCGCGGGCACCCACTGCCCTGCCGCCCCGCTGCTCTCCGCCATACCGCTGCCTTTCCCTCGCGCCCGTCGCGCTCGTCGCGCCTGCCTCGTCGGCGCCGCTGTACCCGTCCTCGTCCCGGCACCTGCCGTTCGCCGCTCGCGTCTCGGCTGTCCCGCGCCCCGACCCGCGAGTTTACGGTCGTCCACGCCCACCCCTCCCTTCCGCAGCCGGCCGGTGACGGTGACGGACCGGAGCCGCAAGCGCGCCCGCAGCACCGCGACCGAGCCCCGGAACCGCTCGAACCACGTGAGATCGATGGAAGCAGACGGCACTGACAACGACCCCGCCGGCAAGCGCCGGGGCGAAGTTATCCACAGGCCGCGAGAGAAATCCCACGGCCGGCTCGCGATCGGCTACCGTCGATTCCGTCGTCACGCACAGTGACGAAAAAGCCACGGCGCGAGGAGCAGCCATGCACCGTCCGACCCTCACCGTGACCCGACCGACAGCCGAGCAGACCACCGCCGCGGACGCCTTCCGCACAGGCGACCATCTCGTGATCCAGGCCGGCGCCGGCACGGGCAAGACCACGACGCTCGCGATGCTCGCCCACCGCCCACCGCCGCGCGGTCACCCACCGTGCGGACAGGGCCGCTACATCGCTTTCAACAAGGCCATCGCGCACGACGCCTCCCACCGCTTCCCCCGCCACGTCACCTGCAGTACGGCCCACGCGCTCGCGTACGCGTCCGTCGGCAAGAACTACCAGGCCCGGCTGAACGCGCCACGCCAGGCGGGCTGGCGCATCGGCGCCGCCCTGGGCATCGACACCGACATGGCCGTACGCATCGGTGCCCGCCGGATCGGCAACAGGGCACTGTCGTACTCGGCCCTGCGCACCGTGACCCGGTTCTGCCGGTCCGCCGATCCGGATCTCACGGACCAGCATGTGCCACGGCTGCGCGGAGCCGAGGCGGACGTGCTGCACGAGCAGTTGACGGAGATCGTCCTGCCGTTCGCCCGCAAGGCCTGGGCGGACCTCCAGCACCCCGAGCGGGGCAGCGTGCGCTTCGAGCACGATCACTACCTGAAGATGTGGGCTCTGAGCGAGCCGAAGATCACGGCGGACTTCCTCCTCCTGGACGAGGCCCAGGACACCAACCCCGTGGTCGAGCAGATCTTCACCGCGCAGCGCGCGCACGCCCAGTTGGTCATGGTCGGGGACTCCGCACAGGCCATCTACGGCTGGCGCGGTGCGCGCGACGTGATGAGCACCTTCGACGGCAGACAGCTCGCCCTCTCCCGTTCCTTCCGTTTCGGCCCCGCGCTGGCCGTGGAGGCCAACCGCTGGCTGGCCATCGTCGGCGCCCCGATCCGGCTCGACGGCTCACCATGGCTGGCCACGGAGCTGGGAAAGGTCCCGAGACCCGACGCGGTCCTGTGCCGGACCAACGCCGGAGCGATGGTGGAGGTCATACGGCAGCTCGAAAAGGGCCGCCGGGTGGCGCTGACGGGTGGCGGCGGGGCGCTGGCCGCGCTGGCGCAGTCCGCGCACGACCTCAGGTCGGGTCGCCGCCCGTCCCACCCCGAGCTGATGCTCTTCGAGACGTGGGAGGAACTGCGGGAGTACGCGGAGTGCGACCCGTCCGGGCGAGACCTCCAGCCCTTGATCGAACTGGTCGACGAGCACGGCACCGAGGCCGTGCTGCAAGCGCTGGACCGCTTGTCGGAGGAAGAAGCAGCCGAGGTCACGGTCTCGACGGCCCACCGGTCCAAGGGACGGGAGTGGCCGACGGTCCGGATCGCGGACGACTTCACCGGCCCCGACGACCTCGACGAGCGAGACGCGGACGGAGAGCCGCTCCCCGGCCCCATCGATCTCGCGGAGGCACGCCTGGCCTACGTGGCGGTCACACGGGCCCGGACCCGTCTCGACATCGGCGGCCTGACCTGGCTGAACAGCCACCCGGCCGGCGACCCCCGCCCGGACCTGCCTGGGGACTCACCGTAAGCGCCGCACATCAGGTGCCGGGCGAGGCTGCAATCAGATGAGAAGGCGAGACCACGGGCGACATGACGCGAACCACGGATCGGGAGGACCCTGGGAGGAGAGACGCGACGCAGCAACGTGACACAGACGGCCTCTGCGCACGATCGGCGCTCGGCACCGGATGCAGGCTCAGTGGTGGCCGAGACAAGGGTCAGCCGAGCACGTGGCCCATACGGCAAACGTGGCAGACGCGGCACATATTGCTCACCTGGCACATACGGCACATGTAACGCGGAAAGCACGGATAAGGAACGTCGACGACAGGCGAACGGCTTGCGAGGAGCGATGCGTGGTGAGTGGTGATGCGTACCGGTAATGAGCCTCTTCAGGCGCGCAGTCCGCTGAGGATGCGCCGTGGACTGGCGCTGTGGGGGATGGTGTGGGCCGCGGCAGGCACGGTGGCGTTCGTGCTGGCCGGCAGGCCGGGGTGGGCGGCAGCGTGCGCGGTGGTGACCGCACTCGCCGCGATGGACCTGGCGATGGTGATACGGCACATCCACCAAGGCCCGCACTACCAGCCGGGGAAGGACGTACCACCGTACGAACCGGACCACGGCTCACACGACCACGGCTCACACGATCACGACCAACACGCCGGACCACCGCGCCACCGCCCGGCTGACCTCGGCTGGACAGGCCCCGGGCCGGGTGGACGCGACACAGGCAGACGAGGTCGGGACCAGCCTGGTGCGGGCGGGAACGAGGACGACGGAGAAGGAGGTGACGGCGGGCGAATAGACGGCGGCCGCTAGAAGCGGACCCGGCGAGATGCGGAAGGCGGAAGATCGAACGCGGCGAAAGGAAACGTGCTGGGGAGGGCGATCAAGACGACGCTCATGCGTCTCTCATGCCGCGGCCTCTCACACCTCTTCGGAGCCTGTCGGGGGTTCGAAGCGGGCGGCTTCGATGAAGTCGGGACGGGGGTCGAGAGCCGCGGCCAGACGGAAGTGGCGCTGGGCTTCCTCCGGGCGGTTGGCCCGCTGAAGGGTGCGGGCCAAGGCGAAGTGGGCGAAGGCGTTGTCCGGCTCGCGTTCCAGGACGATCTGGAATTCGAGTTCGGCCGGGCGGAGTTGGGCGGCGAGGAAGAAGGCGCGGGCGCGCAGCAGACGGGCCGCGGTGTTCTCCGGGTGAGCGGCGATGACCGGGTCCAGGAGTTGCACAGCGCCACGCGGGTCTCGAGCCGCCAGCAACTGCTCGGCGGCCCGGAAGTCGATGACGTTCGTCTCGGGGCTGCGTTCGGCCACGGCCGTCTCCTCTCCCGTATCACGGGCTCTCAGTCGCGCGTCTCCTGCACAACGAGCCCATCAGTCGCATGTCGCTCGCCGCTTCGGTACGGGCAGGCCCATGCGTCACCCGCTCTGCGGGCGTTACGTGCGGCACAACAAGCGCGTTGCCCCTCGCATTCCCCTGTCGGCCGGCCCGCAACCGGGCGTCAAGTGTTCGCACGTCCCGGCTCGGTGCCGAGTGCCCGTTTCCCAGGGCGCGTCGCCGAGTGCGTGACGCCGGGTGTGGGTGCGGGGCGTCAGGGCGTCAGGGCGTCAGGGCGTCAGGGCGTCAGGGCGTCAGGGCGTCAGGGAACTCTGCCCGGGAGTGTGTCCGAGGGTGCCGGTGTTGGCCTCCCCCGTTGTCCCGGCGTGGACCCCGTTGTCCCGGCGCGGACCTACCATCGCCACGGCGCGGCCCCCCCCCATTGCCACGACGTGGACCTCATTGCCCGGCGCAGTTCCCCGTTGCCACGATGTGGACCCCGTTGGGCCCATATCCTCGCCCGGTTCCGACCACAGCCCAGGAGCCCCGTGCCGGTATCAAGAGCCCATGAGCCCCGTGCCGGTGTCAAGCACCTGCGCAAGGGCTCCCTCAGCTCGTCCGTTCGCGCAGGTGCTGCCATACCTTGCGTACCTGGGGTTCCAGGGCGTCCAGCGGGCCGTCGTTGTCGATGACGAGGTCGGCGATCGCGAGGCGCTTCTCGCGTGCCGCCTGTGCTTCCATGCGGGCCTTCGCCTCGCTCTCGGCCATGCCGCGCAGCCGTACCAGTCGGTCGAGCTGGGTGGATGGCGTGGCGTCGACCACGATGACCAGGTCGTACAGCGGCGCGAGGCCGTTCTCGGTGAGCAGCGGGACGTCGTGCACGACCACCGCGTCCGGACCGGCCGCTGCTTCCAGTTCGGCTGATCGTGCGCCCACCAGCGGGTGCACGATCGCGTTCAGTGCCTGAAGTTTCTTCGGGTCGTTGAAGACGATCGCACCCAGTTTGGGCCGGTCCAGGGTGCCGTCCGCGGTCAGCACGTCCTCGCCGAATTCCGCGGTCACGGCGACGAGTCCGGGCGTGCCCGGTTCGACCACCTCGCGTGCGATCTTGTCGGCATCCACGATCACCGCGCCGTACGACGCGAGCAGCCGCGACACCTCACTCTTGCCCGCGCCGATACCGCCCGTAAGCCCCACCTTCACCATGGGGCCCACGCTATACGGCCTGGTCTGCTCCGGCCATGGCCATGGGCCACCGGTCGGTGGTGACCCATGACCATGGCCGGAGGCCTCAGGCGCCGCCCTCGCCCTCGCGTTCCGCCAGGAAGCGCTCCAGTTCCCGGCCGATCTCGTCCGCTGACGGCAGGTCCATCGGCTCGGCGACCAGGTTGCCCCGGCTCTCCGCTCCGGCCATCGCGTCGTACTGGTGCTCAAGGCCGCTGACCAGCGCGACCAGTTCCTCGTCGCCCTCGGAGATCTGCCGCTCGATTTCCTCCTGCGTGCGCAGTGCCTCCGTACGCAGCGAGTGCGCCGCGGTCGGCAGCACCAGCCCGGTGGCGGCCGTCACGGCTTCCAGCACGGTCAGCGCCGCGTCCGGGTACGGAGATCGGGCCACGTAGTGCGGTACGTGCGCGGCCACGCCCAGCACGTCGTGTCCGGCCTCCGCGAGCCGGAACTCGATGAGCGACTCGGCGCTGCCCGGCACCTGGGCCTCGTCGAAGAAGCTGGCGTGGCCGGGCATGAGGTCGGTGCGGTTGCCGTGCGGCGTGATGCCCACGGGGCGGGTGTGGGGGACGCCCATGGGGATGCCGTGGAAGTTGACCGCCAGCCGTACGCCGAGCCGCTCCACCATCTGTCGCACGGCGGCGGCGAAGCGCTCCCACTCCACGTCCGGTTCCGGGCCGGACAGCAGCAGGAACGGTGCGCCGGTGGCGTCCTCGACGAGCCGCAGTTCGATGCTCGGGGTCTCGTACGCGGTCCAGCGGTGGCGCTGGAAGGTGAGCAGCGGCCTGCGGGCGCGGTAGTCGACGAGCCGGTCGTGGTCGAAGCGGGCGACGACCCGGTGGGTGAGGCCGCCCAGCAGTCGCTCCACGATCTGGTCGCCGGTTTCACCGGCGTCGATGTAGCCGTCGAAGTGGTACAGCAGCACCAGCCCCGCGGAGTCCCGGGCGGTGATCGCCTCTACCGCCGCGAGCCCGCTCGGCTCCCATTCGTACAAACCCTGGGGATCCAACACAGTGACCGCTCCTCCTCGATGTCCGTCCCCCAGAACGTCGTACGTGCCCCCGGCATTCCCGCTCCCCTGCGCGTGCACTGCGGACCGGCGCCCTGTGCCCGGGTGAGACACACCCGCGGACGCACGGAAGCAGATACGCACAGACGCACGAAGGTTCATATCGGTGAACTCCGGAACCGCTGCCCTCGGGCCCCGACCGGGCTCCCGCACGATCCCCAACGACACCCGAACCGACCCAGTGGCCCCCATCCCAATGCTCCTTACGCCCCCAATAACCCAATGACTCCGGCGAGCCCGACGAGCCCAAACGAAGCCCCGGACACCACACCCCCAGCATCAGCCGCGCACTCTCTCCAATTCCCCTGCGACCGCACTCGCCTCTCCCCCAACGCCCACCCCAACACCCCTCCCCTCACCCCCAGTTGACCTCGCATCGATAAGTGCTACCTTCACCACCATTCCCTGTTCATGGTGACGTTCTCCGTTCACGTACAGGAAGGAACATCGATGCGTAAGCGATCTGCTCCGCCGATTCCCGTCGCTCCCGCAGCCGCGCTCCTCGGTGTCGGCGCTCTGCTCGCGGCCTCCGCGACGGCGTACGGGAGTTCTCCGGGGCCCGCCCCGGCCGTTGCCCGCACCATCGACGTCTCCACGGCCGCCCAGCTCGAAAGCGCGCTGTCGGCGGCCGAGGGCGGCGACACCATCCGGCTCGCGGACGGCACGTACAGGGGCAACTTCAAGGCCACCACTCCGGCCGGCGCCGCGGAGCGGATCACTCTCGCCGGCTCCGCCAAGGCCGTTCTTCGTGCGAGCGGCGGTTACGGGCTGCACCTGAACGGCGCCTCGTACTGGACGGTACGGGGCATTACCGTCACCGGCGGCCACAAGGGCATTGTGACGGACGCGGCGAACGGCGTGGTCCTCGACTCCGTCACCGTGCACGGCCTGGACATGGAGGGTGTGCACTTCCGGAAGTCCAGCAAGGACGGCGTCATCAAGAACTCGCGGATCCACGACACCGGGCGGGACGGCAGCGGGATGGGCGAGGGAGTGTACGTGGGCAGTGCGGGCGGCACCGGGGACAAGAGCGACAACGTGCAGATCCTGCACAACACCATCGGGCCCGGCGTCGGCGGCGAGAACATCGACATCAAGGAGGGCACCACCGGCGCGAAGATCATCGGCAACACCTTCGACGGCAGCGGGCTGACCGGCGCCCACTACGACGACTCATGGGCCGACATCAAGGGGAACAAGGTGCTGGTGGAGAACAACACCGGCAAATACACCCGTAACAACGGTTACGAGACACACAGCCAGCAGCCGGGCTGGGGCTGCGGCACGATCTTCCGCGGCAACCGGTCCGACCTGAGCGGAGCGTCGGGCCCGAACCGCTACGGCTTCCACATCACCAACCACAACGCGTCCACGTGCCCGGTGACGATCTCGGGCGACAACAAGGTCACCGGCGGACGCGGAATCGCCACCCCGGGCGTCCCGGTCGGACAGGCGCCCGAGCGGCCACGCCCGGGCGGGCCCCAGACGCCCCAGCCCCAGCCCCAGCCAGGCAGGTAGCCCCCACAGGCCCGGCCGGAGAGACGCCCCACGCTCCGGTAGGAGCGCCCCCGGCGAACGCGCGAGAACGCCACCCAAGGACAGCCGCGAGCACGACCGCGAGCACGACCGCGAAGCCCCTTCCCCCGACACCCGCCACGAACGCCTGCACACACGACGAAGGCCCGCCCCCACCAAGGGGAGCGGGCCTTCTGTGTCCTACCGGCCGGTATCGGGATACCGGTTAGCGCCTACCGTCTGACGCGTTCAGCTCTGGCCGCCGGCCAGCTTCTCGCGGAGCGCGGCCAGGGCCTCGTCCGACGCCAGGGCGCCGGAGTTGTCCGCCGACTCCGAGGAGTAGGAGCCACCGGAGACGTTGCCGCCGCCGGCGTTGCCCGAGCCGCTCGCGGCCGGAGCCGCCGCGCCCTCGGCCGCAGCCTGCTCGTCGGCCTCGCGGGACTTGATGACCTGGGCCTGGTGCTGCTCGAAGCGCTGCTGCGCCTCGGCGTACTGGGTCTCCCAGGCCTCGCGCTGGGCCTCGTAACCCTCCAGCCAGTCGTTGGTCTCCGGGTCGAAGCCCTCGGGGTAGATGTAGTTGCCCTGGTCGTCGTAGGACGCGGCCATGCCGTACAGGGTCGGGTCGAACTCGACCGCCGTCGGGTCGGCACCGAAGGACTCGTTGGCCTGCTTCAGCGACAGCGAGATCCGGCGACGCTCCAGGTCGATGTCGATGACCTTGACGAAGATCTCGTCGTTGACCTGGACGACCTGCTCCGGGATCTCCACGTGGCGCTCGGCCAGCTCGGAGATGTGGACCAGGCCCTCGATGCCCTCGTCGACGCGCACGAACGCACCGAACGGAACGAGCTTGGTGACCTTACCCGGGACGACCTGACCGATCTGGTGGGTCCGGGCGAACTGCTGCCACGGGTCTTCCTGGGTCGCCTTGAGCGACAGGGACACGCGCTCGCGGTCCATGTCGACGTCCAGGACCTCGACCGTGACCTCCTGGCCGACCTCGACGACCTCGGACGGGTGGTCGATGTGCTTCCAGGACAGCTCGGAGACGTGGACCAGGCCGTCGACGCCACCCAGGTCCACGAAGGCACCGAAGTTGACGATGGAGGAGACGACGCCGGAGCGCACCTGACCCTTCTGGAGGGTGGTGAGGAAGGTCTGGCGGACCTCGCTCTGGGTCTGCTCCAGCCAGGCACGGCGGGACAGGACCACGTTGTTGCGGTTCTTGTCCAGCTCGATGATCTTGGCCTCGAGCTCCTTGCCCACGTAGGGCTGCAGGTCGCGCACGCGGCGCATCTCGACCAGGGAGGCCGGCAGGAAGCCACGGAGGCCGATGTCGAGGATGAGACCACCCTTGACGACCTCGATGACGGTACCGGTGACGATCCCGTCCTCTTCCTTGATCTTCTCGATGGTGCCCCAGGCACGCTCGTACTGGGCGCGCTTCTTCGAGAGGATCAGGCGGCCTTCCTTGTCCTCCTTCTGGAGAACAAGGGCCTCGATCTCGTCACCGACGGCGACGACCTCGTTGGGGTCGACGTCGTGCTTGATCGAGAGCTCGCGGCTCGGGATAACGCCTTCGGTCTTGTAACCGATGTCGAGCAGGACCTCGTCCCGGTCGACCTTCACGATGACGCCGTCGACGATGTCGCCGTCGTTGAAGTACTTGATCGTCTCGTCGATCGCGGCGAGGAAGGCTTCCTCGTTACCGATGTCGTTGACCGCAACCTGCGGGGTGGTGGCGGTGGTCTCGGTGCTGCTCGTCATGTGGGAAAGGGCTCCGGTACGGACATTGAAGTCGTAGGTACTGCTACGCCGGGAGCCTGTATCGCTTCTGCATAAGACCGGACAGCGTCAGAGACGCTTGAACGCGACACTTCTAACCAACCGAAGCACCGGCAGCGTCCCGAAAACCGAGGGGACATACATACAGATGCGAGCGCGACCTGCTCCGTCTGAGGTGCGCAGGCCCGCAGCGCAACTTGTAGCATACGGGGGCAGCCGGACACGGTCAATGCGCGAAGGCGCACACCCGGGGCGGAACGCCCCATAACCGGCACACGCCATGTTCCGCGAGGCCGACGAGGCCCCTCGGCCACCGGCGGCCACAAGCTCAGCGAAGAGTACGACGACGGGCGCAATGATCCAAGAGTACGAGCCGGAGGCGACGCGACGTGCCGCCTCGGACACGGAGAGCAGCCGGGCCAGCCGCGGCTGGTGGGACCGGAACGCGGACGAGTACCAGAACGACCACGGAGCGTTCCTGGGGGACGACCGGTTCGTCTGGGGCCCCGAGGGGCTGGACGAGGCGGAGGCCGGGCTGCTGGGGCCCGCATCGGAACTGAAGGGGCGGCGCGTCCTGGAGATCGGGGCCGGCGCGGCCCAGTGTTCGCGCTGGCTGGCGGCGCAGGGCGCCCACCCGGTGGCGCTCGACCTCTCGCACCGGCAGCTCCAGCACGCCCTGCGGATCGGCACGGGTGCGGAACCCGCCGGTCCGGGGGCGGCTCCGGGCGTGTCGGCGCAGCTCGGTCTGGTCGAGGCGGACGCCGGTGCGCTGCCCTTCCGCGACGCCTCCTTCGACCTCGCGTGCTCCGCGTACGGGGCGGTCCCCTTCGTCGCCGCCCCGGTCCGCGTGATGCGGGAGGTACGGCGGGTGCTGCGGCCGGGCGGGCGCTGGGTGTTCTCGGTGACCCACCCCATCCGCTGGGCCTTCCCGGACGAGCCGGGCCCGGAGGGGCTGAGCGTCGGCGCGTCGTACTTCGACCGCACGCCCTATGTCGAGCAGGACGAGACGGGCCGGGCCGTGTACGTGGAGCACCACCGGACGCTGGGCGACCGGGTACGGGACGTGGCCGCCGCGGGCTTCCGGCTGGTGGACCTGGTCGAGCCGGAGTGGCCGGAGTGGAACGTCCAGGAGTGGGGCGGCTGGTCGCCGCTGCGCGGGAACCTGATCCCCGGTACGGCAATCTTCGTCTGCGTAGCGGACTGACGGGGCGGGTTCGCGACCGGGGCGGCTGCGTCGCGGACTGACGGGGCGGGTGCGGGGCGGAGGGCTGCCGACCGACCGCGCGGGCACGACGGGCGCCGCAGATCCGGCCCGCAGGCCCCTGGCCCGTGCGCTCGCCCCACCCGCAGGCCCGCGCCCCACCCGCAGGCCCGTTGAACCGCATCCCCGCCCCGGCCCACAGGCCCCTGAACCGTGTGCCCGCCCCGCCCCCTGTGCCTGCCCGTCCGGGAAACTGGTGGCGTGATCCGCCACGACGCCCTCGCCCAGCTCCCTGTACGTACCGCCCTGCCCGCGCTGGAGCAAGCGCTGGACGCGTACGGCGCGGCGGTGCTCTGCGCGCCGCCGGGCACCGGCAAGACGACCTTGGTGCCGCCGACCCTGGCCGGTCTGACCGGACCGGACGGTCCTGCGGGTGGCCGCCCCCGCCGTGTGCTCGTCGCGGAGCCGCGCCGGATCGCGGCCCGGGCGGCCGCCCGGCGGATGGCCTGGCTGCTGGGTGAGCAGGTGGGCGACCGGGTCGGCTTCACCGTGCGCGGCGAGCGCAGGGCCGGCCCTCGTACGGTCGTCGAGGTCGTGACCACCGGTGTGCTGGTGCAGCGGTTGCAGCGGGACCCCGAGCTGTCGGGCGTCGATGTCGTGATGCTCGACGAGTGCCACGAGCGGCATCTGGACGCCGACACCGCCGCCGCCTTCCTCCTCGACGTACGGGCTACGCTCCGCCCGGAGCTGCGGCTGATCGCGGCCTCGGCGACGACGGACGCGGCGGGCTGGGCCGGCCTGCTGGGCGGCGGCCACGACGCTGCGGACAAGGAGGGGGCCGCCCCGGTGGTGGAGGCCGCCGGGGTCTCGCATCCCGTGGAGGTCGTCTGGGCGCCGCCGGAGCGGCCGGTGCGGCCCGCGCACGGTATGCGGGTCGATCCGGCGCTGCTCGGGCATGTCGCGGCGACGGTGCGGCGGGCGTTGCGCGAGCGGTCGGGGGACGTGCTCTGCTTCCTGCCCGGGGTCGGCGAGATCGCTCGGGTGGCGGGGCAGTTGGGCGATGTCGCGGCCGACGGCACCGAGGTGTTGCAGGTGCACGGGCGGGCGCCGGCCGCCGTCCAGGACGCGGTGCTGTCGGGGGGCTCGGGCCGGCGGCGGATCGTCCTGGCGACTTCGGTGGCCGAGTCGAGCCTGACGGTGCCGGGCGTGCGGGTGGTCGTGGACTGCGGGCTGGCGCGGGAGCCCCGTACCGACCACGCGCGGGGGCTGAGCGCGCTGACGACCGTACGGGCCTCTCAGGCGTCGGCCCGGCAGCGGGCGGGGCGGGCCGGGCGTGAGGCGCCGGGGGCGGTCTACCGCTGCTGGTCCGAGGGTGAGGACGGGCGGCTGCCGCGCTTCCCGGCGCCGGAGATCAAGGTCGCCGACCTCACCGCGTTCGCGTTGCAGGCCGCCTGCTGGGGCGATCCGGACGCGACGGGCCTCGCCCTGCTCGACGCGCCGCCCGCCGGTGCGCTGGCCGCCGCGCGCGAGGTGCTGACGGCGATCGGCGCGGTGGACGCGGCCGGCCGGGTCACGGACCGTGGCGTACGGATGTCCCGGCTCGGCCTGCATCCGCGCCTGGCGCGCGCCCTGCTGGACGGCGCGCGCCGGGTCGGTGAGCGCCGTGCCGCCGAGGTGGTCGCGTTGCTGAGTGAGGAGCCACCGCGGGAGTACGGGGACGATCTGGCCGCCGCGTGGCGTACGGCCCGGCGGGGGCAGGACGCGTACGGCGCCCGCTGGCGCCAGGAGGCCCGTCGGCTCGCCGCGGCGGTGACGGGCTCACGCGAGCGGCCCGAGGCCCGTACGGGCGCGGGGCCGCGGACGCGTACGGACGAGCCCCCCGAGGCGCCCACGAACGAGGGAGCCGGGACACGTGCGGACGAGGGGCCCTCGGCGCGGCGTGCGAAGGAACGGCCCGAGGCACGGCGTACGGACGAGGGCCCCAAGGCGCGGCGTACGAACGAGCGGCCCCAGGCACGTGCGCACGCGGTTCCGGCGGCCGGGCCGGTCC
Organism: Streptomyces sp. NPDC018045; assembly: GCF_044327445.1. Lineage (NCBI taxonomy): Bacteria > Bacillati > Actinomycetota > Actinomycetes > Kitasatosporales > Streptomycetaceae > Streptomyces > Streptomyces sp. NPDC018045. The sequence goes on from NZ_JBIRFL010000001.1 coordinate 98,534, forward strand.
CGGGTGCCGACGGCGACGACGCGGCCGCCGGGCTGGTGGCCGCCCTCGCGTTCCCCGAGCGGGTGGCGCGGGCCCGTGGGGCGGGTGCGTTCCTGATGGCGTCCGGGACCGGCGCCGAGCTGGCGGACGGCTCGCGGCTGCGCAGCGCGCCGTGGCTTGCGGTGGCGGTGGCCGACCGGCCGGTGGCGGCGGCGTCCGCGCGGGTGCGGCTGGCGGCCGTGATCGACGAGGACACCGCGCGGGCGGCGGCCGGGGCGCTGTACTCGGCGGGCGAGGAGGTCCGCTGGGCCGACGGGGACGTGGTGGCCCGTTCCGTCGAACGGCTCGGCGCCGTCGAACTGGTGGCCCGCCCGCTCCGCTCCCCCGACCCCGCCCTCGTACGGCGGGCGCTGGAGGACGGGCTGCGCGCGGACGGGCTCGGGCTGCTGCGGTGGACGGACGGCGCCCGGTCGGTGCGGCAGCGGATGGCCTTCCTGCACCGGGTGGTGGGCGGCGACTGGCCCGACGTGTCGGACGCGGCGCTGTCGGCGCGGTTCGACACATGGCTGGGCGTGGAGCTGGGCCGGGCGCGGCGGCGGGCCGACCTGGAGCGGATCGATGCGGGGCAGGCGCTGGCCCGGCTGCTGCCGTGGGCGAGCGGGGCGGCGGTCCGGTTCGACGAGCTGGCACCGGAGCGCATCGAGGTGCCGAGCGGGTCGCGGATCCGGGTGGACTACGGCGGTGAGCAGCCCGTGCTGGCCGTCAAGCTCCAGGAGCTGTTCGGCTGGCAGGAATCCCCCCGGGTGGCGGGCGGCCGGGTGCCCGTACTCGTCCATCTGCTGTCCCCCGCCGGGCGGCCGGCCGCCGTCACGGCCGATCTGGCGTCCTTCTGGAAGGACGGTTACCGGTCCGTACGGGCCGAGTTGCGCGGCCGGTACCCGAAGCATCCCTGGCCGGAGGACCCGTCCGGCGCCCGGCCGACCCGGCACACGACGGCCCGCCTCAAGCGGGACTGACGGGCGCCGGCTCCGGCTCCCGTGCCTCCGGAGTGCCGCCGGGGCCCGGGCGGCGGCCGCGGGCCTCCAGGACGAGGCTCAGGGTGAGGAGTACGGCGCCGAGGGCGAGGAAGCCCCAGGGCAGGTGGCTGGTGAGGAGCAGGACGAGCCGGCGCTGGGTGGTCACGAGGTCGACCGTGGCGGTCACGTAGTCCGGCCGCATCTTGACGTGTCCGGAGAAGGCGGTGACCTTGCCGCCGCCGGGGACGAGACTGCCGCCGCGCAGCTCCTCCCGGTGGAGCTCCTCCCCGTTGACGGGGGCGCCGGTGACCGGATCCACCCAGAACATCCGCTTGGTGCTGTACCAGCGGCTGGTGCCGGCCTTCTCGACGGCCTGCGGGGTGATGCCCTGGACCGGCAGCTTCTTCGGGAGCGGGACCTTGGTCCAGGGGATGGTCTGCTCGAAGTAGTAGACGTCCAGGCCGCGGAAGGTGCGGGTGCCCTTGTAGTGGATGGGGGCGGAGGTGCGGGTCTGCGCGTCGAAGTAGTCGTAGTCGCGCGGCTCCGTGAGGAAGGGCCACTTGAACTCGATGCCGGTGCGCCGTACGGGGTCCCCGTCCACCATCTCGCCGGTGGCGTGCACGGGGTCCTGGGTGTGGGCGTCGAAGATGTAGCGCTCGGGAATTCGGGAGACCATCTTTCCGTCGGGGCCCACGACGTAGGAGAGCGCGTCCCAGACCACGACGTCACGGCCGGCGGTCCGCTCGATGCGCTCGGACTCCTCGACGTTGCCCTTGAGCGTCTGCACGATCGAGACCTTGGGGACCTGGCGGGCCTTCATCGTGCCGTAGTCGAGGAGGATGGCGGGCTTCGCCTCCAGGACCATGTCCTGGTACTGGTTCGGCGGGATCTTGGCGAGCCGCGGAAAGGCGTACCAGCGCAGCAGCGGGGACAGCGCGGCGAAGAAGACGGCGAAGGCGAGCAGGACCAGGCTGGCTTTGCGTCGCATGGCGGTGGCGCCCTCCCTCTCAGGGGTGTGGGGGGACCGTGGTGCGCAGCGGTTCGGGTGAGGTCTCGCCGCTGGGCGCGCCGATCGCCGTCAGGGCGAGGACCAGGGCGAAGGCGGCGGCCAGTCCGGTCGCGGCGGCGATCAGTGCGCGCATGGTCGGCCTCCCGGGGAGCCGCGGTACGGGGCGCCCTGGGCCGGGCGCGTGCCGGGTCGCGAACTCCGGTGAGCTGATAGGGCGTCAGGTGCGGGGGCACCGTAGCAACGGGCGGCGCGGATGAGAACACGTCGCGCCACGGCCGCCTCCCGAGACCACGACGGCCACCGCCGTCCGGCTCGGCGGGAGCGGGACGGCGGTGGCTTCGCAGCGCGGCGGTTACGCCGTGACGGTCAGCTTCACGGTCAGCACCGCGCCGTCGGCGGTGGTCAGGCGCAGCAGGAACGTGCCCGCGTGCTGGTCGGTGCGGATCTCCGGCAGCTTGAGCAGGCCGTCCGCGCCGGTCTTGAAGGTGAGGCTGCGGACCGGCTTGTCCGCGCCCTTGCCCCTGCTCCCGCCCTCATCCGAACCCGCGCCCACACCTGCGCCGGTGCCCTTGTCCTTGTCCTTGTCGGCAACCGGGCCGGTGCCGGCGCCCTTACCCTCGTCCGCACCCGCACCCGCACCCGCGAAGTACGGGCCCTTGTCGTTCTCCACGGGCTGCTTCGGGTCGTCGGTGACCATCGTCGCGGTCACCGCGACACCCGCCGCGATCTTCCCCTGATAGGTGGCCTTGACCTCGACGGCGCCCGCGGCGAAGGAGGTGCCGGCCTCGGCCGTCAGCTCGGCCTCGGAGGTGCGGGCCAGCGCGTCGGCCCGGGGCTCGGGCGCAGGCTTGGCCTCGACGGTGGCGCGGACGTCGGCCGCGGGGATCCGGCGGCCCACCGCGGTCGCCCGGACGGTGAAGCTGCCGGCCCGGTCGCCCGCGCCGAGCCTCGGCGCGGTGGCGATGCCGTCGGCGCCGGTCCGGACGGTGACGTGGTCGGTCTTGCCCGCGAACCGGGCACCGGTCTCACCGATGATGCGGAACTCGACGGGTACGCCCGCGACCGGCTTGCCGTCGGCGTTCTTCGCCCGTACGCGCACCGGCTCGGCGAAGTCCTCGCCCTCGGCGGCCGTGAGGTCCTTCGTGCCGACCCGCTCCAGGGCGGTGACCGGCGCGGGCTTCGTCGGCGGCTTGGTGGGCGGTGTGGTCGGGGGCGTGGTCGGCGGGTCGGCGGGCTTGGAGGTGCCGGGGTCGGCGGGCGGGGTCGTCGGCTTGCTGCCGCCGCCCGGCTTGCCGCCGGCGGGCTTGCCGGGCGTGGTGGTCCTGCCGCCGTCGCCCTGGCCGGTGCCGGGCCGGGGGCCGGGCGCGGTCGTACGGCCCGGCTTGGGCCCGGCGCCCGCGGAGACGTCCCTGCCGCTGCCCGCGCCACCGCGGTGCACCGGCAGCAGGCCCTTGCCGTCCGGAACCTCGTGGGTGCCCTTGCGGTAGAACGCGAGCCAGGACAGGACCGTGTTCAGGTACTTCTGCGACGGGTTGTAGCCGAGGACCGCCCTGTCCAGGTCGCGCTGGACGGACAGGTCGCGGTTGTTGGCGCAGAGGTAGCGGCCGGCGCCGAGGGCGGCGTCGTAGATGTTGTTGGGGTCCTTCTTGCCGTCGCCGTTGCCGTCGGCGCCCCAGCCGGTGCCGTCGGGGCCGCCCGTGGCCCAGGTCGAGGGGATGAACTGCATCGGGCCCACCGCGCGGTCGTGCGTGGTGTCGCCGTCGAAGGCGCCGTGGTCGGTGTCGGTGATCCGCGCGAAGCCGTCGCCGTTGAGCTGCGGGCCGGTGATGCGCTGCACGGTGGTGCCCTCGGCGTCCACGGCGCCGCCGCGGGCGTGGCCGGATTCCACCTTGCCGATGGCGGCGAGCAGTTGCCAGGGCAGCCGGCAGCCGGGGTCCGACTGGGCGACGCGCGCCTCGGCCTTCTTGTACGCGTCCAGGACGGTGGCGGGGATGCCCGCCTCGGCCGGGCCGGAGGCGGCCGGGCCGCCGGTGCCGGGCGAACCGCCGGGTTTGACCGGGCTGTTCAGGGGCGGCAGGTCGGTGTAGTAGGGCGAGCCGCCGTCGATGGGGGTGTCGCCCGCGGGTGCGGGGTCCTCGGCGCTGTTCGCGGTGCGGCTCTCGGCCGCTCCCGGCGCCTGGGACGCGGTCAGGGCGGCCAGCGCGAGCGCTGCCACCGCCGTCGAGGCCGCTCCTTTGCGGAGCCGCCGCCCGAATGTGGCTGCCATCTGTGCCCGTCCCCTCCGCGTTGATCCACCGCGCGCACGGCGCCGTGCAGCGCTCCCCGGCGCTCCCAACTCACGTGACACTACGACAACTTCCGGCGAGCATCCACTGCTCCCAACGCCAGACATACTGATCCTAAACGATCAGGGAGTCAGTCATGCCGTTCACACTCAGCCACGCTGCCGCGGTACTCCCGGCCCTGCGCCGGACCGGGACGGCACGTGGGCCGCTGGCCGCCTCGGCTCTCGTCGCCGGATCGTTCGCGCCGGACGTGACGTACTACGCGGACAGCGTGCTGCCCGGCGCGATGCTCTTCGGCGACTTCACGCACGGGGTGCCGGGCGTGCTCACGGTGGACGCGCTGATCACCGCCCTGCTCGTCGGCGGCTGGCTGCTGCTGCGCGAACCGCTGGTGGCGCTGCTGCCGGCGGCCCGGCGCGGCAGGGTGTACGCGGTGCTGCGCGGCCGCCCCTGGCCCAGGGGCGGCGGACCGCTCGCGGCGCTCGTCGCGTGGTTCTACGTCTCGGCGGTGCTGGGCGCGCTGACCCACATCGTCTGGGACGCGTTCACGCATCCGGGCCGCTGGGGGACGCGGCTGTTCCCCGTCCTCAACGAGGTCGCCGGCGGCCGGCCGCTCTGCATGTACGTGCAGTACGGCACCTCGGCGCTGGCCCTGGGGGTGCTGGGCTGGTTCCTGTGGACGGCGCTGCTGCGGGCACCGGACGCTCCGGTTCCGGCGGGGCTGCCGGTGCTGAGCGGTGGGCGGCGGCTGCTCGGCGGGGCGCTGCTCGCGCTGTGCCCGCTCGGCGGCGCCGCGCACCGTACGCTGCGGGCCCGCGCCGCATTCGGGGACCTGGCGGTGACGTGGTTCGACTACGTACCGACCGTGCTCTTCGGGGCGGGCGCGGGCCTGGCGCTCGGGCTGCTGCTGTACGCGGTGGCGGTACGGCTCCTGCACCGCCGCACCTCCGCGGCTGCGGACGACCGCGCGGCCGCATACGAGCACACCGGCGCACGGCCGTAGCCGGTCCTCCGCGCGACCGGGTGGCCGTGAAGCCGTAGCCGGACCTCCACATGGCCAGGCGGCCGTGGGGCGCACGGCCGGGCGGCCGTGGGGCGCCGCGTACGCATCCGTACGCGGCGCCGCCCGGCCGTACACGCCCGGCTCAGTGTGCCGCCGACTCCCAGTCGCCGCCGGAGCCGACCGACACGTCCAGCGGAGCACGCAGCTCCACGGCGCCCGCCATCTCCCGCCGCACCAGCTCCTCGACCTGCTTGCGCTCGCCGGGCGCGACCTCCACCACGATTTCGTCGTGCACCTGGAGCAGCATCCGGGAGGTGAGGCCGGCCGCCCGCATCGCCTCGTCGACCCGCAGCATCGCCACCTTGACGATGTCGGCGGCGGTGCCCTGGATGGGGGCGTTCAGCGCCATCCGCTCGGCCATCTCGCGGCGCTGGCGGTTGTCGCTGTTCAGATCGGGGAGATAGCGGCGTCGACCCATGATCGTCTCGGTGTAACCGGTGGCGCGGGCCTTGTCGACGACGTCCTGGAGGTAGTCGCGCACCCCGCCGAACCGCTCGAAGAAATTGTCCATCAGGCGGCGGGCCTCGTCGGGCTGGATGCCGAGCTGCTGGGAGAGGCCGAACGCCGACAGACCGTACGCCAGGCCGTAGGACATCGCCTTGATCTTGCGGCGCATCTCCGGGTCGACCTCGGACTTGGCGACCGAGAAGACCTGCGAGGCGACGGTGGTGTGCAGGTCCTCGCCGGAGGTGAACGCCTCGATCAGGCCCTCGTCCTCGGAGAGGTGGGCCATCACGCGCAGCTCGATCTGGCTGTAATCGGCGGTCAGCAGGGACTCGTACCCCTCGCCGACCACGAAGCCGCGGCGGATCGCGCGGCCCTCGTCCGTACGGACCGGGATGTTCTGGAGGTTCGGCTCGGTGGAGGAGAGGCGGCCGGTGGCGGCGACGGTCTGGTTGAAGGTGGTGTGGATACGGCCGTCCGCCGCGATCGTCTTGATCAGGCCCTCGACCGTGGTGCGCAGCTTGGACTGCTCCCGGTGGCGCAGCATGATCACCGGGAGTTCGTTCTCGGTCTGCGCGGCGAGCCAGGCCAGGGCGTCGGCGTCGGTGGTGTAACCGGTCTTGGTCTTCTTCGTCTTCGGCAGGCCCAGCTCGCCGAAGAGGACCTCCTGGAGCTGCTTGGGCGAGCCGAGGTTGAACTCGTGGCCCGCCGCGGCGTGTGCCTCCTGCACGGCCTGCTGGACGGCGGCGGCGAACTGCTGCTCGATGCGCTCCAGCCAGCCCCGGTCGGCGGCGATGCCGGCCCGCTCCATCCGGGCCAGCAGCACACTGGTGGGCAGCTCCAGGTCGCGCAGCAGACCGGCCGCACCGACCTCGTCGAGCTTGGTGGTCATGGCGGCGCCGAGATCCAGGACCGTACGGGCCTGGCTCATCAGGGCGTCCGCCTGGGCCCGGTCGTCGGCACCGAAGGCGAGCTGCCCGTCGCCCTCGGCCGCCGGGGCCAGGTCGCGGCCCAGGTACTCGATGGACAGGGCGTCCAGGGCGAACGAGCGGCGACCCGGCTTGACCAGGTAGGCGGCGAGGGCGGTGTCCATCGTGACCCCGTCGATGCGCCAGCCGTGCTCGCCGAAGACCCGCATCAGGCCCTTGACGTTGTGCATGACCTTGTGGCTCGCCGGGTCGGCGCTCCAGGCGGCGAAGGCCCGCTCGTCGGCCTCGTCCAGCTCGGTGGGGTCGAACCAGACGGCCGGCCCCTCGGCGGTGGCCAGGGCGACCTCGGCGACGCTGCCGCTGCCCACGGTCCAGGTGTCGACCGTGGAGACGCCCAGCAGCTTCGCGCCGTGCTCGGCCAGCCACGGGGCCAGCTCACCGGCGCCGGCGACCGTGCCGTCGATCTCCACCTCGGCGGGCGCGGGCCCGGCGTCCTCGGCCTCCGCCGCACCCGGGTCGGCGGCCAGCAGACGCTCGCGCAGCCCCTGGTTGCGGATCTCCAGCGCCTCCAGGAAGACGGTCAGCGCCTTGCGGTCGTAGGCCGCGCGCACCAGCTCGGCGGGGCCGCAGGGCAGCTCCACGTCGCGCACCATCTCGGTCAGGACGCGGTTGAGCTTGACCGCCTCCAGGTGGTCGCGGAAATTCTGCCCGGCCTTGCCCTTGACCTCCTCGGCGCGCTCCACCAGCTCCGCGAACGAGCCGAACTGGTTGATCCACTTCGCGGCGGTCTTCTCGCCGACGCCGGGGATGCCGGGGAGGTTGTCGGACGGGTCGCCGCGCAGCGCCGCGAAGTCCGGGTACTGGGCGGGGGTCAGGCCGTACTTCTCCTGGACCTTCTCCGGGGTGTAGCGGGTCAGCTCGGAGACGCCCTTGGTCGGGTACAGCACCGTGACGTCGTCGCTGACCAGTTGGAAGGAGTCGCGGTCGCCGGTGACGATGGAGACCTCGAAGCCCTGGGCGGTGGCCTGGGTGGCGAGCGTGGCGATGACGTCGTCGGCCTCGAAGCCGTCCACGGCGAAGCGCTTGACGTGCATCGCGTCCAGCATCTCGCCGATCAGCTCGACCTGGCCCCGGAACTCGTCGGGGGTCTTGGAGCGGTTCGCCTTGTACTCGGGGAACTCCTCGGAGCGCCAGGTCTTGCGCGAGACGTCGAAGGCCACCGCGAAGTGCGTGGGGGCTTCGTCACGCAGGGTGTTCGCGAGCATCGACGCGAAGCCGTAGATCGCATTGGTCGGTTGCCCGGTGGCGGTGGTGAAATTCTCCACGGGCAGGGCGAAGAACGCCCGGTACGCCATGGAATGCCCGTCCATCAGGAGCAGCCGGGGACGGCCGCCCCCCACCGCTTCGGTGCCGGTCGCTTCGCTCTTCTTCGCTGCCTTTGCTGCCACATCCCCGATCCTGCCACGCCCCACTGACAATCCCCGCCGCGACGACCGCGGCGCCGCCGCTGTCAGCCGTCCGTGACAGGATTCTGTATACGGCACCGATGGCCGCCCGGCGGTGTCAGCGGCGCCGTACCCTCACCAGCACTCGGCTCAAGGGAGAGCGCCATGGCAGGCAAGCCGCCCGCGTCGGACCCCATCCAGGACTCACCCGAGGTCACGGCGCCCGAGCACTACGCCGTCGGCCTGCCGGCCATCGGACACGCGCTGCGCGTGTCCCAGCAGCAGATGGGCGTGCGCCGCACGGCCCTGACCCTGCTCCGCGTCAACCAGAAGGACGGCTTCGACTGCCCCGGCTGCGCCTGGCCCGAGCCCGAGCACCGGCACGCGGCCGAGTTCTGCGAGAACGGCGCCAAGGCCGTGGCCGAGGAGGCCACGCTGCGCCGCGTCACCCCCGACTTCTTCGCCGCCCACCCCGTCTCCGACCTCGCGGGACGCAGCGGCTACTGGCTCGGCCAGCAGGGCCGCCTGACCCAGCCCATGTATCTGGCCGAGGGCGCCGACCGGTACGTACCCGTGCCCTGGGAGCGGGCCTTCGACATCATCGGCGAGGAGCTGGCCGCGCTCGGCTCCCCCGACGAGGCCGTCTTCTACACCTCCGGCCGGACGAGCAACGAGGCCGCCTTCCTCTACCAGCTCTTCGCCCGCGAATTCGGCACGAACAACCTGCCCGACTGCTCCAACATGTGCCACGAGTCCTCCGGCTCCGCGCTCACGGAGACCATCGGCATCGGCAAGGGCAGCGTCCTGCTGGAGGATTTGTACAAGGCCGACCTGATCATCGTGGCCGGGCAGAACCCGGGCACCAACCACCCCCGGATGCTCTCCGCGCTGGAGCAGGCCAAGGCCGGCGGCGCGAAGATCATCTCGATCAACCCGCTGCCCGAGGCGGGCCTGGAACGCTTCAAGAACCCGCAGACCCCGCGCGGCCTCGCCGGGCGTGGCACCGCCCTGACCGACCTCTTCCTCCAGGTGCGCCTCGGCGGCGACCAGGCCCTCTTCCGTACGCTCAACCGCCTCGTCCTGGAGACCGAGGGCGCCGTCGACACCGAGTTCATCGCCGAGCACACACATGGCTTCGAAGCGTTCGCCACGGCAGCGCGCGCGGACACCGACTGGGAAGAGACGCTCGCCGCCACCGGCCTGACCCGCCAGGAGATCGAGCGCGCGCTGGACATGGTCCTGAAGTCGCGCCGCACGATCGTCTGCTGGGCCATGGGCCTGACCCAGCACAAGCACTCCGTCCCCACCATCCAGGAAGTCGTCAACTTCCTGCTGCTGCGCGGCAACATCGGCCGCCCCGGCGCCGGCGTGTGCCCCGTACGCGGCCACAGCAACGTGCAGGGCGACCGCACCATGGGCATCTTCGAACGCCCCGCCCCCGCCTTCCTGGACGCCCTGGAGAAGGAGTTCGGCTTCACCCCGCCGCGCGAGCACGGCCTGGACGTCGTACGGGCCATCCGCGCCCTGCGCGACGGCGACGCCAAGGTCTTCTTCGCGATGGGCGGCAACTTCGTCTCCGCCACCCCCGACACGGACGTCACCGAGGCCGCAGTCCGCCGCGCCCGGCTGACCGTCCACGTCTCCACCAAGCTCAACCGCTCGCACGTGGTCACCGGCGCCCGCGCCCTGATCCTGCCCACCCTGGGCCGCACGGAGCGCGACGTCCAGGCGGGCGGCGAGCAGTTCGTGACCGTCGAGGACTCCATGGGCATGGTGCACGCCTCCCGCGGCCGCCTGGCGCCCGCGAGCCCGCACCTGCTCTCCGAGCCCGCCATCGTCGCCCGCCTCGCCCGCCGTGTCCTCGGACCGGACAGCCGCACGCCCTGGGAGGACTTCGAGAAGGACTACGGCACGGTCCGGGACCGGATCGCCCGCGTCATCCCCGGCTTCGAGGACTTCAACACCAAGGTGGCCCGCCCCGGCGGCTTCGCCCTCCCGCACGCCCCGCGCGACAGCCGCAGCTTCCCCACGGCCACCGGCAAGGCCAACTTCACGGCCGCGCCCGTCGAGTACCCGAAGCTCCCCGAGGGCCGGCTGCTCCTCCAGACGCTGCGTTCGCACGACCAGTACAACACCACGATCTACGGCCTCGACGACCGCTACCGAGGCATCAAGAACGGCCGTCGCGTCGTCCTGGTCAACCCCGAGGACGCCCGCGCGCTGGGCGTCGCCGACGGCTCGTACACCGACCTGGTCAGCGAGTGGACCGACGGTACGGAGCGGCGCGCGCCCGGCTTCCGCGTCGTCCACTACCCGACGGCGCGCGGCTGCGCGGCGGCGTACTACCCGGAGACCAACGTCCTGGTGCCGCTCGACCACACCGCCGACACCAGCAACACCCCCGCCTCGAAGTCGCTGGTCGTACGCCTGGAACCGGTGGCGCCGCAGACGTGACCGGGCGGCACGGACGGTGGCCCCGGGCCGGGCGGCGGCCCCGGCCCGGGCCACCGCTGCGTAGCCTGATAAGAACGTGCACGACTCAACGACCGGCGTCCGACCGGCGCCGCTCCGGTGCGCCGCGGTCGACGCCACCGGCACACGAACGGAGCCGCAGGACATGGGCGAGCAGCGCGCGACCACGTTTCCGCAGGAGATCATCGACCAGTGGGCCGGGCTCGGCCTGGACCTCGCCGCGCTGTTCTCCGCCGGTCATCTCGGTACGCGCATGAGCGTGCAGGTCCTGGAGGCCGCGCCGGAGCGGATCGTCGGCACCATGCCCGTCGAGGGCAACACCCAGCCGTACGGGCTGCTGCACGGCGGCGCCTCCGCGGTGCTCGCCGAGACCCTCGGTTCGGTCGGCGCGATGCTGCACGGCGGCCCCACGAAGGTGGCGGTCGGCGTCGACCTGAACTGCACCCACCACCGCGGCGCCCGCTCCGGCCTGGTCACCGGCGTCGCCACGCCCCTGCACCGGGGCCGCTCGTCCGCCACGTACGAGATCGCCATCTCCGACGAGGACGGCAAGCGGGTCTGCAGCGCCCGGCTGACCTGCATGCTGCGTGACGCGGACGCGTCGGCGTACCGCGGCTGAGCCCGGCGCCGCGCCCGCGGCGCGCGGCGCTCACGGTGGCACGGCGGCCCCGTTCCCAGCCCGGGGAGCGGGGCCGTCGGCCGTACGTTCCCGGGTAAGCGCCCGCTCCGCGTCGCCCCCCGCGCGGATCACGCGTCCCCCGCTCCGCACCGCGCGCCCCCGCGCCCCGTTACGCTCCGTGACGTCTGCCGTCGACACCACCGCCGCCGGGTCCCCTCTGGTGCACCGGCCGCCCACCCGCCCCGCGCGCCACATCCGGTATGCGGACGCCCGAACCATGATCAGCCCCAAATCCCCCATGGGAAGTGCGAGTTCACGCTCCGCCCGGCGTCCGCGCCGAATGTAAGGAGCATGAGGGCAAAACGCTCATCGACGGTCATAACAAGAGCGTCACATCCTGGTCAGCGCCGCTGTCAGGCCACCGGGCACCGCTCTAGAGTCACCGCCAGTCACCGCGCCGCCGGGCGCGCGTTGCGAGCACGGACCCTGTACCACCCGTACAGCCCGGCGCGCGAAACGGTCGTGCGACGCGCCCGACCGCGCCAGGGAAAGGACTGATCGTGCGTCACCGTTCCTTGCTCATACTCACCACCGCGGTCACCGCAGGCGCCCTCACCCTCTCCGCATGCGGCTCCCGCGGCGACGACAAGAAGGGCGGCGAGGGGACGAAGACCACCGTGACCCTCGGGCTCGACGCCCCCATCACCGGCGAGCTCTCCGCCCTGGGACTGGGCATCCGCAACTCCGCCCAGCTCGCCGTCGACAACGCCAACAAGACCGGCGAGGTCAAGGGCATCGGGTTCGAGCTCGAAGCGCTCGACGACAAGGCGCAGGCCAACGTCGGCCAGCAGAACGCCACCAAGCTCGCCGGCGACAAGGACGTCCTGGGCATCGTCGGCCCGCTGAACTCCAGCGTCGCCCAGTCCATGCAGCAGGTCGCCCAGCAGAACGGGGTGGCCCTGATCTCCCCGGCCAACACCACCCCGGACCTCACCCAGGGCAAGGACTGGAAGCAGAACAAGCGCGTACGGCAGTTCTCCACCTACTTCCGCACCGCCACCACCGACGAGGTGCAGGGCGCCTTCGACGGCCAGTTCGCCTGGGAGAAGGCCAAGTTCAAGAACGCCTACGTCATCGACGACCAGAAGACCTACGGAGCGGGCCTCGCCGCCTCCTTCAAGGCGCAGTTCACCAAACTGGGCGGCAAGGTCGTCGGCTCCGAGCACGTCAACCCGGAGGACCGCGACTTCAAGGCCGTCGTCGCCAAGGTCAAGGCCGCCAAGCCGGACGTGGTCTTCTACGGCGGCGAGTACCCCGCCTCAGGACCGCTGAGCCAGCAGCTCAAGGACGGTGGCGTCAACGTCCCCCTGATGGGCGGCGACGGCATGTACAGCGCCGAATACATCAAGCTCAACAAGAAGGCGCAGGGCGACTACGCGTCCTCCGTCGGCAAGCCCGTCGAACAGCTCGACTCCGCCAAGAAGTTCATCGACGACTACCGGGCCGCCGGCTACAAGGACCGCTACGAGGCGTACGGCGGCTCCGCCTACGACGCCACCTGGGCCCTGATCCAGGCCGTCAAGAAGGTCGTCGGGGACAACGGCGGCAAACTGCCCGAGGACGCGCGCAAGAAGGTCGTCGACGCCCTGAACCAGGTCTCCTTCGACGGCGTCACCGGCCATGTCTCCTTCGACAAGTACGGCGACACCACCAACACCATGATCACCGCCTACCAGGTCGACCGGGGCAAGTGGGTCGCCCGCTTCAGCGCGGAATTCAAGAAGTTCGACAAGGCCGGCACGGGCTGACCCGGCCGAGCCGACCCGTACCGCCGAGACCGGCGGGCCCGGACCACCCCGGTCGGCCCGCCGGACCCCGCCACTCCCCACCGGCCAGTGCCCCCGGGCCGCGCCGCACCCTCCGGCGCCGCCCCGGCACACGGGCTGCCGCCACCGCCCGTACCGTCTTCCCACCCCACGGAGGCCCTGCGGTGAACGAACTGCCGCAACAACTGGCCAACGGACTCATCCTCGGCGCGATGTACGGACTCATCGCGATCGGCTACACGATGGTCTACGGCATCGTCCAGCTCATCAACTTCGCACACGGCGAGATCTTCATGGTCGGCGGTTTCGGCGCGCTCACCGTCCACCTCGCCCTGCCGTCCGGCATGTCCCTGCTCCTCGCGCTGCCCCTGATGCTCCTCGGAGCCGTCGTCGTCGCCGTCCTCGTCGGCGTGGCAGCGGAACGTTTCGCCTACCGGCCGCTGCGCGGCGCGCCCCGCCTCGCGCCCCTGATCACCGCCATCGGCCTGTCCATCGCCCTCCAGCAGGCCGTCTGGAAGTGGTACCCCGAAGGCAACAAGGCCCGCGTCTTCCCCCAGTTCAAGGGCGGCTCCCTCGACATCCTGGGCGCCACCGTCCAGCGCGGCGACCTCTTCGTCATCGCCGCCGCCCCCGTCTGCATGATCGCCCTCGGCTTCTTCGTCGCCCGCACCCGCAGCGGCCGCGCCATGCAGGCCACCGCCCAGGACCCGGACACCGCCAAGCTCATGGGCGTCAACACCGACCGGATCATCGTGCTGGCCTTCGCCATCGGCGCCGCCTTCGCGGGCGTCGCCGCCGTCGCCTACGGGCTGCGCACCGGCGAAGTGCAGTTCCGGATGGGCTTCATCCTCGGCCTCAAGGCCTTCACCGCGGCCGTCCTCGGCGGCATCGGCAACATCTACGGCGCCATGCTCGGCGGCCTCGTCCTCGGCGTCGCCGAAGCCCTCGCCACCGGCTACGTCGAGGAGATACCCGGCATGCAGCAGTTCGGCGGCGGAGCCTGGAAGGACGTCTGGGCCTTCGTCCTCCTCATCCTCGTCCTCCTCCTGAGGCCCCAGGGCCTGCTCGGCGAGCGCGTCGCGGATCGGGCGTGAGAGCGATGACCATCACACCCGCCGACGGCGGCAACGGCACCACCGGGAAAACGGCCGGCACCATTCCGGCACGGCACCACCCCGGCGTCCTCCCCCTCCCCGAACGCGGCGCCCGCCTCACCACCGCGGCCGCCGCCCTCGCCACCGCCGTCTCCACCGCCCTGCCCTGGACCTGGAGCAGCGACTTCCCCGGCGACCTCACCTACTACGGCTCCCCCGCCGGCCTCCAGCTCATCACCCTCGCCGGCGGCGTCCTCACCCTCCTGTTCGCCCTCGCCGGCCTCGGCGTCCGCGGCCTCGGCCGGCTCACCCCCGCCGGCCGCACCGCCCCCGTCCTGTTCGCCGCCCTCGCCACCCTCGCCGCCACCTGGTTCACCCTCGGCGCCATCGCCGTACACCTCGGCGGCCTGGTCAACCTCGAAGCGGGCGGCTACATCGCGGGCGCCACCGCCCTCGCCACGTTCCTCGGCGCCCTCGGCCTGCCCGCCGACCGCACCGTCCCCGCGGACCGTCAGGAGGGCCCGGCGCCCGGCGCCTGGCAGCGCTTCACGGGCGCCCTGGCCCCCGTACCCCTGCGCCCACCCACGCGGCCGCTGCCCTCCTGGGGCGAGGTCCTGGTCATCGCCGCGGCCTTCGGCGCCGGGCTCTACGTCTTCACGTACGGCATCGACGCGGAGGACGGCCCGCCCTTCGTCGGCTACCTGATCTTCGTCGCGCTCGCCGTCCCCGCCCTGCACCGCGCCGGACTCATCGGCCGACTCACCGCGATCACCACCCGGCACCGCGGCGTCGCGCTCGCCGCTGCCTTCATCGCCGCGGCCTGCTTCCCGTTCACCCAGGACACCGACCAGTACACGATCATCGGTGCCAACATCCTCATCTTCGCCACCGTCGCCCTCGGCCTGAACGTCGTCGTCGGCCTCGCCGGTCTCCTCGACCTCGGATACGTGGCCTTCCTCGGTGTCGGTGCCTACGCGGCCGCCCTCGTCTCCGGCAGCCCGGAATCCGCCCTCGGCCTGCACTTCCCGTTCTGGGCCGCGCTGCTGACCGGCGCCGCCGCCTCGCTCGTCTTCGGCGTCCTGATCGGCGCCCCGACCCTGCGCCTGCGCGGCGACTACCTCGCCATCGTCACCCTCGGCTTCGGCGAGATCTTCCGCATCGCCATGCTCAACCTCAACGGCACCACCGGACCCGACGTCACCAACGGCGCCATGGGCATCCCCAACATCCCCAACCTGGAGATCTTCGGCTTCAACTTCGGCGAACCCCACGAGATCCTCGGCTTCACCATCGCCACCTACGGCAACTACTACCTCCTGATGATCCTCGTCACCGCCTTCGTCGTCCTGGTCTTCCGCCGCGCCGCCGCCTCCCGCATCGGCCGCGCCTGGATCGCCATCCGCGAGGACGAGACCGCCGCCGTCGCCATGGGCGTCAACAGCTTCCGGCTGCGCCTGCTCGCCTTCGCCCTCGGCGCCGCCCTCGCCGGACTCGCCGGAACCGTACACGTCCACGTCGTCACCACCGCCACCCCCGAACAGTTCCAGTTCGCCGGCCCCACCCCGCCCAACTCCGCGTTCCTCCTCGCCGCCGTCATCCTCGGCGGCATGGGCACCCTCAGCGGCCCGCTCGTCGGCGCGGCCCTGCTCTTCCTCATCCCCGCCAAACTCGACTTCCTCCAGGACTACCAACTGCTCCTGTTCGGCCTCGCGCTCGTCCTGCTCATGCGCTTCCGCCCTGAGGGCCTGATCCCCGACCGCAGGAAGCAGCTCGAATTCCACGAGACCGGCCAGCTCGACGTACCCGATACGCGCCTGCCCGACGGGGACCAGGCCCTCGGCGGCGGCACCCAGGCGAAGGCGTGACGAGACCATGACCCCACCCACGGCATCCACCAGCACCGCCGACACCGTCCTCGAAGCCGCCGGCGTGACCATGCGCTTCGGCGGCCTGACCGCCGTACGCGGCGTCGATCTCACCGTCCGGGCCGGCGAGATCGTCGGCCTCATCGGCCCCAACGGCGCCGGAAAAACCACCTTCTTCAACTGCCTCACCGGCCTCTACGCCCCCACCGAAGGCACCGTCACCTACCGGGGCACCCGCCTCTCCCGCAAACCCCACCTCGTCACCGAAGCCGGTGTCGCCCGCACATTCCAGAACATCCGCCTCTTCGCCAACATGACTGTCCTGGAAAACACCCTCGTCGGCCGCCACACCCGCACCAAAGAAGGGCTCTGGTCCGCCCTCCTGCGCGGCCCCGGCTTCCGCAAGGCCGAACGCTCCTCGACGCAACGCGCCATGGAACTCCTGGAGTTCACCGGACTCGCCGCCAAACGCGACCACCTCGCCCGCAATCTGCCCTACGGCGAACAGCGCAAGCTGGAGATCGCCCGCGCCCTCGCCAGCGACCCCGGCCTGCTCCTCCTCGACGAACCCACCGCCGGCATGAACCCCCAGGAGACCCGCGCCACCCGGGACCTCGTCCTCGCCATCCGCGACCAGGGCACCGCCGTCCTCGTCATCGAGCACGACATGCGCTTCATCTTCAACCTCTGCGACCGCGTCGCCGTCCTCGTCCAGGGCGAGAAGCTCCTCGAAGGCACCTCCGAAGTCGTCCAGGCCGACCAACGCGTCATCGCCGCCTACCTCGGTACGCCCTTCGAGGACGCCCCCGGCGCCGAGGAAGCCGCCGAAGTACGGGCCGCGGAGGAACAGGCCCGCGCCGCCGGCCACGGCCCCGGCGCCCGGGAGGACACCGCCCGCACGGACTCCCCGCCCGAAGGCCGCCCACCGGGCGACTCCGCACCCGGACACTCCGCCCCGGAAGGAGACGCCCGATGACCACGCCCCCACTCCTCCAGGTCGAGGGCCTGCGCGTCGCCTACGGCAAGATCGAAGCCGTCAAGGGCATCTCCTTCACCGTCGAAGCCGGCCAGGTCGTCACCCTCATCGGCACCAACGGTGCCGGCAAGACCACCACCCTGCGCACCCTCTCCGGCCTCCTCAAACCCCTCGCCGGGAAGATCAGCTTCGACGGCGCGCCACTCACCGGCGTCCCCGCCCACAAGATCGTCGAACGTGGCCTCGCCCACTCCCCCGAAGGCCGCCGCCTCTTCCCCCGCCTGACCATCGCCGAGAACCTCAAGCTCGGCGCGTTCCTGCGCAAGGACCCGGCCGGCATCGAGGCCGACATCCGGCGCGTCTACGACCTCTTCCCCATCCTCGGCGAACGCAGCCGCCAGGCGTCCGGCACCCTCTCCGGCGGCGAACAGCAGATGCTCGCCATGGGCCGCGCCCTGATGTCCCGGCCCAAACTGCTGATGCTGGACGAGCCCTCCATGGGCCTGTCCCCCATCATGATGCAGAAGATCATGGACACCATCCGCGAACTGCGCACCCGAGGCACCACCATCCTCCTCGTGGAGCAGAACGCCCAGGCCGCCCTCTCCCTCGCCGACCACGGCCACGTCATGGAAACCGGCACCGTCGTCCTCTCCGGCACCGGCCAGGAACTCCTGCGCGACGAGTCGGTACGCAAGGCGTATCTGGGCGAGGACTGACCGGGGGCACCGGGCACTGCGCGCATCGCGGATGAGGAAAGGGCGTACCGGCCGGCCGCCGGTACGCCCTTCGCACAGGAAAGGAGGAGCTACTCCTTCCCTTCCTTCTCCTTCTTCTGCTTCTTCTCCTCGGCGTCCTCGATGACCGCCTCGGCGACCTGCTGCATGGACAGCCGGCGGTCCATCGACGTCTTCTGGATCCAGCGGAAGGCAGCCGGCTCGGTCAGCCCGTACTGGGTCTGCAGGACGCTCTTCGCCCGGTCCACCAGTTTGCGGGTCTCCAGCCGCTGGGTGAGGTCGGCGACCTCCTTCTCCAGCGTCTTCAGCTCCGTGAAACGGCTCACGGCCATCTCGATCGCCGGCACCACGTCGCTCTTGCTGAACGGCTTGACGAGGTACGCCATGGCCCCGGCGTCCCGCGCCCGCTCCACCAGTTCGCGCTGCGAGAACGCGGTGAGCATCAGGACCGGGGCGATGCTCTCCTCCGCGATCCTCTCCGCGGCGGAGATCCCGTCGAGGACCGGCATCTTCACGTCCAGGATCACCAGGTCCGGACGGTGCTCCCGGGCCAGCTCCACGGCTTTCTCACCGTCCCCGGCCTCACCGACGACGGTGTAGCCCTCTTCCTCCAGCATCTCTTTGAGATCGAGACGGATGAGGGCCTCGTCCTCGGCGATGACCACACGGGTCGTCTGCGGCGGGACATGCGACTGATCGTCGTCGGCGACGGGCTGCTCGGGCTCGGCGGCGCTCACGGGTCTCCTCGTTCCAGGCAGGTGGTGCCCTTGTAGCCTACCTAGCGGCACCCTCTGACACGTACACGGTATGCTGCTGACAGCCCACCCCGGCCGGGTTGGTGGAATGGCATACACGGATGTCTCAAACACATCTGCCCGAAAGGGCTTGCGGGTTCGAGTCCCGCACCCGGCACCCCATCGCGAAGCGGCCTTTCCCGTTCGCGCGCCGTATCCCGTTTTCACTCCACGGGATCAACGCATCACGCCGAGTCATGGCAGGTCGGTCCATGACTCGGTCCTCCCCCTCACGGCGCTCTCCCCCCTCCGGTCAGTCCGCAGCGACACCTGGGCTGCCCGTGTTCCCGGTATTCCGATGGACGCCCGTGCCGGCCCGAAGCACCGGCCGCCCCTAGGCCGACGAGTCGTCCTCACCGATGCGGTGGACGCGGACGAGGTTGGTGGAGCCGGCCACCCCGGGTGGGGAGCCGGCGGTGATGATGACGACGTCGCCGGGTTCGCAGCGGCCGATGCGCAGGAGTTCTTCGTCGACCTGGGCGACCATCTCGTCGGTGGAGTCGACCTTGGGGCCGAGGAAGGTTTCCACACCCCAGGTGAGATTGAGCTGGGAGCGGGTGGCCGGTTCGGGGGTGAAGGCGAGGAGGGGGATGGGTGAGCGGTAGCGGGACAGGCGGCGGACGGTGTCGCCGGACTGGGTGAAGGCGACGAGGAACTTGGCGCCGAGGAAATCGCCCATCTCGGCGGCGGCGCGGGCGACGGCACCGCCCTGGGTACGGGGTTTGTTGCGGTCGGTGAGCGCGGGCAGGCCCTTGGCGAGGATGTCCTCCTCGGCCGCGGTGACGATGCGGGCCATGGTGCGTACCGTCTCGGTGGCGTACTTGCCGACGCTGGTCTCGCCGGAGAGCATCACCGCGTCGGTGCCGTCGATGACGGCGTTGGCGACGTCGGACGCTTCGGCGCGGGTGGGCCGGGAGTTCTCGATCATGGAGTCGAGCATCTGGGTGGCGACGATGACCGGCTTCGCATTGCGTTTGGCGAGTTTGATGGCGCGCTTCTGGACGATCGGGACCGTTTCCAGGGGCATTTCGACGCCGAGGTCGCCGCGCGCGACCATGATGCCGTCGAAGGCGGCGACGATGTCGTCGATCGCGTCGACGGCCTGGGGCTTTTCGACCTTGGCGATGACGGGCCGGAAGCAGTTCTCCTGGCGCATGATGCGGTGGACGTCGTCGATGTCGTCCCCGCTGCGGACGAAGGACAGGGCGATGATGTCGGCGCCGATGCGCAGGGCCCAGCGCAGGTCTTCGCAGTCCTTCTCGGAGAGGGCGGGGACGGAGACGGCGACACCGGGGAGGTTGAGGCCCTTGTGGTCGGAGACCATGCCTCCTTCGACAACCTCGGTGTGGACCTCGGTGCCGCGGACGTCGGTGACCTGGAGGGTGACTTTGCCGTCGTCGACGAGGATGCGCTCGCCGGGGGTGACGTCGTCGGCGAGCCCTTCGTAGGTGGTGCCGCAGCAGTGGCGGTCGCCTTCGACGCCGGGGCGGACGGTGATGGTGAAGGCGTCGTCGCGTTCGAGAAGTACGGGACCTTCGCGGAACCGGCCGAGTCGGATCTTCGGACCTTGAAGATCCGCGAGGATGCCGACGCTGTGGCCGGTCTCCTCGGAAGCTTTGCGTACCCGCTCGAACCGCGCCTCGTGGTCGGCGTAGGTGCCGTGGCTGAGGTTGAAGCGGGCCACGTCCATTCCGGCTTCGACGAGTGCCTTGATCTGCTCGTACGAGTCGGTGGCGGGTCCCAGTGTGCAGACGATCTTTGCTCGGCGCATGGTTCCGACCCTACGACCTACTCATAGGTAGGGAACTGTGGGGAAGTGACTGCCCAACGGCCTTTGCGTGAAAGGCTCTTGACAAGTAGTTGAATGCGCGGAGCGGCGCTCCTATGAGCGGATAAGCGGGGGCTCGCGAGGTGCGGAGGCCCCTGCGGCGCCAGTGGTTCGGAGGTTCGAGCCATGTGGGGTCGCCAGGCGGCGCCCGTGGGTCACAGAGTGGGGCGCGTCATCGTGAAGCGGGCGTTGATCTGTGCGTACACCTCTTGGCGTGCGGGTTCCAGGTCGAGTGCGGGGGCGCTTTCAGCCGCGCCGGCTCCCCCGTGGGCGACGGAGCGGAACGCGCCGCCGGGGACGGGCATCGGGGAGGCGTCGTCGGCGCCGGTGTCGGCGAGTTCGAGGACGGCGTCGAGGCGGGCGCCGAGGGCTTCGGCGTATTCGCGGGCGCGCTGGACGGCTTCGCGCACGGCCTGCCGGCGGGCTTCGCGGTGGGCGGGCGAGTCGGGGCGCAGAGCCCACCAGGGGCCGTCGACGCGGGTGAGGTCGAGGTCGGCGAGGCGGGTGGTGAGTTCGCCGAGGGCGGTGAAGTCGGCGAGGGTGGCGGCGACGCGGACGCGTCCGTGGTAGGCGCGTACGCGCTCGTGGCGGCCTTTGGCGGTGATTTCGGGGGTGACGGAGAAGGCGCCGGTGTCGAGCTTCTCGACGGCGTCGCCGTAGCTCTTGACGAGGGTGAGGACCTGGTCGTTGCGGTGGGTGAGGTCCTTGAGGGTGGCGGCGCGGTCGGTGCCGCGGGCCTGGACGGTGATGTCGATCCGGGCGATCTCGGGGTCGGCCTCGATGCGGGCCTCGCCGTGGACGGCGAGGCGGGGTGCGTCGGGGGTGCCGTACGGGAGGGTGGCGGGCCGAGTGTCGGGGTCGGTCATGGGGGCAGCCTGGCACGGGGCGGGGGGTTTGTCAGGGAGGAGCCGGGCGGGCGGTCATCTGATCGCAACCTGTGAGGGCTGTTGCGGGTGGGGCTGCTGAGCCAGAATCTACGCGCGTTGTCCATGAGTGTCGTGGTGCTCGTCGGTTCCGTCGCCGTCGCCGCGGCCCGCTGTCGTGTTTCGTCGAAGGAGATGTTCATGCCGCTCGGGCGCAGGAAGTTCCTGGGGAGTTCGGTCGCCACCGGTGCGGGGGCCGCCCTCATCGGTACGGCGGCGCCGTCGGCGGCGGCCGCCCCGGTGTCCGGTGGCGGGGCGCGGCCCGCGCGGCGTTACGCCTTCACGGTCATGGGGACCACGGATCTGCACAGCAATGTCTTCAACTGGGATTACGCCGCCGACGCGGAATTCGACGACAAGGACCACAACGATGTGGGGCTGGCGAAGATTTCCACGCTGGTGCGGCGGGTCCGGGAGGAGAAGGGAGCCCGCAATACGCTGCTGATCGACGCGGGTGACACGATCCAGGGCACCCAGCTCGGGTATTACTACGCGAAGGTCGATCCGATCACCGGTCCGAACGGTCCGGTGCATCCGATGGCGAAAGCGATGAACGCCATCGGTTACGACGCGGCGGCGCTCGGCAATCACGAGTTCAATTACGGACTGGCGGTGCTGCGGAAGTTCGAGGAGAGCTGCGACTTCCCGCTGCTGGGGGCGAACGCGGTGGACGCGAAGTCGCTGCGGCCGGCGTTCCCGCCGTACTGGATGGCGCGGTTGTGTACGCCGTGCGGCGGTCAGGTGAAGGTGGCGGTGCTGGGGCTGACGAATCCCGGGGTCGCCATATGGGACAAGGCGCATGTGCAGGGGAAGCTCGCGTTTCCCGGGCTGGAGGAGCAGGCGGCGAAGTGGGTGCCGAAACTGCGGTCGATGGGGGCGGATGTGGTGATCGTGGCGGCGCATTCGGGGACGAGCGGCACGTCGTCGTACGGGGACCAGCTCCCGTACGTGGAGAACGCGGCGGCGCTGGTGGCGGAGCGGGTGCCGGGGATCGACGCGATTCTGGTGGGGCATGCGCATGTGGAGGTGCCGGAGCGGCGGGTGGTGAACCGCGAGACGGGGCGTGCGGTGGTGCTGTCGGAGCCGTTGAAGTGGGGGCAGCGGCTGACGCTCTTCGACGTGGAGCTGGTGCGGTCGCGGGGCCGCTGGTCGGTGGAGTCGGTGTCGGCGAAGGTGCTGAATTCCAACACGGTGCCGGAGGATCCGCGGATCACCCGGCTGCTGCGTTCCGAGCAACGGAAGGTGGTGGCGTACGTCAATCAGGTCATCGGGCGGTCGAAGACGGAGATGACGGCGGCCGAGGCGCCGTTCAAGGACACGCCGGTGCTGGATTTCATCGCGTTCGTCCAGGCGGAGGCGGTACGGAAGGCGTTGGCGGGGGGCGCGTACGCGAAGCTGCCGGTGCTGTCGCAGGCTTCGTGTTTCTCGCGTTCGGCGGTGGTTCCGGCAGGACCGGTGACGATCCGGTCGATGGCCGCGCTGTATCCGTTCGACAATACGCTGGAGGCGCGGATTCTGACCGGGAAGCAGGTGCGGGAGTACCTGGAGTTCTCCGCGCGGTATTACGTACGGACGCCGACGGGCGGTCCGGTCGATCCGGCGCACCTGACGAACGCGGACGGTATTCCGGATTACAACTACGACGCGGTGAGCGGGGTGTCGTACGAGATCGACATCGCGCGGGAGCCGGGGCGGCGGATCACGAAGTTGTCGTTCGAGGGGAAGCCGGTGGCGGACGACGCGCGGTTCGTGCTGGCGGTGAACAACTACCGGGCGAGCGGTGGCGGCAATTTCCCGCATGTGGCGCGGGCGCCGCAGGTGTGGTCGACGTCGGAGGAGATCCGGAATGTGATCATCGGGTGGGTGCAGGAGACCGGGGAGATCGACGGGGCGCGGTTCGCGTCCGTGGACTGGCGGCTGACCCGGGACGGGGTGCCGGTGTTCTGATCAGGGCCCGGTGTCGGGTCCCGGCCCGGTGTCCGATTCCGGCTTGGTGCTCGGCGGCCCAGGTGTCCGTAGGGGCGGAGCCTGGGCCGTGCCGGTCAGGGGTTCTCGATGAGGGTGGAGGTGGGGCGGGGGATGTCGCCGAGGCCGCGGGGCGGTGCGGGGCGCAGGCCGAAGGTGGTGAAGGCGGTGCGTGACGGGAGGGGGTAGACCGTGCTGTCGGTGAGGGAGTTGAGGATGGTGGCACTGCGCCAGGCGGAGAGACCGAGGTCGGGGGTGCCGACGCCGTGGGTGTGGTGTTCGGCGTTCTGCACGTAGACCGAACCGGTGACGCAGGGGTCGAGGAGGAGTCGCTGGTCGGCGTCGATGCGGGGGCGGCCGGCGGCGTCGCGGCGCATGTACGGGTCGAGGGCGGCGAGCAGGGTGTCGGTGCGGGCTTCGCGGTAGCCGGTGGCGAGGACGACGGCATCGGTGGTCAGGCGGCTGCGGGCGCCCTGGTGGGGGTGGTCGAGGTGGAGTTCGACCTTGGTGGTGCCGACGCGGCCCGCGGTGCGGACGGTGACGCCGGGGGTGAGGGTGGCGTCGGGCCAGCCGCCGTGGAGGGTGCGGCGGTAGAGCTCGTCGTGGATGGCGGCGAGGGTGGCGTGGTCGATGCCCTTGTAGAGCTGCCACTGGCCGGGCAGGAGCTGGTCGCGTACGGGTTCGGGGAGGGCGTGGAAGTAGCGGGTGTAGTCGGGGGTGAAGTGTTCGAGGCCGAGTTTGCTGTATTCCATGGGGGCGAAGGCGGCGGAGCGGGCGAGCCAGTGGAGGCCTTCGCGGCCGGTGCGGCGGGCGCGCAGCAGGTCGAGGAAGACCTCGGCGCCGGACTGTCCGGCGCCGATGACGGTGATGTGGTCGGCGGTCAGCAGGCGTTCGCGGTGGGCGAGGTAGTCGGCGGCGTGCAGGACGGGGACGGCGGGGGCGTCGACGAGGGGTTTGAGGGGGTCGGGTACGTGGGGGACGGTGCCGATGCCGAGGGCGAGGTTGCGGGCGTGGGTGCGGCCGAGGGCTTCGGCTTCGCCGTCGTCACCGAGCTGGGTGTAGTCGACTTCGAAGGCGGCGCGGTCGCTGTTCCAGCGGACGGCGTCGATCTGGTGCCGGAAGTGCAGACCGGGGAGGTTTTCGCTGACCCAGCGGCAGTAGGCGTCGTATTCGGCGCGGTGGATGTGGAAGCGTTCGGAGAAGTAGAAGGGGAAGAGGCGTTCCCGGTACTTGAGGTAGTTCAGGAAGCTCCAGGGGCTGGCGGGGTCGGCGAGGGTGACGAGGTCGGCGAGGAAGGGGACTTGGAGGGTGGCGTCCTCGATGAGGAGTCCGGAGTGCCAGTGGAAGGCGGGGCGCTGGTCGTAGAAGGCGGTGCGCAGGTGGGTGAGGGGCTCGGCGAGGGCGGCGAGGGAGAGGTTGAAGGGGCCGATGCCGATGCCGGCGAGGTCCAGGGGTTCGTCGGTGTCGGCGGGTGGCCGGGTGGTGGCGGGGCCGGGGTCGGGGGGCCGGGTGCTGGTGGTGCGGTGGCCGGCGGGGGCGGGGTGTCCGGGGTCCGGGGACGGCAGTTGGAGGGTGACGGCTTCGGGGTGGGGGGTGGTGCTCATCGGGGGGTGTGGCCTTCCACGAGTTTGAGGAGCGAGGCGAGGTCGTCGGTGGTGGTGTAGGGGTTGAGGAGGGTGGCTTTGAGCCAGAGGCCGGTGGGGGCGGTGGCGCGGCCGAGGACGGCGCGGCCGTGGTGCAGGAGGCGGCGGCGGATGGTGGCGACGGTGGTGTCATCGGCACCGGTGGGGCGGAAGAGGACGGTGCTGAGGGTGGGGCGGGAGTGGAGTTCGTAGGCGGGGTGGTCGTCGATGAGGCCGGCGAGGGTGCGGGCGGCGGCGAGGGTGCGGTCGACGAGGTCGGCGAGTCCCGTACGGCCGAGGGCCTGGAGGGTTACGGCCATCTTGAGGATGTCGGGGCGGCGGGTCGTACGCAGGGAGCGGCCGAGGAGGTCGGGAAGGCCGGCTTCGGTGTCGTCGTCGGCGTTGAGGTAGGCGGCGCGGTGGGTGAGCGGGGCGAGGTCGGTGGTGCGGGGAACGGCGAGGAGGCCGGCGGCGACCGGCTGCCAGCCGAGTTTGTGCAGGTCGAGGGTGACGGTGTGGGCGCGGTGCAGACCGTCGAGGAGGGGACGGTGGGTGGTGCTGAACAGGAGGGGGCCGCCGTAGGCCGCGTCGACGTGGAGACGGGCGCCGTGGGCGCGGGTGAGGTCGGCGAGGGCGGGCAGCGGGTCGATGGCGCCGGTGTCGGTGGTGCCGGCGGTGGCGCAGACGAGGACGGGGGCGCCGCGTGTGCCGGGGTGGCAGAGGCCGGTGAGGGCGGTGTGGAGGGTGTGGGGGTCGAGGGTGCCGTCAGGGGTGGGGAGGGTGAGGGGTTCGGGGAGGCCGAGGAGCCAGGCGGCGCGGTGGATGCTGTGGTGGGCGTTGGCGCCGCAGACGACGCGCAGGGGCTCGGTGTGGTGGGTGCGGGCGTGCTCGCGGGCGAGGAGGAGGCCGAGTTGGTTGGACTCGGTGCCGCCGGTGGTGACCAGGGCGTCGGGTTGCTCGTCCTCGGGTGTGCGTCCGGGGCCGGCGGGCGTGTCGGATCCGTACGGGCGGGCGGGGATCGCGGGCGCGGGCGGTGTGGGCGGGCGCGCGGCGCCTGGCGGTGGGCCGGTCTCGTACGGGTGGGGCGCGGCGTCGGGGCCGTACGGGTAGACGAGCGCGGCGAGTTCGCGGGCCGTGCGGGCTTCGAGGGCGGAGGCGGCGGGGGCCTGGTCCCAGGAGTCCATGGACGGGTTGAGGG
The DNA here is from genome assembly GCF_044327445.1 of Streptomyces sp. NPDC018045. Classification (NCBI taxonomy): domain Bacteria; kingdom Bacillati; phylum Actinomycetota; class Actinomycetes; order Kitasatosporales; family Streptomycetaceae; genus Streptomyces; species Streptomyces sp. NPDC018045. Next base: position 124,623 of record NZ_JBIRFL010000001.1, read on the forward strand.
CGGCGGCGGCCAGGTCGGCCGCGGCGGCGAGGGCCAGCGGGGGGCAGTGCAGGTGGGCCGCGCAGTGCGGGTCGGCGGGGTCGGCGGCACCGGCGGCCAGGGCGTGGACCAGGGCACGCAGCGCTTCGTGGGGGCCGCGGCCGGTCTCGGGAAGGACCGGCCCGGTGGCCTCCCGCAGCCGCGCGGCGACGCGGCCGGGGCCGCCGGCGGGCAGCGGTCCGCCCCGGGCTTCCGCTCCGTCGCGCAGCGCGTCGAGGACGGTGCCGAGGAGGGGCCGCAGGGCGTCGGGGCCTGCGGCTCCGCCGGCGAGGGGCGGGGTGTTCATGGGCGGTCCTTCGGGTGCGCGACAGCGGGCACACCACAGACTGGCCGGGGCCGGGTGGTGTGCCTGCCGAGCTGAGCGAGCTCAACCCGAAAGGGGTACTGATGTGCTGGGCGGGGCGGTGATGATCGGATTGCCTGCTATGCAGTCCGTACGGCCTGACCGGCGGGGCCGGAGCCCGGGGTCGGGGCGCGACGGGCGGGCGCCGGATCCTTTCCTCCCGGGCGCCCGCCGGGACCGCCGCCGGCCCGGCGCGTGTCACGGCCCGGCGGGTCCGCCGCTCCCCCGCTCCTCGCTGCCCCGTCGGGTCCGCCGCCGCGCGTGAGCCGCCGCTACGCGCCCCGTACCCGGAGTGCCCTCCCCAGATCGTCGAGCTGGTCGATGAGCTTACGGCGCAGGGCCGGGGACGGGTCGGCGGTGCGCAGGCACTCCTCGCCCAGTCGGAGGGTGGTGGTGTCGACGAACGGGGTGGGGAAGGCGTAGCGGCCGGCGGACTCGGCGAGGGCGGGGCCGCGGCGGGCGGCGAGGGCCACCGCGTCGGGGAAGTACCGGGTGACGTACGGGCGCACCAGGTCGAGCTGTTCGGGGGCCCAGAAGCCGGCGGCGGTGGCGTTGAAGAGGTAGTTGGACAGGTCGGTCTGCTCGTCGGTGGCGAACAGTGCGTCCCAGGCGGCCCGCTTGGCGGCGGGGTCGGGCAGGGCGGCGTGGCAGGTGGCGGCGCCCTGGCGGCCGGTGGCGCTGGGGTCGCGGGCCAGTTCGTCCTCGATGGCGGCCGGAGTGGTGGCGCCGAGGACGGCGAGCCGGCCGAGGATGCGCCAGCGCAGCTCCGGATCGAGGACGGGGCCGCCGGGGACGCTGCCGCCGGAGAGCCAGTCCTGTATGCCGTCGGGGGTGGTGGCACTGTCGATGAAGGTGCGGACGGCGGCCAGGCGCAGTCCTTGGCCGTCACCGTTCTCCGAGCCTTCGGTGCGGCGCAGGATGTCGCGGGCGACGGTGCCGAGGGTGGTCAGGGCGGCGGGCCGGTCGGCGGCGGGGAGGTAGCGGTCGGCGATCTGGGTGCGGGCGAAGGTGAGGGTGCCGGAGACGATGGCGATGTCGGTCTCGTACGGAAGGTGGGCGCGGGCGGCGTCCAGGTAGGCGGCGGGCGGCAGCTCGCCGTCGCGGACCATGTCACGCGCGGCGTTCCATACGACGGCGCGGGTGAGGGGGTCGGGCAGGCCGGAGAGCGCTGCACGGGCCGTGTCCCAGGAGGTGGGGTCCAGACGGATCTTGGTGTAGGTGAGGTCGCCGTCGTTGAGGAGGACCAGGGCGGGGCGGGGGCCCGGACCGGTGTGGAGGCGCTGCGGGGCGCCGGACCGCGCGCCGGTGTGTGCGGCAGTATGTCCGCCGGCGTGTGCGGCGTCGGCGTCCGGTGCGGTGGCGGGGCCACCGGGGGACGGTGCGGCATCGGAGGCCGGTGCCGCACCGGAAGCGGGTGCGGCACCGGACTCGCCGGGAGGCGGTGTGGTCCCGGGGGACGGTGCGGCATCGGAGGCCGGTGCCGCACCGGCGGAAGCCCGCGCCGTGTCCTGGTCCTCGGGGCCCGGTGCGGGAATGTCCCAGGCGAGGTGGTCGCGGGCGACGAGGCGGGCGGGGTCGGTGGGGTCGCGGTCGTACAGTCCGGCGGTGAGGTGGTGGGGGCGGCTGCCGTCCCGGTCGACGCGCAGCGTCCAGCCGCCGTCGGGTGTGGTGCCGAGAACGGGGGTGAGGGTGTCGACGCCGGTGGTGCGCAGCCAGCTTCCGGCCCAGGCGGGCACGTCGCGGTCGGTGGCCCGGGCGAGGGAGTCGACGAAGTCGGCGAGGGTGGCGTTGCCGAAGCGGTGGCGGGTGATGTGGTCGTTGACGCCGGCGAGGAAGTCCTTCTCGCCCATCCAGGCGACGAGCTGGCGCAGGGCGGAGGCGCCCTTGGCGTAGGAGATGCCGTCGAAGTTGAGGAGGGCGGAGGCCGTGTCGGGCACGTCCTCGGGGGCGGGGGCGACGGGGTGGGTGGAGGGGCGCTGGTCGGCGTCGTAGCCCCAGCTCTTGCGGGCGATACCGAAGTCGGTCCAGGTGTCGGTGAAGTGCGTGGCCTCGGACAGGACCTGGTAGCCCATGTACTCGGCGAAGGACTCGTTGAGCCAGATGTCGTCCCACCACGCGAGGGTGACGAGGTCGCCGAACCACATGTGGGCCATCTCGTGGGCGATGACCATGCCGCGGGACTGGCGTTCGGTGTCGGTGACGGCGGAGCGGAAGACGAAGTCCTCGCGGAAGGTGACCAGGCCGGGGTTCTCCATGGCGCCCGCGTTGAACTCGGGCACGAATGCCTGGTCGTAGGAGTCGAAGGGGTAGGGCTCGTCGAAGAGGGCGTGGTAGCGGTCGTAGCAGCGGCGGGTGATGTCGAGGATCTCTTCGGCGTCCGCGGTCAGGTGGGGGGCCAGGGAGCGGCGGCAGTGGATGCCGAAGGGCAGTCCGGCGTGCTCGGTGCGGACGGTGTGCCAGGGGCCGGCGGCGACGGCGACGAGGTAAGTGCTGATGGGCGGGGTGGGGGCGAGGGCCCAGCGGCCTTCCGCGCCGTCGTCACGGGTGGCGATGCCGTTGCCCAGGACGGTCCAGCCGGGGGGCGTGGTGACGGTCAGTTCGAAGACGGCCTTCAGGTCGGGCTGGTCGAAGGCGGCGAAGACGCGCTGGGCGTTGTCCAGGAACAACTGGGTGTAGACGTAGGTCTCACCGTCCACGGGGTCGGTGAAGCGGTGCATGCCCTCACCGGTGCGGGAGTAGGACATGGCGGCTTCGAGGCGGAGTTCGTGGTCGCCTTCGGTGAGGCCGGGCAGCGGGAGGCGGTTGCCGTCGAGGGTGGCCCGGTCGAGGGGGTGGCCGTCGAGGGTGGCGGAGCGCAGCTCGTGCGGTGCGACGTCGATGAAGGTGTCGCCGGGGGTGCGCGCACCGAAGCGGACGGCCGTGCGGGACACGAAGTGGTCGGGGCCGTGGGTGAGGTCGAGGTCGATCGCGTAGCGGTGGACGTCGAGGAGTCGGGCTCGGGTCTGCGCCTCGTCGCGCGTCAGTGCGGGCATGTCCTCATGCTGCCGTACGGCACTGACACCGCGCACTCGGCCCGTGCTTTTCCCGGCCGGGCCACGCCCCGCGCGTGGGCCGCGCGCCCCGCCGCCGGCTCGTGGCCGAACCGTGGCCGGGCCGGTTCAGCCGATCCGCGGCGGGTCGTCGGGGTCGGGTACGCGGGTGGACCAGCCGCCGGGGACGCTGTGCCCTTGGAGGGCGCGGAAGCGGACGGGCGCGGTGCCGACGCGGCGGGTGAACAGGCGGCTGAAGTAGGCCGGGTCGGTGTAGCCGACGCGGCGGGCGACGGCGGCGACGGGGAGTTCGGTGGCGGCGAGCAGCTCCTTGGCGTGACCGAGGCGGATGGCCAGGAGGTAGTCCTTGGGGCTGCACCCGGCGCCGCGGCGTACGGCGGTGCGCAGGGCGGCGGGGGTCATGCCGTGGCGGGCGGCGTGTTCGGCGACGGTCAGCGGCAGGAACGCGTCGCGGGCGAGCGCCTGGAGCACGGGGTCGCCGGCCGCGTCGGTGTCGGCTCGGGCGCGGCGCAGGGCGACGAGGAGCTCGTGGACGGCGGCGGCGGTCTCGACCTCCAGGAGGGGGTTGCCGCGGTGGGCGGCGCGGGTGATGCGGCCGATGGCGGTGCGGGCGGCGGCGGTGTCGGCGAGCGGGACGAGGGGGCGGTCGGGTTCGATGTAGCCGAGTTCGGTGTAGGTGGTGGCGGCGGGGCCGGTGAAGTCGACGAAGCTCTCGTCCCATCCGGTGTGCGGGTCGGCGCCGTAGTGGTGGGGGACGCCGGGAACGAGCCACAGGAGGGCGGGGGCGGTGACCGGCGTCCGGGTACCGTCGGGGCTGGTGAACCAGCCGCGGCCGGCGCCGACGACGACGGCGACGTGGTGGTCGAGGACGCGCGGGCCGACGGGTGGCAGGGTGCCGTGCTGGAGCCCGACACCGAGGCACACCAGGCCGAGCCGGTGGTGGGCCGGGCTGGGCGTGAAGTACCGCATCCAGGTGTGGTACATGCGGGCGTCCTCCCGTCTCCTCGTGCGGGCCTTCTCGTGTCCGTCTTCTCGTGCCGGGCCGTGTCCGTGCGGGGCGGCACGGGGTGCGCACATGGCGGGCCGCCGCGTCCGTACGACGGGCCGCCCGTTCCCGTAAGCGGCGGACCACCATGCCCGTACGCGGCGGGTCACCGAGCCCGTACACGGCGGGCCGCCATGTCCGTACCAGCTCGGAGGCTGTCGCTTTCTGCCCGGCGCGCTTCCTTCCTGTCATGTTTTCTGCCCGGTCCGGTACCTGCTCCGTCCAATCAACGTCGATCTTTGTCCATGGACCCGCGCGCCGCCAGAGGTGAGGGTGAGCCGAAGGCCAGGTGGGCGGAGGGGACGGGCGGCGTGGGCGAGTTCGTGGTGGGCGGGCGGGAGTTCGAGCGGGACGGGCGGCCGGTGCGGCTGCTGTCGGGTGCGCTGCACTACTTCCGGGTGCACGAGGCACAGTGGGGGCACCGGCTGGCGATGCTGCGCGCCATGGGCCTGAACTGCGTGGAGACGTATGTGCCGTGGAACCTGCACGAGCCGCGGCCGGGCGCCTACCGTGACCCGGAGGCGCTGGGCCGCTTCCTGGACGCGGCGCACGCGGCGGGGCTGCTCGCGCTGGTCAGGCCGGGTCCGTACATCTGCGCCGAGTGGGAGAACGGCGGGCTGCCGCACTGGCTGACCGGCCCGCTGGGACGGCGGGTGCGCACCCGCGACCCGGAGTATCTGCGGGCGGTGGACGCGTGGTTCGGGCGGCTGCTGCCGCAGGTGGTGGCGCGGCAGTACGACCGTGGCGGTCCGGTGGTGATGGTGCAGGCGGAGAACGAGTACGGGTCGTACGGCAGCGACCGGGAGTACCTGGCGCACATGGTGGACCTGCTGCGCGACCTCGGGGTGGGCGTGCCGCTGTTCACGTCGGACGGTCCCGAGGACCACATGCTCACCGGGGGCTCTGTGCCGGGTGTCCTGGCCACGGCGAACTTCGGTTCCGGGGCGCGGGGGGCGTTCGCGGCGCTGCGCCGGCATCAGCCGGACGGTCCGCTGATGTGCGGGGAGTTCTGGTGCGGGTGGTTCTCCCACTGGGGTGACGCGCCGGTGGCACGCTCCCCGGAGGACGCGGCGGAGGCGCTGCGCGAGATCCTGGAGTGCGGTGCGTCGGTCAACGTCTACATGGCGCACGGCGGGACGAACTTCGGCGGGTGGGCGGGGGCGAACCGTTCCGGCGAGCTGCACGACGGGGCTCTGCGGCCCACCGTCACGTCGTACGACTACGACGCGCCGATCGACGAACGCGGGCGCCCCACGGAGAAGTTCCGCCGCTTCCGCGAGGTGCTGGCCCCGTACGCCCCGGGTCCGCTGCCCGAGGTCCCCGTACCGCCGCCGGTCCTCGCCGCACCCGTACGGGCCGAGTCCGGCGGGTGGGCGCCGCTCGCCGACGTGCTGGACGCGCTCGGCGGGCCGGAGGTGACGGCGGGTGTCCCGCCGGCGTTCGAGGAGCTGGACGTGGACCGGGGCGTGGTGCGGTACCGCTTCGAGGTGCCGGGGCCGCGTGGGCCGTTCCCGCTGCGGGTGACGGGGCTGCGCGACCTGGCGGTGACGTACGTGGAAGGGGTGCGGGGGCCGGACCTGGCCGAGGAGGAGGCGGAGATCGGTGCGGCGGTGACCGGGCCCGCCACCGTGGAGCTGTGGGTGGAGTCACTGGGGCGCGTCAACTACGGTCCGCGGCTCGGTGAGCCGAAGGGCCTCACGGGTGGGGTGCTGCACGAGCGGCAGTATCTGCACGGCGTACGGGCGCGGGGGCTGCGGCTGGACGCGCTGGAGGACGCGGCGGCCGTGGGGCGGGTGCCGTTCGGGGACGTCGGCGGGTGTGCTTGCGGTGCCGGGCGGCAGCGCCCCCTCACCGGCGAGCAGCCGGGCCTGTACCGGGCCACGCTGCCGGTCCCCTCCCCCGGTGACGCCACGCTCGAACTGCCCGGCTGGAAGCGCGGCTTCGCCTGGATCAACGGCTTCTGCCTGGGACGCTACTGGGCGACGGGGCCGCAGCACACCCTGTTCGTCCCCGGCCCGGTGCTGCGCCCGGGCGCCAACGAGCTGCTCCTGCTGGAACTGGCGGGCGCCCCCGCCCTTGAGGGGAAGCGGGCGGGGGCGCCTCGCCTGGTGCCCTGACGCGCGGGTCCGCCGCGCCCGGGCGGACCGGGTTCCGGTGCCCGGCGGGTCAGGCCTCCCGTACCTCGAAGGTGTCCAGGACGAACTCCGCCTTGCCGTCGTCGCCCGTCTTGCGCAGCCCCACCCACGCCTCGCCGCTCTCCGGTGCGGTGAACTCGTAGGTGTGCGTGGTGGGCCGGGTGGCGGCGGGCAGCGGGATGCGGCTCAGTTCGCGGGCGGCCGGCTCGTCGGTGGCCGTGACCCAGGCGTACTGGCCCGCCTTCTCGTTCTGGTGGCGGAAGCTGACCCGGTAGCGGCGTCCGGGGACGAAGCGCACGGTGTGCGGCACGGTCCGGTAGACCAGGCCCTTGTTCTCGCCACGGGACTTCAGGGACTGGCCGCCGTCGATGACGTCGTCGACGGCCTTGCCGTTCCAGCCGCGCTGGGTGAACGGCGCGTGCCGCTGCGCTATGTGCGTGCGCGGGTCGGTGACCTGCCCCGCGTCGCCCTTGACGAAGGGGCCCCAGCCCTGCGGTACGTGCTCGAAGTCCTCGTACGCGACGGTGCCCGGCCGGCGGGCGGGAACCGCGGCGACCACCCGCACGTTGTCGAATCGAATACGCGGAGTGCCCGCCGCGGCGCGGAGGGTGAGGGTGACGGGACCGCCGCCCTCGGGGACGGTGAAGGGGGTGAACATCCGTTGGAAGCGGGTGCCGTGCTTGCGGTCGGCGGCGACGAAGTTCCCGGCGGTGGAGGTGTCGGTCCAGTTGGCGGCCGTGACACCGTCGCCGGTGCGTACCTCCAGCGTGGCCCGGCGCCGCTCGCCCGGCCGCGCGCCGACCTCCACCTGCACGGAGGCCGCGTAGGTGCCGGGCGCCAGGCGGGTGAGCCGCTGGCCGACGGCTGCCGCGCCGCCCGCTTCGATGACCAGTTCGTAGTCGCCGAGCGCGCTCGGCCGGACGGTGGCGGGCCCGGTGACCTGCCAGGCGTCGAGGGTGCCGGAGTGGAAGCCGGGGTCGGCGAGCGGCGTGCCCTCGCCCCAGCCGGGCCCGCTCCGGCCCGCGCCGTGGCGCTGCCCGGGACCGCTCCTCCGGCCCCAGCCGCGGCCGCCCTGGGCCGGTGCGGGCCGTCGGTACAGGACGTACGGCACTCCGGCCGCGGCGGTGACGGTGATCTTCCCGTCGCGTACGGCCAGCCGCTGCGGACGGCTCCTGCCCTGGTCGGTGAGCCGGTAGAGGTACCCGCTCCGGGCGCCGGACCAGCCGCGCGGCAGCGTCCAGGTGGTCGTGCCGCCCTCGGGGTTGTAGTGGTAGAGCTTCTCGGGGTCGGTGGCCCGGCGGGGTTCCCAGGGCAGCAGGTAGGTGCCGCCGTCGTAGACCAGGCGTCCGTCGGTGGTGATGCGGCGGACGCCGCCGCTGTCGGTGACGCTGGTGGCGGTCGGCCCCTCGAAGGTGATCTCGTGGTCACGCCAGGTGCGGACCGGGTATGCCTGGAGGTATTTGGCGGGCAGCGCGTCGACCCAGATGATCGCGTAGAAGGCGTGCCAGTCGGTCTTGCCGACCCAGCCCTCGAAGTTGCCCATCCGGGCGCCGCCCAGCAGCGTGGGCCACTTGTTCGCGAACACGTCCTTCTGGTGGTTGCGGATGAAGCGGATGAGCCGGGAATTGATGCCGCGGGAGGTGTCGCCGCCGTAGTCGGTCTCGTTGGCCCAGTGCGACCACAAGGCGGAGCGCTCCAGGCCGTGGCCCCATTCGGTGGTCACCTGCCAGCCCTGGTCGCGCAGGTGACGCTGGAGGCGGTCGGAGTTCCAGCCGGACTCGCGGAAGACGTCGATGTAGAGGGTGTTCAGGGCGGGGTCGGTCTCGTCGCGCAGATGCCGGAAGCGGCGGACGATGTCGCCGGAGACCAGGTCGCGGCGGGCGTCGATGCGGTAGGACTGGTCGAGCCAGTCCCACTGGGCGTCGTTTTTGTCGACGAGGGTTTCGGAGAAGGCGTGCGCCACGGGGTAGGACTCGGTGGCGTTGACGTGGACGGCGAAGTCGCTGTGCCACGTCTTTCCGGCGCGCAGCAGGGTGTTGAGGTCGGCGAGGCCGCCGGCGCGTTCGTTGTGGTTGCCGCCGTAGTCGGGGTGGGCGGAGTCGTGCCCCTCGGACTGGTAGCCCTTCAGGAGGGTGAACTGCCGCAGGCCGTCGGTGGCCAGCGCGATCCGCTTGACGTTGTCGAGGGTGGCCAGAAAGGGGTTGGTGGCCTGGCTGGCGAAGTTGAAGGGGATGTGGGCGACGACACGCAGGTGCTGGTCGTCGGCGCCGAGCGGGCTGACCATGATGTCGCGCAGCGCGATGGCCGCGTCCTGCCAGTCGGCGGTGCCGTCGCCGTTGCGGTCGCGGGTGAGGACGACGGTGGCGTACGGCAGGGGTTCGGTGTCGTCCAGGGGCGCGGTGGCCGCGCGGTGGGTCCACTGGCCGCAACCGAGGCGCGCGTAGCGGTGGCCGCCGCTCGCGGTGGTCTGCCGCCACAACCGCCCGTTCTCCCAGGTGGTGGCCCCGCTGGGCGTGTCGTACACGGTGTTGGTCTCGATGGCGGCGGCCACTCGGCCGGTGGCGGCGACCGCGTACGCGCAGCCGGCGGGCGCGGTGTCCACGGGGGTCGCCGGGGTGATCCGGACGAGGGTGTCGCCGCTCCCGGCCTTGTTCAGGTCGATGCGGGCGGTGAGGACGGCGGCGCCCGGCTGATCGCTGCGGACGCTCAGCAGGGCGAGCCCGGGGATCTGGAGGGTGCCCACGCGGAGGGCGGGGGTGTCGGCGATCCTGGTGACGCGCCAGTCGACGCGCCATCCGCTGACGGTGATCTCGGCGTCGATCTCGGTACCGCCGTCGAAGGCGAGGGTGTAGGCGATGCGCCCGGCGGCCGGGCGGGAGGTGACCCGGGGCGTGCGGGCGGTGCCGTCGACGAGGAGCTGGGTGACCGGGTCGGGCTGGCCGTACAGGACGGCGCCGGTACCCCGGTCGGTGTAGGAGAGGACGCGGGGGAAGGCGGTGTCGACGCGGACCTCCAGCGCGCCGGACCGCAGCACCGCTGCACCGGCCCGGGGCCGCGGGAGCGGGCCGGTGCTGTCGGCATACGCGCTGCCGCCGCCGAGCGGAAGGGCGCCGGCGATCCCGGCGAGCGCGGAGCCGATGACGATCTTCCTGCGGGTGGGGCCGGGCTCCGCGCCTTCCGTCGCGTCCTGCCGTGTTCCGGTGTCGGCCGGCTGCTCCGCGCCTGTCGGTCCGTTCACGTGCGCTCTCCGTCCTTCGCGCCGACTCTGCCCGTCGCGGGACAGGCTGCTGGGTGCGCGGCAGGCACGCCCATGGACAAAGGGGCGGGAGGTGTTGGACTAACGGGGCGACGGGGCGGGGCCCGGGGCTCGTACGGGTCGGCTGCCGCGGACGGCCGAGGCAGCCCGCCCGGCCCACAGGCTCAGCCCTCCTCACACCCCCCGTCCTCCCCCACCCCCGCGGCCCCCGACGGCAGTACCGCCCGTACCTCCCATCCGCCCTCCGGTGCGGGGCCCGCGGTGAGTCGGCCGCCCATCGCTTCGGCCCGTTCGGTCAGCCCGGCCAGGCCGAAGCCGCCGCCGCGGGCCTGTTCGGAGAGGCGGGCGGGGTGCCTGCCGTCGTCGGTGATGCGCAGTTCCAGGCCGGACGGTACGGCGCGGAGCCCGATACGTACGGCGGTGGCGTCCGCGGCGTGCTTGCTGACGTTGGTGAGGGCCTCGCGGACGATGCGGTGGACGGCGGCCGCGACCTCGGCGGGGACCGTCTCGTCGAGGCCCTGGTCGATGTGCAGGGTGACGGGCGGGCCGGTGCGGGCATACGTCTCGGTGAGGGCGCGGACTTCGGCCAGCCCGGCGAGCGGCCGGCTGCGCGCGGTGCCCTCCCGCAGGACGCGGACCAGGCGGCGCATCGCGCTGAGCGCCTCGCCGCCGGAGGCCTCGATCCGTTCGAAGGCGGCGTCCGCCCGGGGTCCGCTGAGCGAGGTGAAGCGGGCGGCGCGGGCCTGGACGACGATGCCGGTGACGTGGTGGGCCACCAGGTCGTGCAGTTCGCGGGCGAGTTCCAGGCGTTCGGCGGTCCGTACGGCGGCCAAATCCCGCATGCGCTGGGCGTCCTGCCAGCGCAGGATCATCGAGTAGGCGCTGACGACGACGGTCAGCACACCGTAGACGACGGTCCACAGGCCCAGCCGGACGTCACGCATCGGGGCGAGGACGCAGGCCAGGCCCAGCATGGGGCCGAGGACCGCGGCGGTGCGGCCGGGCGCGTGGTGCACCACGCCGGTGAGCAGGACCAGCAGGGCGACGCCTTCACCGAGGCCCCACACCTCCAGGGCATGCTGTCCGGCGATCAGGATGACCGAGGCGGTGAGGGAGACGCAGGCGGCGGTCCAGGCGCGGACCCGCGGCGGGATCCGTGCCTGGGGTACGGCGCACAGGCAGACGACGACGGCGGCGGCCACGACGGTCGCGTGCGGGCGGGTGGGCTGGCGGGCCAGCGCGACGGTCTCGAAGCCGACGAGGAAGAGCAGGACCGCGGCGAGGGCGGTCTTGGCGGCGGTGGCCTTGCGCGGGTGGGCGCGGGCCCACCCGGACATCGGGCTCACGGTACGGCCGGTCCGCCGCCGGGGCCGCTCGCGGCGAGCCCGCTCTCCCAGGCCCAGGCGGCGATCTCGACCCGGTTGCGGGCGTCCAGTTTGGTCTGGACGTTGGCGAGGTGCGACTTGACGGTGGACAGCGAGACGTAGAGTTCGGCGGCGATCTCGGCGTTGGTCCGGCCGCGGGCGAGGGCCCGTACGACGTCCTGCTCGCGGTCGGTCAGCGGCTCGGTGAGGGTGCGGGTGGTGCCGCCGGCCGCCGTGGGGGCGAGTTCGCGCAGCAGCCGTACGGTGATCGCGGGCGAGACCAGGGCGTCGCCGGCCGCGGCGGCGCGTACGGCCTCCACGAGCATGGCGGGGCTGGCGTCCTTGAGCAGGAAGCCGGAGGCGCCGCCGTGCAGCGCGGCGTGCACGTACGCGTCGAGGTCGAAGGTGGTGACGATGACGATGCGCGGCTTGTGCGCGGTCTCGGGGTGAGCGGCGGCGCGCTCGGCGATCCTGCGGGTGACCTCCAGGCCGTCGATCTCGGGCATCCGGATGTCGAGCAGCAGGACGTCGGGGCGCAGCCGCTCGACCGCGGACAGGGCCGCCGCGCCGTCCACGACATCGGCGAGGACCTCGATGTCCGGCCGGCTCTCCAGGATCATCCGGAAGCCCGTCCGGACCATCTCCTGGTCGTCCGCGATGACCACGCTGATCGCCATGTGTCCTTCGCCCTGTCCGTGCGCCGTGCGCGGCAGCGGTCCGGGCCGCTCCCGCTGTTTCCCATCTGACCTGCGATGATCGCGGCCCGCAACCGCTGGGATGGCCTTGCCGGTGTCACCGGCGGGCGGCGCGTACGGCCGGGTGGCTGTCGCGGTGCGGGGGCCGGCAGCAGGTGGGCGGGCGCGGGTACGCGGGGCCGGTGCCCGCGCAGCCGCGGTGCCGGGGGCCCCGTGCGGCACAGTCGCCGCCGGTGCGGGTGGCACCGTCGCGGACGGCGGTGTGGCCGACGGCGGTGGGGGACGCCGTGGGGCCGTCGGTCCGGAGGCTGTGTCCGTGGCCGCCGAGCAGCAGCCAGGTGACGGCCGCGGCGGAGGCGGCCAGCAGCAGGGCGGCGGTCGCGGTCGCCCGGTGGTCGCCGGCGCGGGCCGGGCCGCGGGCCGGGGTCTGCGGGGTGCGGCGGGAGCGGGGCTCGGTGGTCACGCCGCCCACGCTAGGAAGGGGACGTGCGGGCGGGCATCGGCTTTCCGGCCATGTGTCGGCGCCCGTGCCCCGGCCGAAAGGACGAGCCGGGTCCCTCTTCGGTAGGACCCGGGGCCGGGGTGCGCGGCCGCGCCCCGGTGCCGTGCGGCTCCGGGGCGCGGCGTGCGCGCTCTGTGGTGGCCGTCAGCCGGCCAGGCCGTCGGCCGCCTTCTTGATGTCCGCGGCGAAGGTGCTCACCTCGGTGTAGACGCCGGGCTTGCCGGGCCGGGCGCAGCCCTCGCCCCAGCTCACGATGCCGACCTGGAGCCACTGGCCGGCGTCGTCCTTGCGGAACATCGGGCCACCGGAGTCGCCCTGGCAGGTGTCGGTGCCGCCGGTGTCCAGTTGGCCGGCGCAGATCTCCTCGCCGGGGGTGAGCTGGTCGCCGTAGGCCTTCTTGCAGGTGGCGTCGTCGACGAAGGGCACCTTGGCCTTGAGCAGGTGGCGCTGCTGCTGGCCGCCCTCCTTGTCGGCGCCCCAGCCGGCTATGTCGAACTCGCCGGTGGTGAGCTTGTCGTCCGTGGCGATCTTCAGGGTCGGCAGGTCGATGGGCTTGGCGAGCTTGATGAGCGCCCAGTCCTTGCCCTTGCCGTTGTAGCCGGGGGCCTGGAGGACCTCGGTGGACTTGACGCTGACGGCCTTGGGGTCCTCCAGGTCGACCACGCCCGCGGTGGCGGTGATGGAGGTGTTGGGGCCGCTGCCGTCCACGCAGTGGGCGGCGGTCAGCACGATGTCCTTGGCGTAGAGGGCGCCGCCGCAGCCCATCGACAGCCGGACCATGAAGGGGAATTCGCCCTGTTCGGCCTTGGTGCCGCCGACGATCTTGGTGTGTACGCCGTCGGGCTGGGGGGTGGGGGCGGCGTTGGCGGCGGCGGGCTGGAGGCTGACGGCCGCGAGGGCGACGGCCGCGGTGGCGGTGGCTCTCTTGAGGTGCTTCAGGTGGCTTCGCAACGGGCTTCCTTTCGTGGGGGGTTGCACGTCGATGTCAGGCCCATGCCAACGCGAGAACCGGAAAGGGCCGCCGAAAGACCGCGCGGGAAAGTCGGCAGCACGCCACAAGGCGTCCGGACCCAGTGGGGATGAGCCCGCAAAGCACCCTTGGATTATGTGGAGTCGACGATCACAGTGGCAAGGGTGTACATCTGACCAACTCCTGTTCTACCCACGCCTCGTACGCCCCATACCGGACGTTCCCGACGAGACGTACAGTGGTCGGGTGGCGGCGACGGGAAGGCCGGGCGGTTCCGGCGGGGACATCGAGCACGGCTATCCGCATCTGGACACGGTCCGCGCGGCCCTCACCGCGCTCTACAAACGCCTCTCGACCGACACGGTGCACGCCTTCGGAACGAGCGTGCTGCCCGCGGAAGTCGCCTTCGACGACGACGAGGAGCTGTACGCGGGCGCGCAGCGGGTGGCCCACGCCCTGGTGCGGCACCTGCGGCTGCCCGACGCCCGGGTGATCGTCGCCTTCCGCGAGATGGACCTCGCCGCCAACGTCGAACTGACCGCGGGCCCCGAGTACTTCGTCGAGCTGAACGCCCGCTTCAAGTCCCACCGCCGGGACATCGGCGCCGCCCTCGCCCACGAGGTGATGCACGTCTACCTGCACCGCCTCGACCTGTCCTTCCCCGGCACCCGCGACAACGAGATCCTCACCGACACCGCCACCACCTACCTGGGCGCGGGCTGGCTGCTGCTCGACGCGTACCGCGAACACGGGCCGTTCTCGCAGAAGCTGGGCTATCTGACCCCGGAGGAGTTCGGTTACGTCCTCGCCAAGCGCGCGCTGCTCTTCGACGAGGACCCGGCACCGTGGTTCACCAGCCCACAGGCGTACGACGCCTACAAGGCGGGCCTGGCGCTGGCCCGCCGCGACGCGCGGCAGCCGCCGCTGGCCGCGGCCGGCTGGGCGGACCGCCGCCGCTACGCCAAGGACCGGCGCGCGGCCCGGGACCCGCGGCACGCCGGACGGCCCGGCGGCCCGGCGGCGGGCGGTGGCTACGCCTTCGAGGGCAACGCGCCGCTGCGCGTGTCGTTCCCCTGCCCGACGTGCCGCCAGCGCATCCGCGTCCCCGTGCGCGGTCCGCTGCGGGCCCGCTGCGCGCTGTGCCGTACGGAGCTGGAGTGCGACACGTGACGGCGCGCGCGGCGGGCCCCTGACCGGGCGTCAGTCGTGGCAGACGACCTTGACGGCCCCGGCCCCGTGGTGGGCGCGGTCCCGGCCCGGCGAGTGGTTGTCGCCCCGGTCCATCAGCTTCACGCCGATCTTGTTCTGATGCACCGGGAAGGTGCCCGCCGACTGCCAGCTCCCCCGGTGCGCGACCTGGTCGACGACGAAGCCGCCGACCTTCGTCCCCGGGTTGAAGGGGTCGGTGAGCACCTGGTAGTGGGTCGGGCTGCCCTGGACGTCACGTTCGCTGGGGCCGCTGGGGACGTAGACCGACACCTGGCAGCTACGGGACTGCGGGCCCGGCTCCCACCACCACATGATGTTGTTGTCGGTGTCCTTGTTCGGGTCGCCGGACATCGGTACGGACGTGAACTGACCGCTGCAGCCGCCCTCGCGGGTGCTGCCGCCGGTGAGGCCGTACCAGCCGACGCCGACCTCGCCGTGCACACCGGCCTGGTGGTACCCACCGCTCGGGGGCGTCGGGCAGCCCGGGCCCGCTATCCCCTCGTAGGTCACCTTGGCCACGCGCGGCGCGGCGGGCTTCTTGGGCTCGGACTTCGGGCTCTTCTTGGCCGACGGGGTGGGCGCGGGAGCGGCGGGCGACTTCGCCCCGCCCCCCGGCGAGGGGTCACCGGCCTTCTTGCCCGGTGCCTCGCCGGGCGCCTTGCCGGGCTTGGCCGTCGGCAGGGGCGAGCCCGTCTTGGTCTGCTGCGGCTGCTTGGCGGCGACCGCCTGCTCCTGGCCGTCACCGAAGCGCACCTGGGAGACGCCGAGGGTGGCGAGCGCCACCGCGCCGACGCCGACGCCGGCCAGGACGGGCAGGCCCAGGGCCGTCTTCCACACCCGGCGGCCGGGTGCCAGGCCGCGCTTCGGGGTCCGCGCGCCCTTGGCGAAGGTCTCCGCGAAACCGGACCCGGACGGGTCGGACGCACCGGAGCGGTCCGGTCCGGCGCTCTTGTTCGGCTGTGACAACGGGGGTTCCTCCTGGGGGGTGGTCGGGGTGTCGGGCCGGGCCCGGCGGGGCGCTGGTCAGGCCCGCTGGACGGGCCCGCCGGAACCGGACGGGTACGGCTGCGGCCCGGCGCCGCCTTGCGGCGCCGCCTGGGGCCCGTCCTGGGGCGGTACGGCCAGTTCCGGTACGTCCAGTTCGGACAGGGTCCGCAGGTCCGCCTCGGACGGCGCGTCGTTCTCCGCGACGCGGTACGCCTGCCGTTCGGTCATCGCCTGGAACGTCTGCCGGGCGGAGCGCCCGTTGCCGAACCGGCCGTCGCGCGGGACGTGGTCGAAGTAGCCGACGAGGGTGTCGCGGGCCGCGTCGGTCAGTTCGTACTGGTGGGCCGCCGCGTGCTGTTCCACGATCCGCACCAGGTCCTCGGTGCCGTAGTCCTCGAACAGCAGCGTGCGGTTGAAGCGGGAGGCGAGGCCGGGGTTGGAGTCGATGAAGTGCTCCATCTCCACCGGATACCCGGCGACGATGACGACGACCGCGTCGCGGTGGTCCTCCATCAGCTTCACGAGGGTGGCGATGGCCTCCTGCGCGAAGTCGTTGCCGCCCGAGGCGTGCGCGGGCGCCAGGGAGTACGCCTCGTCGATGAAGAGCACGCCGCCCATCGCCTCCATGAAGACCCGCTGGGTCTTCGGGCCGGTGTGGCCGACGTACTCGCCGACCAGCGCGGAGCGGTCGGCCTCGACGAGGTGGCCGCGCTCCAGCAGGCCGACGGCGGCCAGGATGCGCCCGTAGAGCCGGGCCACCGTGGTCTTTCCGGTGCCGGGGTTGCCCGCGAAGACCAGGTGGCGGCTGAGCGGCGGCGCGGCCAGCCCGGCCGCCTCCCGGCGCTGGACCATGCGCATCAGCTTGACGAGCGAGGCGACGTCCTGCTTGACGCGCTCCAGGCCGATCAGTTCGTGCAGTTCGCCGAGCAGGTCGTCGAGGTCGGCCTCGGTGGGCGGGACCGTCGTCGTGGTGCCGTCGCCGGACGGCGCGCCGGCGGACTGCGTGGCGGTGGCGACGGCCGCGGCCTTGGCCGTGACCGGCGCGAAGGGCGCGGGCCACCGCGCGTCCGCGACGCGCCAGGAGACGCAGTCGCGTACGTCCGGCTCGGCGCCGTCCTCGGCGCTCAGGTCGGCCTCGGCGTCCTGGACGCGGATCCGGCTCAGGACGGGGGCGGCCGCCTCGCCCAGGTGGACGGCGGGGAAGCCGGGCCCGGTGATCTCGCAGTCCTCGAAGGAGCCGGCGCCCTTGGCGTCGACGATCAGGCCGTTCTTGCCGGGGCGGACGATCCGTACGGACCGCACGTCGGGCGCGGCGCCCGCCGCCACCACCATGCCGGACCCGGCCGCTTCGGTGATCTCCACGTCCTCGGCCCGTACGGTGGCGCCGCCCTGGAAGACCAGTCCGGCGGTGCCGGCGCGCAGGATCCGGCCGCCGGCCAGTTCGGCGTCGCCGCCGCCGAAGGTCAGTCCGGCGCGTTCGGCGTCGGTGACCGTGCAGCCGGTCAGCCGCACGGTGCCGCCGGAGGCGGCGACGACGCCGTTGCGGCAGCGTACGACGGACAGTTCGGCGGCTTCGGCGGCGGCCGCGCCGGACAGGTCCAGGCCGGACATGCCGCAGTCGGCCAAGTGCACTTCGGTGAGGGTGAGGCGGCTGTCGGCGACGGCGTGCAGTCCGTGTTCGGGGGTGTTCCCGGCGCGCAGCCGGGTCAGCGTCAGCTCGGCGCCGCCGCCGGCGTGCACGGCGCTGAACCGGCAGTCCGTCACCTCGCCGTCGGTGAGCAGGACGGTGGCGGAGCCGGTGGCCAGCAGGCCGTTGGCCGTGGAGCCGCGTACGGTCGTGCCGCGGGCCTCCAGCCGGGCCGTGCCGTGGGCGGTCAGGGCCGCGGCGGCGGTCCGGACGATCCGGGTGTCGGCCAGCCGTACGCGGGCCCGCTCCCCCGCGGTGGCGCCGGAGCCGGCGCCGTCGCGCAGCACGCAGCCGTCGAGCACGGCGTCGCCGGACCCGGCGACGTGCAGGGCGTCCGCGCCCGCGCCCGCCAGTTCGCAGCCGTACAGCAGCAGTCCGCCGCGGGCCTGTTCGGGCACGGGCGCGTCCGTCGCCTCGTAGGGGTCGCCGTCCCGCGGCACCGGCGAGGAGTCCAGCACCCGTACGGCCTCGCCGCCGCAGTCCCGTATCCGGCAGTCGACGAGCAGGGCCGCCGACCGGTCCTCGAACAGCAGCCCGCTGCGGCCCACGCCGTCGATCAGACAGTCGCGCAGCACGATGTGCGCGTCCTCGCGGACGCGCACTCCGGAGCCGGTGGCGCCCTTGATGCGGGTGCCGGTCAGCTCCAGCCGGGAGTCGCCGCCCACCACCACACCGGTGCCCTGGGCGCCTTCGAGGACGCAGTCCGTGAGCCGGACCGCGCCGGTGGTACGGATCAGCGCCCCGGCCAGGGCCGCGCCGGTCAGGCGGGCACCGGTCATGGTGAGCGCGGCCTCGCGCAGCACCTCCAGGCGTCCGCGGTCGGTGCCGCCGCCGTGCCAGTGCGTGACACCGCCGGACAGCAGAACGGCGGGCCGGTCCGCGGCGCCGCCCCGTACGGTCAGCCCGTGCAGCGTCAGCCGCGCGCCGGCCAGGACTTCGAGTACGGGGGCGTCGCCGCCGGGGGTGGCCAGGGTGACGCCGCCGTCCGCGGCCCGCAGGGTCACGTCCTGGTCGACGCGGAGCGACTCCTCGTACGTCCCGGCGGCGACGCGGACCTCGTCGCCGGGCGCGGCGGCATGCAGCGCGGCGGCCAGGGTGGCGTGGGCACCGGGGCGGCCCGGGGCCACGTGGTGTACGGCGGCGCCCGCGCCGGCCCGGTCGGTGGTCATTGGACGTCTCCCATGAGCGTGTCCTCGTCGCCGGGCGGGTCGGCCCGGCCGTTGCCCTTGCGCGGGCGCTTGTGGTCGTCGTCGCCGCTGACCGACCCGTCGGGGCTGCTGCGCCCGCGCTTGCCGCCGGCGTCCGGGGCCGGGCCGGTGTCGACCACGCTCCAGTGGCCGCCGTCCGGATGGTGCACCGTATCGGTACTGGTCGTCCAGACGATCTCCACCGGGGGCGGCAGCCGCTTGATCCTCTTCGGGAGGTTGTCGGGCCTGACGGTGGTCATGCTGCCGTCGGCGAAGGTGATGTGCAGTTCGCGGCCGAGGGCGTTGGTGTAGCGCTGGAGGGCGAGGTTCTCGGCCGCGGTCCTGGCGGCCCGGCTGCCGGAGCCGTTCAGGCCGTCGGGAAGGAAGTCCTCGCGGCGCAGCCGTCCGGTGGCCACGGCGATGGACAGTTCCTGGGGCGTCATACCGATGTCGCCGTGGTCCCTGAGCACGCCCTTGATCATGTTTTCGATCGCGGTCTTGGAGGCGGTACCGCCGCGTCCCAACTGGCCCCGTACCCCGCGCAGGATCTCCTCCGGGGTCGGCAGGCCCAGGTGGCCGGGTGCGGTCTCGAAGGCGTGGAGCACCGAGGTCGGCGACGTCCGGCGCGACGTGTGCACGATGGCGTAGTCGAGCAGGTCCAGGAACCGCGAAGCGTCCTCGTTGTGGGCGTAGCCGTGGGTGACGAACCGCAGGTCCTCCTGCCGGATGCCGGCCCGTATCGCCGGTTCGCCGGGCAGCGGGGCGGAGACGTTGCGCCCCAGCGGGTTGGCGTCCGTGCCCATGGTGTCGCTCAGCCGCGCGGCGATGTCGCGGGGGCCCTCCTGATCCGGGCTATCGACCGGCCGGAACGGGTTGTCGCGGTCCGCCGCCGTCGGGGGCAGCTTGAAGCGGTCGTCGCGGACGTCCGCCAGCTCCAGCCCGCGCTTGACGTCCTTGTTCTCGACCAGCCGTTCCACCTGTGCCAGTCCGGCGTGGTCCTGGAGCAGTTTCCCGCTCTTGCCGTAGAGCCCGGCCATGACCCGGGACAGGTCGGTCGGGATGGCCGCCTTCTCGTACTCGGCGACGAAGGCCGTACCGCGGTCGGGCAGGGCGTGATTGCCGGCCGCGATGACCCGCTGGGCGCCGCGGTCGGTGATGCCGTCGTCCATCCGCTTGAGCCAGTCGTCCTGGCTCTCGCCCGGCAGCCGGGGGAAGTCGGCCTCGGTGAGCCGCGGCAGGGTGGTGTCCAGCTCCCAGGCGTTGAAGTTGTTCAGCGCGCGGCTCATCTGGTGGAACTCGGCGCCCCGCGGGCCGAACCGCAGCGGCGTCCAGTTGCCGACCGGCACGGAGTCCACCAGCGTCGCCGAGGCGTCCACGAACAGGTTGGGCTCGGGCGCGTACGGCAGCAGCGGGTGGCCGGCGGTGATGCCGACCCGGGCGCGCATGTCCGCGCGGACCCGGGCGGCGAAGATCTCCCGGTGCTCCGGCGTGACCCGCAGTTCGCCCGGCAGGCGCGGCGTCTCCACCGCCTTGGCCTTGCCCTTCCCCTTGCCCTTGGACCCGCCCGGGCCGGCGGCGGACGACGGTCCGGCGTCGTCCGCGGGCAGCTTGTTCACCGCGGTCTGCGCCTTGGGCGCCGCCTTCGCCTCCTCCTCGGCCAGATGCGCGTCGGTCTTGACCAGGAGCGGGTCGGGCAGGCCGCCGCCCGGCGGGTCGGGCACCCGGTAGCCGCCGGTCATCATCAGCGGGCGCAGCGGCGGGGCGGCCGACGGCTCCCCCGCCCGTTCGACACCACGCATCTCGAACTTCTTCTCGAAGTAGTCGAAGATGTGCCGGCCGCTGGGCACCGTGTGCGGGAAGTTGTCGAAATCCATGAAGGCGATGTACGGATGGGTACGGCCGCCCTCGGCGCCGCCGTCCATCATGGCGTGGATCATCGACCTGCTGGCCGGGCTGGTCATGACGGTGTTGCGGACGGTGCCGTAGGGGAACTTTCTGCCGGGCCAGCCGACACCGACGACGGCGAGCGGGAAGTCGGCGTGCACGTCGTCCAGGACCCGGTTCACCGCGGCGTTGACGCGGCCGATCTCCCCCGCCGGACCGTTGACGCCGACGACCACGCCGAACCGCCCGTCGAAGCTGTCCGGCATGTTGGTGCGGACCGCCCGCAGGAAGTCGCGGAGCTGGTCGGCGCCGAAGTCGTCGACCTTGACGACGGCGTTGACGACATAGGAGACCGGGCGTCGTTCGTCGAGGCTCTGCCGCAGGTTGGCCAGGTACTCCGCGTCGGACAGCGGCCGCTGGCTGTGTCCGTGGAGGTCCCGGAACGCGGAGTTGACCCGGATGTCTCCGGTGGTGGTGCCACGGCTGAGGTCACGGTCCCACCGCAGCCCGGACAGGGTGTGGTTGCCGCCGGCCGTCTCGATGTCGTACGAGCCGCGCGGGGTGCCGGTGGGCCGGTGCGGCGCGCCGCCGAGCGGAGCGACGTACTTCCCGCGCCGCGCGCGGTCGATGGCGACCGCGGTGTTCGCGTCGTCGATCTGCTGCCGGATGGCGTCCGGGTCCATGCCCAGCTCGCCGAGCCGGTCCTCGGCCTCGGTGAACCGGGCGCGCTTGACGTCCAGGTCGTCCAACGCGCCGCGGGCCGTGGCGGACGGCTTGGACGGGCCGGGCTGTCCGCCCTCGGGCGGGAGCTCGTCCACCTTGCGCTCGGCCCATGCCAGGTCGATCGACGCGCGTTCGTACCGCTCCCAGGCGGCGAGCCGCAGTCCGGCCTGCGGCCCGCCGGTACCGCCGGTGATGATGTCGTGCCGGTTCGCGGACCGCTCGCCGATCCCGGAACCGGGTTCGGAACCGAGCCGTACGGGCGGCGGCGCCGTGTCGCCCGCCTCCCAGTGCCCGGGGCGCGGGCCGCCGTGGTCCGGGACCCAGGTCAGGTACAGCGGCGGGCCCGGCCTGCGGGCGTCGACGCCGACCGTGTGGGTGGAGCCGTCCGCGCCCCGGATCTCCAAGGGCCGGTTGAACGCCTGGGCGTAGCGCTCCAGCATGATGTGCTCGACCGGCCCGAGGTGCGACACGTCCGGGCTCAGGCGTCCGGTGACCAGGCCGACGGTCAGCGCGCGGCCGTCGATGCCCCGTGTGTAGGCGTCGTTGATCAGGTCCTCGACGCCGCCCTTGCCCATCTGCCGCTGCATCTGCGTCAGCAGCGCCTGGGCGTCCGGGATCGCGCCGGGCGTGATCCTGGGTCCCTTCGGGCCGTACCCGCCCGCGGGCGGTTCCGGGAGGGCACGCAGCAGCGAGTCGTGCGGCAGACCGCCCTGGGGCAGCACCTCGGCGATCACATAGTTCTGCAGCCGCTTGTACGCCGCCTCCTCGGTGGCGGTGGCCACCGCATGGCTGACGAACCGCTTCTCCGCCGGCACGATGCCCACCACGAGCCCGTCCGCGCGGCCCGGTACGCGGATGGAGATGTGCAGGCCGAGGGTGTTGCCGTCGCCGCCCAGTCCGGCGCCCAGCCGGTTGAGGGTGGCCCGGGGGTGTTCGTTGAACCCGGGCCGCCGGCCGTCGATGCCGATGGGCTTCAGCGGGTCGTCCCGGAACCCCTGCTCCGGCGTCTTCCCCTTCAGCAGGTCGTCGCGGATCTTCTTGATGTTCGTGTCGTCCTTGGCCCGCGACATGTTCGGGTCCAGGTCGAAATTGTCCCGGGCGAAGACGTGCTCCACCACGTTCTTCGGGGTCAGGTGCTCCTGCGGCATGTTGCCGACGCCGCCGGCCTTGCCGTGCTTGTAGTAGCCGGACATGAGGCGGGAGAGGTCGGTGGGGACGGCGCCGCCGACGAAGTCGGCCACGAACGCGGTGCCGCGGTCGGGCAGCGCGGAGTTGGCGGCGGCGATGTCCCGCGCGACCGCGTTGCCCGGGACGTCCGGCAGGGTCTGGTCCAGTTCCCAGGCGTTGAAGTGGTTCAGCCGCTCCCGCAGCCCCTTGTACTCACCCGTGCCGCCGCCGAACCGCACCGGCCGCCAGACGTCCCCGGCCAGCTTCACGTCGTCCACCATGGTGATGGCGGCGTCCACGAAGAGGTTCGGCTCGGGCCCGTACGGCAGCAGCCCGTGGAAGCCGGCCATCAACGCGCGGATGCGCATGTCGGAGTCGACGACGGACGCGAACTTGTCCACGTCCTGCTGGGTGAAGACCATGCCGTCGGGGGTGTCTCCGCGGGTCTTGGTCGCCTTGATCAGGTCCGCGACCGAGCGGTCCACCGCGACGCCGTCGACGGTCACCGTCTCGCCGGTCTTCCCCGGCACCCGGTAACCGCCGGTCATGACCAGCGGGCGCAGCGGTGCGGTGTCGGGAACGTCCGGAACCACCACGGAGTCGTCGGCCGCCTTCGCCGCGGCTCCCGTGTCGTCGGGGAGCTTCTTGGCCCAGTCGTCCACGGCGCCGCCCGCGCCGAGGTTCAGCTCCCGGTCGAAGTGGTCGAAGACGTGCCGGCCGCTGGGGACGGTGTGCTCGTAGACGTCGAAGTCCATGAAGGCCCAGTACGGGTGGCTGGGGCCGCCCGCCCCGCCGCCGTGCATCATCGAGTGCGCCATCGACCGGGCCGCCGGGCTGGTCATGGTGGCGTTGCGGATGGTGCCGTAGGGGAACGTGTCGCCGTAGAAGGTGGTGGCCACCATCGCCAGCGGGTGGTCGAAGTGCACCGAGCCGAGGGCGTCGTCCATCGCGCGGTGGATGGCGGCGAGGTCCTCCAGCTTGCCGTTGACGCCGATCACCACGCCGAGGCGGCCGTCGTAGCCCTCCAGGCCGCGGGTGATCGAGTTGAGGAAGTCCTGGAGCCGGCCGCCCCCGATCTCGCCGTACGAGACGATCGTGTTGACCACGTAGGACAGCGGCCGGCCCTCTCCCGTGCTGGCCCGCATCCAGCTCAGGTAGTCCTCCGCCGCGAGCGGCTGGTGGCCCGCGTACGGCAGGTCGCGGAAGGACTGGTTGACCAGGGTGCGGCCCGCCCCGTACGTGCCCGGCTCGGGCCACAGGGCGTGCGGCGCCCGCGGGTCGGGGGACCAGTCGTGCGGCCCGAGCGGCAGCGGCTCGCCGGAGTGCGGGGCCGGCGCGCCGCCGAGCGGACCGACGTACTCGCCGCGCTGCGCACGGTCGACGGCGATCGCGTGGTTGGCGTCGTCGATCTGCTGCCGGATGGCGTTCGGGTCCATGTCCAGTTCGCCGAGGCGGGCCTCGGCATCGTGGAACTCGGCGCGCTTGACGTCCAGGTCGGCGAGCGCGTCGACGGCCGCCGCGGACGGCTGGGACGGGCCGGGCCGGTCCGCCGTGGGCGCCAGTGCGTCCGCCTTGCCCTGGGCACGGGCCAGGTCGGCCGAGGCCTGCTCGTACCGCTCCCAGGCACCGAGCCGCAGCTCGGCCTCCGGCCCGCTCGCGCCACCGGTGACGATCTCGTGCCGGGCCGCGGCCCGCTCGCCGATGCCGGAACCGGGGGTGTGGCCGAGCCGGTCCTGCGCCGGGGGCCGCGGGACGTGCGTCTCCGGGACGGGCCCGAAGTCCGCGGAGTCGGCGAAGTCGGCCTTGGCCTTGCCCTTGTCGATCGTCGGGACCGGCTCGAAGTCCGCCTCGCCCTTGCCCTTGTCCGTCGTCGGGACCGGCTCGAAGTCCGTGGAGCCCGCTGTGCCCTTGCCCTTGTCCACGGGCGGCACCGGCTCGGTGTCCGCGAGGTCCGCCGTGCCCTTGCCCTTGTCCACGGACGGGACCGCCTGCGTCTCCGGCCGCGGGTGCGGCCGCGGTCCGCCGCCGAGGCCGTGTTCGCCGAAGATGCCGCCGGTGAGGGCGTTGATCTGGGTGCGGGTGCGCGCGGCGTCGATGCCCAGCTCGTCCAGCTTGGCCTCCGCCTTGGCCACCTCGGCGCGCTGGACGCCCAGGTCGTCCAGGGCCTCGGCCAGCGCGGGCGAGGGCTCGCCGGCGGTCACGCCGGGCGGCGGCGCCAGCTCGTCCACCTTGCGCTCCGCCTTGCCGAGCTGCGACAGCGCGTTCTCGTACCCGGCCCACGCGTTGAGCTTGGCCCCGGCCTCCGGGCCGACCGAGCCGCCCAGGATCAGGTCGTTGCGGACGCGCAGGCGGTGGTTCATGGCCGCGGCGCCCGAGAAACCACCGAAGCGGCTGCCGGGGGGCGCGGTGACGGTGCCGGGTTCCTTCGCCCCGGGCGCGGGGGTGGGCGTCTCGGCCTTCGGCGCGGGTACGGGCGTCGGGGCGGGCGCGGTGTCGGTGGCCCTCACGGCGGCCGGTACGCCGGCGGCGGCCTCGTCCACCGCCTTCGCCGGGCCGCCCGGGTGGGCGATCAGGTCGAGGACGCTGTTGTCCGCGGGGCCGGTGGCGCCGCGGGCCCCCGCGCCGTCCAGGTCGGGGAGGGCGGACACGCCGGAGGGGCTGCCCGGGGTGGCGCTCCGGCCGGCGGCCGGGACCGGCTTGCGGTCGCCGCTGTCGAGCAGGCTCATCGCCAAGTCGTGTTCGTTGACGGCGGGTTGGGGCGTCACCTTGGCCGGGACACCGGTGCCGGTGGCCGCGGCCTTACCGGTTTCCGGGGTCTTCAGCCGCAGCGGGTCCTGCGCCCCGGCCGCCACCGGTACGTCGACGGGGCCCTTGGCGAGGTTACGGGGC
Organism: Streptomyces sp. NPDC018045; assembly: GCF_044327445.1. Lineage (NCBI taxonomy): Bacteria > Bacillati > Actinomycetota > Actinomycetes > Kitasatosporales > Streptomycetaceae > Streptomyces > Streptomyces sp. NPDC018045. Next base: position 149,755 of record NZ_JBIRFL010000001.1, read on the forward strand.
GGGGGTACGGCGCCCACGAGGGCGGACAGGTCGCCCGGCGCGCCCACCCCCGTCGGCCGAATCGTTTCCGCGACGCCGTGCGCGCCCGGTACCTGCGTGGCGCCGCCGGGCACGTGCTGCGTACCCACCAGGTTCTGCGTACCCGGAAGATTCTGCGGGCCCGTCAGGTTCTGCGTACCCGGCGTGTCCACCCGTGCGGGAGCCCCGGGCACCGTATGGGCCAGGTCGTCCGCGGTGAACGTGCGCGGCGCCGCGTCGCCGATGCGGATGCTGACGCCGTCCCCGTGGAAGGCGGTCACCGCCACGTCGCCCGAGGCCAGTGCCTGTAGCTCGGGGAAGGTCATGTCCTCCAGCGCCTCGCCGTGCCCGATCGCGCCGCGGGCCATGGAGTGGCCGTCACCGATGCCGTGGACGAAGCCGCTGTCGAACGAGACCTCCGGGACGTGGACGTTGGTGGCCTCCGTCCCCACGTGCGCGGCCGGGGACGCCACGTGGGTGTCCTTGAGCAGGTCGATGGCGGTGTCGGCGGACAGCAGCAGGTTGTTGTCCATCCGCACGTGTCCGGCCGCGAAGTCGGTCCGCTGGATGAGCTGCGTGGCGCCGGAGCCGTGCACGTCCGGGACGCTCAGGCCGTTGTCGAGCGTGGTCATGCCCGGCATGCCGGGGGTGGTCACCAGCGCCGGCTGCTCGAACCGCACGCCGGTGTGCGTGAAGGAGCCGCTGGGCACGGTGATGCCCTGCGGCATGTGCACACCGGTGTGCGGCACGTTCACGCCGGCGTGCGTGACGGTGCCCAGCCCCTTCGGCGTCAGGCCCCCCGGGGTGCCGGGGAGGGTGAGGTTCAGGCCGCCGTGGCCGAACGAGCCGAGACCGTTGGGGACCAGGTTGCCGACACCGTTGGGAATCAGGTTGCCGACACCGTTGACGGGGAACGTCCCCGGCCCGGCCGGCCGGAACGCTCCCAGCCCGTCCAGGGTGAAGCCGCCGATCCCGTTGGGCATGGCGGCACCCGGGAACCTGGTGAGCCCGCCCGGTGAGACGGTGGGCAGGTGTACCGGCGGGAAGGAAACGCCGGTGAAGCCGCCGGGCACGAAGTGCAGACTCGACAGGTCCACGAAGCTGCCCGGCACGACGTGCGTGCCGATCCCGCCGACGGGCCGGAACGGCACCATCGCGCCGCGTACGTCGAAGGTGCCGATGGGGACGCCGTTGCGCAGCGCCGCGTCCGTACGTCCCGCGTTGGCCAGCAACTGGTGCAGGTCCGGCTGCTTGATGCCCAGCACCCGTTCGGCGAAGGCGAGCCGCGCGGCGCCACCGAAGCCCAGCACGCCCATCTCGGTGAAGTCCAGCGGCACGACGGTGGCCACGCCCGCCCGGCCGAGCCGCTCGAAGTTGACCTTCGCGTACGCGCCGATCTTGCCCCAGTCGCCGCTGACGCCCTTGGTGACGTCCGCCCAGTCCTTGGAGACGGTCTTGACCAACGACTCCCAGCCGCCCTTGCCGAGGTTTCCCAGTCCCTTCACGCCGTTGACGACGTTGAAGGCGGGGAGCGCGTGGATGCCGAGCACGATCGGCGCCACCACGAACTTCGGCACGCCGTGCAGCGAGGAGAAGTGGCCGATCTCCTTGATGATGTTCTTCCCGGCGCCGGCGATGCCCTCGACGCCGCCCTTGAGGACGCTGCCCAGGCCCTTGATGATGGAGCCGACCGGCAGCGCCTTGGTGGTGGGGAAGAGCACGCCGAGGAAGGCGAGTCCGAGTTCCAGGCCGCCGGCCTTGCCCTGGCTGAAGTCGACGATGGTCTTGATCAGCAGGACCGCGTTCATGCCCCAGGCGAGGACCGCGAGGACGCCGCCGGTGAAGATGGCGATGACCGACAGGACGATGGTCAGCCACTGGAAGACTTCCCAGAACAGGTCGCAGTCGCTGACCGGCTGGACCATCAGCGATCCGGCCGACGTCAGCGCCTTGTCCAGGGCGCTCGCCGCGCTGCTGAGCGTGGTCTTCGCCTCGTCGGCCCGGTCCTTGTGGGTCTGGCGTTGCGGATCGTCCTCGTCCAGTCCCTGGGCGGCGGTCAGTGCGGCGTCGGCGTCGGACTGCGCGTCGGTGACGGCGGTGGCGTACTTGCGCAGCGCCGCCTCGGCCTGGTGGAAGGACTCCTCGACGTGGCCGACGAAGTTGTGCAGGTGGTCGTCGACCATGTCGCGCAGTTGGTCGGCGGTCTTGCCGATGAAGCGCTGTCCGTCGCCGGCGGTCTGCTGGAGCGCTTTGAGGCCGTTGTTGATGGTGCCCGCGTGGGTGGCGAGGTCGCGCATCGCGTCGGCGATGGTGGTGATGGCGGAGGCGTCCCCCGGGGTCGGGTCGCCGTCGAGGCCGAGGGCCCCCCAGTCACCGGGACGCGTAGCCAAGCCTCTTCCCTTCGCGCAACAGACCGTTCACTCGTGTCACGGCCGGCGCGCTCCGCGCACCCGGCTCATGGGACACCACACCTACGTTCACGTATCAGCGGCACGATCGGTTCATCGTGTGAACGACATCACTTCGCGCCGCTTCCGCGGTCCGGGGATGAACCGATCCGCTTCCGGTTGCGTTTGACCATGCGAGACGTAAGTGATCTCCGAACCGCGCGAGGGGTGTGACCGTGTCCGACATAGCCGTTGACTACGAGCTGCTCAACGATGTCGCGCAGAAGTCCGGCAAGCTGAAGGACGAGGTCAAGCAGGCCCGCGAGAGCAAGCAGGAGTACTCGGTCGACGAGGTCGGCTCACGGGTGGCCGTCGCGGCGATCCGCAAGTACTACTCGACGTGGAAAGGCTCCTTCAAGCGCTCCGAGGAGAAGCTGGAAAAGCTGAAGAACCTCTACGCCGGCGTGGCGCAGAAGTGGGCCGACTGGGACTTCGACCTGGCCAACAAGGCGGCCAAGCAGAGCGCCCAGATCTCCTCCGACCTGTGGAAGGCCCGCGACAAGGAGTGGAACGCCTGGCACGAGGCGGTCGAGAAGGCCAAGAAGGAGCACCCGGACCTCGACCCGAAGCTGCTGCCGAAGGAGCCCGAGAAGCCCGGTGAGCGTCCCCACGAGTGGACCACCGACGACGGGCACGGCAACAAGACCACCACGACGTACGAGTACGGGCCCGACGGCAAGCCGACGAAGGTCACCACGACCATGGAGACCAAGACCGGCCTGAAGGCGACCGACACCACGAACTACCACGCCGACGGCACCTACGACTCCGAATCGACGGACGTCTTCGGCAGCGTCACCAAGACCACCGGCACCTCGACGATGACCGAGACGCCGGAGCACAAGACCACCACGGACGACTTCACCAGCAAGACGAAGGACACCGAGGGCAGCGAGAGCACCACGACCGGTACCACCACCTCGGTCACCGACCAGAAGACCGGTCACCGCGACACCAAGACCACCTACAAGACCGTCGGTCCCGACGAGGACGGCAACGAGCAGACGGTGAACGGCACGACCCACTCCTCCGTCGACCTCAACGGCCACGAGGTGACCACCACCATCGAGGTCAACGAGGACGGCAGCGGCACCAAGACCGTGGTGACCGACGGCAAGACGGAGGAGTGGACGAGCGACGACGCCGAGGGCGACACCGGCTGGAAGCCGAAGAAGTCCGACGACTGACGGCCCCGCGCCCCGGACCCCGTCCGGAATCTCCACCCATTCCCCACCCATCCCACACCGATCCAGGGAGTCAGCACCATGCCCGCAGGCAACATCAACCTCGACTACAACGAGATCCAGCGCGTCTCCGGCGTGATGAACCAGGCCGTCAACGACATCAACCCGCTGCTGCTGAGCACCAAGTCCACCGTCGAGGGCCTGCTGGACAACGGCATGTTCATGCAGCAGAGCAGCCCGGCGCTGAAGGAGTCGTACAACAACCTCACCGCGTCGCTGCAGAAGGCCGTGGAGAGCATCAACTCCTTCGCCAACCAGTTCAACCAGATCAAGAACAACATCGAGAAGATCGACGCGGACATCGCGGCCGGCACCAAGAAGGCCGGCTGACCGGCCGCGCGACGCGACGGTGCCCCGCCGCCGGACCTCTCGTCCGGGGGCGGGGCACCGTCGTATGTGCCGGTCCGCCGGTCAGCCGGCGTCCCCGTCGCGCAGCACCGTCTCCGGCACCAGCACCGACACCAGCGCGCCGGAGACCGGGTCGACGGTCAGCCCGCGGCCCGGCGTCGGACGGCCGCGCAGCAGGTCGTACGGCACCCGTACGCCGAGGATGTCGCCCTCGCCCGGCGACTGCGGCGACAGCAGCACGCCCTTGCGCACCCGCCGTACGAGGCCGAGCCAGCCGATGCCCACCGAGGTCAGCGTCTCGGCGGTGGCGGCCGCGACCAGGCCGATGCCGCGGTCCCGTCCCGTGGTGGCCACCTCGCGCAGCGCCGCGTCGGCGGCGGGGAGCTGGGAGAGCAGATCGGCGTCGTCCACCAGGACCACGGCGGGCCCCGGTTCGGCGGTCAGCGCCGCGGTCACCTCGTCGGCCAGCGGGTCCGGGTCCTGGATGACCACGGCCCGCGGGTGCCGGGCCAGGCCGCGCAGCGGCGATTCGCGCGGGGTGAGCGCGACCACCCGGGTGCCGCCGGCCAGCAGGGACACCGCGAGGGTGGTGAGCGCGGTGGACCGGCCGCTGCCGGGCGGGCCGCTGATGAGGAAGGACGGCGCGTCGGCCGCGAAGTCCACGCCGATGGCGGACAGTTCGTCGCCGCCGACACCGAGCAGACCCCACAGGGGGCGCCGGTCGGCCGCGGGGACCTTCTCGTACGCGTCGGTGAAGGACACCTGACGGGGCAGGCTCAGCACGCGCGCGGGGCGGCGCGCGGCGGGCACGTCCCGGTCGCGCCGTTCGGCCTGCTCGCCGATCCGCTTGAGCGCCTCGGCCTGGTCGCGGCCGGTGACCGGCGCACCCTCTTCCCGCAGGGCCTGCTCGCCGAGCAGCGCGACCTGCACCTCGGTGGCGCTGCCGCCGCGCCAGCCGCGGCCCTGCGGGACGACGGCCGGCACCTGCTTGGGCGGGACGCCCGCCAGGCTGTACTCGTTGCGGTCGGTCAGCCGGAGCAGCAGGCGCTCGTCGTTGAGCGAGGCGACCTTGCCGGTCATCAGCGCGCGTTCGGACGTGGCGATGACGTGCAGGCCCATCGGCGCGCCCTCGCGCAGCAGCGCGGTCAGCTCCTGGACCGGGCGGCCGCCGTCGTGGTCGCCGAGCAGCGCGGCCAGTGAGTCCCAGCCGTCGATCAGGACGACCACGTGGGCGGGGCGTTCGGCGGGCGGCAGCAGGTTGCGCAGTTCGGTGAGGTTGGCCGCGCCGTGCGAGGTGAGCAGTTCCTGGCGGGCGCTCATCTCGGCGGTCAGCCGGGACAGCAGCCGGCCCAGCCGTTCCAGGTCGGCGCGCGGTACGACGGCACCGCAGTGCGGCAGCGCGGACAGCGCCGCCAGCGCGCCGCCCGCCGCGTCGATGCCGTACAGGTGCACGTCGGCGCTGGAGTGGCGCCGGGCCAGGGCACCGCCGATGGTGCGCAGGACCTGGGAGCGGCCGGAGCGCGGGGTGCCCAGGACGTACAGGTGCCCGAAGCGGGTCAGGTCCAGTTCCAGGGGCTCCTGGCGCTGGGCGCCCGGCAGGTCGGCCAGGGCCCAGGCGACCGGCGCGAGGCGCCCGTCGGCCGGGTCGGGCCGCTCGGGGAGTTCGGCCAGGCTGACGGCGGGCGGCAGCGCGGGCAGCCAGGGGCTGGGCTGGCGCTCGATCTCCAACTGCGCGGCGGCCTCCTGGACCGCGTCCACCAGGGCCGTCAGGTCGGTGGGCGCGTCGCGGTCCTCCATCGCCTCCTGGATGGCATCGAAGAGGTCCGCGGTCTCCTCGGCGGGTTCGGCGGCCGTACGGCCCAGCAGCGACCAGGTCAGTTCGCTGGTCCACACGTCGGCCTCGGCCCGGGTTCCCGCCCGGGCGCCCTGGCCCGCTTCCCCGGCGTCCTGGGGCGCGGCCTGCGCGCCGTCGCGTACGGCGCCGACGAAGGCGGTCTGGAACGGCAGCACCGAGCGGTGCCCGATGCGCGCCAGGGCGCGGCCCGGGGTGTCGCTGGAGATGCTCACCGCGTCGTTGACCTCCAGGACGTCCTGGCTGTCGAGGGCGTCGGTGACACGCAGCGAGATCCGCAGGTTGGTGTTGGCGCGGATGTCGGCGGTGACCACACCGGCCGGGCGCTGGGTGGCGAGCAGCAGGTGCAGGCCGAGCGAGCGGCCGCGCTGCGCGATGCCGACCAGGCCGGGTACGAATTCGGGCACGTCGCGGGCGAGGGTGGCGAACTCGTCGATGATGAGCAGCAGTCTCGGCAGCGGCGCCATCGCGGGGTCGCGGCGGCGCATCGCCCGGTACTCGGTGTGGTCCTTGGCGCTCGCGTCGGCGAGGACGCGCTCGCGGCGGGTCAGTTCGGCGGTCAGTGAGGTCAGTGCCCGCTCGACCAGGTGGCTGTCCAGGTCGGTGACCATGCCCAGCACGTGCGGCAGCCGTTCGCAGCCTGCGAAGGCGCTGCCGCCCTTGTAGTCGACGAGCACGAACGTCATCTCGTCCGGCCGGTTGACCGCCGCCAGGGACGCCACCAGCGTCTGGAGCAGCTCGGACTTGCCGGCACCGGTGGTGCCCGCGATCAGGCCGTGCGGCCCGTCCTTGACCAGGTCGAAGGTGACCGGGCCGGTGTAGCCGGCGCCGAGCAGCACGCCGGTGGAGGCCGGGCGTTTGGTCCAGCGGGCGGCCAGTTCGGCGGCCTGCGGCGGTTCCAGGTTCAGCAGGTCCAGCAGCTTGACGCGGTCCGGCAGGCCGTCGGAGCCGTCGGGGGTGACGTCGCGGACGGGGGCCAGCGACCGGGCGATCCGCTCGCACCAGCCGGTGTCCACCAGGTCGGGCCGGATGCCGGTGAGGTCGGCGCTGCCGGTACGGCGCAGTGTCACCTCGCGGGCGCCGACCGCGCACACGGTGACGCACTCCTCGGGGAGCATCCGCTCCTCCTGGTCCAGGCAGATCAGGAAGACCCGCACGGCCGGGCCCTCCTTGAGCACCTGCACCACGCCGGGCACGTCCCGCAGCCGCCGCGCTCCGTCCAGGACGACGACGAGGTCGGGTTCGGCCAGCAGGGCGCCGCCCATCGCCGACTCCCGGGAGCGGGCCCGGGAGCGGATCGCGGAGACCAGTTCGGAGACCCGGTTGGCGACCGTCTCCGGGTCGTTGCCGACGGTCACGGTGGGCCCGCCGGCGGTCGGCGCGGCGACGCCGCCCTCGCCGGGGCGGGCGTGCGGCAGCCAGCGCACCCACCCCCAGGATGGGGCGCCCGCCGCGTCGGTGAGCACGGTGATCCGTACGTCGCGTGGGCTGTGCAGGATCGCGGCCTGCGCCACCGTCCAGCGGGCCAGCGCCCGGGCGCCGTCGGTCTCGCCCGAGATGCCGACCACGCCGTCCCCGCACAGGTCCACGCCGATCGGCATGTCGGGGATCTGCCAGTTCACCGAGCGGTGGTTGTCCTCGCGGGAGCTGTCCTCGATCGTCAGCAGCGACGCCTGGCGGACGGTGCCGACGCGCAGCAGCAGGTGGTCCGGGTGGCCGCGGCGGCGCTCCCACAGCCGGGCGCCGGGGCCGACGGCCCACATGCCGGCGGCGGCCGGGTCGGGGCCGGCGGCGACCCGCAGGCCGCGCTCGCGCTCGACCATTCCCTTGACGTCCTGCTCCAGCGAGGCGCGCCGGGCGCGGTAGTTGGCGACCGAGGTGAGGAAGTCGCGCCAGCCGCTGCGCTTGGAGCTGATCCAGTTGCCGATGGCGAGGACCGGGCTGAAGAACGCGAACATCAGGTAGAAGTACGAGTGCAGGAAGACGACCATGCCGATGCCCATGAACATCGGCGCGATCACCACCAGCAGCGGGATGGTGCGCCGGGGCGGCGGTACGGGCGGCGAGGGCAGCGTGAACCGCTCCGGCACCAGCGGCGGGACGATCCGCGGCGGCCGGTTGAAGTCCAGGTGGGCGCCGTCCTCGGAGGACGTCACGGCGGCGTCCGCCTCGGTGGGCTCGGCCACCCGCAGCAGGTACGCGCCCAGCCGCAGCTCGCCGCCGAGCGGCCACTCCACCCAGCCTTCGGGGACGGGCCGGTGGGTGTCGGCGTAGGGGTCGGGCAGTTCGGGGGGCGGCGGGGGCGGCAGCGGGGCGGCGTCGGCGCGGGGCCGGGCGGGCGGCGGCTCGGGCACCGACAGGGCCACGTCGGAGCGGTGGCCCGGCGTGGGCCTGCCGCCGGCCGGCGGCAGGCCGTCGGCGGACGGGCGGGCGGCCTGGGTGGCGTCCAGCAGCACGGTGCCGTCCGGGCGGACGGTGATCCGGATGCCCGCGCCGGGCACGTCGCGGCCCCGGAGGCGTACCGAACTGCCCGCTGCCGGGCCGACGGTGTGGGTGCCGACGTCCAGCGGCCAGACCCGCCCGGCGCCCCGGCCGCCGATGAGCTGGAGTTCCACGCGGGGCGCGCGCGGCAGCCGCTCACCGTCGGCGGAACGGGACGGGGGCGGCAGCTCGGCCCGGCCGGGCCCGTAGCCGCCGTCCGGCTCGGGCGGTACGGGGCCGCCGAGGCCGAGCGTGGCACCGTCGCGGATGCCGGTGGCGGACAGCGGCAGGTCGGCGGGGAGTTCGCGGTCGCCGAGGAAGAGGGCGGGGGGCGCGTCGCCGGTGGCGTGGTCACCGGCGAGGCGTGCGGACAGGGCGCCGACGGTGGTCGAGCCCGGAGTGTGCAGGACCAGGTCGCGCCGCTCGGGGGCGGGCTGCGGTGAGCCGGGCCGGGCCGGCGCGGCCGGAGCGAGGGTGACGAAGAGTCTCACGGGGTACGAGGGGTCCGTTCCTGAGGATCGCCGGGGGCGGCGGGGTCGGAGTCGGCGGCGGAGGGGCCGGAGGGGCCGGAGGCGGCGGACACCCCGGCCAGGCCGGGCGGCGCGGCGGCGGCCCGGGGTTCGGCCAGGTCCGGTTCGGCGAAGTCGGCACCGGAGCAGGCACCGGCCGGGGTGCCGGCTTCCGGGGCGCCGGTCGCGGCCGGGTGGTGGCCGGGTGCGTCCGGCCGCCGCGCGGGTACGGGCGCGGGCGCCGCCGTTTCGGGCGCGACCGCCGGAGCGGGCACGCCCGGCCCGGGCTCGGCGAAGTCGGCGTCGGCAGCGGCGGCTTCGCGGGGTGCCGCGCCCTGGTGGGCGGCGTGGCCGCCGTACGGAGGCGGAGCGGTGGGTCCGGCGAGCGGCCCGGGCTCCGGCAGGGGCGCGGCGGTCGCGGCCGCCGGCCGTTCCCATGCCGGCTGGGCGGGGGCCGGAGCGGGCTCGGGCTTGCGCAGGTCCGGCTGCACCGGGGCCGGTTCCCGTACGGGCTGAGCCGGGCCGCCGTGACCGGAGCCCGGCGCCGCGCCCGTATCCGTACCGGCGCCCGGGCCCGCACCCGCGCCCGGCAGGACGCAGTGCGGCGCGCGCAGCCGGCGCCGGACCGCGCGGGCCACGACCGGGCCGAGTGCGGGCGACTCCACGTCCACCCGCGGCCCGGGGCCGAGCAGCCGGCCGTCCGGTTCGGCGTGCAGGACCCAGCAGGCGCCCGGCAGCCGGCCGCCGACGAGCGCGCGGGCGCGCCCCCGTGCGCACAGGTCGGCGAGGCGTGCCGCCTGTTCGGCCGTGGGCGCCCAGCAGGCGACCACCGGCACGTCCGCCCCGGCCGGAACCCCCGGCGCCGCCGCGCCCTCCGGCGCTGCCCACCGGTCCGTGGCCAGCTCCCCGAGGAGTTCGTCCAGCGGACGGCCCGGGAAGCGCGGGTGCACGCCGTGCGCCACCAGGACCGGCGGCCCGTCCGGCATCCGGTCCACCTGCGCCGCCAGCGCCTGGAGCACGCTGCGGGTCACCCGCGTATCGCCCTCGACGGCCAGTGCGGCGGGGCCGCGCAGCCAGTCGACGAGCACCACGCCGGTGGCCTTGCGGTCCACGCCGAGGACGAGCGGCAGCCGTACGGCGCGCCCGTGCGCCGCCGAGGAACCCCGTACCGCGTCGGCGGGCGCGGACCAGGTCCACTCCCCCGGTTCGTCCTTCGCGTCCGTCCAGGGCAGGACCGGGCCGGTGGCACCGGCCGGGTCGCGGCCCGCGACGACGACGTGGACGCGGTCCCGGGCCGGGGCCAGCAGGACGGTCGGCGCGTAGCAGCCGTCGCCCGCGTCCGCGTCCGCGCGGTCGAGCGCCGCGCGGGACACGTCGTACGCGGCCGGATCGGCGAAGTACCCGGCCAGGGTCCGGGCGCAGCGCCGGTGCCGCAGATAGGCACGGAGCGGCGCGGTGAACGCCCGCGCGGTCATCCGGACCTCCCAGGCGATCCGGCGGCAGGTGCGGCGCAGGCCGCCCTGTCTGCGCACGGTCCGGGCGATCAGCCAGATGAGCAGGACGAGGACGACGAGGAAGCCGATGAGGATCAGCCAGGAGGTGCGGTCCGGCATACCGAGGGCCAGTGGCACCGGGAACTGCGCCGGCGCCGTGGCGGCCGCCGTGCCCGGCGGCATCGTGCCCGGGCCGCTCATCCGCGGTCCCGGGCGTCGGGCGCGGCGGCCCGCCGCAGGTGGTGCATCGCGTGGTGCAGCCGGGACTTCACCGTGCCGGGCGGTATGCCCAGCGCGTGCGCCGTATCGGGTCCGGAACAGCCGAGCAGGTATGTGTACACCAGAACCTCTCGATGGGGGCGGGACAGTTGGGCGAGCAACTCCACGACGTGCGTCCGCTCCACGACACGCGCGACCTCGTCCGCCGGGCCGGCGGTCTCCGGCGGCAGCCCGGTCGGCACCGCCGGCCGGGAGCTGTCGCGCCGGCTCCAGTCGATCACGACGTTGCGGGCGACCCTGAACAGCCAGGGCAGGCCCGGTTCCCACCCGGCCTCGCGCCGGGCACCCCGTACACGGCAGAGGTCGCTCTCCAGCCAGGCACGCAGCAGCGTCTCCTGGACGACGTCCTCAGCGCGCTGCGGGTCGGCGGGCAGCAGGCCGGTGACGTACCGTAACAGCGGCTGGCGGTACGTCAGTACGAGGGCGGTGATGCGGTCCTCGGTGAGCGGCCGGACGGATGGCGGGGAGACCGGCGCGGGAGGTTCCGGCGCGGCGGCAGGGCCCCGGGCCGGTATCGCCGGTTCGGTCATCGCTGTGCTGCCTCAGGGGATTTCGGGTCGCCGGTCCGCGGGCCGACCGGGGCGGGTGGTTGCTACTACCACGGACCACACCCTAATCAGCCGTCACGGACCGCGGCAAAGCGCCCCGGGCGCGGGCCGGCGCCCGCACAGGTCCGGCCACGGGCCAGACGGTGCAAGTCTGAACATCCGTACCAATTCCGGCAGGCGCGGCGCCGTCGCGTCAGATCCAGCCCTCCAGCGACTTCAGGAAACCGTCGAAGTCGTCCCGGTGGATGGTGTGCCCGGCGCCCTCGACCGTACGGACCTCGAAGCCGCGCGCCGCCACCCGCTCCTTGTCCGCCTCCGTGAAGAGAAAGCCCTCCCCCGCCACCTGCACCAGGGAGGGGACCACCGGCCGCTCCGGTATGCGCTCCTTGAGGTTGCCGCCGGAGAGGGCGAGCGCCGTGTCGGGGTCCCACACCCCGATCGTCGCCATCTCGATCTCGACGTCGGCCTCCTCCCAGCGCGGGTTGAAGCCCCGCACCATCTGGTGACTGGCGCGCTTGAACTCGACGAACAGCGCGGGGTCCATCGGGCGATCGGTGTTGCCGAGGGTCCAGGCCGGGTCCGAGTAGACGGCGCGGCGCGGGCGCAGCCGCTCGGCCGCCAGCGACAGCGCCAGCGCGCCGAGCGAGTGACCGAGCGCCAGTTCCACGTCCGCGGGCAGGGTCTCCACCAGGTCGTCGGCGAACAGCTCGGCGCCGTAGGGGCCACGCGGGCTGGCTCCGTGGCCGCGCAGGTCGACGGCGATGACGCGGTAGCCGCGTTCGGCCAGCGCGGGGCCCACCCGGCGCCAGGTCCGGTGGTCCGACATGATGCCGTGGACCAGTACCGCGACCCGGTCACCGGTGCCCCACTCGTGGGTGTGTAGCTGCATCGCAAAGCCTTCCTGTTCCGTTCCGCGCCGCGGTCGGGCAGCGCACCGGACCCCATTCTCACCTCAGGGGCGAACGGCCTTTCGCTCCTGACGAAGGCTTCGGGTAAGCCGTCACCCTGCCCGTGGCCCCTGGCCGGGCGTCCGGCTCACAGCCAGTCGGTCTCCGGCGTGGCCTCCTGAAGGGCGCGCGCCGCGCCCGTACGCAACGGTTCCCCGTGCGGTACGCACAGGGCGTCCACGCCGGGCAGCGCGGCCAGCCGCCGGAAGGAGGCGACGGCCGCGTCCCGGTCGACGTTGAAGGGGCCCAGGATGACCCGGCCGTCCGGCCCCACCGCTATGAGATCGCCGGTGAACAGCACACCGGCGGCGGGCAGGTGGACGGCGGTGCTGCCCGGGGTGTGGCCGGGCACGTGGAGCACCCGGGCGGGCTCGGGCCAGTCGTCGAGCAGGTCGCCGTCGTGGAGTTCGACATCCACCCGCACGTGCTTGAGCGGCGGTGTGCCCGCCTCCGCCAGGCCCGACAGCACCTGTTCGATCACGGGCTCTTCGATGGGGGTGAGCACCGGCGGCGGCTCGGGCGTGGTGCCGCTGACGGCCGGCGCGTCCGCCGCGCCCGCCAGGACGCGGGCGCCGGTGGCGGCCACCAGGTCGGCGGCCGAGCCCATGTGGTCGATGTGGGAGTGGGTCAGCACGATCTGCCGCAGCGCGTCCGGCTTCCCGCCGAGTCGGGTCACCGCCTCCAGGATCGCGGGGGCCGAGCCCGGGACGCCGGTGTCGACGGCCGCGAACCCGCCGCCGGACAGCCGTACGAGGTAGACATGGCCCACCGGGAACGGCAGGTGCCACACGTCGGGGACGATCGGGAGGGGGCCGGAGGGAGCGCGGCCGGCCGCGGAAGAGGTCGTCAGGTCCGTCATGACCCGGACGCTAGCGGGCGGCCCGCACGAAGCCATCCGCTGTGCGCCCAGGGCGGATTGTGCGCGCGGCGAACTCCCGCGGCTCCCCCGCCGACCCGCCCCCTGCCCTTACCCCTGTTCCCGCCCTTGCTCCCGGAAGGCCGGCAGCGCGAAGACCCGCTCCTTGGCCGGCTCGTCCATGATCTCCACCAGGGGCAGCACCGCGTCCCACAGGTCCTGCTTCTCGACCTCCAGCACCATCGCGTCCAGTTCCGCGTCCGGCAGCGCCCCGGCCGTGTCCGCCACCACCTTCCGGGACTCCGGCGGCAACGCCCCCACCAGCGGCAGGAACTCCGCCCACAGCCCGGTCGCGACCACCGCCCGCACGACCGCGCCGAGCACCTGGGCGTCGCGCAGCGACGGCAGGGCGGCGACCGCGCGCCGGTCCGCCTCGGACAGCAGGGCCACCAACGGCAGCAGCGACTCCCACAGCTCCTGCTCGTGCACGGTACGGACGAGCCCGTCCAGCCGTACGGGGTCCTGGCGGGCGGCGAGGGCGGCCACCCGGGCACGCCGCTCCGGCCCGGCCAGTCCGGCCACGGCCAGCGCCTCGGGCCACAGGCCGTTCCCGGCCGCCGCCACCACCGAGGCCAGCCGCTCCTCACCCATCAGTTCCAGGATGGCGTCGAGGCGTTCGGGCATGTCGATGAAGAAGCCGACGCGCAACACCACCTCGTCGTCGACGGTCCGCAGGATCCTCTCCAGGGCCCGGTCGCGCAGATGGCCGACGAAGCGCCCCATCGTCAGGTGATCGCCGCGTTCGGCGAGGGCGACGGCGATACGGACCACGAGGTCCTCGTCCAGCCGGTCCACGACCCCGGCGATCCGGCGGGGGTCCAGGTGGCCGCAGGCCTCGGCGGTGAAGGCGACCGGCAGCTTCTCGATGATGTCGGCGGCGCGCCCGGGCTCCAGCCGCCCGGCCACGGAGGCGGCCAGCCGGGGCCCGAGGGCCTTCTGGGAGATCGCGGCGGCGACACCGGCCGGTACGAGCTTGGTGGCGGCGGCGATCCGGTCGAGCATGTCCGGTACGTCGTCGAAGAGCGCGTCGACGGTACGGGCGCGGAGCTGCCGTACGTCCTCGGCGGGCAGCCCGTGCAGGAAGCCGAGCTGTTCCGGCAGGACGTCGAGAAGCTGGGCGATCTTCTGTGCCTCGGCGCGGTTGCTGAGTGTGTCCATGGGGACCACCGTTCGGTCAGCGGAAGAGGATGCGGCGGACGGGGCCGCGGGCCAGCGCGGGCACCAGCTTCAGGGCTTCTTCGGCCGCGTCGTTGAGGCCCGTGGCACGGCTCTCCTTACGGGCGCGCAACGCGCTTGTCAGCACGCCGAGTTCTTCGGGCGCGGCGGCGGCGAGGCCGGGCGGCGCCGGGGCGCCGAGCGCTTCGGTCAGCGCGCGGAACGCCTCGCTGTGCCCGCCCGCGCCGGTCCGTGCGGCTGTACTCGAACCTGTACCCACCAGTCCTCCCGGGGTGCGGCTACGACGGCTGCCCAGCAGCGTCGTTCCCGGCTGACTTTTAGTCAATAGCGTGGACACGGCGGACCGCGGCCTCCCCCGGTACGTCGGCCCCTTCACCTGCGCGCCACGCCCTAGGCTCGGCCGCATGAGCCCTTCCATCGCCACCAACACCCGCGTGGACCTCGACGGCCTGCTGGAGTTCGCGCGCCCCCGGCACCGCGCGGTCCTGCTCACCCGGCGTTCCGACGGCACGCCGCAGGCATCGCCGCTGACCTGCGGCGTCGATGACTCCGGGCGCCTGGTGATGGCGACGTACCCGGAGCGCGCCAAGGTGCGCAACGCCCGCCGGGCGCCCTCGGTGAGCGTGCTCGTGCTGTCCGACGAGTGGAACGGCCCCTGGGTGCAGGTCGACGGCGAGGCGGAGATCCTGGACGCGCCGGACTCGGTCGAGCCGCTGGTCGAGTACTACCGCACCATCGCGGGCGAGCACCCGGACTGGCACGAGTACCGCGCCGCGATGCTCACGCAGGGCAAGTCGCTGATCCGGGTGACGCCGCTGCGGTGGGGGCCGATCGCGAAGGGCGGCTTCCCGGCCCGCCTCGTCGAGGGGGCGGGCCGGGAGGAGGACCAGGAGGGCGCGGCGGGCCGGAAGGGCACGGGCCCGGACCGGGAGAGGGCGGGCCGGGAGGGCGCGGCCGGTTCCGGGGCGGACGCCGCCGAAGGCTGACGGCCGCCCCGCACCCCCTCTCCCCCCGCTCGCACCGCCTGATCACCGGGTCTTGTACGCCCCTCCGTTCACGTCCAGCACCTGGCCCGTGATATGCCGGGCGCCCTCGGACGCCAGGAACGCCACCGCTGCCGCGATGTCCGCCGGCCGCCCCGCCCGGCCCGTGGCGGTCGCCTCCACCAGCCCCGCACGGCTCTCGTCGGAGAGCTGGTCACGGAAGAACTCGGTGTCCTCGATGTAGCCCGGTGCGACGACGTTGGCGGTGATGCCGCGCGGGCCGAGCACGTCCGCCAGGTCGAGGTTCCAGGTGGCGAGCCCGGCCTTGGCCGCGCCGTACGCGCCCAGGGAGCCCGCCCCGCGCGCCGCGGCGATCGAGCCGATGTGCACGACGGCGCCGCCCGGGGCGAGCCGGTCCTCGACGGCCTTGGTGGTCAGGACCGCGGTGAGCAGGTTGGCGTCGAGGTTGGCCCGGAAGGCCGCCGCGTACGAGGCCAGGCCGGCCCCCGGAGCGGCGTCCAGGTCGGTGTTGCCGCCGGCGTTGTTGACCAGGACGTCCAGCCGTTCGGGCAGTGCGTCCAGGAGGCGGGCCAGCGCGGCGGGGTCGGTGTGGTCGCAGACGACGGCCCGCGCGCCGGTCTCGGCGGCGGCCTTCTCCAGCGGGGCCGCGCGGCGGCCGGTGACGGTGACCGCGTCGCCCTGCTCGGCGAAGCGACGGGCAACGGCCAGGCCGATGCCGGTGGCGCCGCCGGTGACCAGGATGGTGCGTGACATAAGGTAACTCCTGACGTCATTCATTCAGGCCTAAATTTAGATCTGAACGTAACACTCCCAGGAGGGCCCATGGCAAGCGCGGATGTTCCGTACCCCGTCCAGGAGATCGCCGACGCCTGGGAACGCGAACGCCCCGGCACCCCGGTTTCCTCCATCGGGATCGTCACGCCGATCTGGCGGCTGGCCAAGCTGCTGGGCGACGACCGGCGCCGGGTCCTCGCCCGCGCCGGGGTGGACATCGCCACGCTGGACCTGCTCAGCGTGCTGCGCCGCGCCGGGGACCCGTACACCCTCAGCACCCGCGAACTGGCGGCCCGCTCCATGGTGACGGCCGGCGCCGTGTCGCAGCGTGTCGCCCGCGCCGAGCGCGAAGGGCTCGTCGTGCGCCGTCCGGGCGAGGGCCGCCCCCGCACGGTCTGGGTGGAACTGACCCCGGCCGGGCACGAACTGGTCGAGCAGACCGTGGACCAGGTCCTGCACCGGGAGGCCGAACTCGTCTGCGGCCTGACGCCGGACCAGCAGGAACAGCTCACGGAGCTGCTGCGGATCCTCCTCCAGGACGTCCAGACACGGCTCGGGGACGACCGGATCACGCAGGTGGGCGCCTGAGGAACCGATCACACAGGCGGGCACCCGACGGCCGGATCACACGTGGGCACCGGACTCCCGGGCCCGTACCTGCGGCGATGAATGCGGCGCCTGCCCTCCGGTCGGGGAGGTGGACAGGCGCCGCGGTGTTCCGCACGTCGTTGTGCGGGACATCTGTGAGCCGGCCCGCTACACGGTCAGTGCGCGGTCCGTCGGCTTGATGGAGGCGGGCAGCGCGCTGGCGCCCGCGAGGTAGCGGTCCACACCGCGGGCGGCGGAGCGGCCCTCGGCGATGGCCCAGACGATCAGCGACTGACCGCGTCCGGCGTCACCGGCAACGTACACGCCGGGGACGTTGGTGGCGAAGTCGGCGTCGCGGGCGATGTTGCCGCGCGCGTCCAGCTCCAGCCCGAACTGCGACACCAGGCCGTTCTCCTGGTCGGTGCCGGTGAAGCCCATGGCCAGGGTGACGAGCTGCGCGGGGATCTTCCGCTCGGTGCCCGGCTTCGGCTCGGGACGGCCGTCCTTGAACTCCACCTCGACCAGATGCAGCCACTGGACATGGCCGTCCTCGTCGCCCTCGAAGTGGGTGGTGGAGACCGAGTACAGCCGCTCGCCGCCCTCCTCGTGCGCGGAGGTGACCTTGTAGAGCATCGGGAACGTCGGCCACGGCTGATCCGGGTTCCGCTCGTCACCGGGCTTGCCCATGATTTCGAGCTGGGTGACCGAGGCCGCGCCCTGGCGGTGCGCCGTGCCGACGCAGTCCGCGCCGGTGTCGCCGCCGCCGATGACCACGACGTGCTTGCCCTCGGCGGTGATCGGGGTGACGGTCAGATCGCCCTCCTGCACCTTGTTGGCGAGCGGCAGGTACTCCATCGCGAAGTGGATGCCGTTCAGCTCGCGCCCGGGGACGTTCAGGTCGCGGGAGGTGGTGGCGCCGGCGGCGATCACGACGGCGTCGTAGCGCTTGCGCAGCTTGGCGGCGTCGATGTCCCGGCCGATCTCCACCTCCGTACGGAACTTGGTGCCTTCCGCCCGCATCTGCTCGATACGGCGGTTGATGTGACGCTTTTCCATCTTGAACTCGGGGATGCCGTAACGGAGGAGACCACCGATACGGTCCGCGCGCTCGTACACGGCGACGGTGTGACCGGCCCGGGTCAGTTGCTGGGCGGCGGCCAGGCCGGCCGGCCCGGAACCGATGACGGCCACGGTCTTGCCGGACAGCCGCTCCGGCGGCTGCGGGGTGACGTCCCCGCTGTCCCACGCCTTGTCGATGATGGTGACCTCGACGTTCTTGATGGTCACCGGCGGCTGGTTGATGCCCAGCACACACGCCGACTCACAGGGGGCGGGGCACAGGCGACCGGTGAACTCCGGGAAGTTGTTGGTCGCGTGCAGCCGCTCGCTGGCGGCCGTCCAGTCCTCGCGGTAGGCGTAGTCGTTCCACTCGGGGATGAGGTTGCCCAGCGGACAGCCGTTGTGGCAGAAGGGGATGCCGCAGTCCATGCAGCGCCCGGCCTGCTTGCTGATGATCGGCAGCAGCGAACCGGGGACGTAGACCTCGTTCCAGTCCCGGACGCGCTCCTCGACGGGGCGGGTCTCGGCGACCTCGCGGCCGGTGGTCAGGAAGCCCTTGGGGTCAGCCATTGATCGCCGCCTCCATCATCTTCTCGTGGGTCTCGGACTCGGAGAGCCCGGCTCGCTCGGCGGCGTCCTTGGCGGCGAGCACTGCCTGGTAGGTGGCCGGAATGACCTTGCTGAAGCGGGCCAGCGCGGCGTCCCAGTCGGCGAGCAGCTTCGCGGCGACGGTGGAGCCGGTCTCCTCCTGGTGGCGGCGCACGACGTCGTGCAGCCACTGCCGGTCCGTGGCGTCCAGCTCGGTGGAGACGGCGGCGGTCAGCTCACGGTTGACGTTGGCCGGGTCCAGGTCGATCACGTACGCGATGCCGCCGGACATGCCGGCCGCGAAGTTGCGCCCGGTCTCGCCCAGGACGACGGCGTGGCCGCCGGTCATGTACTCGCAGCCGTGGTCACCGACGCCCTCGGACACCACCGTGGCACCGGAGTTGCGGACGCAGAACCGCTCGCCGACCCGGCCGCGCAGGAACAGCTCGCCGCCGGTGGCGCCGTAGGCGAGGGTGTTGCCCGCGATGGTCGAGTACTCGGCCAGGTGGTCGGCGCCGCGGTCCGGGCGGACCACGATCCGGCCGCCGGACAGGCCCTTGCCGACGTAGTCGTTGGCGTCGCCCTCCAGGCGCAGCGTGACGCCGCGCGGCAGGAACGCGCCGAAGGACTGGCCCGCCGAGCCGGTGAAGGTGATGTCGATGGTGTCGTCGGGCAGGCCCGCGCCGCCGAACTTCTTGGTCACCTCATGACCGAGCATGGTGCCGACGGTCCGGTTGATGTTCCGGATCGCCACCTGCGCCCGTACGGGCTGCGCGGCCTCGGCGGTGTCCGCGGACAGCGCGTCGGCGGACAGCTTGATCAGCTCGTTGTCGAGCGCCTTCTCCAGGCCGTGGTCCTGGACGGTGACCTGGTGGCGTACGGCGCCCTCGGGCAGCTCGGGCACGTGCAGCAGCGGGGCCAGGTCCAGGCCCTGCGCCTTCCAGTGGTTGACCGCCTTGGAGGTGTCGAGCAGGCCGGCGTGGCCGATCGCCTCGTCGAGCGAGCGGAAGCCCAGCTCGGCCAGGATCTCGCGGACCTCTTCCGCGATGAACCGGAAGAAGTTGACGATGTATTCGGCCTTGCCGCTGAACCGCTCGCGCAGCGTCGGGTTCTGGGTGGCGATGCCGACCGGGCAGGTGTCCAGGTGGCAGACCCGCATCATGACGCACCCGGAGACCACCAGCGGCGCGGTCGCGAAGCCGTACTCCTCGGCGCCCAGCAGGGCGGCGATGACCACGTCCCGGCCGGTCTTGAGCTGGCCGTCGGTCTGCACCACGATCCGGTCGCGCAGGCCGTTGAGCAGCAGCGTCTGCTGTGTCTCGGCCAGGCCCAGCTCCCAGGGGCCGCCCGCGTGCTTGAGGGAGGTCAGCGGGGAGGCGCCCGTACCGCCGTCGTGACCGGAGATGAGGACCACGTCCGCGTGTGCCTTGGAGACGCCCGCGGCGACCGTGCCGACGCCGACCTCGGAGACCAGCTTCACGTGGATGCGGGCCTGCGGGTTGGCGTTCTTCAGGTCGTGGATGAGCTGGGCGAGGTCCTCGATGGAGTAGATGTCGTGGTGCGGCGGCGGCGAGATCAGGCCCACGCCGGGCGTCGAGTGCCGCGTCCTGGCGACCCACGGGTAGACCTTGTGGCCGGGCAACTGGCCGCCCTCGCCGGGCTTGGCGCCCTGCGCCATCTTGATCTGGATGTCGTCGGAGTTGACCAGGTACTCGCTGGTCACGCCGAAGCGGCCGGAGGCGACCTGCTTGATCGAGGAACGGCGCGCCGGGTCGTACAGCCGCTCCGGGTCCTCGCCGCCCTCACCGGTGTTGGACTTGCCGCCGAGCTGGTTCATGGCGATGGCGAGGGTCTCGTGCGCCTCCTGGGAGATGGAGCCGTACGACATCGCGCCGGTGGAGAAGCGCTTGACGATCTCGGAGACGGGCTCGACCTCCTCCAGCGGCACCGAGGGGCGGTCGGACTTGAAGGAGAACAGGCCGCGCAGCGTCATCAGGCGCTCGGACTGCTCGTTCACCCGCTCCGTGTACTGCTTGAAGATGTCGTAGCGGCGCGAGCGGGTGGAGTGCTGGAGGCGGAAGACCGTGTCCGGGTCGAACAGGTGCGGCTCGCCCTCGCGGCGCCACTGGTACTCGCCGCCGATGTCCAGCGCGCGGTGGGTGGCGGCGATGCCGGTGGCCGGGTACGCCTTGGCGTGCCGGGCGGCGACCTCCTTGGCGATCACGTCGAGGCCGGCGCCGC
This sequence comes from Streptomyces sp. NPDC018045, assembly GCF_044327445.1. Lineage (NCBI taxonomy): Bacteria > Bacillati > Actinomycetota > Actinomycetes > Kitasatosporales > Streptomycetaceae > Streptomyces > Streptomyces sp. NPDC018045. Next base: position 170,267 of record NZ_JBIRFL010000001.1, read on the forward strand.
CGATCTTCGTGGTGGTGCCGTGGAAGTAGGCGTCCACGAAGGACTGGTCCAGGCCGACGGCCTCGAAGACCTGCGCGCCCCGGTAGGAGGCGACGGTGGAGATGCCCATCTTGGACATGACCTTCAGGACGCCCTTGCCGAGCGCCTTGATCAGGTTCTTGATCGCGGCCTCGGGGTCGCTGTCCTTCGGCAGGAACGTGCCGGCCCGGACCAGGTCCTCGACGGACTCCATCGCCAGGTACGGGTTGACGGCGGCGGCGCCGTACCCGATGAGCAGCGCGACGTGATGCACCTCGCGCACGTCACCGGCCTCGACGAGCAGGCCGACCTGGGTGCGCTGCTTGGTGCCGATGAGGTGGTGGTGCACCGCGGCGGTGAGCAGCAGGGACGGGATCGGCGCGTGCTCGGCGTCCGAGTGCCGGTCGGAGAGCACGATCAGGCGGGCGCCGTCCTCGATGGCGGCGTCGGCCTCGGCACAGATCCGGGCGATCCGGGCGGCCAGTGCCTCGCCACCGCCGGAGACCCGGTACAGGCCGGAGAGGGTGACGGCCTTCATGCCGGGCATGTCGCCGTCGGCGTTGATGTGGATGAGCTTGGCCAGCTCATCGTTGTCGATCACCGGGAAGGGCAGCATGACGCTGCGGCAGGAGGCCGCGGTCGGCTCCAGCAGGTTGCCCTGCGGGCCCAGCGAGGAGATCAGCGAGGTGACCAGCTCCTCGCGGATGGCGTCCAGCGGCGGGTTGGTGACCTGCGCGAAGAGCTGGGTGAAGTAGTCGAACAGCAGCCGCGGACGCTCCGAGAGGGCGGCGATCGGCGAGTCCGTGCCCATCGAGCCGATCGGCTCGGCGCCGGCCTTGGCCATCGGCGCCAGGATGACGCGCAGCTCCTCCTCGGTGTAGCCGAAGGTCTGCTGGCGGCGGGTGACCGAGGCGTGGGTGTGCACGATGTGCTCGCGCTCGGGCAGGTCGGCCAGCTCGATCAGGCCCGCGTCCAGCCACTCCTGGTACGGGTTCTCGGCGGCGAGCTGCGCCTTGATCTCGTCGTCCTCGATGATGCGGTGCTCGGCGGTGTCCACCAGGAACATCCGGCCGGGCTGCAGGCGGCCCTTGCGCACGACCCTGGCCGGGTCGATGTCCAGCACGCCGACCTCGGAGGAGAGCACCACCAGGCCGTCGTCGGTGACCCAGTAGCGGCCGGGGCGCAGGCCGTTGCGGTCCAGGACCGCACCGACCTGGGTGCCGTCGGTGAAGGTGACACAGGCCGGACCGTCCCAGGGCTCCATCATCGTGGAGTGGTACGCGTAGAAGGCCCGCCGCGCCGGGTCCATGGAGGCACTGTTCTCCCACGCCTCCGGGACCATCATCAGCACCGAGTGCGGCAGCGAACGGCCGCCGAGGTGCAGCAGCTCCAGCACCTCGTCGAAGGAGGCGGAGTCGGAGGCGTCCGGCGTACAGACCGGGAACAGCCGCTCCAGGTTCTCGCTGTTGCCGGCGGCGTCCGCGAACAGCTTGCTGGCGAGCTGCGACTCGCGGGCCCGCATCCAGTTGCGGTTGCCCTGGACGGTGTTGATCTCGCCGTTGTGGGCGACGAAGCGGTACGGGTGGGCCAGCGGCCAGCTCGGGAAGGTGTTCGTGGAGAAGCGGGAGTGCACCAGCGCGATCGCGGTGGCGAACCGGCGGTCGGACAGGTCCGGGAAGAACGGCTCCAACTGCCCGGTCGTCAGCATGCCCTTGTAGACGATGGTGCGCGCCGACAGCGAGGGGAAGTAGACGCCCGCCTCGCGCTCGGCGCGCTTGCGCAGCACGAACGCCTTGCGGTCCAGGGCGAGGCCGGTCTGCTTGCCGTGCCGGTCCGCGACGAAGAGCTGGGAGAAGGCGGGCATCGTGGCGCGGGCGCCGTTGCCGAGCAGTTGCGGGGCCACCGGGACGACCCGCCAGCCGAGGACGTCCAGGCCCTCCTCGGACGCGATCGTCTCGATCCGTGAGACGGCAGCCGCGGCGTCCTCGGCCACGGACGGCAGGAAGGCGATGCCCACGGCGTACGCGCCGGCGGCGGGCAGGCCGAAGGTGACGCTCTCGCGCAGGAAGGCGTCCGGGATCTGGAGCAGGATGCCGGCACCGTCGCCCGAGTCGGGCTCGGAGCCGGTCGCGCCGCGGTGTTCAAGGTTGCGCAGGACGGTGAGGGCCTGTTCGACCAGTGCATGGCTGGGCTCGCCGGTGAGGGTCGCCACGAAGCCGACGCCGCAGGCGTCGTGCTCGTTGCGGGGGTCGTACATCCCCTGCGGGGCGGGGCGCCCGTCCATGGGCGACCAGGGGGCGGCGCTGGCGCTGCCGGTGGTCGCGGAGTGCGTGGACGCGGAACGCATCGGCTCTCCCAACGTCGTCGTGGCAATGGGGGTACCTCCCAGGCCGTCAAGGCTCTGGGGGAAGGTGCCGAGGGGCGACGTTGGCCCTCCGCGAAATTTCGTGCAGGTTACAGGATGGCTCGCTTCTCAAGAAGCGGATAGAGCCTTCCAGAATGCGGACACCACTGGTGGCGGTGGACCGGGGACGCGGGCGGACGGATCAGCCTCCACCGGCGTCGTGCGCGCCGTTTTCGAGCAGGCGACATTGCCCGCAACGCTTGGGCCTTATGCCCGGCCCCCGGCGAGACGAAACCGCCGAGTAACGCTTTGATTATGCGTGGGCCCGCATGGCGCCGCACGAAGCGTCACCCTACGGCCGTACCGAACAGGGCGCCCAGGACGTACGTCACACCCGCCGCCGCGCCACCGAGGGCGAGCTGCCGCAGGCCGCTGAACCACCAGGACCGCGCCGTCACCCGTGCCACCACGGCCCCGCACCCGAAGAGCCCCACCAGCGCCAGCAGCACCGCGGGCCACAACCGGGAGGCGCCCAGCAGATACGGCAGCACGGGCAGCAGGGCCCCGAGCGCGAAGGAGCCGAAGGACGAGACGGCGGCGACCGTCGGCGAGGGCAGGTCGGACGGGTCGATCCCCAGCTCCTCGCGGGCGTGGATCTCCAGTGCCTGCTCCGGGTCCTTGGAGAGCTGCCGGGCCACCTCACGGGCCAGCCCCGGCTCCACGCCGCGCGACTCGTACAGCGCGGCCAGCTCCTCCAGCTCGTCCTTGGGGTGCTTGCGCAGCTCGCGCCGCTCGATGTCCAGCTCGGCCAGGACCAGCTCCCGCTGGGAGGCCACCGAGGTGTACTCGCCGGCCGCCATCGAGAAGGCGCCGGCGGCCAGGCCCGCGAGGCCGGTGATGATGATGGTCTGCTGCGAGACCGCGCCGCCGGCGACACCGGTCATCAGGGCGAGGTTGGACACCAGTCCGTCCATCGCGCCGAAGACGGCCGGGCGCAGCCAGCCGCCGTTCACGTCGCGGTGGGTGTGGTTGTCGCGGTGGGCTATGTGCGTGGGCGCCGAAGCGTCCATGACATCCATGACGGACATATGGGGACCCGTTCCCTTCTCGCGAGGTGTGGGCCGATGGCGGCGCTTCCCCCTCCAACATCTCGAAGCTATGTCCCGATCACCGCGCCGCGCTAGCAAGGAAGGCCGAACTTACCGCGCTGACCTGCGGGTTTGTGGACGGGGTGAGCGGCGGTGAGGGGTGGATCACACCGAGCGGAACGGCGGGGTGCGGAAAACCGCATTCAAGACTGCGGAAAACCTCAGTGCGGGCGGGGTAGCGGAGCGGGATTCTGTAAACGTTTTCAGTAGCCGGTGTGCGAGGGGGCGGTGGAGATGGGGCCGAAGGCGGACGAGCGGGAGTACGGGAGCGGTGGGGCGGGGGCATGGCGCGGCGAGGAGTCGGGAGCGCGCGAGGAGTTGGGGCCCGGTGGGGAGTCTCAGGCTCGGCGCGGTGGGGAGTTGCGGGTGCGGCCCGGTGGGGAGTCGGGGGTGCGGGCCGGCGGAAGGGTGGGGGGCCGGGGCGGTGGTGGACCAGGGGCGGGGCCCGGCGGGGCGCCCACCGTGGAGACCATCGCGGCGCGGGCCGGAGTCTCCATCGCCTCCGTGTCGCGGGTGCTGAACGGCCACGGCGCACGCCCCGACACGGTCACCCGGGTCGAGCGGGCCGCCGCCGAGCTGGGCTACGTCGCCAACGCCGTGGCCCGCTCCCTCAAGGGCGGCCGCTCCATGCAGCTCACCTTCGCGATGCAGGACATCGGCAACCCCGCGTATGTCTCCATGGTCCGCGAGATACAGGCCGTCATGAAACCGGCGGGCTACCGCCTGCTGCTGCACTCCACCGACGCCGTCGTGGAGGACGAACTCGCCGTCCTGCACAGCCTCGCCGACCGTACGAGCGACGGCCTGATCCTGTGCCCGATCCGCGTCACACCCCGGCACCTTGAGGCCCTCGCCCGGGCGGCCCGCCCGGTCGTCGTCATCGGCTCGCTGCCCGACGACACCCCGCACGGCCCGCTCGTGGACAGCGTCCGCGCCGACTCCGTGACCGGCGCCGAAGCCGCCGTACGCCATCTCGTCGAAACGGGCAGACGCCGCATCGCATTCATCAACGGGCCGGCCGACACGGTGCCCGGCCACCACCGCGCCCTCGGCTACCGCACCGCGCTGGAGTCCTCCGGCATCGAGCTGGACCCGGCCCTGACGGCGACCACCGACTTCACCGTCGAGGCGGGCTGCGCCGCACTGCACGGCCTGCTCGGCGCCCGGCCCGACATCGACGCCGTCTTCTGCGCCAACGACCAGCTCGCCCTGGGCGCTTCGCAGACACTGCACGCCCGTGGCCTGGCCATCCCCGGCGACGTCGCGGTGGCCGGTATGGACGACACGCTCCTCGCCCGGGCCGGGTGGCCACCGCTGACCAGCGTGGACCTGGGGTCGGCCGAGCGCGGCCGGATCGCGGCGCGCATGATGCTGGACCGGCTGCGCGAGCCCGTGGACGCACCCCGCGCCCCGGCCCGCCGCGCAACCGTCCTGCCCCGCCTGATCGTCCGCGCGTCCTCCATTCCGGCCCCTTTCATATGACATCCGGCCGGGGTGTGCCGCCCCGGCCGGATCTTCCGTTTCTGAGCCGCATGTCAAGCGGTCGCATCGCGGTGGGGCCGCAATCAGGCCGCGCTGGGGCCGCATTGGGGCCGCGTTGAGGCTGTGCTGGGGCCGCGCTGTGGGTTGGTTGGGGTTGGTTGGGGGCGCGTTGGGGTCGTATGGCGCGGTCCGTGCCGTACGGGTTCGCCAACCCCCACCCGTTGCCCGCGCCTTCACACCGCCTCCCTGCCCCTGCCCCGGTCCCTGCCCCCAGCCCCTCCCCCGCCCATCCATCCATCCGCCTACCGTCAACCGCTCAACAGATCGGCACGCACATGAGCGCACTGCACCTCCCGCTTCCGAACCCTCCGTCGGCCCGGCGCCCGCTGCTGCGCCCTGTTCCGCCGTCCCGGCCCGAGTGTCCAGCCGGCCTGCGGGAGCACGCCCGTGGCGCCCTGCTCGGCCTCGCCGTCGGCGACGCGCTCGGCGCCCCCGCGGAGAACATGAAACCGTCGCAGATCCGCCAACGCTGGGGCCGTATCGAGGGCTTCGTGACGGACGATCCGGCCGGCACGGACGACACCGAGTACGCCATCTTCTCCGGACTGCTGCTGGCCGAGCACGGCTCGTCCCTCACCGTGACGCATGTCGAGGCGGCCTGGCACCAGTGGATCGCCGACCTCGACGAAGGCCCGTTCCGCGGCGCCGGTTTCAGCGAGCGAGGCACCCTGGAGAACCTGCGCCGCGGCCTGGCCGCGCCCATCTCGGCCCAGCACCGTCACGCCTGGAGCGACGGTCTGGCCATGCGCGCCGCGCCCTTCGGCGTCTTCGCCGCCGGCCGCCCCGCCGAGGCCGCCCGGCTCGTGGCCGTGGACGGCACGGTCAGTCACGAGGGCGAGGGCATCTACGGGGGCCGGGCGGTGGCCGCCGGTGTCGCCGCGGCGATGGTGGCCGGGTCCACGGACACCGTCGTCGCCGCGGCGCTGTCCGTGGTGCCCGAGGACTCCTGGACCGCCCGGTCACTGCGCCGCGCGGTCGCCGCCGCCCAGCGCTCCCGGCTCACCCCGGACAGCACCCAGCTCGGCACCGAGCGCGCGGTCCGCTCCGCCGTCGTCATCGGCGGCTATCCGTGGACCGATCTGGCGCCCGAGGCGGTGGGGCTGGCCTTCGGCGCGTTCACGGCGGCCCGGGGCGATTTCAGCGCCTCGGTGCTGACCGCGGTCAACATGGGCCGGGACGCCGACACGACAGCAGCGGTCGCGGGCGCCCTGGCGGGCGCGTTGGGCGGCGCCGGAGCCGTCCCTGAGGAGTGGGCGCGGGCCATCGGCCCGGTCCGCGGTAGCTGCCTTCCGTCCATGGCCGGCTATCACGTCCTGGACATCGCGGAGTTGCTCACTCCCCTCCCGGACGAGGTGACGGCGTCATGACCCGCGAGCCACGCCCTGCCGAAGAGCACCGAGGCGCGCCAGGGACCGCTGCCGACCTACTCGCCGGGGCCGCCGTCCCACCGTCGGCTCCCCCCGATGCGGACACTTCGCCGATCACCCATCCGCCCCCACGGCTCACCGTCACGGAGCGGTACGCCGCCCCGTTACGTGCCGCCGCTCACCCGCCCTCCGAGGTGCCCGCCGTCCCCCGCCGTATCGAGGGGCTGCTGCTCGGGCTGGCGGCGGGGGACGCCGCCGGATGGCCGGCCGCGCGGCACCGGGCGGCACGGATGCCCGAGTGGACCCGGCGGCTGACCCGGGAACTCGACACGTTCGCCGAGCAGAACGCGACGACCACCCTGCCCGTCCCCATCGCCCTCAACCAGCCGCCGGAGCCACTGCGCCTGGGCCCGTCGGACGACGCCGAGTGGGCGGCCTTCACCGCGGAGGCCGTGCTGACCGCCGCGGGCACCCCACTGGGCGGCCTCGGCCGGGACTGCCGGATGCATACCGCCATCGACCTCGCGTGGAACGCGCTGGCCGACGAGATCGCCGCGGCCGCCGAGCGGGCGCCGGAGGTCGAGTCGGCAGTGCTGCCCCTGCGGGCCCGCATCTCCGTGCGGGCCGGGCTCGGCAACCTCGCCGCCGGACTCCGCCCGCCGGCCACCGGCCACGACAACCCGCACTTCTTCGACGACGCCGCCTGTGTACGGGCTGTGTGCTGGCCGTGGCCCACCCCGGCGATCCGCTCGCCGCGGCCGAACTGGCGGAGGTCGACGCCCGGTACACCCAGGACGGTGACGGGGTGCACGGCGCCCGGGCCATGGCCGCCGCCGTCGCGGCGGCGCTCGGCGGCGCCACGGCGGACGCCTGCGCCGACGTGGCGCTGGGCCAGTTGCCGGAGGGCACGGAGATCCGCCGCAACGCCCTGCACGCGGTACGCCTCGCGCGCGCCGTGGCCGCGGACCGCCCCGGCCCCGCCTCCGGCGACGCGTTCGCCCTCGTGCCCACCCTGGAGCACGAGATCGTCGATCACGTCTACAGCTACGGCATCGCCGCGGCCGAGACCGTTCCCGTGGCGCTCGCCCTCGGTGTCGCGGGCGGCGGACGGCCGGCCGAGGCCGTGCCGGCGGCCGCCTGTCTGTCCCGTGTCGCCGACTCGGCCCCCGCACTCACGGGCGCGCTGACCGGCGCGATCAGTGGTGCGCCCGGCGTTCCCGGCAGTTGGCGCGACGCCTGCCGGATCCTCTCGGGCTGCGCGCTGCCCCGGCTGGCGGGCATCGACCTCGTCGATCTGGCGGCCCAGCTCGCCCGCTCGGACCTGACCGCGCCCGGCCTCGCCCCGCTCCCACCCGGCACCCTCGGGCCCGGCCCCCGTACGTCGCAACCCCGTCCCGGAAGGACTGAACGGTCATGACGTATCCCGCCTCCCCCGCCCCACAACCGGACACACCCCAGTCACAGATTCGCCCACCGGCACCGGCACCGGCACCGGCAGTGACGCAGGCAGCAGCGGGCGCGCCGGAATCGGCATCCGGTCCCGTAGCAGGGCCCGCGTGCCCCTCACTGGAGGACCGGGCGGTCGGCTGCCTGGTCGGGGCCGCGGTCGGTGACGCCCTCGGCGGCCCGGTCGAGGGCTGGACCCCGGAGCAGATCGCGGAGCGACACGGTGGCCGCGTCACCGGCATCGTCGGCCCCTTCCACGCGGACTGGCGCACCGCCCGCCCCCTCGCGCCGTACCACAAGGGTGACGGGCACGTCACGGACGACACCCTCATGACCCATGCGCTGGTGCGGGTCTACGAGAAGGTCCGCGACCACCTGGACGCGTACGCCGTCGCCGAACACCTCGTGCCCGACCTGATCGGCGCGCCCCGGTGGATCCCCGAGCTGGAGGCCGAGGCGCTCCCGCTGCACCGCCTCTTCCTCGCCGAGAAGTGGCTGGTGGCCCGGCTGCACTACGGGCACGTCGATCCTCGCGAAGCGGGTGTCGGCAACATCGTCAACTGCGGCGCGGCGATGTACATGGCACCGGTCGGCATCGTCAACGCCGGTCATCCCGAGGGCGCTTACGCGGAGGCCGTGGACATCGCCGGCGCCCACCAGTCCTCGTACGGACGGGAGGCCGCCGGGGTCTTCGCGGCCGCGGTGGCCGCCGCCTTCAAACCGGGGGCCACACCCGCCTCCGTGGTCGACGGTGTACTGCGCCTCGCCAAGGACGGGACCCGCGCCGCCATGGAGGCCGTCTGCGAGGTGGCCGGGCGGTACGGGGACTTCGAGGCCGCGTTGGCGCCCCTGCGTACGGCCGTCGCGCCCTTCGACACCGTGGGTCCCGTCTACCGGGAGCCGTCCCTCGGGGCGCGTCGCCCGTCCCGGCTGCACTCCATCGAGGAACTGCCGATCGCGCTGGGCATGTTGCTCGTCGGCGCGGGCGACTTCCGCCGTACGGTGCTGGGCTCGGTCAACTACGGGCGGGACTGCGACTCCATCGCCACCATGAGCGGCGCGATCGCGGGCGCCCTGCGCGGTGCGCGGGCGGTTCCCGCGGAGTGGGGCGACGACGTCTCGCGGGCGAGCCGGCTCGACCTGCGCGCCCCGGCCGTGGCGCTCGCCCAGGTCGCCCGCGAGGTCTTCGCGAGGGACCGGCAGCGGCGCCTCGACCACGAGCACGCCTTCGACGCGATCGCGGGTGGGTGATGGCCCGCCGGCAGCCGGGCGAGCCCCCGGACCAGCGGCCCGGGGCCCTGCGCCTGTCCTGGGTACAGCCCGAGGACCTGGTCGGGCACGAGTTGCGGCAGGCCGCCGAGGACGGGCGCGACGCCTCGGCCGTCGAACACCGCTGGCGCGCGGCGGGCGGCCACCCCGCCCCCGACCGGTCCGGCGCCTCGCCCCGCCCGGTGGACCCGAGCCTGCGCACCCTGGCCGGCCGGCTGCTCGACGAACTCGCCGCGCTCCCGTCCCCCTTGGCCGACGACGAACCCACCGACCTCCCCGCGATCAAAGCGGCCTGCCCCGACTGGCCGCCCGCGCCCACCCCGGCTCCCGGCACCTCGCCCGTCCCCGGACCGCCCGGCCCGGCCGATTCCCGCGAATCGCCCGAATCGCCTACACATCCCGGAACACTCGAACCACCTGGACCACGCGCATCACTCAAACAACCCAAACCGGCCTCCAGTCCCTCCGAACAGCCCAGCCCGCCCGGTTCTCTCCGAGCCCGTCTGGAAGCCGCCTGGCTGGGTCGGGCGGCCGGGTGTCTGCTCGGCAAGCCGGTCGAGAAGCTGCCGCTCGCCGGAATCCGCGCGCTCGCCCAGGGCACCGGCAACTGGCCGTTGCGCGGCTGGTTCACCGAGGTCGGCCTGGATCCGGAGATCGCCGCCCGCTACCCCTGGAACATCCGCAGCCGCGCCACCTCGCTGGCCGAGAACATCGACGGTATGCCCGAGGACGACGACCTCGACCACCCGGTGCTCGGGCTGCTGCTCCTCCAGCGCCACGGCCACGGCTTCCGCACCACCGACGTGGCCCGGCTCTGGCTCGACGAACTGCCCGCTGGCCGGACGTTCACGGCGGAGCGGGTGGCGTACCGCAATCTCCTGGACGGCATCGAGCCTCCGCACACGGCCTCCTACCGCAACCCCTTCCGGGAGTGGATCGGCGCGCTGATCCGGGCGGACATTTTCGGCTGGACCCGCCCCGGCGACCCGGCCGCGGCGGCGGAAGCCGCCTGGCGGGACGGGACGCTCACCCATACCGCCAACGGCGTGTACGGCGAGATGTTCGCGGCGGCCGCCATCGCCCGGGCGGCGGGCGGGCGCACGGACGTGCACGGCTGCCTGCGGGCCGGGCTCGCCGTCGTACCGCGACGGTCGCGGCTGGCCCGGGCCGTTCGGTTCGGCATCGAGGCGGCGCACGCCGAACCGACCGGGACCGCCGCCGGGTTCGCGGACGTCGTCGACCGGCTCCACCGCGCCTTCGGCCACCACCACTGGGTGCACGTCCTGCCCAACGCGGCGCTGCTGGCCGCCGCCCTCACACACGCGGACGGCTCCTTCTGCGGCTCCGTGTGCCGGGTGGTGTCCGGAGGCTGGGACACCGACTCCAACGGCGCGACGGCCGGTTCGATCGCCGGCCTCCTGGCGGGGGCGCCGGACGCGCTGCCCTCCCGCTGGACGGCACCGCTCCGCAACCGCCTCGCCACGACCGTCAGCGATCTGAACGGCATCGGCTTCGACACGCTCGCCGCCCGTACCGCGGAGCTGGTCGTCAGCCGTACCGCCGACCGACGACCACGAGGCACCGGCCCTTGAGCACACCCCACCCCCGGCTCGGCCCATCCCCCGAAGAACGCGAGGCACACCATGCGACAACAATCGCCCGAGAACCGACCTTTCTCCACCGCCTCCAGTCGGGAGGGGGCCCTCACCCCGGACGCCAACCCGGATCCCGCCCCGGCGTGCCCCGCTCCCGGGCCCCTCGCCGGGCTGCGGGTGCTCGACCTGGCGACGCTGTTCGCCGGGCCGCTGGCCGCCACCCTGCTCGGGGACTTCGGGGCCGAGGTCATCAAGGTCGAGCATCCGCGGCGGCCCGACCCGTCCCGTGGGCACGGCCCCGCCAAGGACGGGGTAGGCCTGTGGTGGAAGCTGCTCGGCCGCAACAAGAAGACCGTCACCCTCGACCTCGCCGCCCCGGGCGGCCGGGACGTCCTCCTGGAACTCGCCGCCGCCGCGGACGTCGTGATCGAGAACTTCCGCCCGGGCACCCTGGAGAAGTGGGGCCTGGGCCCGGCGGAGCTGGCCGCCGTCAATCGGGGGCTGGTGCTGGCCCGGGTCACCGGGTTCGGCCAGTTCGGGCCGTACGCGCACCGTCCCGGTTTCGGCACCCTCGCCGAGGCGATGAGCGGGTTCGCCGCGCTCACCGGCGAGCCCGACGGCCCCCCGACGCTGCCGCCCTTCGGGCTCGCCGACTCCGTCACCGCGCTGACCACCGCGTACGCCGTGATGGCGGCGCTGCGCGGCCGGGAGAGCACCGGCCTGGGCCAGGTCGTGGACCTGGCGATCATCGAGCCGATGCTCACGGTCCTCGGCCCGCAACCCATCTGGTACGACCAGCTCGGCCACGTCCAGCCGCGTACGGGCAACCGCTCCGCCAACAGCGCGCCACGCAATACCTACCGCACCGCCGACGGCGCCTGGCTCGCCGTCTCCGCCTCCACCCGGTCCGTCGCGGAGCGGCTGCTGCGCCTGGTCGGCCACCCGGAGTTCGTCTCCGAGCCGTGGTTCGCGACCGGGTCGGGGCGGGCCGGGCACGCCGACGAGCTGGACGCGGCGGTGGGCGGCTGGATGGCGCGGCACGACCGGGACGAGGTGGTGGCCGCGTTCGAACGGGCCGAGGCGGCGGTGGCGCCGGTCTGCGACATCCGCGGGGTCATGGACAACGAGCAGTACCGGGCGCTGGGTTCCATCACCGAGGTCCCCGACGACGAGCTGGGCGCGGTCCGGATGCAGAACGTCCTCTTCCGTCTCTCCGCGACGCCCGGCGCCATCCGGTGGGCGGGCCGCCCGCACGGCGCGGACACGGACACGGTGCTCTCCGGCCTGCTCGGCCTGTCGGCGGCGCGGATCGCGGCGCTGCGTGCGGACGGTGTCGTATGACCGCCCCCACCGCCCCGGCCACTGCCTCGTTCGCCGTCCCGCCGCTGACCTGGCTGTACGTACCGGGTGACCGTCCGGCGGTGGTCGTCAAGGCGCTGGCGTCCGGGGCCGACGCGGTGGTGATCGACCTGGAGGACGCGGTCGCCGCCGACCGCAAGCCGTACGCCCTACGGGCCACCGCCGAACTGCTCGCCGAAGGCCGCCCCGTGACTCCTGCCTCCGCCCCCGGCCCCGCCATCCACGTCCGGGTCAACGCGCTCACCGGCCCGTACGCCGCGACGGAGATCCGGGCCCTCGCGGCCCTGCCCGCGCTGGCCGGCCTCCGGCTGCCCAAGGTGAACGGATCCGCCGACATCCACCGCGCCGCGGCCTGGGCGGCCACGGCCGGCCCCGGAACCGCGGGGCCCGGAAGCATTGCCCCCGGGAACGCGAACCCCGACCATGCGAACCCCGACCATGCGAGCCCCGGAGGCGCCGCCCCCGGAAGCGCCATCCCGGGGAGCGCCAACCCCGGGAGTGCGGCCCCTGGAGGAACGGCCCCCGGACGGGCGGCTCCGGAACCGATGGCCCCGGGCCAGACGGCCCCAGAACAGCCGTCTTCATGGCAGACAGCCCCAGAACGGACGTCCCCAAGGCAGACAGCCTCAAAACGGGCGGCCCCAGGAAGCCCAGCCCCCGAAAGCCCGGCAGCGGTTCCGCCGCTGCACGCGCTGCTGGAAACCGCCCTGGGTGTGGAGAACGCCTTCGCCGTCGCCACCGCGCATCCGGCGCTGTGTGGCCTCTCCCTGGGCGAGGCCGACCTGCGGGCCGAGTTGGGGGTGCGGGACGAGGACGGGCTGGGCTGGGCCCGCGGCCGTACGGTGATCGCCGCCCGCGCGGCCGGGCTGCCGCCCCCACCGCAGTCGGTCTTCCCCGATGTCCGCGACACCGAGGCGCTGGCGCTGTCCTGCGCACGGGGCCGGGCCCTGGGGTTCCTCGGCCGGGCCGCGCTGCACCCGCGCCAGTTGCCGGTGATCGAGCGGGCCTACCTGCCCACCGCCGAGGAGGTCGCGAGAGCCATGGAGACGGTGCAAGCGGCAGCCGCCGGCGCCGGTGCCTGCGCCCTGCCCGACGGCCGTTTCGTCGACCCGGCCGTGGTCGCCGCCGCCCGCCGGGTCCTCACACTGGCGGCCCGCGGGCCCCGATGCGGGGAGGAACGGTGAGCCCGCCGGACACGGCGGAGGCCGTCCCGACCCCGCTGGGTCCGGACGGCCTCCGTCGAGCTCCGGTGGTGCGACGCGGTGCGTCAGGACTTCTTGCCGCTCCGGCCCCCGGGCCCGGCGTCCTTCGTCAGCTTCGCGGCGCCATTGGCCACGCTCTCCTTGCCGCTGCCCGCGGCCTCGGGAGCCGCCTTGGTGCCCGCGGCCTCCTTGTCGCGTTCGCCGCCGGAGGTCTTGGCACCCGCCGTGGCCCCGGCGGTCCGCGCCTTCGCGCCGTCCGTCTTCGCCCCGGCGTCGTCCGCGGCCAGTGCTCCCGGCTCGACGACCTCTTCGCGGCCCGGGATCTTCTTCGTGGAGACCACGATGTAGACGACGGACAGGAGGAGACCGATGAGCGCGGTCCACACGTTCAGGCGCAGGCCCAGGATGTGGTGGGCCTCGTCGACCCGCATGTACTCGATCCAGGCGCGGCCCGCGCAGTAGGACGCCACGTACAGCGCGAACGCCCGCCCGTGCCCCAGCTTGAAGCGCTTGTCCGCCCAGATCACGAGCAGCGCGACACCGATGCACCACAGCGACTCGTAGAGGAACGTGGGGTGGTAGGTGCCGCCGACCCGGCCGATGGACGGGTCGTCGCTGATCTTCAGCGCCCACGGGAGGTCGGTGGCGCGGCCGTAGAGCTCCTGGTTGAACCAGTTGCCCCAGCGGCCGATCGCCTGGCCCAGGGCGAGGCCGGGCGCCAGCGCGTCCATGTACGCGGGCAGCGGGATGCCGCGGCGGCGGCAGCCGATCCAGGCGCCCACCGCGCCGAGCGCGACGGCGCCCCAGATCCCGAGGCCGCCCTCCCAGACCTTGAAGGCGTTGAGGGGGTGGCCGCCCTTGCCGAAGTACGGCTCGTACGTCGTGATGACGTGGTAGAGGCGGCCTCCTACGAGCCCGAAGGGCACGGCCCACACGGCGATGTCCGCGACGGTCCCGGAGCGGCCGCCGCGCTGGATCCAGCGCTTGTTGCCGAGCCAGACGCCGATGAAGACGCCGATGATGATGCAGAAGGCGTAGCCGCGCAGCGGGATCGGCCCGAGGTGCACGACGCCCGTGGAGGGGCTGGGAATGAATGCGAGGTCCATGGCAGGGACGACGCTACCGCGCCAGGTGGGCGCGGCGACAACCCACCCGGCTACGGCTGTGTAACGACCGTCACTGCCGACGGTCGGTTACGGACCCGGTCGAAGGCCGGAACGGAGGCAGTGGCGGCAGCCACCGGACACCGCCTTGAGCACGGACGCGCGCCCGAGGCCGGGTGCCCGGCCGGGGACGGGTACGCGCCCGAGGACGCGTACGCACGCGAGCCCAGGTACCGAAGCGGCCGGACGCGGCACCGAACCGACACCGCGGCACGCCCGGCCGAGCCGACATCACGCCCGAGCGTCCCGACGCCACACCCGCGCGAGCCGACGCCGCGCCTCAGCAAGCCGACGCCACACCCGACCAAACCACCGCCGCACCCCGGCGAGCCGACAGCACGCCCGGCCAAGCCGCCGTCCCACCCCAGCGAGCCGATGCCAGGTCCGGCCAAGCCAATGCCGGACCCGACCAAGCCGACGCCACACCCAGCCGAGCCGACCTCACGCCCGACCGCATCGGCTCCACCCCGGACCGCATCGGCTCCTCCTCGGACCGCATCGACCCCACCCCGGACCGGCCCGGCAGTGTGCCGGGCCGCCACCTCACGGCGCCGGAACCCGGGCCGGCCCTCCTCCCGTGTGCTCGGCCCCAGCGCTCTGCCCCTGCCCGTCGCTGTGTCCCTGCCCGGCCCTCTCGCCCGCGCGGGACCCGTGCCCGGTATCTGCTCCCTCTCCGGCACCGGCGCCCTGCCCGGTGCCGGCCGAGGCGCCCGCCGACTGCCCGCCGCCGTGGCCCGCGCCGGCCGAGGCACCGGCCGGGCCGGCGCCCGTTTCCGCCTTGCCGCTGCCCGACTTCGCACCGGACGGCTTGCCCTCGGGGGACCCGCCGCTCGCCTTCTTGTCCTTGGCCGCGGCCCGCACCTTCTGCTTGAGGCCGTCGGGGGTGAGGTCCTTCTCGTCCGCGAGGTTCTCGCCGTTCAGCAGGACCGTCGGGGTGCCCCGGTAACCGGAGTTGGTGAAGGCGCCGTTGGACTTGTACACGAAGTCCGTGTAGGTGCCCTTCTCGACGCACTGGGTGAAGGTGTCGCTGCCCAGCCCGTTCACCTTGCCGGCGAGCTGGATCAGATACTTCTTGTCCGCGAACCGGTCCTGCTGCTCCGGTGGCTGGTTCTCGAACAGCACGTCGTGGTATTCGCGGAAGCGGCCCGCGTCCTGGGCGCAGAGCGCGGCGTTGGCGGCGGTGACCGATCCCTTGCCGCCCATGCTGCCGTCGATGATCGTCGCGAGGTGGTAGTCGGTCTTGAGCAGCCCGGCGTCCTCCAGCTCGTGGATGGCGCCGCGGAAGCCCTTCTCGAACTGGGCACAGGCGGGGCAGCGGAAGTCCTCCCACACCGTCAGCGTGGACGGGGCCTCCTTCTTGCCGACCGGCACCGCGGGCTTGTCGCTGTCCCGGGTCCCCTTGGGCAGGGCCACCTTGCCACTGCCGGAGTCGTCGCCCGAGGAGGCGGCCCAGACGGCGACGCCGCCGGCGACGGCCAGCACCGCCACCACCGCTCCGGCGACCTTGAATTGGCGGCCGCGCCGCTCGCGCGCCTTCTCCTTCGCCCGCTGGGCCTGAAGCCGCTCACGGGCACTGCTCTTTTTGTCTTGATTGTTCTGGCTCACGCCCCTGAACAACGAAGCGGAGGGGCGCCCTCGCACCCCTCCGCCGCGTTCTTCGTCCTAACGAGGGACAGCCCCGCCGAGCACCGGCAGCACGCCCGACCGTACAACCGGCCAGAAGACCAGCCGCGCGACCGGCTGCACGACCAGTCGCGCGACCGACCTCACAACCGCCCTCACCACCCCAGGAGCTGCCCCGACACCACCCGGGCCGGGCGTCACCCGCGCTTGCGTACGCCCGCCGCCAGGTCACCGGCCAGTGCGCGGACGCCCGCGAGGCCGGCCTCCAGGTCGTCCCCGGCGTCCAGCAGCCGCTTGACGAAGGCCGACCCGACGATGACCCCGTCCGCGAACTGCGCGACCTCGGCGGCCTGTTCGGCGTTCGAGACGCCGAGGCCGACGCAGACCGGCAGGTCGGTGGTGGCCCGGGTGCGCCGCACCAGGTCCTGCGCCTCGCGGCCGACCGACTCACGGGTGCCGGTGACACCCATCAGCGAGGCCGCGTACACGAAGCCGCTGCCCGCCTCGGTGATCTTCGCCAGGCGTTCGTCCCGGCTGCTCGGCGCGACCACGAAGACGGTGGCCAGACCGTGCTGTTCGGCGGCCGCGCGCCACACCCCGGACTCCTCGACCGGCAGGTCGGGCAGGATGCAGCCGGCCCCGCCCGCGGCGGCCAGGTCGGCGGCGAAGCGCTCGACGCCGTACGCGTCCACCGGGTTCCAGTACGTCATGCACAGCACCGGCGCGCCGGTCGCCGCGTGCACCTCGCCGACCGTGCGGATGACGTCCTTGATCTTGACGCCGCCGCGCAGCGCGATGTCGTCGGCGGTCTGGATGACCGGACCGTCCAGGACCGGGTCGCTGTGCGGCAGCCCGATCTCGACGACGTCGCAGCCGCCCTCGATCATCGCAGTGACGGCCCGTACGCCGCCGTCCACGGTCGGGAAGCCGGCCGGCAGGTACCCGACCAGCGCGGCCCGGTTCTCGTCCCTGGCCGCGGCCAGGGTGCTGCTGAGCAGCCCGACGTTGCCCGCCATCACTTGCTCCCCTCGTCGTGCGCGCCGAGCGCGGTGTCCGTGGCGTCGGTGTCGTCGGCCTCCACCGCGTCGTCGGCGGGCGCCCCGTACAGCCCGAAGTAACGGGCCGCGGTGTCCATGTCCTTGTCGCCGCGCCCGGAGAGGTTGATCAGGATCAGCCCGCCCTTGCCCAGCTCCCGGCCGATCTCCAGCGCGCCCGCCAGCGCGTGCGCGCTCTCGATGGCCGGGATGATGCCCTCGGTCCGCGAGAGCAGCCGCAGCGCCTGCATCGCCGCGTCGTCGGTGACGGCGCGGTATTCGCCGCGGCCGGAGTCCTTGAGGTAGGAGTGCTCCGGGCCGATGCCCGGGTAGTCCAGTCCGGCGGAGATCGAGTACGGCTCGGTGATCTGCCCGTCCTCGTCCTGCAGGACGTAGGAGCGGGAGCCGTGCAGGATGCCGGGGGTGCCCTCGGTGAGGGTGGCGGCGTGCTCACCGGTCTCGACGCCGTGGCCGCCGGGTTCGCAGCCGACGAGCCGTACGGAGGCGTCCTGGAGGAACGCGTGGAACAGGCCGATGGCGTTGGAGCCGCCGCCGACGCAGGCGACCGCGGCGTCCGGGAGGCGCCCGGTGCGCTCCAGGATCTGGCGGCGCGCCTCGACGCCGATGACCCGGTGGAAGTCGCGGACCAGGGCCGGGAAGGGGTGCGGTCCGGCGACCGTGCCGAAGAGGTAGTGGGTGCGGTCGACGTTGGCCACCCAGTCCCGGAACGCTTCGTTGATGGCGTCCTTGAGGGTGCGGCTGCCGGACTTCACAGCGATGACCTCGGCGCCGAGCATCCGCATCCGGGCGACGTTCAGGGCCTGCCGTTCGGTGTCGATCTCGCCCATGTAGATGGTGCAGTCGAGGCCGAAGAGGGCGCAGGCGGTGGCGGTGGCCACGCCGTGCTGGCCCGCGCCGGTCTCGGCGATGACGCGGGTCTTGCCCATGCGCTTGGTGAGCAGCGCCTGGCCCAGCACGTTGTTGATCTTGTGCGAGCCGGTGTGGTTCAGGTCCTCGCGCTTGAGGAAGACCCGGGCGCCACCGGCGTGTTCGGCGAACCGCGGCACCTCGGTCAGCGCGCTGGGCCGCCCGGTGTAGTTGACCATCAGGTCGTTCAGCTCGGCGGCGAAGGCCGGGTCCGCCTTGGCCTTCTCGTACTCGGCGGCCACCTCGTCCACCGCGGCGACCAGCGCCTCGGGGATGAACTTGCCGCCGAAGTCGCCGAAGTAACCCCCGGCGTTGGGGACCTGACCCTCCGGGTCCGGGATGAAGAAGTCAGAAGACATCCGACGTACTCCTCGATCGGGGCAACTGCCCCGGAAGTATGGATATACGGGCATCACTGTGCGGTGCGCCCCTGTCCGACGCGCTCCTCGCGCGGCTGCGGCGGGGAAACGGAACGGCGGAACGGCGGGACGGCGGGACGACGGAAGCTGCGGAAGCGCTGCGCGCGCCACGACCGACGGACGGCCCGTCCGGAACACCCCGCCGGACAGGCAGGACGCCGGACGGAACGGCACAGGCCGACAAGGCGAGAACGAGCGGACACCAGAGACGGAACCCCCGTACGGGGATCAATCACCCGGGCCCGGCACAGAGTGGCTACAGCGCGCCGTGGCGGCGCCATCGCCGGCCGTTGATCTGGCCCGGCTCCGCGCCGATGTGATACCTGACCCGCCGTCCGCGCACCCGGCGGGCCGGCGCCCGGCAGCCGCGCGGCCGGCACCCGCGCCCCAGCGCCGCGTGCGGATCACGCGCGGCACCGGCCGCGGTGAGCACGCCCGCCGGCCCCGGGAGGAGTCCCGGGCCGGGGCGGTGGAGGCGGGCGGTGGTCATGGGGAGGGTCAGCCCCGTCCGTGCCGGATGGCCGGGTGGGAGCCGGCCGCGACCAGGTCGGCGACCGCGGTCTTCGGGTCCTTGCCGGTGACCAGCGACTCGCCCACCAGCACGGCGTCGGCGCCGTCGTTGGCGTAGGCGATCAGGTCGTGCGGCCCGCGCACACCGGACTCGGCGATCTTGACGATGTGGTCCGGGATCTCCGGCGCGATCCGCGCGAAGTTCCCGCGGTCCACTTCGAGGGTCTTCAGATTGCGGGCGTTGACCCCGATGATCCGGGCGCCGGCGTCCACCGCCCGCTGGACCTCTTCCTCGTCGTGCACCTCGACCAGCGGCGTCAGCCCGATCGACTCGGCCCGCTCGATCAGCGAGACCAGCGCCTCCTGCTCCAGCGCGGAGACGATCAGCAGCGCCAGGTCGGCACCGTACGCACGGGCCTCCCAGAGCTGGTAGGCGGTGACGATGAAGTCCTTGCGCAGCAGGGGGGTGTCGACCCGGGCCCGTACGGCCTCCAGGTCGGCGAGCGAGCCGCCGAACTTCCGCTGCTCGGTCAGTACGGAGATGACCGCCGCGCCGCCCGCCTCGTAGTCGGCGGCGAGGCCGGCCGGGTCGGCGATGGCGGCGAGCGCGCCCTTGGAGGGGCTGGAGCGCTTGACCTCGCAGATCACCGTGACGCTGTCGCCCTTGAGGGCCGCGACTCCGTCCTGGGCCGGGCGCGCCTTGAGGGCCCGCTCCTTGAGCTCGTCGAGGCCGACGCGCGCCTGCCGCTCGGCGAGGTCGGCGCGGACTCCCTCGATGATCTCGTCGAGCACACTCACGCGAGCGGCCTCCTTCTTGAGCGGGGGAGGGTGACAGTCGCCCTCCGGGCCAGTGTCACCCCGTCAGGCTCTCCGATGGTATCCGGCGAGGGGCGAAGGACTCGCATCCGGTTGACGGTGGTCCCACCACGTGGACGGACGCGCTGCGCCCCGGTCAGGAAAACAGCAGGTCAGGGTGAGTTTTTGCGCACAGCGGCAGGGAGCCGCCGGTCTTGATCCACAGACCTCGAAGCGCTTCCCGCGCCCTGTCCGGACGCGGCCGGGAAGCGGAGAGCGGCCTTCCCCCGGGCCGCCCCGAACCGGACCCCGTTACGGAGTCAACCCTTCCGCGAACGGAAGATTGCGCACGACGGTGAAGACGAGCAGCAGCCCGCCCAGCGCCCACCAGTGCACCGCTCCGGGCCGCGGGCCCGCTGTCGGGAGCCCGCGTGCCGCCCGTACGGTCCAGGCGACCCAGAAGAGCGCGAAAGCCGCGTAACCGGCGACCGCCAGCAGGTTCGCTCCGGCGGCCGTGGCGAGGTCACCGTGCGCGACGGCGTGCGCGCTGCGCAGCCCGCCGCAGGCCGGGCAGTGGATGCCGGTGCGGGCGAGCAGGGGGCAGGCCGGGTAGTGACCGGGCTCATTGGGGTCGACGAGCGCCACGAAGGCGAAGGAGGCGACGACGGCCGCCAGCACACCGAGCGGCGCCGCCATCCGCCGGGCGGGGCCGGACATCCTGCGGCGGCGGGCGAGCGCGGAAACCGGTCCACCGGCCGGGGCCACGGGTTCACTCACGTGGCGATTGTGCTGCCGTACGGGCGGGGACGCAGCCCGCCGGCGGCCGTACGGGCGACCGGGCGGTCCCCGATGGCCCCGCAGGCGCACAGCCGGCCCCTCGGCCGTCGTACGGACGCCCCCGGCCCGCCCCGTCCCGCACGGACGACGGCGCGGCCCCGGGCCTCCGTACGGGCGGTGCCGCCGGGGCACCTCCGCGTACGGGCCGCGTGGCCGCGCCGTCGTAGGATCCGCTGTCGCCGGGCCGGGCCCGGCGGGGACTCAGCCCTCCTGCGGCCGGGCCTTGGCCTGGCCGTGGGCGGTCGCGCCCTTCTTGCCGCCCTGGCCCATGCCGGCCACCCGCATCACGCCGCCGACCACGGCGCCGAGGCCGATCAGGACCATGCCCGCCCAGAACCCGGGCACGTTCGCCAGCACGATGAAGACGCCGGCGACGCAGAAGCCGATGAACGAGATGATGACGCCGGTCCAGGCGGCGGGAGTGTGTCCGTGGCCACTGCTCGACATGAGTGCTCCTCGTAGCTTTTTCGCGCCTGAGTCGGGGCGCGGTGATCCCTCGCCGTCCATTGTCCCCGATGGCCGGGGTGCGGCCACTACCGGGTCGGGTCCTCGCCCCGGTCCAGCGACTTCCACATCTCTTCCGGGCGGTCCGGGTCGGCGGACGAGGAGCGGCGCGGGCCGCGGGGGGCCGCGCCGGCACGCTCGTAGCGCCCGGACATCGCGGGCCAGTGGCGCCCGTACAGCAGCGCCAGCACCCCCGCCACCAGCAGCAGGAGGCCACCGACGACCGCTGCCCAGGGCCAGAAGGTGTGCGAGACGTCCTGGACGCCGGCGTCGGACAGGCCGGTCGCGGTGGCCGCCTTCTCGCGGAGCGCCGCGGTGTCGGAGAGGCCGAGGTACGCGCCGACGACGGTGCCCAGTCCGCTGAGGGTGAGCAGCACGGCGACCGCCGTGCGACCCGCCCCGCGCACGGCGAAGAGGGCCACCAGGGCGGCGAGGCCGACGATGGCGAGCGCGCCGGGCACGCCCGTCACGTCCTGCCCCGACGCGGTCTGCGGAAGCTGTCCCTGGGCGACGACGGCGGTGGCCTTGGCCCAGGTGCGGCCGGAGGCCAGCAGCACGACGGCGGCACCGGCCGCGCCGGCGATCAGCGCGAGGGCCAGGCTCTTCCCGCTGTGCGCGGGCTTGGCCGACGGCGACACGGTCGCGCCGGTGCGGGAGTGGTCTACGGCAGTCACGCCCACCACTGTACGGAGGCGGCCCGCCCGCCGTCCGCGCGCGGTCCCCCGTCCCGTGAAGGCCCTGCTCAGGCCCCCAGTCCGTGGGCCGTGTGCACCGCCCGCAGCACGGCGGCCGCCTTGTTGCGGCACTCCGTGTCCTCCGCCACCGGGTCGGAGTCGGCGACGACGCCCGCGCCCGCCTGGACGTACGCGGTGCCGTCGCGCAGCAGCGCCGTACGGATCGCGATGGCGGTGTCGGAGTCGCCGGCGAAGTCGAGGTAGCCGACACAGCCGCCGTACAGGCCGCGCCGGGTCGGTTCCAGCTCCTCGATGAGCTGCATCGCGCGCGGTTTGGGAGCTCCGGAGAGGGTGCCGGCGGGGAAGCAGGCGGTGAGCACGTCGAAGGCGGTGCGGCCCGGCGCCAGCCGCCCGGTCACCGTGGAGACGATGTGCATGACGTGGCTGTAGCGCTCGACGGACATGAAGTCGACGACCTCGACGCTGCCGGGTTCGCAGACCCGGCCCAGGTCGTTGCGGCCGAGATCGACGAGCATCAGATGCTCGGCGCGCTCCTTGGGGTCGGCCATCAGCTCGTCGGCGAGGGCCTGGTCCTCGGGGACGCTCGCGCCGCGCGGCCGGGTGCCCGCGATGGGGTGCAGCGTGGCCTGCCCGTTCTCGACCTTGACCAGCGCCTCGGGGCTGGAGCCGACGATGTCGATGCCGTCCTCGAAGCGCAGCAGGTACATGTACGGGCTGGGGTTGGTGGCCCGCAGCACCCGGTAGACGTCCAACGCGGAGGCAGTGCAGGTGGTTTCGAAACGCTGCGAGGGCACGACCTGGAAGGCGTCACCCGCGCGGATGCGCTCCTTGATGTCCTCGACGGCGGCCTGGTACGACTCGCCGCCCCACAGCGCGGTGTACGGGGGGAGTTCGGAGGGCGGCAGGGCCGCGGCGCTCGCGGGGGCCGGGCGGGCCAGGTCGTAGGCCATGGCGTCCAGGCGGGCCACGGCGTCCGCGTACGCCTCGTCCACCCCGGTCTCCAGGTCGTTGTGGTTGATGGCGTTGGCGATCAGCAGGACCGTGCCGTTCCAGTGGTCCAGTACGGCCAGGTCGGAGGTGAGCAGCATGGTCAGTTCGGGCAGCCCGAGGTCGTCCGTGGTGCTGTCGCCGATCTTCTCCAGCCGGCGCACGATGTCGTAGCCGAGGTAGCCGACCATGCCGCCGGTGAACGGCGGCAGGCCCTCGCCCTCGATCAGGTCGCGCGGAGTGTGCAGCGCCTCGATGGTGGCGCGCAGCGCGGCGAGCGGGTCGCCCGAGGTGGGCACGCCGACCGGCGGGGTGCCCAGCCAGTGCGCCTGCCCGTCGCGCACGGTCAGGGTGGCGGCGCTGCGGACGCCGATGAAGGAGTACCGGGACCAGGTGCGGCCGTTCTCGGCCGATTCGAGCAGGAAGGTGCCCGGGCGTTCGGCGGCCAGCTTGCGGTAGAGGCCCACCGGGGTGTCACCGTCGGCGAGCAGGCGCCGGGTGACGGGGATGACCCGGCGGTCCTTCGCGAGCGTACGGAAGTTCTCCAGGTCTGGCGTGGCGGTGCCCGTGGTTCCCGAGGTCATGGCGCGGAGCCTACTGCCCTTCCAGGAGCACATCCTCATCGAAGCAGGTACGGGCTCCGGTGTGGCAGGCCGCGCCGACCTGGTCGACCCGGACCAGAACCGTGTCCGCGTCACAGTCCAGGGCGACGGACTTCACGTGCTGGACGTGGCCGGAGGTGTCGCCCTTGACCCAGTACTCCTGGCGGCTGCGGCTCCAGTACGTGCAGCGGCCGGTGGTGAGCGTGCGGTGCAGCGCCTCGTCGTCCATCCAACCGAGCATCAGCACCTCACCGGTGTCGTACTGCTGGGCGATGGCGGGGACCAGACCGTCGGCGTCCCGCTTGAGGCGGGCGGCGACGGCCGGGTCGAGCTGGGAATCCAGGACGCGGCTGCTCATGGGTCCATTGTGCCGGGTGCCGGGCGGCGGGTGCGCCGGGGGCTTCGCGGGCGGCTGGTGTGCCGGGGCCTCGCGGGCGGCCGCCGTGCCGGGTGCTCCGCCGGCGGGCCGGTGCCCCGAGGGCTTCGCGGGCGGCGCGCGCGGGGCGGGTGAGGTACGGCATCCTGCCTCCATGACCCGCCAGCCGCCGCCTCCGGACGCCGACCGCACGGCGAAGGTCGCGTCGGCGGTGCTGTTCGCGGTCTTCACCGCCGGGCTGCTGGTCGCCGCCGTACTGCTGCTGCGGAGCTGACCGCGTACGGCGGCCGCGGCGCCTGCCCGGTACGCGTCGCGTCACCGGCGGCCCTGGCCGGGCCACCGTGTCCCGGCGGCCCGGCGGCAGTCCCACGCCGCCCTGTCCGGTCCTGGCCGGTGTCGCGCGTGGCGCCGTGGCACCCGCCGTTCCCCGGTCGTA
Organism: Streptomyces sp. NPDC018045; assembly: GCF_044327445.1. NCBI lineage: Bacteria > Bacillati > Actinomycetota > Actinomycetes > Kitasatosporales > Streptomycetaceae > Streptomyces > Streptomyces sp. NPDC018045. The sequence continues at coordinate 194,465 of NZ_JBIRFL010000001.1, forward strand.
GGCTGGTCACATGTCGACCCATGCGAAGCGTGAACGGCTGCTCCTTGCCGACCTGTTGGAGGGCGCCGGGCCCGATGCGCCGACGCTGTGCGAGGGCTGGACCACCCGGGATCTCGCCGCACACGTGGTGGTGCGCGAGCGCCGTGCGGACGCGGCCGGGGGTCTGCTCGTCAAACCGCTGGCCGGCCGCCTGGAGCGGGTGCAGCGGGAGTTCGCGGCGAAGGCGTACGACGAGTTGCTGCGGCTCATCCGGACCGGCCCGCCCCGTCTGTCGCCGTACGCGCTCAAGCAGGTCGACGAGGCGGCCAACACCGTCGAGTTCTTCATCCACTCCGAGGACGTCCGGCGCGCCCGGCCGGATTTCACACCGCGCGAGCCGGACCCGGTCTTCGCGGACGCGCTGTGGTCGCGCCTGGAGAAGGCGGCGCGCGTCCTGGGCCGGAAGTCGCCGGTGGGGCTGGTGCTGCGCCGCCCGGACGGCCGGACGGCGGTCGCGCACCGCGGCGCGCCGGTCGTCACGGTCACCGGGGAGCCCGGGGAGCTGCTCCTGTTCGCGTTCGGGCGGCAGGCGGTGGCCGATGTCCAGCTCGACGGGGACAAGGACGCGGTGGCCAGGGCGCTGGAGGCCGAGCTGGGCCTGTAGGGCGTCCGGGGGTCCCGCCGGCCCGGGCCGCGGCCGGGCGGCCTCACATGATCCGCACGACCGCGTGACCGTGCGGACCACGCGGCCTCGCATGGCCGAAAACCGCCCCCGCCCGGGCCACGGCGGGGGCGCCGAGCGGCCGGAACGCGTCAGTCTCCCGGCTGTTCCAGCCCCAGGTGGGTCATCAGGATGCGCCGGAGTTCGCGGGCGGCCCGGGGCGGCGAGACGTCCCCCCGGTGCGCCACCGAGACCACCCGGTGCATGTCCGGGGTGGCGAAGCGGGTGACGCGCAGCCCGGAGCGTTCGGCGACCATGCTGGGGACGACCGCGACGCCCAGGCCGGCCCGGACGAAGCCCAGCACCGCGTCCATCTCGCCGCCCTCGACGGTGAAGACCGGCTCGAATCCGGCCGCCCGGCACGCCGCCGTGGTGAACTCCCGCAGGTCGTAGCCGCGCCGGAACATCGCCAGCGGCCGGTCCCGCAGGTCCTCGACGCGCATCCGCCGGCCGCCTCCCACCGGGGCCGGGCGGTCCGGCGCGGAGACCACGACCAGTTCCTCCCGCAGCAGTTCGGCGGTGGCCAGCGCCGGGGCCTGTTCCGGGAGCGGCGTGATGATGAGCGCGAGGTCCAGTTCACCGGCCGCCAGGACGCGTACCAGGTCCTGCGAACCGTCCTCGTGGACCACCAGCTCCACGCCCGGATACGCGGCGTGGAAGACGCTCAGGACGTCCGGGACCAGGCTCGCGCACAGACTGGGCGGCGCGCCGAGCCGCAGCCGGCCGCGCCGGAGCTGCGCGACCTCCTGCACCTCGCGCCGGGCGGTCTCGGTGTCGGCGAGGACACGCCGGGCCAGCGGCAGCAGGGTGCGGCCCGCGTCGGTGAGGGTGATGTGGCCGCGCGCCCGGTGGAAGAGATCGGCGCCCAGCTCCCGTTCCAGGGCCTTGATCTGCTGCGACAGGGAGGGCTGTGCGACGTGCTCGCGCTCGGCGGCGCGGGTGAAGTGGCGGGTGTCGGCGACCGCCACGAAGTAGCGGAGCTGCTGGAGCTGCATATGGCCGATGATAGGCGGCGATAGGGAAAGCCTATGGACATCAGCCGTTCCATGTCTTGGACTGATGGGCCGGTCGGTCCTTACCGTCAGGACTCATGGCACTGGACACCCGGACAGAACGACGGCCGTCCTTCGCGGGCCTGCTGTGGCACTCGACCGTCGGCAAGAAGACCGCGATGGCGGTCAGCGGCGTGGTGATGCTGCTGTACCTCGTCGCACACATGCTGGGCAACCTCAAGATCTTCTTCGGCTCCGACGAGTTCAACGGCTACGCGCACTGGCTGCGGACCGTCGGCGAGCCCTTCCTGCACCACGAGTGGTTCCTGTGGATCGCCCGGGTGGTGCTGCTGGCCGCCGTACTGACCCACGGAGTGGCCGCTTTCCAGCTCAGCCGCCGGGACCTCAAGGCACGGCCGAGCAAGTACGCGCACAAGAAGGCACGCACCAGCTACGCCACCCGCACCATGCGCTGGGGCGGCGTCATCCTCGCCCTGTTCATCGTCTGGCACATCCTGGACCTGACGACGCTGACGGTGAACCCGCGGGCCGAGGCCGGGCATCCGTACCAGAATCTGATCGCCTCCTTCGACCGCTGGCCCGTCACCACGCTCTACATCGTGGCGATGCTCGCCCTCGGCCTGCACATCCGGCACGGGTTCTGGAGCGCCGCGCAGACGCTGGGCGTGGGCAGCGCCGCCCGCGACCGGGCGCTCAAGACCGTCGCCAATCTCCTCGCCCTGGTGCTGACGGCGGGCTTCGTCGCCGTACCGGTGGCCGTCGTGACCGGAGCAGTGAGCTGACCATGACCGAGTACAGCCAATACACCGCGTACGCGACCGGGGAGCCGGTCGCCGACACCAAGGCGCCCGCGGGCCCGGTCGCCGACCGCTGGGACACCCGCCGCTTCACGGCCAAACTGGTCAACCCGGCCAACCGCCGCAAGCACACCGTCATCGTCGTCGGCACCGGCCTGGCCGGCGGCTCGGCGGGCGCCACGCTCGCCGAACAGGGCTACCGCGTCGTGCAGTTCTGCTACCAGGACTCGCCGCGCCGCGCCCACTCGATCGCCGCGCAGGGCGGCATCAACGCGGCGAAGAACTACCGCAACGACGGCGACTCCGTGCACCGGCTGTTCTACGACACCGTCAAGGGCGGCGACTTCCGGGCCCGCGAGTCCAACGTGCACCGCCTGGCGCAGATCTCCGTCGAGATCATCGACCAGTGCGTGGCACAGGGCGTGCCGTTCGCCCGCGAGTACGGCGGCCTGCTCGACACCCGTTCCTTCGGCGGCGTCCAGGTCTCCCGTACGTTCTACGCCCGCGGCCAGACCGGGCAGCAACTGCTGCTCGGCGCCTACCAGGCGCTCTCCCGGCAGATCGCGGCCGGCAACGTCGAGCTGCACCCGCGCACCGAGATGCTGGACCTGATCGTCGTCGACGGCCGCGCCCGCGGCATCGTCGCCCGCGACCTGGTCACCGGCCGGATCGACACCTACTTCGCGGACGCCGTCGTCCTCGCCTCCGGCGGCTACGGCAACGTGTTCTACCTGTCGACCAACGCCATGAACTCCAACGCCACCGCCGTCTGGCGCGCCCACCGGCGCGGCGCGTACTTCGCCAACCCCTGCTTCACCCAGATCCACCCCACCTGCATCCCGCGCACCGGCGACCACCAGTCCAAGCTGACGCTGATGAGCGAGTCGCTGCGCAACGACGGCCGCATCTGGGTACCGAAGGCCAAGGGGGACACGCGCCCGCCCGCCGAGATCCCCGAGGACGAGCGCGACTACTACCTGGAGCGGATCTACCCCTCCTTCGGCAACCTCGTCCCCCGCGACATCGCCTCCCGCGCCGCCAAGAACGTCTGCGACGAGGGACGCGGCGTCGGCCCCGGCGGCCAGGGCGTCTACCTGGACTTCGCGGACGCCATCGCCCGGATGGGCCGCAAGGCCGTCGAGGAGAAGTACGGCAACCTCTTCGACATGTACGAGCGGATCACCGCGGAGAACCCGTACGAGGTGCCGATGCGGATCTACCCCGCCGTGCACTACACGATGGGCGGGCTGTGGGTCGACTACGACCTCCAGACCACCGTCCCCGGCCTGTTCGCCGTCGGGGAGGCCAACTTCTCCGACCACGGCGCCAACCGGCTCGGCGCGTCCGCCCTCATGCAAGGTCTGGCCGACGGCTACTTCGTGCTGCCCTCGACCATCAACGACTACCTGGCCCGCAACCCGCACCACGACGAGGTCACCGCGGACCACCCCGCCGTACAGGAAGCCCTCGCCGAGACCGAGGACCGGCTGCACCTTCTCCTGTGCGTCGACGGCGACCGCACCCCCGACTCCTTCCACCGCGAGCTGGGCGAGCTGATGTGGGAACTGTGCGGCATGGCCCGCACGGAAACCGGCCTGCGCAAGGCGCTCGACCGCATCCCGCAGATCCGCGAGGAATTCTGGCGCCGCATCAAGGTGCCCGGCACCGGCGAAGAGTTCAACCAGTCCCTGGAGAAGGCCAACCGCATCGTCGACTACCTGGAACTGGCCGAGTTGATGTGCCTCGACGCGCTGCACCGCGCCGAGTCCTGCGGCGGCCACTTCCGCGAGGAGTCGCAGACCCCGGACGGCGAGGCCGAGCGCCGCGACGAGGAGTTCTCCTACGCCGCCGCCTGGGAGTTCACCGGCACCGGCCGCGCGCCCGTCCTGCACAAGGAAGACCTGGTCTTCGAGTACGTCCACCCCACCCAGCGGAGCTACGCATGAGGCTCACCCTGCGCGTCTGGCGGCAACGCCACGCCGACGCCGACGGCGGCATGACCACCTACGACGTGGACGGCATCTCGCCCGACATGTCCTTCCTGGAGATGCTCGACACCCTCAACGAGGAACTCATCCTCAAGGGCGACGACCCGGTCGCCTTCGACCACGACTGCCGCGAAGGCATCTGCGGCGCGTGCAGCCTCGTCATCAACGGCGAGGCGCACGGCCCGGAGCGCACCACCAGTTGCCAGCTCCACATGCGGTCCTTCGAGGACGGCGACACCATCGACGTCGAACCGTGGCGCGCGGCGGCCTTCCCCGTCGTACGGGACCTGGTCGTCGACCGTTCCGCCTTCGACCGGATCATCCAGTCCGGCGGCTACATCACCGCGCCGACCGGCGCCGCGCCCGAGGCGCACGCCACGCCGGTGCCGAAACCGGACGCCGATGCGGCCTTCGAGCACGCGGAGTGCATCGGCTGCGGCGCCTGCGTGGCGGCCTGCCCGAACGGCTCGGCGATGCTGTTCACCTCGGCGAAGATCAACCACCTCAACGCCCTCCCGCAGGGCGCGCCCGAACGCGGGACGCGGGTCCTGGACATGGTCGCCACGATGGACGAGGAGGGCTTCGGCGGCTGCACCCTCGCCGGGGAGTGCGCCACCGCCTGCCCGAAGGGCATCCCGCTGTTCAGCATCACGAGCATGAACCGGGAGTACGTACGGGCGGCCCGCAAGGGCAGGCGGTAGCACGGCGTTCCGTCCGGACCCCGGGTGTCCGCCCGGTCACCGGCCGGCGGCCGCTCAGTCGAACGCGCCGTGCCGGCGCAGCCAGGCCATCGGGTCGACCGCCGACCCGTAGGCGGGGGTCGCACGGACCTCGAAGTGCAGATGCGGTCCGGTGACGTTGCCGGTGGCGCCGGACCGCCCGATGCGCTCACCGGCGCCGACGGCAGCGCCCGGGGCCACCCGGATCTGCGAGAGGTGTGCGTACTGGGTGTACGAGCCGCTGTGGTGGCGGATGACGACCTCGTACCCGAACGCGCCGCCCCAGCCGGCCTGCACGATGGTCCCGGCGCGGGCGGCGCGGACGGCGGTGCCGACGGGTACGGCGAAGTCCTGCCCGGTGTGCCCGTGCGCCCAGTGGCTCCCGCCGGCCCCGAACCCGGCGGTGAGCGTGCCGCCGCGCACGGGCCGGACGGCGTCACCGGCCGCGGCGCGCACGGCGGGCCGTTCGGCGGAGCGCGCGGCGCGCCGCTGCGGTGTCGCGGCCTTACCGCTCAGCTTCAGTTTCGTACCGACCCTGATCAGGTCAGGATCACCGCCGACCGCCGAGCGGTTGCTCGCGTACAGTTGCGCCCAGCCGCCCCGCACGCCCTGCTCGGCGGCGATCTCGGAGAGGCTGTCCCCCGGGGCGACGGTGTACGTCCCGCCGTCCGCGGCGGAGGCGACGGACGCGCCGACGACCGGCAGCGCGAGGGTGGCGGCCGCGGTCGAGGCGCGGGTGAGTAATCGCCCCGCGCCTCTGGGGCGGCGGGGTGCTCGGTGACGGCCGGTCGGGGAGAACATCATCGCGGGGCGTCCTTCCGGTGGGCATCCGGGATCCGAACGCGAGCACGGTATGGACCCCCTGCCCATGAACACAAGCACCACGGAAGAATCGGACAGCGACTGTCCCGATAGGCCCGTTACGCGCGGCAGCCCGCGCGGTCACTCACCGCGCGGGCCACGCCGGGTCATGCCTTACTTCACTTTCCAGTCACGCAGACGCAGCGCCGTTTCCAGCAGACCGGCCTCACCGCTGCGCAACTCGCGCACCAAATTCACCATCGCGCCCAGCGGTGGAGCGACCGGTTCACCGGAGTCCGCCATGTACGTCTCGGCGCAGGCCGCCCCGATGGCGGCGTTGTAATCCGAGAACGGCTGGAGAAGCAGCGCCGTGTGCAGGAAGCTGGCGGCTCGGGTGGCCGTTTCCTCGTAGTATGTCTCTCCCGCGAAGCGTTCGTACTGGTGACGCTGGGCCATGCAGTAGAGGGCTCCCCAGTCCCGTACGGGGGTGTTCTCGGGCGAGACCTCGATCTGGACGTTGAGGATCCACCCGGCGTCGACGCAGAGGATCACCGCATGCCTTCCGGGAAGGCCTGCTCGAATTCCGCCTTGTACTCCAGCGCCTTCTTCGTGGCCCCTTCGACGAACCGCTGCTTCTGCCGCCGCCGTACCACGCTTTCCGTCAGTATCCCGTGCGCCAGCCGCTTGATCGCGACGCCCTGCTCCTTGGCCTCGGCGCGCAGCTCGGACAGCTCTTCCTCGGTGAACTCGATCGTGATTCCAGGCATATGCGCAGGCTAGACCCGACGCCCCGATGATCACTACCAGGTTCGCTACCAGGGGTGAACCGAATGCGCGTCACCCCACGCGCGCCCCTCACCGCACCGGGTGCCCCGCCCCCCGCAGCGTCTCCTTGACCTCGCCGATGCGCAGGTCGCCGAAGTGGAAGACGGAGGCGGCGAGCACCGCGTCGGCGCCGGCCTCGACGGCGGGCGGGAAGTCCGCGAGGCGGCCCGCGCCGCCGCTGGCGATGACGGGGACGGTGACGTGCCGGCGGACGGCGGCGATCATCTCCGTGTCGTAGCCGTCCTTGGTGCCGTCGGCATCCATGGAGTTCAGCAGGATCTCGCCGGCGCCCAGCTCGGCCGCGCGGTGCGCCCATTCGACGGCGTCGATGCCGGTGCCGCGGCGGCCGCCGTGCGTGGTGACCTCGAAGGAGCCGGTTTCGGTGCGGCGGGCGTCGACGGACAGGACCAGGACCTGGCTGCCGAAGCGTTCGGCGATCTCTCGGATCAGGTCGGGACGGGCGATGGCGGCGGTGTTGACGCCGACCTTGTCCGCGCCGGCGCGGAGCAGCTTGTCGACGTCCTCGGGGGTGCGTACGCCGCCGCCGACCGTCAAGGGGATGAAGACCTGTTCGGCGGTGCGGCGGACCACGTCGTACGTCGTCTCGCGGTTGCCGGAGGAGGCGGTGATGTCGAGGAACGTCAGCTCGTCGGCGCCCTCCGCGCCGTAGACCTTCGCCATCTCGACGGGGTCGCCGGCGTCGCGCAGGTTCTTGAAGTTGACGCCCTTGACGACCCGGCCGTTGTCCACGTCCAGGCAGGGGATGACTCGGACCGCCAGGGTCATGTGCTCGTGGCCTCTCTGAATGCTTCGAGTTCGACTTCGACCAGGACGCGCGAATCGACAAAGCCGGAGACCACGATCAGGGTCGCGGCGGGCCGTACGGCGTCGAAGAGTTCCTTGTGGGCGCGGGCCGCCGCGTCCACGTCCCGCGCGTGGGTCAGGTACATACGGGTGCGGATGACCGCGCCGGCCCCGAGCCCGAACGGCTCCAGGGCCGTCAGCGCGTTGGTGAAGGCGACCTTGGCCTGCTCGTACGGATCGCCCTCCCCGTACAGCACGCCGTCGACCAGTGGCATCGTGCCGGCGACCAGGACGCGGTCGCCGGCCGCCACGGCGCGCGCGAAACCGATGGACTCTTCCCAGGGACTGTCGGTCTGCGCGCGCTCGATGGTCATGACGACACGGCCTCCAATGCCTCTTCCAGGGTGAACGCCTTGGCGTAGAGCGCCTTGCCGACGATCGCGCCTTCCACACCCTCCGGCACCAGTGTGGCGATCGCGCGCAGGTCGTCCAGGGAGGAGACGCCGCCGGACGCGACGACCGGCTTGTCGGTCGCGGCGCAGACGTTGCGCAGCAGGTCCAGGTTGGGGCCCTGGAGGGTGCCGTCCTTGTTGATGTCGGTGACGACGTAGCGGGCGCAGCCCTCGGCGTCCAGGCGGGCCAGCGTCTCGTAGAGGTCGCCGCCGTCGCGGGTCCAGCCGCGGCCGCGCAGGGTGGTGCCGCGTACGTCCAGGCCGACCGCGATCTTGTCACCGTGCTCGGCGATGACCTTGGCGACCCACTCGGGGGTCTCCAGGGCGGCCGTACCGAGGTTGACGCGCTTGCAGCCGGTGGCGAGCGCGGCCTCCAGGGAGGCGTCGTCGCGGATGCCGCCGGACAGTTCGACCTTGATGTCCATGCGCTGGGCGACCTCGGCGATCCGCGCGCGGTTGTCGCCGGTGCCGAACGCCGCGTCGAGGTCGACCAGGTGCAGCCACTCGGCGCCCGCCCGCTGCCAGGCCAGCGCGGCCTGCAGCGGGTCGCCGTAGGACGTCTCGGAGCCGGACTCGCCGTGCACCAGGCGGACCGCCTGGCCGTCGCGGACGTCGACGGCGGGGAGGAGTTCGAGCTTGCTCATCGCGGAGGGTCCTAGAGGGTCTGGGTCCAGTTGGACAGAAGCTGGGCGCCGGCGTCGCCGGACTTCTCGGGGTGGAACTGGGTGGCCCACAGCGGGCCGTTCTCGACGGCGGCCACGAACGGCTCGCCGTGCGTGGCCCAGGTGACCTGGGGCGCGCGCATGTTGGGGTTGCCGACCTCCAGCTCCCAGTCGGCCACCGCGTAGGAGTGCACGAAGTAGTAGCGCTCGTCGGCGGGCAGGCCCGCGAACAGCCGGGAGCCCTCCGGGGCGCGCACCGTGTTCCAGCCCATGTGCGGGACGACGTCGGCCTTGAGCGGGCCGACCGTGCCGGGCCACTCGTCCAGGCCCTCGGTCTCCACGTCGTGCTCGATGCCGCGGGAGAAGAGGACCTGCATGCCGACGCAGATGCCCATGACCGGGCGCCCGCCGGACAGCCGGCGGCCGATGACCCAGTCGCCGCGGGCCGCGCGCAGGCCCTTCATGCAGGCGGCGAAGGCGCCCACACCGGGGACGAGCAGGCCGTCGGCGTTCATCGCCTTGTCGTAGTCACCGGTGATCTCCACCTCGGCGCCGACATGGGCGAGGGCACGCTCGGCGGAGCGGACGTTACCGAAGCCGTAGTCGAAGACAACGATCTTCTTCGCGGGCGTGGCGGTCAATTCCACACCTCCAGCCGCAGGACGCCGGCGACCAGGCACATCGCCGAGCCGATCCCCAGCAGGATGATCACGCTCTTGCCCATCCCCTGCTTCCAGAAGGAGTAGACCCCGCCGAGCAGGAAGAGGCCGAGGACGATGAAGACGGTGGACAGGCCGTTCACAGCGCTCCCTTGGTGGACGGGAGGATGCCGGCGGCGCGCGGGTCGCGCTCGCTGGCGTAGCGCAGCGCGCGGGCCAGCGCCTTGAACTGGCACTCCACGATGTGGTGGGCGTTGCGCCCGTAGGGCACGTGGACGTGCAGGGCGATCTGCGCCTGCGCGACGAAGGACTCCAGGATGTGCCGGGTCATCGTGGTGTCGTACGTGCCGATCATCGGCGCGATGTTCTCCGGCTCGGTGTGCACCAGGTAGGGGCGCCCGGAGAGGTCGACGGTCACCTGGGCCAGCGACTCGTCCAGCGGGACGGTGCAGTTGCCGAAGCGGTAGATGCCGACCTTGTCGCCGAGGGCCTGCTTGAAGGCGGCACCCAGCGCGAGGGCGGTGTCCTCGATGGTGTGGTGGGTGTCGATGTGCAGGTCGCCGTCGGTCTTGACCTTGAGGTCGAACAGGCCGTGCCGGCCGAGCTGGTCGAGCATGTGGTCGTAGAAGCCGACCCCTGTCGACACATCGACCTGGCCGGTGCCGTCGAGATCGATCTCGACCAGCACCGAGGTCTCCTTCGTGGTGCGCTCCACGCGCCCAACGCGGTTCATCGGTTCTCCTTCAGTACTGCACGGACCGCGTCGAGGAACGCGTCGTTCTCGGCCGGGGTTCCCGCGGTGACCCGCAGCCAGCCCGGTACCCCGTTGTCACGGACCAGGACGCCCTGATCGAGGATCGCCTGCCAGGCGGCGTGCTGGTCCTCGAACCGCCCGAACTGGACGAAGTTGGCGTCGGAGTCGACCACCTCGCAGCCGGCCGCGCGCAGCTCGGCCACCAGCCGGTCGCGCTCGGCCTTGAGCTGCTCGACGTACTTCAGGAGCGTATCGGTGTGCTCCAGGGCGGCGAGCGCGGTGGCCTGGGTGACGGACGAGAGGTGGTACGGCAGGCGGACGAGCTGGACGGCGTCGACCACGGCCGGGTCGGCGGCGAGGTAGCCCAGGCGCAGCCCGGCGGCGCCGAACGCCTTGGACATGGTGCGCGAGACGACCAGGTTGGGGCGGCCCTCGATCAGCGGGAGCAGCGAGGGGCGGTGGCTGAACTCGCCGTACGCCTCGTCCACGACGACCAGTGCGCCGCCGGTGTCCGCGCGGGCCGCCTGCGCGGCCTCGTACAGCGCGAGAACCGTTTCGGCGGCGACGGCGGTGCCGGTCGGGTTGTTGGGCGAGCAGACGAAGACCACGTCGGGCCGCCGCTCGCCGATGACCGCCACGGCCGCCTCGACGTCGATGGTGAAGTCGTCGTTGCGCGGCCCGGAGAGCCAGCCGGTGCCGGTGCCGCGCGAGATCAGGCCGTGCATCGAGTACGACGGCTCGAAGCCGATGGCGGTACGGCCCGGCCCGCCGAAGGTCTGGAGCAACTGCTGGATGACCTCGTTGGAGCCGTTGGCGGCCCAGACGTTGGCCTTCGTGACCGCGTGGCCGCCGGTGCGCGTCAGGTAGGCGGCCAGCTCCGTGCGCAGCTCGTCCGCGTCCCGGTCGGGGTAGCGGTTCAGCTCGCGGGCGGCCTCGGTGACCCGCTCGGCGATCCGCCGCACCAGCGGCTCGGGCAGCGGGTAAGGGTTCTCGTTGGTGTTCAGGCGTACCGGCACGTCGAGCTGCGGCGCGCCGTAGGGGGACTTGCCGCGCAGCTCGTCCCGGATGGGAAGGTCGTCGATCTTCGTCACGTGCTCGCTCACTCGCCCTGCGGGATCTTCCAGTCGAACCTGGCCTTCAGCGCCGCGCCGTGGGCCGGGAGGTCCTCGGCCTCGGCGAGGGTCACCACATGGTGGGCGACCTCGGCCAGCGCGTCGCGGCTGTAGTCCACGACGTGGATGCCGCGCAGGAACGACTGGACGGACAGGCCCGAGGAGTGGCAGGCACAGCCGCCGGTGGGCAGGACGTGGTTGGAGCCGGCGCAGTAGTCGCCGAGCGAGACGGGCGCGTACGGGCCGACGAAGATCGCCCCGGCGTTGCGGACCCGGGCGGCCACCGCGGACGCGTCGGCGGTCTGGATCTCCAGGTGCTCGGCGCCGTACGCGTCGACGACCTTGAGGCCCTCGTCCACGCCGTCCACCAGCACGATCGCGGACTGCCGGCCGGCCAGCGCGGTGCTGATCCGCTCGGTGTGCTTCGTGGCGGCCACCTGGGTCTTCAGCTCGGTCTCGACGGCCGCGGCCAGTTCGGCCGAGTCGGTGACCAGGACGGCGGCGGCGAGCGTGTCGTGCTCGGCCTGGCTGATCAGGTCGGCGGCGACGTGCGCGGCGTCGGCGGTGGCGTCCGCGAGGACCGCGATCTCGGTGGGTCCGGCCTCCGCGTCGATGCCGATGCGGCCCTTGAGCAGGCGCTTGGCGGCGGCGACGTAGATGTTGCCGGGGCCGGTCACGAGGTTGACCGGGCGGCACTCCTCGGTGCCGTACGCGAACATGGCGATCGCCTGGGCGCCGCCGGCCGCGTACACCTCGTCGACGCCGAGCAGGGCGCAGGCGGCGAGGATCGTCGGGTGCGGCAGGCCGCCGAACTCCGCCTGCGGCGGGGAGGTGACGGCGACGCCGTCGACGCCCGCCTCCTGGGCGGGCACCACGTTCATGACCACGGACGACGGGTAAACCGCCAGGCCACCGGGTACATACAGGCCGACGCGCTCGACCGGGACCCAGCGCTCGGTGACCGTGCCGCCGGGGACGACCTTGGTGGTGACGTCCGTGCGGCGCTGTTCGCGGTGGACGATCCGGGCGCGCCGGATCGACTCCTCCAGGGCGGCCCGTACGGCCGGGTCCAGCTCCGCGAGCGCCCGCTCCAGCGCCGCTGCGGGCACCCGTACGCGCTCGATGGCCACCCCGTCGAACCGATGGGCGTACTCGATCAGCGCGGCCGTCCCGCGATGGCGCACGTCCTCGCAGATGGGCCGCACCTTCTCCAGGGCGGCTTCCACGTCGAACTCGGCACGGGGCAGCAGGTCGCGCAGGGCGCCACCCTCGGGGAGGGCGTCACCGCGCAGATCGATTCGGGAGATCACCCCTCCAGTGTCTCAGACCCGTTCCCGGGCCCGAGCGCCCGTATCAGTCGGTGGTACACAGCAGCGGGACCCGCGCCGGGGCCGGCGGGACCACCCGCCACAGCCGGTCGAAGGACCGGCTTGAACCGGCCCTCACGGTTCGTGTTCAGGTGGTCACGCAGCGGGAATGGGGTTCGTACGGGCGTACGGAGTGACGGGGTGGACGTCCGAGGGACGGGAAGCGGCAGCACCCTTCGGAGCCCGGCCGGCTCGCGCGGTGAGTGTGTGACACGCGGCGGCGGCCGGGCGGCGTGCGGAAACGGTTGGACGCGGGCCCCGCGCAGGCGGGACCGTACGGACCCGCTCGGGGGAGCGGGGAAAGGGGGACAAGCACGGTGACCACGCCGGAGGAGGGCGACGCACCCGCGGAACTGATGCTCAATCCCGCCGAGTGGGGCATGTGGCAGGCGTTCCGCAACGGCAGCACCTGCGACCTGCGCACCGGCGACCCGGCCAGGGACGACCCGCACGGGCAGTTCCGGTGGGGCCCGGAGCGCCGGGTGCGCGCCCGGATCGTCGCGCTCCTGCTGCTGGAAGGGCCGCCCGCACAGCCCGGGCGGGTCTCCGCCCTGAAACTGGCGGGCGCGTACATCACCGACACCCTCGACCTCGCGGGCGGCACGATCAAGCCATTCGTCGAGCTGCGCGACTGCCGCTTCCAGAACGAGGTCGTGCTGCCCGAGAGCCGCTTCACCACCCTGCGGATGGTCGGTTGCGCGATCCCCCGGATCGAGGCGGCCCGGCTGCACACCGAAGGCGATCTGCACCTGCCGCGCTGCGTCGTGCGCTCCGGCATCCGCCTGACGGACGCGCACATCGGTACGGACCTGCTGCTCAACCAGACGGTGGTGCACAAGGACCGGCAGGGCCGCTCGGTGATGGCGGACGGGCTCACCGTCGCCCAGGACCTCCAGGCCGAGATGATGGAGTCCTACGGCGAGCTGTCGCTGCGCGGCGCGACCATCGGCGTGTCGCTGAGCCTGCGCGGCAGCCGGCTGAGCAATCCGTACGGGCGCCGCGCCCTGAACGCCCCCCAGATGACGGTCGAGCGCACGCTGTACCTGACCGGCGCCGGCCTGGCCAGCTCGCCGTTCTCCAGCGCCACCGCCACACCCCCGTACGGCATCGCCCACACCCCCACCCGCGGCACCCGCATGCAGCGCTTCGAGTGCGAGGGCGGGATGCGGCTGGACGACGGGCGCTTCGGCGACGCCGTCGACTTCGAGCAGGCGCGCTTCATCATGGAGGCCGACCAGGAACTGTCCCTGCGCCGCATCCAGACCCCGGAGCTGCGCTTCCTGGGCGAGCGGCCGCAGCGCGGGCGGGTCATCCTCTCCGGCGCGCGAGTCGTCAACCTGGTCGACAAGGCGGCGAGCTGGCCCGGGCTCGGCGGCCTGTGGATGGCCGGCTTCAACTACGAGACGCTCATCCCGCGCGGCCACTTCCCGCTGTCCCGGCGGCTGGAGTGGGTGGCCGCCGCCACGCCGGAGTATGCGCCGGAGCCGTACGAGATGCTGGCCACCGCCCTGCGCGGCAGCGGCGAGGACTCCGACGCGCGCGAGGTGCTGCTCGCCAAGCAGCGGCGGCGGCGCGAGACGCTGCCGTTGGCCGCCAAGCTGTGGGGCTTCCTCCAGGACTGGACGGTGGCGTACGGCTACCGTCCCGGGCGGGCCGCGGTGTGGATGGTGATCCTGTGGGCCCTCGGCACGGTCTACTTCGCCCAGTCCCCGCCCCCGGCCCTCAAGCCCGGCGAGGCGCCGCCCTGGAATCCGTACCTCTACTCCCTGGACCTGCTGCTGCCGGTGATCGATCTCTACCAGGGCTCGTCGTGGAAACCGGACGGCGGCTCCCAGTGGGTGGCCGCGATCATGATCCTGGCCGGTTGGGTGCTGGCGACGACGGTCGCGGCGGGCGCGTCGCGGCTGCTGCGGCGGCAGTAGGAGCGCGCGGGGGCGCGCGGGGCGGGCCGGGCTCCGGCCCGGAGCCGCAACCGGCCCGGGTCTCGCGCGGAGGCCGGTCCGGGCCTCGCACCAGGGATGACAAGGGTCTGCTGCGGGGGTGATCCGGATCCGTTCCGGGGCCGTACTCCACCGGAATCGGGCCCGTCGCCCCCTCCCCCGGGGACCCGGATCGCGGGGCGCGAACCACTCCCGCCTCCACAGGCTCTAGGCTTACGGGCTGTGACCTCCGTGCGCCTACCGCTCTTCCCGCTGAACTCGGTGTTGTTCCCGGGACTCGTCCTCCCGCTCAACGTCTTCGAGGCGCGGTACCGGGCGATGATGCGCGACCTCCTCGCCCTGCCCGAAGACGAACGCCGTTTCGGGGTCGTCGCGATCCGCGACGGCCGCGAGGTGGCGCCCTCCGCCCCCGGCCTGCCGGACAGCACGGCGCTGCCCGCCGACGGGCCGGGCGCGGGCTTCGGCCCCGACCCGATCAGCGCCTTCCACACCGTGGGGTGCGTGGCCGACGCGGCCACCATCCGCGAGAAGAGCGGCGCCCCCGGCCCGGCCCTCGCCTCCGACGAGGGCGCCGAGGCCGGCGCGGACGCGGCGCTCTCCCCCGGCGCCGGACCCGACGCCGCCGGGTACGAGGTGCTGGCCACCGGCACCACCCGCTTCAAGCTGCTGTCGGTGGACGCCTCGGGCCCGTACCTGATGGGCGAGGTGGAGGAGCTGGCGGAGACCGAGGGCGAGGGCGCCGGCGCGCTGGCCTCCGGTGTCGTACGGGCCTTTCGCACCTACCAGAAGCGGCTGGCCTGGGCGAACGAACGCACGCTCGCCGGCGGTCAGGACCTGCCCGACGAGCCGTCGGTGCTGTCGTACCTGGTGGCGGCCGCCGCCGTGCTCGACATCCCCGCCAAGCAGCGGCTCCTGGAGGCGCCGGACACCGCGGCCCGGCTCACGCAGGAGCTGAAACTCCTTCGCCAGGAGACCGCGGTGATCGGTAAGCTCCCGTCGCTGCCCGCGGTGGACCTGACCCGCCACCCGACCAGCCCCAACTGAGCGCGGGGCGGCCTCCGCCGCTTCCGTCCCCGTCACCGTCCCCGTCCCCGTACCGACGACCTCACGAACGAGCCGAGGCGCGACGACCTTGTCCAAGAAGCCGAAGCGGACCAAGCAGCCGAAGAACGGGAAGCAGCCGGCCGGCGGCACCCCGGCGACGGTCGCCCTCACCGAGGCGGGCGTCGACTTCACCCTCCACGCCTACGAGCACGACCCGGCCGCCGCGTCGTACGGCGAGGAGGCCGCCGAAGCGCTCGGGGTCTCCCCCGACCAGGTCTTCAAGACGCTCCTCGCCGAGGTGGACGGCGCCCTGACCGTCGCCGTCGTACCGGTCTCCGGCTCCCTCGACCTCAAGGCGCTGGCCGCCGCGGCCGGCGGCAAGCGCGCCGCCATGGCCGACCCGGCCGCCGCGGAGCGCAGCACCGGCTACGTACGCGGCGGCATCTCGCCGCTCGGCCAGCGCAAGCGGCTGCGTACGGTGATCGACGCGTCGGCGGCCGCACACGGGACGGTGTGCGTGTCGGCCGGGCGCCGCGGGCTGGAGGTCGAGCTGGCACCCGCCGACCTCCAGCAGCTCACGGAGGCGACGCTCGCGGAGATCGCGCGCGGCTGAGGCGCGCGCTGCCCGGTGCCCACGCGACGGGGACCGCCCCACGAGCCGCGCGCCGTGCGCCGCGCGGCCGGATCCGCCCCGTACGCCCCCGCCGTCACGACGCCGGGCCTTTACGCCCGCCCCGTCCTCCGCTACGACCCGTGGAGGAGGTACGCCCATGTCGAAGAAGACCCGCAAGCGGAAGTGGCGCATCAAGAAGGGCAAGGCCAATCACGGGCGGCGGCCCGCCTGAGGAAGCGGAGCGGCCCGGCACGTCGCACGCGGCCCCGTCAGCCGTCCGAGGGCGGCGGGGCCTGCTGCGCTCCCTGGAACCACTCCGGCTGCGGCGGCTCCGGGTCGCGGGGGCCGAAGAGGCCGGTCAGCAGCAGGTGGGTGATCATGGCGCCGACCGGCCAGGCGAGCAGCGCGCCCTTGGCCTGGAGGCGCAGCGGCGCGTCGAACGGCACCCCCTTGCCGACCTCCGCCGCACGCTCCGCCAGGTCCGACGTCGGGCCCAGCCAGATGCCGAACCGCCAGGCCACCACGGAGCCGAGCAGTCCGCCCACCACCAGCGCCACCACCAACGGGACGCCCCCGCCCCTGCGGAAGAGGAACGCCCCCGCCGCGCACACCACCCCGAAGCCGAAGGCCGACACGATGAAGGTGCCGTCCCCGCCGATGGACTCCTCGCCCTCGACGTTCTTGAGGTAGACGTTGCCGCTGCCGTCCGCGATCAGCGGGACGTGCGGCGCCAGCCACGCCCACAGGGCGCCCAGCAGTACGCCGCACACCGTCACCACGAGCGCGATCAGCGCCGCCTCGCGCAGTTCACGGCGGAGTTCGGCCCGGTCCTGCACGGCGGACCCCCCGGAGGTCGGATGGCCGGACGACGCCCCGGCCGGACCGGCCCAGGGGTTGTACGCGTGCTCGGGCGGTTGATTCTCGTGCGGCGTCTGCGGTGCGGTCACCCTGTCATCGTGCCAGGTGGGCACGGTGCCGGTGTCGGCAGGACGGCTCCGCGGCCGGTTCCGGCCGGTCTGCCCGGACCGTCCGCCGGTCCGTCACCGTACGGCCGCCCGGCGGTACGCCCACGTCGCCACGGCCAGCGACAGGACCCCCACCGCCGCGCAGACCCCCAGGTCGGCGAGGACCGCCAGCCAGTCGGGGCGGGCGTCGAATCCGCGCGCCAGGGCCTCGACCCCGTACGTCGACGGCAGCAGGTCCCGCGCGTACGAGATCGGCGCGGGCAGCCGGGCGGCCGGCAGCACACCCAGCAGCAGGGCCGCGGACATGCCCAACTGGCCGCAGAGCGTGGCCAGTTCCGGCCGGGGCGCCAGCAGGCCCAGCGCGGCGCCGAGCCCGGCGAGGGCCGCCCCGGCCAGCGGGATCACCGCGATCAGCACCCACAGGTTCGCCATCGGCAACTGGAACAGCAGACAGCCGGTCACGGCCGTGACGACGGTCCCCGGCGCGGTGAACGAGGCGTACGCGGCGGCCGCGCCGAGCACCACCGCGGCAGGCGGCACCGGCAGCGTGGCGTAGTGGTCGAGCCCGCCGCTGGCCCGGAGCTGCCCGAAGTACTGGGCCAGCAGGTTCAGCGCCACGAACGCCACGACCAGCACGCTGGAGCCGGCGACGACGGCCCGCGCCGCGTCCCCGCCGTCGACCACGCCGCGCATCAGGATCATGATCCCGACCGACTGGAAGGTGGCCACGAACAGCAGCGGGATACGGGCGACCCGGGCCCGCGACAACTGGGCCCGGTACACGGCGGCGAGCGCGGGCAGCAGCCGGGCCGCGGGCGCCAGCGGCGCGGCGGCCGGGCCGTCCGCGTCCGGCCGCGGCCCGGCGGCGCTCCCCGGCCCAGGGGCGGGCCCGGCGGCCGGCGCCGCCGTCCGCGCCTTCGCCTGTGCCTCCGCGGGAACCACGCTCACGCCTTCACCAAGCCTTCCTCCGTACGGCCCCCCAGCGCGAGATACACATCTTCCAGGCTCGGCGTCGCGAGCGTGAAGTCGTCCAGGGCGGCGAAGGCCGGGCCGGCCGTCACGGCGGCCACCGCCTCCCGCGCCCGGTCCGGGGCCAGCCTCAGCGTCCAGCGGCGCCCGTTGGTCCGCGCGGCCTCGCCCAGGGCGGCCACCTCGGGCACGTCCAGCGGTGCCCGCTCCCGCCACACCAGCTCCAGCCGGACCTCTTCAGCCACCAGGTCCTTGAGCCCGCCGGGCGTGTCGCAGGCGATGACCTTGCCCCGGTCGATCACGGCGACCCGGTCCAGGACGCTCTCCGCCTCGATGACGTTGTGGGTCACGAGCAGCACGGTGGCGCCGCGTTCCGCCCGGCGCCGGTCCACGGCGGCCCACACGGCGCGGCGCGCCACCGGGTCCATGCCGGTGGTCGGCTCGTCCAGCACCAGCAGCGGCCGCTCCCCGACCAGTACGGCGGCGAAGCACGCGAGGCGGCGCTGGCCCCCGGAGAGCCGCTTGAGCGGGCGCCCGGCGATGTCCCCGAGCCCCAGCTCCGCCACGACCTCGTCCCGCTCGGCGCACGCTTGCCGCGCCGTCAGGCCACGCAGGCGGCCGGTGGTCTCCACGGCGAGCGCGACCGTCATCTCGTCCAGGGCGCTCGACTCCTGGCCGAGGTATCCGAGCAGGCGCGAAGCGCGCTCCGGGTACCGGACGAGGTCGTGCCCCAGCACGTTCACCCGGCCGGAGTCCGGCCGCAGCAGTCCGGTGAGCTGCCGCACCAGCGTCGACTTGCCGGCCCCGTTCGGCCCGAGCAGCCCGAAGATCTCTCCCCGGCGCACGTCCAGACTGATCCCGTCACTGGCCCGCACGGCCGGCGCCCCCGCCGCTCCCCGCCGCCCGCGCACCGCGGGGTACGTCTTGACCAGGTCCCGCACGGCACACACCAGCTCGCCGCACTCCACCCGCTTCGCACCCATCCTCACGAGCAACGAGCGTACGCGCTCCCCGGCCCACGGCTGTCCGCACCCCCTGTACGTGGCGGGCGACGTCCACCGGATCACCGGCGGGTCCCGGAGCTCCACCGCGTACCACGGGCACGGGCATCACCACCAGGCGAGACGTCCGCCCGGGCGAACGAAGTGCCGCGGCGCGGGCCCCGCTCCGCCGCCCCTACTCCCCCACCGGCACGTGTGACGCCGCCGTCCGCAGATCCACCTCGCGCCAGAACCCGGCGCGAATCGCATAGCGATCATGCTCGTCGATCTGGTCGTCCTTGTGGGCGAGCAGCCCGAAGCGGGCCGCGTACCGGAGGAGTTCGCCGTCGATACGGTGCGGAATCCGGGGGTACTCCGTGGAGATCTGCTGGAGATGCGTCGTATCGGACAGCCGTTCCGTCCAGCGGCGGGCGAAGACCTGCCCCACTTCGAAGGGGTCACCGCTGACGGCCGTGATGTCCTCTTCCCGGTCGGCCCAGCGCTGCTCCGCGCTGGTGAGCTGGGCGAGTGTCGGGAGTGAGGCGGTTTCGGGCGGTTCGCCGACCGGGCCGCCGCGCTCGACCCACCCCTTGTCGGAGGACCAGCGCAGCGTCGCGCTGGGCACGGGAGCCGGCGTCGCGGTGGCCCCGCCCGGTCCGGCGCCGGGACCCCGGTTGAGGTCGGCGAGGTCCTTCGGGGTGGGGACCGGTGTGCCCTTGCCGCCCGCCGTTCCGCCTTCGCCGTCCCGTTCGGCGGCGCCCGGCCGGGCACACGTCCCCGTGGCGTCCGCGCGCTCCGCGGAGGCGGGCGCGGGCCGCGCCGTACCGTTCGCGGCGCCGCGCTCGCGGGCGGCCGCCCGCTCCGCGTCGTGTGCGGCGGAGGCCGCGGCCGCGGCGGCCGCGACGGCGGACTCGGGCAGCGGCGCCGAGAGGATGGCGGCGATCTCGGGGCGGGGCGCGGGCGGCGGCGCGCAGGGGCCGCCGAGTTCCTTCAGCCGTACGGCGCGGGTGATCCACGCCCGGTCGAGCACCCGCCGTTCGTCGGCCTCGGCGACGAGGTCCTCGGACTGGTTGTAGTCGCCGTCGGCGGCCTGTACGGCCCACAGGTGCACGGCGACGCCGTGCTCCTTGGCCGACATCAGGCCGGGCAGCAGGTCGCCGTCGCCGGTGACCAGGACGATGTCGGAGCAGGCCCGGTTGCGGGCCAGTTCGGTCAACTCCGCGTGCATCGCGGCGTCGACGCCTTTCTGTGCCCAGCGGCCGTCGCTGCGGGTCAGCGCGCCGAGCCGGACGGTGACCCGGGACATGACGCGCAGCCGCCGGTGCTCGGGCTGCGGCACGCGGTCGGGCGCGCCGTCGAACCAGTAGATGCGCAGCAACGGCCGTTCCGTGTCGGCTTCGGCACGCTGGCGCAGGCCCTGGATGAGGGCGGCGTGATCAACGGTGATCCGGGACCGGGTGGGCTCCCCGGCGAGCAGGCTCGCGGCGGCGCCCAGCAAGTATCCGGCGTCCACCAGGACGACGCAGCGATCCACGTTCCACCCTCTTTCCTGAGGTGCTGAAGTCGGACGCCCCCCGGCTCGGCCTGTGGCACGAGGTTTCCTCCTGCTTTACCTTCGAGTCTGCCCGACCGCGCGGGGGTTAACTGCCGGAACTCGATCATCGGCGTGGCGGATTCGGCGCCAGGGGCGAACACACCACGTGACGCGGCGCATTACTCACGGTAATTGTCCGAAATGCGCGCATCAACGGCGCGTGTAAGCCTGGTCACGGCCCCGATCCCAGGATCCCCCTCAGGAGGCACGGTCATGGCCAAGAACAAGAATCGCGACCGTAATCAGCAGCAGAAGGGCACCCAGACCACCGAGCGCAACCGCCAGGACGCGGAGCGGTCGGCGATGGAGGCCCAGGCGTCGACCCCGTCCGTTGAGGCGACCCCGCGCGACGTCGCCCGTAAGCATCAGCGCCGTTTCGGTCACAACTGATCTTCGCCGCACAGCAGTAGAGGGGCGCACCCGCTTGGGGTGCGCCCCTCTTGCGCGCTAAGCGCCCACGACGGAACCATCCCGCGCGCGAGAAGAAATAGTTGCGCCGTGCACGCTACTCACGGAGAGGCCCGGCTCGCACCACGCCTTCCTCCCGGCCACCGCCCCGGTCCGCGCTCTGGTCGCCCCGGCCCGCGTGCCGGCCGCCGCCCGGCCCGCGTGCCGCTCGGGCATACGGACTCCCGGCCGTACGACGTCACCAGGCGCGGTGGTGCCGGGGCGCGGGCCCGGCGCGGGCCCCCGGCACCGGCCGTCCGGCCGCGTCAGCCCGCCAGGCAGGACGGCCCCAGCAGCACCTTCAGATCGCCGAAGAGCGACGGGTCCGGCGTCACCCGGTGCCGGTCCAGCCGGAGCACCGTGGTCTTGCGCGTCCCCTGGAGCTTGATCCGTACCTCGGTCGCGCCGCGGTGGCTGGTGAGGACCTCGCCCAGCTTCTCCACCAGCGGGGGCGTGACCTTGACCGTGGGGATGGTGATCGTCACGGGGGCGTTGGCACCGGCCTCCGAGAGGTCGGGGACCATCATCTCCATGGCGACCAGCCGCGGGATGTCCTCGCGCTTGTCCAGGCGCCCCTTGACGAAGACGACGGTGTCCTCGACGAGTTGGGTGGAGACGAGCTGGTAGGTCGCCGGGAAGAACATGCACTCGATGGAGCCGGCCAGGTCCTCGACGGTGGCGATGGCCCAGGCGTTGCCCTGCTTGGTCATCTTGCGCTGGAGGCCGGAGATGATGCCGCCGATGGTGACGATCGAGCCGTCCGCGTAGTCGCCGCCGGTGAGCTGGGAGATCGCCGCGTCCGCCTTGTCGGACAGCACATGCTCCAGGCCGAACAGCGGGTGGTCGGAGACGTACAGACCGAGCATCTCGCGCTCTTGCGCGAGCAGGTAGGTCTTGTCCCACTCGATGTCGGAGAACTCCACGTCCAGCCCGAAGCCGGGCGTGTCCTCGGAGCTGTCGTCACCCATGCCGCCGAAGAGGTCGAACTGCCCCTCGGCCTCCTTGCGCTTGACCTGCACCACGTTGTCGATCATGGGTTCGTAGTGCGCGGTCAGGCCCTTGCGGGTGTGCCCCATCTCGTCGAAGGCGCCCGCCTTGATCAGCGATTCGGTGGTGCGTTTGTTGCACACCACTGCGTCGACCTTGTCGAGGTAGTCGGGGAAGGAGGTGTACTTCCCCTTGGCCTTGCGGCAGCGGATGATCGAGTCGACGACGTTCTGGCCGACGTTGCGGACGGCGGTGAGGCCGAAGAGGATCACGTCGTCACCCTGGGCGGCGAAGTTCGCCAGGGACTCGTTCACGTTCGGCGGGAGCACCTTGATGCCCATGCGGCGGCACTCGTTGAGGTAGACCGCCGACTTGTCCTTGTCGTCGCGCACCGAGGTGAGCAGCGCGGACATGTACTCCGCCGGGTAGTTCGCCTTCAGATAGGCGGTCCAGTAGGTGACGAGTCCGTACGCGGAGGAGTGCGCCTTGTTGAACGCGTACCCCGCGAAGGGGACCAGCACGTCCCACAGTGCCTGGATCGCCTCGTCGCTGTAGCCGTTCTTGCGGGCGCCGGCCTGGAAGATCGTGAAGTTCTTCGCCAGCTCCTCGGGCTTCTTCTTGCCCATGACGCGGCGGAGGATGTCCGCTTCGCCGAGGCTGTACCCGGCGACGATCTGGGCGGCCTTCTGCACCTGCTCCTGGTAGACGATGAGGCCGTAGGTCAGGCCCAGGGTCTCCTTGAGCGGCTCGGCCAGCTCCGGGTGGATCGGGGTGATCTCCTGGCGGCCGTTCTTGCGCTCGGCGTAGTTGATGTGCGAGTTCATGCCCATCGGGCCCGGCCGGTACAGGGCCGATACGGCGGAAATGTCCTCGAAGTTGTCGGGCTGCATCTGGCGCAGCAGCGAACGCATGGGGCCGCCGTCGAACTGGAAGACGCCGAGGGTGTCACCGCGGCAGAGCAGTTCGTAGGTCTTCGGGTCGTCGAGCGGGATCTCCAGGAGGTCCAGGCTGACGCCCTTGTTGGCCTCCACCATCTTGCGGGCGTCGTCCATGATGGTGAGGTTGCGCAGGCCCAGGAAGTCCATCTTGAGCAGACCGAGCGACTCACACTGGGGGTAGTCCCACTGCGTGATCGTCACACCGTCGGTGTGCCGCGTCCACAGCGGGGCGTGGTCGACGATCGGCTCGCTGGACATGATCACGCCGGCCGCGTGCACACCCATCTGCCGGACCAGGCCCTCGACGCCCTTGGCGGTGTCGATGACCTTCTTGACGTCCGGCTCGTTCTCGTACATCCCCCGGATCTCGCCCGCCTCGCTGTAGCGGGGGTGCTGCGGGTTGGTGATGCCGTCCAGGTCGATGCCCTTGCCGAGGACGTCGGCGGGCATGGCCTTGGTGAGGCGGTCGCCCATGGCGTAGGGGTAGCCGAGGACGCGGGCGGAGTCCTTGATGGCGTTCTTCGCCTTGATCTTGCCGTACGTGCCGATCATGGCGACCTTGTCCTCGCCGTACTTCTCGGTCACGTACCGGATCACTTCGACGCGCCTGCGCTCGTCGAAGTCGATGTCGACATCGGGCATCGAGACACGCTCGGGGTTCAGGAACCGCTCGAAGATCAGGCCGTGCGTGACCGGGTCGAGGTCGGTGATGCCCATCGCGTACGCGACGATCGAACCCGCCGCGGACCCTCGGCCGGGACCCACCGCGATGCCGTTGCGCTTGGCCCACATGATGAAGTCGGCGACCACGAGGAAGTAGCCCGGGAACCCCATCTGGATGATGACGTCCATCTCGTACTCGGCCTGCTTCTGCCGGTCCTCCGGGACGCCGGCCGGGTAGCGGCGCTCCATGCCGCGCCGCACCTCCTCCTGGAACCAGGTGATCTCGGTGAAGCCCTCGGGGATGTCGAACTTCGGCATGAGGTCGCGCTTCTCGAACATGCCGGTGGTGTCGATCTGCTCGGCGACCAGGAGGGTGTTGCGGCAGCCCTCCTGCCAGGCGTCCGAGGAATCGATGGCGTACATCTCGTCCGTGGACTTGAGGTAGTAGCCGGTGCCGTCGAACCGGAAGCGGTCGGGGTCCGAGAGGTTCTTGCCGGTCTGGATGCACAGCAGGGCGTCGTGGGCGGTCGCCTCGTGCGCGTAGGTGTAGTGCGAGTCGTTGGTGACCAGCGGCGGGATGCCGAGCTTCTTGCCGATCTCCAGCAGGCCGTCGCGGACCCGGCGCTCGATCTCGATGCCGTGGTCCATCAGCTCCAGGAAGTAGCGGTCCTTGCCGAAGATGTCCTGGTACTCCGAGGCGGCCTTCAGGGCCTCGTCGAACTGGCCGAGGCGCAGCCGGGTCTGCAGCTCACCGGAGGGGCAGCCGGTGGAGGCGATCAGGCCCTCGGACCACTGGGAGATCGTCTCCTTGTCCATCCGGGGCCACTTCTGCAGCCAGCCTTCCTTGTACGCGTCGGAGGAGAGCTTGAAGAGGTTGTGCAGGCCGGTGCTGTTCGCCGCCCAGATCGTCTTGTGCGTGTAACCACCGGAACCGGAGACGTCGTCGCGCTTCTGGTGCGGCTGGCCCCACTGGATCTTGCGCTTGGTCCGCCGCGACTCGGGCGCCACATACGCCTCGATGCCGATGATCGGCGTGATGCCGGCCTTCTGGGCGGAGTGGAAGAAGTCATAGGCGCCGTGGAGGTTGCCGTGGTCGGACATGGCGATGTGCGTCATCCCCATCTCCTTGCACGCTTCGAACATGTCCTTCAGCCGCGCGGCACCGTCCAGCAGCGAGTACTGGGTGTGCACGTGCAGATGCGTGAAGGGCGGCTTGGCCACGGCGGAAGACCTCCGGGAATCAGGGTGGGTGATGCGGCGCCGGGCGCCTCGATCAGGGTGGTGGTCGGGGGCCCCGGGCGAGGGGTGGGACGGTCTCGAAGTCTACGACCCTCCGCCGACAACGAGCGGGGGCGGAGCGGGGTGGGTCCGGCCGCCGGGCGGGCACTCGTGAGTAGCCTCGGCCGTTGGAAGAGGCGGCACAACCGTCTGAATCATCCGCTCCAGGAGGCACTTCGCGATGTCGTCCCAGCTCGTCCCGGCGCCGGACGCCGCTCAGCGCGGCGAGGAGATCCTCGCCGTCTTCGACACCGCCTTCGGAGAGCTGCTCGCCGCCGACCCGGCGGCCTTCCGCGTCAAATTCCGGAAGATGGCCGCCTCGGCCTTCGCCTTCTACCGGGGCACGGCCTGCCTCTTCTACCACGACCTCCAGGCGTGGGACGGCGGCCCGGGCGGCGGCCCGTACGAGGACGAGCGCACGGGACAGGTGTGGATCCACGGCGATCTGCACGCGGAGAATTTCGGCACGTACATGGACGCCACCGGCCGACTGATCTTCAATGTCAACGACTTCGACGAGGCGTATGTCGGCCCCTTCACCTGGGACCTCAAGCGCTTCGCCGCCTCCGTCGCGCTGATCGGCTATGCCAAGGCGCTGAGCGACGAGCAGATCAGTGAGCTGGTGAGGATCTACGCCGCCGCCTACCGTGCGCGTATCCACGCCCTGGCCACCGGTGCCAAGGACGACGACGTGCCGCCCTTCACCCTGGACACGGCCGAGGGGCCGCTGCTGGGCGCGCTGCGCGTGGCCCGCTCGCTGACCCGCTTCGGCCTGCTGGACTCGATGACCGAGATCCGCGACTTCGAGCGCCGCTTCACCGCGGGCGGCGGCACGGTCGAGCTGGACGCGGCGACCCGCTACAAGGTCCTGGCGGCCTTCGACGGCTATCTGGAGACGCTGCCCGAGTCCAGCCTGACCCGCCCGGACTCCTACCGCGTCAAGGACGTGGTGGGGCGCCGCGGCATCGGCATCGGTTCAGCGGGCCTGCCCTCGTACAACATCCTGCTGGAGGGCAACAGCGACGCCCTGGAGAACGACGTCGTCATCTACCTGAAGCAGGCGCAGACCCCGGCGGTGTCCCGGCACATCACCGACCCGCGGGTGCGCGGCTACTTCCAGCACGAGGGCCACCGCACGGTGATCTCGCAGCGGGCCCTCCAGGACCACGCCGACCCGTGGCTGGGCTGGACCGAGCTGGACGGCGCCGGCCAGCTCGTGGCCGAGATCTCCCCGTACGCGGTCGATCTGGACTGGTCGGACATCGACGATCCGGCGGAGATCGCGGCGGTCGTCGCGGACCTGGGCCGGGCGACCGCGACGATGCACGCCGCCGCGGACGACGAGAGCGGCCACTCGCTGGTGCCGTTCTCCACCGAGCGCGCCATCGACGCGGCCATCGCCGCCGACGAGGACGGCTTCGCCCGGCTGCTGGTGGACTTCGCGCACGCGTACGGCGCCCGGGCCCGGGCCGACCACCAGACGTTCGTCGACCTCTTCCGCAACGGCCGCATCCCCGGCCTGTGAGCCGGGTCACGGGCCGACGGAGCGGGGGGCGACAGGTTCGCGCCTCTTAGTGCCCACTTACACCGGGGCATGGCAGACTCGACTGCCATGGACATTTCGGCGGCACACCTGCGGGCACTGCGCGCGGCGCTCTTCACGGCGCTGTGCGTGACGCTGTCCGCCTCGGGCCATGTGCTGCTGTCCCGGATGCCGCTGCCGCTGACCACCGTCGCCGCCCTGTCGGCCGCCGTCTTCGCCGTCGCGTACGCGCTGGCCGGCCGGGAGCGCGGCTACTGGCGCATCGCCGCGCTGCTGGTGCCGCTGGAGCTGGCCGCCGACACGGTCTTCAGCGCCGGCCAGCACGCCTGTTACGGGCGGGTCGGCGGCCCGGTCACCGGGCCGCTGCGGTCCCTCGGCGTGAACCTGCTGTGCGGCGGCGGCGAGGTGGGCACCCCCCTGGCGCACCTGTCCGCACAGGACCGGACACCCGTCGCGACCTGGCTGCTGCTGCTCGCCGTGCACGTCGCGGTGGGGCTGCTGGCGGCGGTCTGGCTGCGGCGGGGCGAGCGGGCGCTGGCCCAGGTGCTGGGGGCGGTGACGGCGTTCGCGTTCCGGCCGCTGCTGCTGGCGGTGGCGGCCGTCCGGGCGCTGCCCGTACCGCACCGCCCGGCCTCCCGCCCCGCGCGTACCGAGCCGGCCCCGCGGGCCGCCCCGCTGCTCGTGCACTGCGTCGTACGGCGTGGACCGCCCTGTTCCCTCGCCGCGTAGCCTTCGGGCCGCGGCTCATGGACAGGCACCCGTTCACACCTTTCCCAGGAGCAGGACAGTCATGAGCAACCGCAACAGCCAGGCCAACAAGCAGGCAGCCCGCGAGCGGCTGCGCGCCGAGCGCGAGCGGCAGAAGAAGAAGGAGAAGGTCCGCCGGCAACTGACCGTCGGCGGTGCGATCGTCGCCGTGCTGGCGGTCGCGGGCGGCATCGGTGTCGCCGTGGCCAAAACGGGCGGCGGCTCCGACAAGTGGGCCGAGGCCGCGAGCGCCAAGCTGGCCCAGCCGGCCAACACGTCCGGCAAGAACGGCACGGACATCGTCATCGGCAAGAAGGACGCGAAGCACACGCTGTCGCTCTTCGAGGACGCCCGCTGCCCCGGCTGCGCGAGCTTCGAGCAGAACGTCGGCGAGACGATCCAGAAGGACCTCAAGGAGGGCAAGTACAAGGCCTCCATCCACCTGGGCACCTTCCTGGACAACAACCTCCGGGGCACCGGCTCGAAGAACGCGCTCAGCGCGCTGGGCGCCGCGCTCAACGTGAGCCCGGACGCGTTCCTGAAGTACAAGGAAGCGCTGTTCTCGAAGGAGTACCACCCCGAGGAGACCGGCCCGGACAAGTTCGCCGACAACGACTATCTGCTCAAGATCGGCGACACGGTGCCCGCCCTGAAGGGCAACGCCACGTTCCGGGACGCCGTGAAGGCCGGTACGTACAACCGCTGGGCGATGGAGATGTCCGAGGCCTTCAACGGCTTCAAGGACGTCAAGAGCACGCCGACGGTCAAGCTGGACGACACGGTGCTGGGCACCGACTCCGCGAGCGGCAAGGCCGCCCCGTCCACGCCGGAGGCGTTCACCGCGCAGGTCGACAAGGCCATGAAGGGCTGATCGCGACTCTTCCCTGAGCCCCGGACCGAAGCTTTCCGGAGTCTCGGTCCGGAGCTCCGGCGGACGGCTTCCACGGCCGGCGTGCGTACCGCGCGCCGGCCGTCGCCGTACCCGGTCCGCCGATGCCAAATCTTGACCCGGCAAGTCGCCGTGCCCATGGCAGACTCCGGGCATGGAGCGGACCGGGGCACGGCCGGGGGCGCCCCCGGGTGCCCCATTGCGCGCGGCTCGCGCCGCGGTGTTCACCGCGCTGTGCGTGACGCTGTCCGCCGCCTCGCACGTCCTGCTCACCCGCACCCCGGTGGCGCCGGCCACGCTCCTCCCGGTCGGCGCGGCAGTGTTCGCCCTCGCGTACGTCCTGGCGGACCGCGAGCGCGGCTTCTGGCGCATCGCCGGGCTCCTCGTCCCGGTGGAACTGGCCGCCGACACCGTCTTCACCACCGGACAGCACACCTGTTACGGGCCGGCCGGCGGCCCGGTCACCGGGCCGCTGCACTCGGTCGGCGTGGATCTGCTGTGCGGCGGCGAACCGGGCACACCGCTCGCCCGGGAAGGGGGCCTTTCCCATGCCCTTCGGGCGATGGCGGCGGCTCACCCCGGGCTTCCCGTGCCGCCGGCCGGTTCGCCGGCGCTCCCCTGGCTGCTGCTCGCCGCGCACATCGCCGTCGGGCTGCTGGCCGCGGCCTGGCTGTGGCGCGGTGACGCCGCGCTGGCCCGGCTGCTGCGTGCCGTGCCGGCGTTCGCGTTCCGGCCGCTGCTGTTGGCGGCCGCCGCGGACGCCACCGGCCCTTACCCGGCGCACCGCCGGATACGGCCCGTACGCCTCCTGCCCCTTCTCCGGCCGCTCCCTCGGCTCGGGCACTGCGTCGTGCGGCGCGGCCCGCCCCGGCTCGCCCCCGCCGCTGCCGCGTACTGACGCGGCGCGCGGGGAGCCCGTACCGCGGCACCCGTACCCCTGGACGCCAGGGCGCGCGGCGCGCCCGTACAGCGGGGGTTCATGACGGCACGTACCAAGGCAATTCGGGACAGGGAGTCGGTAAGCACCATGAGCGACCGCAACAGCCAGACGAGCAAGCAGGCGGCCCGGGAACGTATCCGTGCCGAGCGGGAGCGGCAGAAGAAGAAGGAGCGGATCCGCCGGCAGTTCGTCGTGGCGGGCTCGGTGATCGGTGTCCTCGTCGTGGCCGGCGGCATCGGCTTCGGGATCATGAAGGCGAACGAACCCACCGGCTGGGAGGCGGCCAAGGAGGCCGACCTGGTCAAGCCCGCGCACACCAGCGGCAAGGACGGCACCGAGATCGTCATCGGCAAGCCGGAGGCGAAGGAGACCCTGGAGGTCTTCGAGGACATCCGCTGTCCGGCCTGCGCGGGCTTCGAGCAGAGCGCGGGCCCGGCCCTCTTGAAGGGCATGGAGGACGGCCGCTACAAGATCCGCTTCACCATGTACACGTTCATCGACGGCGGGCAGGGCGGTGAGGGCTCCAAGAACGCGCTCAGCGCGCTCGGCGCGGCCCTGAACGTCAGCCAGGAGGCGTTCCTGAAGTACAAGACCGCGCTGTACGCGGAGAAGAACCACCCCGAGGAGGCCGACGACGCCTACGCCAAGGACAAGAAGCTGATCGAGGTCGCCGATCAGGTGCCCGAGCTGAAGAACAACGAGAAGTTCCGGGCGGCGGTCAACAACGGTACGTACGACCGGTGGACGATGGAGATGACGGCGCTCTTCGGCCGGAAGGGCGTGACCGGGACCCCGGCGTTCCTGCACGGCGACAAGAAGCTGACGCTGCCGCAGGTCCCGCAGCGGCAGATGACCAAGGAGCAGTACCACGAACTCGCCACGGCCAACTTCAACAAGATGATCGACGACGAGTTCGGCCCCGCGAAGAAGTAGCCGCGGGCGCGCGGCACCGGCCCGGCGACCGGCGGTTTACGGGAGGGCGAACTTCCCGCGCGACCCCTCCCGTAGCCCCCTACCCGACAGTAGGGTGATCGGCCGTGACCGATCATGACCAGATATCACGTCGCACCGCCGTCACGGCCGCAGCCGCCTCCGCCGCCCTGCTGCCCTTCGCCACCGCCGGGCCCGTCGCCGCCCGGGCCCGTACGAGCCCGCAGGTCTTCCAGCACGGCGTGGCCTCCGGCGACCCGCTCCCGGACGGCATCCTGCTGTGGACCCGGGTCACGCCCGAGCCCGGCGCGGTGCCCGGCTCGGGCCGCGGCCCGGACACCACGGTGAACTGGGAAGTGGCGGCCGACCAGGGCTTCGGCTCGGTGGTCGCGCGGGGAACCGCGACCACCACGGCCGCCACCGACCACACCGTCAAGGCCGACGTGCGCGGCCTGACGCCGGCCACCGCCTACTACTACCGCTTCACCGTCGATGGCACCCGCTCGCCCGTGGGTCGCACCCGCACCGCCCCCGCGCACGACGCGAAGGCCGCCAACGTCCGCTTCGGTGTGGTCTCCTGCGCCAACTGGGAGGCGGGCTACTTCTCCCCCTACCGGCACCTGGCGGCCCGCCGCGACCTGGACGCGGTGCTGCACCTCGGCGACTACATCTACGAGTACGCGACCGGCGCCTTCCCCGCCCCGAAGAACGTCGTACGCCGCCACTCCCCCACCCACGAGATCGTCACGCTCGCCGACTACCGCACCCGGCACGGCGTCCACAAGACCGACCCCGACCTCCAGGCCATGCACGCCGCGCACCCGCTCATCGCGATCTGGGACGACCACGAGTTCGCGAACAACGCCTGGTCGGGCGGCGCCGAGAACCACACCCCGGGCACCGAGGGCGACTGGGCGGCGCGGATGGCCGCCGCCCGGCGCGCCTACTTCGAGTGGATGCCCGTACGGACCTCCACGGCGGGCACCACCTACCGCCGGCTGCGCTTCGGCAAGCTGGCCGACCTGCACCTGCTCGACCTGCGGACCTTCCGCGACCAGCAGGCCGCGGTGGGCAGCGGGACGGTGGACGACCCGGGGCGCTCGATCACCGGGCGCGCCCAGCTCGACTGGCTCAAGGCCGGGCTGGAGCGCTCCGACACCGCCTGGCGACTGGTCGGCACCTCCGTGATGATCTCCCAGGTCGCCTTCGGGTCCGTACCGGCGCACCTGCTGGCGCCGCTCGCCGAGCTCCTCGGCCTGCCGAAGGAGGGCCTGGCGGTCAACACCGACCAGTGGGACGGCTACACCGACGACCGGCGCGAGCTGCTGACGCACCTGCGCGACCGCGGCATCGACAACACCGTCTTCCTGACCGGCGACATCCACATGGCCTGGGCCAACGAGGTGCCGGTGCGGGCCGCGACCTACCCGGCCGCCCCGCCGGTCGCCACCGAGTTCGTGGTCACCTCGGTGACCTCCGACAACGTGGACGACTTCCTGCACGTCGCCCCGCACACCGTCTCGCTGGTCGGTGTCGCCGCGATCCGGGCCGCCAACCGGCACGTGAAGTGGCTGGACATGGACTCACACGGCTACGGCGTCCTGGACGTGACCGCCGAACGCACGCAGATGGACTACTTCACCGTCTCCGACCGGGCCGACCCGCACGCCACCACCGCGCGGGCCCGCTCGTACCGGACCCTCTCGGGCACCCAGCGGGTGGAGCGGGTCCGGCAGCCGGTGCGCTGACCACCCGCGACCGGGCCCCGCGCACCGTTACAGCGAGTCGAGGAAGCCGAGAGCGACCTTCCAGGCGCTCTCGGCGGCCTCCTCGTCGTAGTCCGGCAGGTCCGGGTCGGTGAACAGGTGTCCGGCTCCCGGGTAGCGGTAGACCTCCACGTCCGCGCCGGCCCGGCCCATCCGCAGATACCAGGCGTTCAGCCAGTCGTGCGGCTCGAACGGGTCCGGGTCGGCGACATGGAGCTGTACGGGCAGCTCGTCGACCGCCGCGTCGTCGGCGATGTCCGAGGTGCCGTGCATCAGCAGCAGCCCACGCGCCTTGTCGTCCGCCAGGGCGAGGTTCTGCGCGACCGCGCCGCCGAAGGAGAAGCCCGCGTAGACCACGCCCCGGTCGGAGTACGGCGCGGCGGCGGTCACCGCGCGGCGCAGCAGCTCGTCCTTGCCGATCTCGTCCTTGATCACCACACCGTCCTCGACGGTGTCGGCGGTCCGCCCGCCGAAGAGATCCGGTACGACGACTTCGTGGCCGGCCTCGCGCAGCCGGTCGGCGGCGGCGTGCACCGCGGGGCGCAGACCGCACACCGAGTGGAGCAGGACAACCGTCGAGGGCGCCGCGGAGGGCGCGGACGACGAGGCGGGCGAAGAGGCCACTGGATTCACTTCCCTGTCATTGGATCGCACTTCCACCATCGTGCCAGTTACGGTCAGGAGGAACCGGCACGAGGCTGACCACAACTAGGAGGACCGAAGTGTCCATGGAGGACGTGCTTCGTCCGCTCATCGTCGTAGGCGGCTCGATAGTCGTGACGCTCCTGCTGGGCTGGCTGGTCGACCTGGCACTGCGCCGGGCCGACACGGCCCGCCCCGACACGCCGCTGTGGGGCCTGCTGCGGCGCTGCCGCGTCCCCCTGCAAGTGGTGCTGGTGACCGCGCTGCTGCGCGGGTTCTACGACAGAACCGGCGTGAAGTTCATCGAGGACCACGAGGCGGGGCTCGGCCAGATCCTGTCCCTGGTCCTGATCGCGGCCGCCGCCTGGCTCGCCATCCGGGCCGCCGCGGCCATCGTGGAGTCCTCGTACTCCCGGTACGCGGCGGGCGCGCGGGACGCCGCCCGGGTCCGGCGGGTCCGAACGCAGGTCACCCTGATCCAGCGGGTGGTCACGGCCATCGTCATCGTCGTCGCCGCGGCCTCGATGCTGCTGACGTTCCCCAAGATGCAGACGGTCGGCCAGTCCATGCTGGCCTCGGCGGGGCTGGTCGGCATCGTGGCCGGTGTCGCCGCGCAGTCCACCCTCGGCAACCTCTTCGCCGGCCTGCAGATCGCCTTCGGCGACATGGTCCGCATCGGGGACACGGTGGTCGTGGACAAGGAGTGGGGCACGGTCGAGGAGATCACCCTGACCTTCCTGACCGTACGGACCTGGGACGAGCGGCGGATCACCATGCCCGTGTCGTACTTCACCAGCAAGCCGTTCGAGAACTGGTCGCGCGGCGGCGCGCAGATGACCGGCACGGTCTTCTTCCACCTCGACCACGCGGCGCCCGTGGAGAAGATGCGTCACCGGCTGCACGAGATCCTGCAGAACAGCACCGACTGGGACGGCCGCGGCTGGAGCCTGGTGGTCACCGACACCACCCCGACCACGATCCAGGTACGCGCCCTGGTCACCGCCCGGGACGCGGACGCCATCTGGTCGGTGCGCTGCGAGGTCCGCGAGCGGATGATCGACTGGCTGCGCGCGGAGCACCCGTACGCGCTGCCGCGGGTCACCACCGCGATCGTCCCGGGCAGCGGGGACGACGCCGACCCGTACGAAGAAGGACGGCACCGGCGGCCGGGAACGCTGGACAAGGGGCCGGGCCTGGACGGCTGACGGCGGGGCGGGGCGCGACGGCGCCCCCCGTCTCGCCAC
The DNA here is from genome assembly GCF_044327445.1 of Streptomyces sp. NPDC018045. NCBI lineage: Bacteria > Bacillati > Actinomycetota > Actinomycetes > Kitasatosporales > Streptomycetaceae > Streptomyces > Streptomyces sp. NPDC018045. The sequence goes on from NZ_JBIRFL010000001.1 coordinate 228,237, forward strand.
CCGGCCCGCCGCCCTGTTCGCCACCCGGCCCGCCGCCCTACGGCAGCGGCGCGCCCCGCAGGCTGCGCATGTCGAGCTGGCGCAGTACCCGGTCCACGATCTCCGGGTCGGCGCCCGGCTCACTGCGGGCCGACAGCACCTCGTGGCGGGCGGCCGAGAGCATCTCGCCCTGGATGCGCTGCACCTTCTTCATCCGGGTGATGCGCTTTTCGAAGTGATCCCGCCGGTCGTCGTCCACGATGTCCGGCGCGATGCGCGCACCCATGTCGTAGGCGCGCCGGGTGAGCTGCTCACTGATCTCCTCCGGCAGCTCCTCGACCTCCAGGATCTCCTTCAGGCGCCGCTTGGACGCCTTGATCACCCGCACCGCCAGCTCCCGCTCCAGCTTCTCCTCGGTCTCCGAGTCGGCCCGGACCCGCAGCTTCTTGACCAGGGTCGGCAGTGACAGACCCTGGACGACGAGGGTGGAGAGCACCACGGCGAAGGCGATGAAGAGGATCTCGTCGCGGGCCGGGAAGTCCCCGCCGCCGTCGATCTGGTACGGGATGGCCAGCGCCAGCGCGACGGACGCCACGCCGCGCATCCCGGACCACCACATGATCAGGGTCTCCCGCCAGCTCATCGGGATGTCCTCGTCGAAGTCGCGGCGCTTGTGCATCCGCTTGGCCAGCCAGGCGGCGGGCAGCAGCCACAGCAGCCGGACGCCCACCACGACCGCCACGATGGCCGCGCCGACGCCGAGCATCTCGCCCCAGCGGCCGGAGGCCACCTTGATGACGTTGTGCAGCTCCAGGCCGATCAGGCCGAAGGCGACTCCGGTGACGAGGGTGTCGACGATCTCCCAGAAGGTGTAACCGGCCAGCCGGCCCATCACGTCGTCGGCGTCCACCGCGTACTCGGCGAGGAACAGCGCGGTGGTCAGCACCGCCAGCACCCCGGAGCCCTCGAACTCCTCGGCGAGGACGTACGCGACGAACGGCACCAGCAGCGTCAGGCCGATCTGCAGGGTCGGGTCGCCCAGCAGGCCGATCAGCTTGTTGGTGGCCCAGCCGAGCACCAGCCCGACCGCTATCGCGACCACCGCCGACAGGACGAGCGAGCCGACCGCGGAGGGCACGGAGAAGGAGCCGCTGACGGCGGCGGCGAGCGCGACGTGGTAGAGCACGATCGCGGTGACGTCGTTGAACAGCCCCTCGCCCTCCAGGATGGAGACCATGCGGCGGGGCAGCCCCAGCTTGCCCGCGACGGCGGTCGCGGCGACCGGGTCGGGCGGTGCGACGAGCGCGCCGAGCACCACCGCGGCGGCGATCGGCATACCGGGGACGACGGCGTGCGCCACGGCGGCGACGGCGGCCGTGGTCGCGAAGACCAGGGCCACCGCCAGCAGGAAGATGGGCCGGAGGTTGGCCGTGAACTGCCGCCAGGAGGTGCGCTGCACGGCGGCGTAGAGCAGCGGTGGCAGCACCAGCGGGAGGATGAACTCCGGCGGTACCTCCACGTTGGGGACGAACGGCAGCAGCGCCAGCACCGCGCCCGCGAGCGTCATCAGGACCGGCGACGGCAGGCCCAGCCGGTCACCGACCGGGACCATGACCACGGCCCCGAGAAGTAGGACGAACATCAGGGCCAACTGGTCCACGGCGGCTGCACTCCGGGGTCGAAATCGATCACGTTCCGACACAAGCCTGCCATGAAGCGCACAAAACCAGCTCAGACGAACGGCCCGGCCTTTCGGCCGTCCGGTCTATCCGCTCACGGCGCCCGCCCCGCCCCCGCGGCGCGTACGGCTCAGGCGCTCTCGGCCCGCACCCGGTCCAGGGCGCGCTGGAGGTCGTCCGGGTAGGCGCTCTCGAACTCCACCCAGCGGCCGTCGGACGGGTGCTCGAAGCCCAGGCGCATCGCGTGCAGCCACTGGCGGGTCAGGCCCAGCCGCTTGGCGAGCGTCGGATCGGCGCCGTACGTCAGGTCACCGACGCACGGGTGACGGTGCGCGGACATGTGGACGCGGATCTGGTGCGTACGCCCCGTCTCCAGCTTGATGTCCAGCAGGCTCGCCGCGCGAAACGCCTCGATGAGGTCGTAGTGGGTGACCGACGGCTTGCCGTCGGCCGTCACCGCCCACTTGTAGTCGTGCTGCGGGTGGCGGCCGATGGGGGCGTCGATCGTGCCGCTCATCGGGTCCGGGTGGCCCTGCACCAGCGCGTGGTAGCGCTTGTCGACCGTACGCTCCCGGAACTGCTGCTTGAGCAGGGTGTACGCGCGCTCGGACTTGGCCACCACCATCAGACCGGAGGTGCCGACGTCGAGGCGGTGCACGATGCCCTGGCGCTCGGCGGCACCGGAGGTCGAGACGCGGAAACCCGCGGCGGCCAGCCCGCCGATGACGGTCGTGCCGGTCCAGCCGGGGCTGGGGTGCGCGGCGACACCGACCGGCTTGACGATCACCACGATGTCGTCGTCGTCATGGACGATCTCCATGCCCTCGACGGGCTCCGCGACGATCTCCACCGGTGGCGCGGCCTGCGGCATCTCCACCTCCAGCCAGGCGCCGCCGTGCACCCGCTCGGACTTCATGACTTCGGCGCCGTCCACCCGGACCTTCCCGCCGGCCGCCAGCTCGGCGGCCTTCGTACGGGAAAAGCCGAACATACGGGCCAGCGCGGCGTCGACGCGCTCGCCCTCCAGGCCGTCCGGTACGGGCAGGGTGCGGATCTCGGGAATCGTGCTCACATCACCGAGTATGTCAGTCCGCTGTGACACTCCCGCCGGCCCCGGTCGCCCGGAGCCCGTACCCGTACGACGCCGGGGCCGTCACGGGCCGGCCGTCAGTCCTTGTGGACCGTGCCGTCCGGGTCCAGGCCACGGAAGGACAGGATCACGATCAGGATGCCGCCGCAGACGATCGCCGAGTCCGCGAGGTTGAAGACCGCGAAGTGGGCGGGTGCGATGAAGTCCACCACCGCGCCCTCGAAGACGCCCGGCGTACGGAAGATCCGGTCGGTGAGATTGCCGAAGGCACCGCCCAGCAGCAGACCGAGCGCGATGCCCCACGGCAGGCTGTACAGCTTCCGGGCGATCCGGATGATCACCACGATCACGATCGCCGCGATGATGGTGAGGAAGATCGTCAGCGCCTCGCCGATGCTGAAGGCCGCACCGCGGTTGCGGATCACCTCCAGGCGCAGCAGCGAGCCGATCACCTCCACGGGGGCGTGGTGCTCCAGCTTCGCGACCACCAGGGCCTTGCTGCCCAGGTCGAGGAGGTAGACGAAGGCGGCGACCAGGAGCAGCGCGCCGATCTTCCGCTTGCCCCTGGCCTGGCCGGCGGTGGCACCGGCAGCGCCCCCCGCCGCGTCGGCGTCCGCGGCGCGATCGCGGTCCTCGTCCCGCTCCCGCGGCGCCGTCCCGCCGGCGTTCCCCCCGGATCCCGATGCCGCCGCCGTCCCCGGCCCGGAATCCGGCCCGGTCTCCGGCGTACCGGTGATGCGCTCCGCCTCTGCCACGTTGTGAGCCCCTCAGCCCGTCGAATCCCGCACGCCAGGCCGCCCCCGGCTGAGCACGAGGGTACGGCACAGGCGTACGGGTACCGCCGGTACGGGTGCTGCCGGCCCCGGGTGATTCGCCCGGCGGCCCTCCCCGGCCCTTCTCCCGGGCCGCCCGGCCCTACCGCCGCTCCTGCTTCTGCTTGCACTCCACACACAGCGTCGCCCGGGGGAACGCCTGCATCCGGGCCTTGCCGATGGGCTTGCCGCAGTTCTCGCACAGGCCGTACGTGCCCGCGTCGAGCCGTTCCAGCGCGCGTTCCGTCTGGAGCAGCATCTCGCGCGCGTTCGAGGCCAACGCCATCTCGTGTTCGCGGGTGATGTTCTTGCTGCCGGTGTCGGCCTCGTCGCCGGTTCCTTCACCGGAGTCCTGCATCAGCCCGGCGAGCGCGTTCTCGGACGCCTCGATCTCCGCACGCAGCCGTGTGACCTCGGCATCCAGTTCCGCGCGTGCCTCGGCGACCTCCGCCGGGCTCCAGGGGTCCTCGCCGGGCCGTACGGCCAGCTCGTCCGGCTCCGCGGTACGGGCCTTGGGCACCGGGCCGGCCCGGCCGGTCTGCGCCGCCTCGGCGGTCGGTGCCCCGCCCGGAGTCTGCTTCTCCACCACCGTCTTGGCTCCTGTCTTCTTCGCGGACACCGCCTTCTCGGCCGGTGCGGTCTTCTTGGCCGCCCGCTTCGCGGCGGCCTTCCGGGGCGCGGGCCCGCCGTCCGGCGGGGACCCCCCGGCCTCCTCCACCGCCTTCTTGGCCGCGGTCTTCTTCGCCGCGGCCTTCTTCCCCGGCGGCTTCTTCGCCGCCTTCTTGGCCACCTTCTTCGCCGCCTTCTTGGCCGCGGGCGGGTGCTCCGGCTCCGTCGCCGCGGTGTCCGGGGCGGCCTCCGCGCTCGTCGCCCCGGCGGCGGTCACCCGCTTCTTCGCCGCGCGCCCTGGTTTGTCGGCCGCGGCCTTCCCGGCACCCGCCGTGCTCTTCTCCGCGGCGGTCTTCTTCGCCACCATGGCCGCGACCCCTTCACGTATGTGATCATGTTCGCGAATCGTGACCGGAACGATAAATCGCCTCAAGGCACGCGGCAACGGGACGCACCGCCCTTTCCCCCTAGGTCTCCCCCGCGGCAGCCGGGTCTGCATCCGTTGTGCCCCCCTGCCCGCGCGGTAATCCGGCAGCCCACGGCCCGCGCGGCCGCCGGCGCCGGCCGCCCGCCGCACGGGCGCCGACTCCCGCGCCCTGCGTATCGCCATTCGGGTCACGCCCTCGGCGCCCGCTACCTCACTCGGCGCAGCCGGTGAAACCGGTCGGTCCGCACCGTCGGTGCCCCGTACACTGGGCACAGCGAAAGGCGCGGATGGGACGAGTAGCGTCGTACGCAGCCATGAGCGATCCGGGGACGGTGCGAGCCCGGAGGCGTGCGCGATGTGAAGATCAGCCCGGAGCCGCCGGAAGAACGCCCACGAGCGGCCAGCAGGCGGCCCGCGGGTCAGTAGAACCGGCCTCGCGACCCCAATGAGGGGGCGGTGCGGTCCGCGCCGCCAAGGAGGGTGGTACCGCGGGAGCCCAGGCTCTCGTCCCTCCGGACGGAGAACGCAGCAGGTGTCCGCCGGAGGAATGCCCCGATGTCACAGCCTCAGTACCGCCAGGTACCCGCCCAGGTAGACCTGCCCGCCCTTGAGCACGCGGTGCTCGACTTCTGGCGCGAGCAGAAGGTCTTCGCCCGTACCCTCCAGCAGTCCGAGGGACGGCCCGAGTGGGTGTTCTACGAGGGCCCGCCGACCGCCAACGGGATGCCCGGCGCCCACCACATCGAGGCCCGCGTCTTCAAGGACGTCTTCCCCCGCTTCCGTACGATGCGGGGCTACCACGTCGGCCGCAAGGCCGGCTGGGACTGCCACGGCCTGCCGGTCGAGCTGGCCGTCGAGAAGGAACTGGGCTTCAACGGCAAGAAGGACATCGAGGCGTACGGCATCGCCGAGTTCAACGCCAAGTGCCGCGAGTCGGTGACCCGCCACACCGACGCCTTCGCCGCCCTCACCACCCGCATGGGCTACTGGACGGACCTGGACGACCCGTACCGGACCATGGACCCCGACTACATCCAGTCGGTCTGGTGGTCCCTCAAGCAGATCTTCGACAAGGGCCTGCTGGCCCAGGACCACCGCGTCGCCCCCTGGTGCCCCCGCTGCGGCACCGGCCTGTCCGACCACGAGCTGGCCCAGGGCTACGAGACCGTCGTGGACCCCTCCGTCTTCGTCCGCCTCCCGCTCACCTCCGGCCCGCTGGCCGGCGAGGCGGCCCTCCTCATCTGGACGACCACCCCCTGGACGCTGGTCTCCAACACCGCCGTCGCCGCCCACCCCGACGTCACGTACGTGGTGGCCACCGACGGCACGGAACAGCTCGTCGTCGCCGAGCCGCTGCTCGAAAAGGCCCTCGGCGAGACCTGGACGGCCACCGGACAGACCTTCACCGGCCGCGAAATGGAGCGCTGGAGCTACCGCCGCCCCTTCGACCTGGTCGAGCTGGAGGACGCCAACTTCGTCGTCAACGCCGAGTACGTCACCACCGACGACGGTACGGGCCTGGTCCACCAGGCCCCCGCCTTCGGTGAGGACGACCTCAAGACCTGCCGCGGCTACGGCCTGCCGGTCGTCAACCCGGTGCGCCCCGACGGCACCTTCGAGGAGGGCCTGGCCCTCGTCGGCGGCCAGTTCTTCAAGAAGGCCGACGAGCGCCTCGTCGCGGACCTCGACGCCCGCGGCCTGCTCTTCCGGCACCTCGCCTACGAGCACAGCTACCCGCACTGCTGGCGCTGCCACACCGCGCTGCTCTACTACGCCCAGCCGTCCTGGTACATCCGCACCACCGCGGTCAAGGACGCCCTGCTGCGCGAGAACGAGCAGACCAACTGGTTCCCGGAGTCGGTCAAGCACGGCCGCTTCGGCGACTGGCTGAACAACAACATCGACTGGGCGCTGTCCCGCAACCGCTACTGGGGCACCCCGCTGCCCATCTGGCGCTGCGCCGAGGACCACCTCACCTGCGTCGGCTCCCTCGCCGAGCTGACCGAGCTGACCGGCACCGACCAGTCGGGCCTCGACCCGCACCGCCCATACATCGACGCCGTCACCTTCCCCTGCCCCACCTGCCAGGGCACCGCGACGCGCGTCCCCGAGGTCATCGACGCCTGGTACGACTCCGGCTCCATGCCGTTCGCCCAGTGGGGCTACCCGTACAAGAACAAGGAACTGTTCGAGAAGCGCTACCCGGCGCAGTTCATCTCCGAGGCCATCGACCAGACCCGCGGCTGGTTCTACACGCTGATGGCCGTCGGCACCCTGGTCTTCGACAAGTCGTCGTACGAGAACGTGGTCTGCCTGGGCCACATCCTCGCCGAGGACGGCCGCAAGATGTCCAAGCACCTGGGCAACACCCTCGACCCGATCCCGCTGATGGACCAGCACGGCGCCGATGCGGTCCGCTGGTTCATGGCGGCCGGCGGCTCCCCGTGGGCAGCCCGCCGCGTCGGCCACGGCACCATCCAGGAGGTCGTCCGCAAGACGCTCCTGACCTACTGGAACACCGTCGCCTTCCAGGCCCTGTACGCCCGCACCGGCAACTGGGCCCCCAGCACGTCCGACCCCGCCCCGGCCGACCGCCCGCTCCTCGACCGCTGGCTCCTGTCGGAACTGAACGCACTCACCCAGGGCGTCACCGAAGCCCTCGAAACCTACGACACCCAGCGCGCCGGCAAGCTCCTCTCCTCCTTCGTCGACGACCTCTCCAACTGGTACGTACGCCGCTCCCGCCGCCGCTTCTGGCAGGGCGACGCCGCGGCGCTGCGCACCCTCCACGAGGTCATCGAGACCGTCACCCGCCTGATGGCCCCCATCACCCCGTTCATCACCGAACGCGTGTGGCAGGACCTGATCGTCCCGGTCACCCCCGACGCCCCCGACTCGGTCCACCTCTCCACCTGGCCCGAGGCCGACCGGGCGCTCATCGACCCGACGCTCTCCACCCAGATGCACCTGGTCCGCCGCCTGGTCGAACTGGGCCGCGCCACCCGCGCGGAGTCCGGCGTCAAGACCCGCCAGCCCCTCTCCCGCGCCCTGGTCGCGGCCGCCGGCTTCGAGACCCTCTCCCCCGAGCTGCGCACCCAGATCACCGAAGAACTGAACGTCTCCGGCCTCGCCGCCCTCTCCGAGGTGGGCGGCTCCCTGGTCGACACCACGGCCAAGGCCAACTTCCGGGCCCTGGGCAAGCGGTTCGGCAAGGGCGTCCAGGCAGTCGCCAAGGCCATCGCCGAGACCGACGCCGCGGCCCTCTCCCTCGCCCTCCGCGAAGGCACCGCCACCGTCACCGTCGACGACGAAACGGTCCCCCTCTCCCCCGACGAGGTCATCATCACCGAGACCCCGCGCGAGGGCTGGTCGGTGGCCTCCGACACGGGCGCCACCGTGGCCCTCGACCTGGAGATCACCCCGGACCTGCGCCGCGCCGGCCTGGCCCGCGACGCGATCCGCCTCATCCAGGAGGCCCGCAAGAACAGCGGCCTGGACGTGGCCGACCGAATCGCCCTGCGCTGGCAGACCACCGACGAAGAGGTCCGTACCGCGCTGACGGAACACCGGACCCTCATCTCCGAGGAGGTCCTGGCCACCGACTTCGCCCAGGGCGAGGCCGACACCACATACGGCCCGGCCTTCGAGGACGAGGGCCTGACCCTGACCTTCCGCCTGCGGAAGACAGCGGCGTAACAGCACGAAGACACAAACGGCCCCCGACGCACAGAGCGCCGGGGGCCGTTCTCGTACAGGCGGCGGCCCAGTAGCTCCAGACGCACACCAGCACAAAAGCTACGAAAACCCGTATACGACACAGCCTAGGGGGCCATGCAGGGCCTCCTGGGCAACCAACCAGCCCACAACGGAAAGCCGCCCACCGGCCGGAACCCAGAGCGACGCGGGATTCCAGGCAACCAGCCCACGCCGGGAAAGCCGCCCACCGGCCGGGGCTCGGGGCCACGTAGGGGTCTCCCCGCAGGCAGCCCGGCACCAGGATTCACGAACGACAACACGTTGCCTCAAGGGTGCCGTGGGGGGCGCCTCCGGCCGGAGGCTGAGGGAGAGTGACCCCTGCGGGGCCCCGAGCCCCCCACCCACCGGCCCAACCGCGCCCCCCACCGGCCCAACCGCGCGGCACACCCACCCCCACCAGGGCCACACAAAAGAGCCGGGCCCCCGGGGAAACACCCCAGGGGCCCAGCCCTGATTGCCGACTACGCACTACGCGCGACGACTACGCGCGAAGCGCGCCTCCGCTCAGTTGTCGTCCTCGTCGATGAGGAACCCACGCATCGGCGACGGCGCCTGCTGCATGGGCTGCTGCCCCTGCGGCCGCACCGGAGCCATCGGCTGCGTCATCGCCGGCGACATCTGCTGCTGCCCGCCATAGGACGGAGCGCTGCCGGAGCCACCACCGTGACCACCCATCGACTGACCGCCACCCATGGAGTGGTTGCCCCCCATGGACCCGGCACCGGCCGACGCCATCGACGGCGACGGCGGCAGCGAGGCGGTCGCCGGCGTCCGCGGCGGCGCCAGCGAGTCGTCGGCCTGGTTCTCCAACTGGCGGAGCTGGCTCTCCAGGTACGACTTCAGCCGCGTACGGTACTCGCGCTCGAAGCCGCGCAGGTCCTCGACCTTGCGCTCCAGCGTGGCGCGGGCCGACTCCAGCGAGCCCATCGCGACGCGGTGCTTCTCCTGCGCGTCCCGCTCCAGCGCGTCCGCCTTGGCACGGGCGTCCCGCTCCAGACCCTCCGCACGGCTGCGCGCCTCGCCGACGATCTTGTTGGCCTCGGAACGGGCCTCCGCGATCGCCTGGTCGGCGGTCTGCTGCGCGAGCGAGAGCACGCGAGCGGCACTGTCACCGCCCGGACCCTGGCCCGGCTGCGGCAACTGCGGGCCGCCGTGCCCTCCGGGACCGCCCATCGGGCCGCCCAGCGGACCGCCGGGACCCATCGGGCCGGGGCCGTGCGGGCCCTGGGGGCCGTGGCCGCCGGGGCCGGCCGGCAACTGCGGGGCCCCTCCGGTGAGCTGCGGTGGGCCGCCCAACTGCTGCTGTTGCTGCTGTTGCTGCGGCGGCACCGGCTGCGGTCCGGATATGGCGGCGGGCACGGGAGCACCGGGCCTGCCCTGCTGGTGCTGCTGCTGGTCCTGCTGCTGCTGGTCCTGCTGCTTACGCATGTTCTGCTGCTGGTTCTGCGCGGCGGCTCGCGTCGCGGCGGCCAGCTTGGCGCGCAGGTCCTCGTTCTCCCGCAGCAGCCGGGTCAGTTCGGCTTCGACCTCATCGAGGAAGGCATCGACCTCGTCCTCGTCATAGCCTTCTCGGAGGCGGACGGTCGTGAACTGCTTGTTCCGCACGTCCTCGGGGGTCAACGGCATCTCTACTTCACCTCAACGTAGTCGTCGGCAATCGGCAAGACCGTATCGTTCACACCAACAACACCGACCTCACGACGGTGATCAGGATGTAGACGATGATCATCAATACGAAGAAGGACAGGTCGAGCGCCACGCCCCCGAGACGCAGCGGCGGAATGACCCGCCGCAAGAGCTTGAGTGGCGGATCAGTGACAGTGTAGGTGGCCTCCAGAACGACCACCATCGGCTTGCCGGGTTGCCATGAACGGGCGAACTGGAAGACATAGTCCATCACCAGCCGGAAGATCAACACGATGAGGAAGCAGTACAACGCGATGTAGATCACCTGTCCAGCGATGCTCATCCGCGGTGTCCTCTCCCCTTGCCATGCTGTCGTGTTGGGCGTTTCCGCCCGGTGTGCCCGGTGTTGCGTCTCAGCTCTGGTTGAAGAACCCGCCCTCTGCGATGCGGGCCTTGTCCTCCGCCGTGACATCGACGTTAGCAGGCGACAACAGGAACACCTTCTGCGTCACCCGCTCGATGCTGCCGTGCAGGCCGAAGACGAGACCGGCCGCAAAGTCGACAAGTCGCTTCGCGTCCGTGTCGTCCATCTCCGTGAGATTCATGATCACCGGAGTGCCCTCACGGAAGTGTTCCCCGATGGTACGGGCTTCGTTGTAGGTCCGGGGGTGCAGCGTGGTGATGCGGTACGGCTCCCGCTCGGACACAACCTTGGGCATGATCACCGGTGCGTTCTTCTCCAGATTCGGGCGGTCGGGTGTGATGGACGCCACGGGGGCGATTCGGGCGGGTCGTCCGCTTTCGGCAGCCAGGGGAGCGGACTCACGCTGAGCGGGCGGCTGGGCGACTCGGACGGGTTCGTCCCGTTCCGGGTGCGGTTCGGTGGGTACTTGGGTCTGCTGTCGCCGCCCCCGTTCGGGCTCCGGGTCAAGCTCGGGCTCGAACTCGTCGTCGGGGTCGAACCCCCGGCCGTCGTACCCATCGTCCTCCACGAGGCCGAGGTAGACCGCCATCTTGCGCATCGCGCCGGCCATTCTCTGCGTCCTCCGCTCTGTGGTGGATCGGCTCCGTCACCGGGTGCCTTGAATCCACGCGGCCTGCCCTTCTTTGGGGGCAATGACCATATTTTGTGCTGTGGTCCGACTTGCTTGGCGACGTTACCCGAGGCGTGGTCGGACTCCGAGTACCGCAGTGCCGACGCGCACATGTGTCGCCCCGGCAGCCACGGCTTCATCGAGGTCCGCGCTCATCCCTGCTGACACCATGTTCGCAGCAGGATGGTTCGCGCGCAGGCCGGATGAGATTTCCATCAAACGCTCGAAAGCGGCACCGGGACGTCCGGCATACGGGCCGGTCAGCGGAGCCACCGTCATCAGCCCGCCCAGGCGCAGCCCTTCGGCCTCCGCGATCGCGTCGGCGAGCGCCGCGACCCCGGCCGGCGACACTCCACCGCGGTCACCGGTCCCGCCCCGGGCGTCACCCGACTCGGCGTCAAGTGCCACCTGGAGCAGGCACCCCAGCTCACGGCCGGCCCGTACCGCTTCTTTCGACAGCGCGGTGACCAGCTTGGCGCGGTCGACCGACTGCACAATATCGGCGTAATTGACCACAGACCGCACTTTGTTGGTCTGCAACTGACCGACGAAATGCCAGGTAAGGGGCAGATCCGAGCAGGCCGCGGCCTTCGGTGCCGCGTCCTGGTCGCGGTTCTCCGCCACCTGGCGGACGCCGAGTTCCGCGAGCAGCCGGACGTCGCTCGCCGGATAAGTCTTCGTGACCACGATGAGGGTCACGTCCGCACGCCGGCGACCGGCCTTGTCGCACGCGGTGGAGATTCGTTCCTCCACGCGCGCCAGGTTGTCCGCCAGTTCGGTCCTACGATCCGTCACAGCTCAGCATCCCAGCCATACATAGCTCGCGAGCCGCCCGGTGATGCGGTCGCGCCGGTACGAGAAGTGGTCCGCCGACTCCAGCGTGCAGATGTGGGAATGTTCACGCATCTGCACGCCGTACGCGGCGAGTTGGGCACGGACCCCGGCGGCCATGTCCACCGCGGGCGTACCCCACGAGGTGGTGGCCCATGCCTCGGGCACCACCGCGGCGACCTCGGCGCGCATCGCCTCGGGCACCTCGTAGCAGCGTCCGCAGACCGCGGGTCCGGTACGGGCGATGATGCGGGCCGGGTCGGCGCCGAGCGCGGTCATCGCCTCGACGGTCGCCGGAACCACCCCGGCCACCAGGCCCGGCCGCCCCGCGTGCGCGGCACCGGTGACCCCGGCGACCGGGTCGGCGAGGAGCACCGGGGTGCAGTCGGCGGTCAGGACGGCGAGGGCCAGGCCCCGGCGGGCCGTCACCAGCGCGTCCACGCGGGGAACCTCCGCGTCGTCGCGCCACGGCCCGTCGACCACGGCCACGTCCCGGCCGTGCACCTGGTTCATCCACACGACCCCCGCCGGGTCCAGGCCCAGCGCCTTGGCCGCCAGTTCACGGTTGGTCCGTACCGCGCCGGGGTCGTCGCCGACCGCTCCCCCGAGGTTGAGCTCGGCATACGGAGCGGCGCTCACCCCGCCCCACCGGTCGGTGGAGGCGAAGTGCGCGCCGCTCGTGTCGTTCGTCAGCACCGGGTGCTGTTGCCCTATCACGTCGGGACTTCGGTCACTTCAGGAAGTCGGGGACGTCCAGTTCCTCGGCCGCGGTGTCCGAGTACGGACGGGCCGGCGGAACCTGCGGTGAGGCGGTCGGGGGCGGCGGCACCTCACCGAGCGGGGACGGGTCGGCCGGGGCCGGCTCCTCGTCCCGTACCGGCACCGAACCCAGGCTGCCGAAGGACGACGGCCGGGGCTCGGCCTGCGGGGCCGGGCGGCTGGGGGCCGGGGCCGGCTCCTCGCGCTTGCCGTTGTTCTGGCTGCCGAGCACGGTCTGCTGACGGGCCGGCGGCTGGCCGCCGTCGAAGCCCGCGGCGATGACGGTCACCCGGACCTCGTCGCCGAGCGCGTCGTCGATGACCGCGCCGAAGATGATGTTCGCCTCGGGGTGGGCCGCCTCGCTGACCAACTGCGCGGCCTCGTTGATCTCGAAGAGACCGAGGTCCGAGCCGCCGGAGATGGAGAGCAGCACGCCACGGGCGCCGTCGATGGACGCCTCCAGGAGCGGCGAGGAGATCGCCATCTCCGCCGCGGCCACCGCGCGGTCGTCGCCGCGCGCCGAACCGATGCCCATGAGCGCCGAGCCGGCCTCGGACATCACGGACTTGACGTCGGCGAAGTCGAGGTTGATCAGGCCCGGGGTGGTGATCAGGTCGGTGATGCCCTGGACACCCGACAGCAGTACCTGGTCCGCGGACTTGAACGCGTCGAGCACGCTCACCTGGCGGTCCGAGATGGACAGCAGTCGGTCGTTGGGGATCACGATGAGGGTGTCGACCTCGTCGCGCAGGCCGGCGATGCCGTCCTCGGCCTGGTTCGCGCGGCGACGGCCCTCGAAGGTGAACGGGCGGGTGACCACACCGATCGTCAGGGCGCCGAGCGAGCGGGCGATGTTGGCGACGACGGGGGCGCCGCCGGTGCCGGTGCCGCCGCCCTCGCCCGCGGTCACGAAGACCATGTCGGCCCCCTTGAGGACCTCCTCGATCTCCTCGCGGTGGTCTTCGGCCGCCTTGCGGCCGACATCGGGGTTGGCGCCTGCGCCCAGGCCACGGGTGAGTTCCCGGCCGACGTCGAGCTTGACGTCGGCGTCGCTCATCAGCAGGGCCTGTGCATCGGTGTTGATCGCGATGAACTCGACGCCCTTGAGCCCGACCTCGATCATCCGGTTGATGGCGTTCACGCCACCGCCGCCGATGCCGACGACCTTGATGACTGCGAGGTAGTTCTGCGGTGCTGCCACGTCGAAGGCCTCTCGCCTCGAGTTACGTGTCGCCGCCGCACCGGGGTGCGGACGCCGACTGATGCCGATGGGACGGTTCGTAGTGCCGACCCGAACCCTAACGCTGAAGTTTAGGGTTACCAGTGCCTGTGTTCCTGGGACTCTTTGGAACGAGACACTAAGTCGACAAGTGGCGCACGTTCAACGAACACGCCGAACCTCCCGTTTTTCTTTTCACCCTATGTGATCACCCATAGTGGTAGCCATCCAGGGTGCTGGCCTGCGGGTACACACGTCAACTCCCCGACACCGCGGGTGCGGTGGGGACGCTCACGTCGAAGTGGCGCGCGTCACGCGCCGCTTTCAGTGCCGCGGCGAGCACCTTGGCCTTCGCCGTACTGCGTTCGTCGCTCCCCCATACGACGGTACGGCCACCCGTCAGCTTCAGGGTGATGGAGTCGAAGGAGCGCACCTCGACGGCGCGAACATCCTGGTGGAGCGCCTTCGGGAGGGCGGTGACAACGGTACCGGCCGCGCGTCGGAGCCGGTCGGCACCGAACCGCCGCAGTCCCGGGCTGTCACGTACGGCCATTTCCAGAAGCGGGACGCCCTTGGGGGCGGCGGTGACCGTGGCGAAACGCGTCCCTTCGGCGTCCACTTCGACGAACTTTCCGCCCGTTTGAATAAGGAGTTCCGGCTGCCTTTCGGTCACTTTCAGACTGACCGTGTGCGGCCAGGACCGCCTGACCTGAACGGACTTGATACGCGGAAGTTTCGCGCGCAGCCGCTCGGCGACGGCCCCCTTGTCCACGGAGGCGAGCGGGGTGTCCATCGGCACCGCGGCGGCCCGTACGACCTCATCGACCGTCAACACACCGGTGCCGCTCACCTTGACGTGTTCGGTGCGCAGCCAGGTGGAGCCGTACAGGGACCACGCACCGAAGCCGGCCAGCAGCACGGCGCCGGCCAGTGTGATGATCAGAGCGCGACGGGAGGGCACGCGGAACCGGTCCCGCAGACCGGCCCCGCCCCGCAAGCCGGATCCGCCCCGCTTCGTGGACTTCTTGGACCCGCCCCCACCGCCGGACCCGCCGGCTTTTCCCGCCTTTCCGGACTTTCCCGGCTTTCCGGAAGAGGGCGGGCCGGAGCGCGCGGCCCGCTTCTCGCCGCGCCGGGCGGTCGTCGGTCCGGCCACGCTCCCTCTTCTCCCGGCCGCCGCCCCGGGGTACCCCCGGGGCAGCGCGGCCGTACCGTCCGTCAGCGGCCCGCGACCGCCTCGTACACCATGCCGACCAGCAGCTCGTCCGCGTCCCTGCGGCCGAACTCGGACGCCGCGCGGGACATCTCGTACAGCCGGTGCGGGTCGGCGAGCACCGGGAGCACCTGACCCTGCACCCACTCCGGCGTGAGCTGCGCGTCGTCGATGAGCAGTCCGCCGCCGGCGTTGACCACCGGCTGGGCGTTCAGCCGCTGTTCGCCGTTGCCGATGGGCAGCGGTACGTAGGCGGCCGGCAGCCCGACGGCGGAGAGTTCGGCGACGGTCATCGCGCCCGCGCGGCAGAGCATCATGTCGGCCGCGGCGTACGCGAGGTCCATCCGGTCCACGTACGGTACCGGTACATACGGGGGCATCCCGGGCATGTTGTCCACATGCGGCATTTCGTTCTTCGGGCCGACCGCGTGCAGCACCTGGATGCCGGAGCGCTGAAGCGCCGGCACGGCGGCCTGGATGACCTCGTTGAGCCGCCGGGCGCCCTGCGAGCCGCCGGAGACCAGCAGCGTCGGCAGGTTGGGGTCCAGACCGAAGGCGGCCCGCGCCTCGGGGCGGACCGCCGCCCGGTCCAGGGTCGCGATGGAGCGGCGCAGCGGGATGCCGACGTACCGGGCGTCCCGCAGCTTGCTGTCCGGGGTGCTGACCGCGACATACCGGGCGTAACGCGAGCCGATCTTGTTGGCCAGCCCGGGGCGGGCGTTGGCCTCGTGCACGATGATCGGCACCCCGCGCCGCTTGGCGGCCAGGTACCCGGGCAGCGCGACATAGCCGCCGAAACCGACGACGCAGTCCGCCTTCGTGCGCTCCAGGATCTGCTCGGCGGCCTTGATCGTGCCGCGCAGCCGCCCGGGGACGGTGATCAGTTCGGGCGTGGGCTTGCGTGGCAGTGGTACGGCCGGAATCAGTCCCAGCTCATAGCCCCGTTCCGGCACCAGCCGGGTCTCCAGCCCCTTCTCCGTGCCGAGTGCCGTGATCCCCACGGTCGGGTCCTGCCTGCGCAGGGCGTCCGCGAGGGCGAGCGCGGGCTCGATGTGGCCGGCGGTCCCCCCACCGGCGAGTACGACATGCACCGAAATTCACCGCTCTCCGGACGGTCGCTTCTTGACGCGCCGTCTCATCGTCTTCCGTCTCACCCCAGCCAGTTTCCTGCCGAAAACAGGCTGCCGCATGGCCAGTGCCGCCCGTGCAGCGGGCTCGTCACGCGCGAAGGCGATCAGCAGACCGATGGCGAACATCGTCGGCAGCAGGGCGGAGCCCCCGAAGGAGAACAGCGGCAGCGGGACCCCGGCGATCGGCAACAGACCGAGCACCGCACCGATGTTGATCACGGCCTGGGCCGTGATCCAGGTGGTCACGCCTCCCGCTGCGTACCTCACGAAGGGATCCTCCGTGCGTCCGGCCACGCGGATACCCGCATAGCCTAGAGCCGCGAAGAGGGCGAGCACCGACAGCGTCCCCGCAAGCCCCAGTTCCTCCCCGGTGATGGCGAAGATGAAGTCGGTGTGCGGTTCAGGGAGTTCACCCCATTTTTCCATACTCGCGCCGAGTCCCGAACCGAAGAAACCGCCGGAGGCCAGCGCATAGATGCCGTGCACGGCCTGCCAGCACTGGTCCTGCGGCCCGGGGTCGGTCGCGCCGATGCAGGCCAGCCGGGCCATCCGGTTGGCGCTGGTCTTGATCAGCAGCGCTCCTATGACGGTGGCGGCGCCGAGGACGCCCACGAAGAGCCGGGTGGGGGCGCCGGCCAGCCACAGCAGGCCGAACAGGATCGCGGTGAGAATGATCGCGGTGCCCATGTCACCGCCGAGCATGATCAGACCGAGCAGCAGGAAGGCCACCGGGATCAGCGGCACCAGCAGGTGCTTCCACTGCGCGAGGAGTTTCTTGTCCTGTTTGCGCGCCAGCAGGTCGGCGCCCCACAGGACCAGCGCCAGCTTGCCGAACTCACTGGGCTGCATCTGGAAGGGGCCGCCCAGGTTGATCCAGTTCTGATTGCCGTTGACCGCGACCCCTATCCCGGGGATCTGCACCAGGGTCATCAGGAAGACGGAGACGGCCAGCAGCGGGTAGGCCAGCGTGCGGTGCAGCCGTACCGTCATCCGGGCCGCCACCAGCATCAGGATGCCGCCGAGCACCGCCGCGAAAAGCTGCTTGCGGAAGAAGTACGTCGGTGCCAGGCCGAGCTGGAGCGCCTTGATCTGGGAGGCCGAGTAGACCATCACCAGGCCGAGCACGGTGATCAGCAGGCTGCCGCCGACCACCAGGTAGTAAGCGGTCAGCGGCCGGTCCCAGGCCCGGCGGACCTGGGTGTACAGGCCCCGCGGGGTGCGGGTGGCGCCGCCGCGCGGCAGGCGCGGGCCGAGGCCGGTGCGCCGTGCCGGGCGCGGCGGCGCGGCCTTCGCCGATCGGGCCGTCATCCTCGTCCCCTCCACGGGTGCGCTGCGCCGTGCGTCCTCGACGGCGGCGGGGACGTACGGACTACTGTTCCCGGGCGGCCAGTGTGCGGACCGCGTCGGCGAAGGCCTCGCCCCGCTTGTTGTAGTTCAGGTACATGTCCATCGAGGCGCAGGCCGGGGCCAGCAGGACCGTATCGCCCGGCCGGGCCAGACGCGCGGCTTCCCGTACGGCTTCGGACATCGCCCCAGTGTCGGTCCGGTCGAGGTCGACCACCGGGACATCCGGGGCGTGTCGCGCCAGGGCGTCCCGAATGAGCGCGCGGTCGGCGCCGATGAGGACCGCGCCGCGCAGCCGGCCGGCGGACTTCTGGACGAGTTCGTCGAAGGTGGCGCCCTTGGCCAGGCCGCCGGCGATCCAGACGATGTGCTCGTAGGCCGCCAACGACGCCTCGGTGGCGTGGGTGTTGGTGGCCTTGGAGTCGTCGACGTAGGCGACTCCGGCGACGTCCGCGACGTGCTCGATGCGGTGCGCGTCGGGGTGGAAGGCGCGCAGGCCGTCGCGTACGGACTGCGGGCGCACGCCGAAGGCGCGGGCCAGGGCCGCCGCGGCGAGCGCGTTGGCGATGTTGTGCGGGGCGGCCGGCGTCACGTCCGTGACCTCGGCGAGTTCCTGCGCCTGCTGCTGCCGGTTCTCGACGAAGGCGCGGTCGACGAGGATGCCCTCGACGACGCCGAGCTGCGAGGGGCCGGGGGTGCCGAGGGTGAAGCCGATGGCGCGGCAGCCCTCCTCGACGTCGGCCTCGCGCACCAGATCCTCGGTGATCTTGTCGGCGGCGTTGTAGACGCAGGCCACGGTGTTGCCCTCGTAGACGCGGCCCTTGTCGGCGGCGTACGCCTCCATGGAGCCGTGCCAGTCGAGGTGGTCCGGCGCGAGGTTGAGGACCGTGGCGGAGTGGGCGCGTACGGAGGGCGCCCAGTGGAGCTGGTAACTGGAGAGCTCGACGGCGAGCACGTCGTAGGGCTCGTCGGAGAGCACCACGTCGACCAGGGACACGCCGATGTTGCCGACGGCGGCCGTGCGCAGCCCCTCGGCCTCCAGGATGGCGGCCAGCATCCGTACGGTCGTGGTCTTGCCGTTGGTGCCGGTGACCACCAGCCACGGCGGGGAGTCCGGGCCGCGCAGCCGCCAGGCCAGCTCCACGTCGCCCCACACGGGGACGCCGGCCGCCTCGGCGGCCCGGAAGAGCGGGCTGGTGGGCTTCCAGCCGGGGGTGGTGACGACGAGGTCGGTGCCCGGGGGGAGGGTGTCGCCGTCGCCGAGGCGGACGGTGATGCCCTGTTCCCGCAGGGGGGCGGCCTGGGCGCGCTCGCGTTCGCCGTCGCTGCCGTTGACGACGGTGACGACGGCGCCGAGGCCGGCCAGGGCGCGGGCGGCGGGTACGCCGCTCACGCCGAGGCCGGCCACGGTCACGTGCTGTCCGGCGAGGTTCGGCGCGGTCACTTGGCGGCCTGCCAGCCGCCGTAGAAGAGGCCCAGGCCGACGATCACGCACATGCCCTGGATGATCCAGAACCGGACCACCACAAGGACTTCGGACCACCCCTTGAGTTCGAAGTGGTGCTGTAGTGGCGCCATCCGGAAGACCCGCTTGCCGGTGAGCCGGAAGGAGCCGACCTGGATGACCACGGACATGGTGATCAGGACGAACAGGCCGCCGAGGACGGCCATCAGCAGCTCCGTACGGGAGCAGATGGCCAGTCCCGCCAGCGCGCCGCCCAGGGCCAGCGAGCCGGTGTCACCCATGAAGATCTTGGCGGGTGAGGTGTTCCACCACAGGAAGCCGAAGCAGGAGCCCATCAGGGCGGAGGCGACGACCGCGAGGTCGAGTGGGTCACGAACCTCGTAACAGGCGGGTCCGGCGCTGATCGCGTTGGCGCAGGACTCCTGGTACTGCCAGATGCCGATGAAGGTGTACGCGCCGAAGACCATCACCGAGGCGCCGGTGGCCAGGCCGTCCAGGCCGTCGGTGAGGTTCACGCCGTTGGACATCGCCAGGATCATGAACAGCGCCCAGATGACGAAGAGCACCGGGCCGATCTGCCAGCCGAAGTCCTGGGTGAAGGACAGCCGGTCGGAGGCCGGGGTCTGGCCACGCAGGTCGGCGAACTGGAGCGAGAGCACCGCGAAGGCGATGCCGACGATGAGCTGGCCGGCCATCTTGGCCTTGGCCCGCAGCCCGAGCGACCGCTGCTTGACGATCTTGATGTAGTCGTCGAGGAAGCCCACCAGGCCCATGCCGGCCATCAGGAACAGCACCAGCACACCGGAGAAGCTCGGGTCGCTGCTGGTGATGACCTTGGTCAGCGCATACGCGATGAGCGTGGCCAGGATGAAGGCGATACCGCCCATGGTGGGCGTACCGCGCTTGCTGTGGTGGTCGCGCGGGCCGTCGTCACGGATGAACTGCCCGTAGCCCTTCCTGGCCAGCAGCTTGATCAGCAGCGGGGTGCCGATCAGCGTCAGGAAGAGTCCGATCATTCCGGAGAAGAGGATCTGCTTCATCGGGTGGCGGCTCCGCCCTCGACACCGTCGTCACCCAGCAACGCCGCGGCGACCCGTTCCAGACCGACCGACCTGGACGCCTTCACCAGCACGACGTCTCCCGGGCGCAGCTCGCTGCGCAACAGGTCGACCGCCGCCTGCGCGTCGGACACGTGCACCGACTCCTCACCCCACGAACCCTCGTTCTTGGCGCCCATGTCGAGCCAGGCCGCTTCCCTGCCGCCGACCGCCACGAGCTTGCTGACGTTGAGCCGGACGACCAGGCGTCCGACCGCGTCGTGTTCGGCGAGTGACTCCCCGCCGAGCTCGGCCATCTCACCGAGCACCGCCCACGTACGGCCTCCCTTGTCCTTGGAGGCTTCGCCCATCGCCACGAGCGCGCGGAGCGCCGCCCGTGTCGATTCCGGGTTCGCGTTGTAGGCGTCGTTGACGACCGTCACACCGTCCGCACGCTCGGTGACCTCCATCCGCCAGCGGGAGAGCGTGCCGGCTTCGGAGAGCGCGACGGCGATCTCGTCCACGGACATGCCCAACTCATGGGCGACGGCGGCCGCGGCAAGCGCGTTCGACACGTGGTGCTCACCGTACAGCCGCATGGTCACGTCGCTGCACCCGGAGGGTGTGTGAAGCGTGAAGGCGGGCTGCCCGAGCGCCGTGAGCCGGACATCCTCGGCACGTACGTCGGCCTGCGGCGACTCGCCGAAGAAGACCGTGCGGGCCTTCGTACGGGAAGCCATGGCGCGTACGTACGGGTCGTCCGCGTTGAGCACGGCGACGCCGCCCTCGGCCGCGGCGGGCAGCGCCTCGACCAGCTCGCCCTTGGCCTGCGCGATCTGCTCGCGGCCGCCGAACTCGCCGATGTGCGCGGAGCCGACGTTGAGGACCACGCCGATCCGCGGCGGGATCAGCCCCGCGAGGTAGCGGATGTGGCCGACGCCGCGGGCGCCCATCTCCAGGACGAGGAACTTCGTGCCGTCGTCCGCGCGCAGCGCGGTCACCGGCAGCCCGATCTCGTTGTTGAGGTTGCCCACCGGGCACACGGTCGGCCCGAGGCGCCCCAGGAGCTGGCCGATCAGGTCCTTGGTGCTGGTCTTGCCGGCCGAGCCGGTGAGCCCGACGACACCGGCGCCCAGCCGGCCGACGACCGCGCGGGCCAGCGCCCCGAGGGCGGCGACCACGTCGTCCACGACGATCGCGGGGACGCCGACGGGGCGGGCGGCGAGCACCGCCGCCGCGCCCGCCTCGACGGCGCGCCCGGCGTAGTCGTGGCCGTCCACGCGTTCGCCGGCGAAGGCCGCGAAGAGGCTGCCGGGGCGCACCTCACGGGAGTCGTACACGACCGGGCCGGTGACCTGGGCCTCGGCGTCCGGTATGTCGTGCTGCTGCCCGCCGACGATGGTCGCGATCTCGGCGAGGGACAGGGAGATCACTGCTCACCCCCGGCCGTGGGCAGGTAGTGCCGTTCGAAGGGTTTTGCGCGCATGGCGGTGTGTCATCCCTGGTGGTTCGGCTGCTGCGAGTTCAACGAAACCTCGATGGCCTCGCGCAGCACCTGACGGTCGTCGAAGGAGCGGACCACTCCGGCGATGTCCTGGCCCTGCTCGTGGCCCTTGCCCGCGACGATCACGGTGTCGCCGGGCTCGGCGCGGGCGACGGCGGCCGCGATGGCGGCGGCCCGCTCCTCCTCGACCAGCACGGTGCCGCGCTCGTGGACGGGCACCTCGGCGGCGCCCGCGAGCATGGTGGCGAGGATCGCGAGGGGGTCCTCGCCACGGGGGTTGTCGGAGGTCAGTACGGCGGTGTCGGCGAGGCGGGCGATGGCCGCGCCCATCGGCTTGCGCTTGTGCGGGTCGCGGTCGCCGCCGCAGCCCAGCACGGCGTGGATGCGGCCCCCGGTGACCTTGCGCAGGGCGCGCAGGACCGATTCGACCGCGTCGGTCTTGTGGGCGTAGTCGACGACCGCGAGGTAGTCCTGGCCCGCGTCGACGCGCTCCAGGCGGCCGGGGACGCCGGGCACCGCGGCGACGCCGTCGGCGGCGGTCTGCGGATCCACCCCGGCCACGGCCAGCGCCGTGACGGCGGCCAGCGCGTTGGCGACGTTGAAGGGGCCCGGGAGGGGCGAGGCGGCCCGTACGGAGACGCCGTCGGGGCCCAGCACGGTGAAGGTGGAGCCGAGCGCGCCCACCTCGACGTCCGCGGCGCGCCAGTCGGCGTCCGGGTGCCCCTCGGCGGAGAACGTGGTGACCGGCACCTCGGACTCGCCCGCGGCCAGCCGCTTGCCGTACTCGTCGTCGATGTTGACCACACCGGCCTTGCTGCGCGCCTTGGTGAAGAGCCGCGCCTTGGCCTGGAAGTAGTCCTCCATCCCGGAGTGGAACTCCATGTGCTCCGGGCTGAGGTTGTTGAAGATCGCCACGTCGAAGACGCAGCCGTCGACGCGGCCGAGCACCAGCGCGTGGCTGGAGACCTCCATCGTCACCGACCGCACGTCGCGCTCGCGCATCACGGCGAACAGCGCCTGGAGGTCGGTGGCCTCGGGCGTGGTGCGCTCCGACTTCAGGCGCTCGTCACCGATCCGGGACTCGACCGTGCCGATCAGGCCGGTGACCCCGCCGCCGGACTTCTCGGCCGCGGCCCGCAGGCCGCCGTCGATCAGGTACGCGGTGGTGGTCTTGCCGGAGGTGCCGGTGATGCCGATCTGCAGCAGATCGCTGCCCGGGTCGCCGTAGATCGAGACGGCCAGCGCACCCATCCGGGCCCGCGGCTCGTCCACGACCAGGACGGGCAGGCCCGTCGCCGCGGCGCGCTCACGGCCCGCCGGGTCGGTCAGGACCGCCGCGGCACCGAGGTCGGCCGCCTGGTTGGCGAAGTCGGCGCCGTGGAAGCGGGCACCGGGCAGCGCGGCGTAGACGTCTCCGGGGCGCACGGCCCGGGAGTCGTGCGTGATGCCGGTGACGACGGTGTCGGCGGCGTCTGCCGCGGCCGGCACCGAGGTGCCCAACTGCTCGGCGAGGTCCGCGAGGGGGGTGGGGCGGACCCGCTCTGGGCGGGGCGCTCCCGGATATTTCCCGGGGGCGTCCTTCTGGGCGTTGTGGGACTGATCAGCGTGTGACACGGCGGTGAGCGTACCGGGCGCGGCGGCCTCGGGGCGAAGTGAGGGCCGCGTGCCGGAGCGGTTCCCGGGGTCGGGGGTGATGGTCGTCACGGCGGTACTGCCTCGTTTTCATTCGCCTGGCTTGAAGGTGACGGGCAGGCGCGGGGGCTGGGCGCCGCTCGGCGGGACCTGGAGCGTCTTGAGCGCGAACTCCATGACCTGCTGGTAGATCGGGCCGCACACCTGGCCGCCGAAGTAGCTCCCCTTGGTCGGGTTCTGGACGGCGCAGTAGACGGTGATACGGGGCTGGTCGGCGGGCGCGAACCCGGCGAAGGAGGCGGTGTAGCCGTGGTACCGGCCGGTCTTGGGGTCCACCCGGTTGGACGTGCCGGTCTTGCCGCCGACGCGGTACCCGTCGATCTTCGCCTTGGCTCCGGTGCCCTCCTTGTCGTCGACCACCGATTCGAGCATGGCGGCCAGCGTCCTGGCGGTCTTCTCGCTCACCACCCGGCTCTTCTTCGGCTGCGGAGCGGGCCGGTACCGGCCGTCCGGGCCCGTGGTGCCCCTCGTCAGCATGGGTGCGACGCGCTCGCCGCCGTTGGCGATGGTCGAGTAGACCGAGGCGGCCTGGACGGCGTTGAGCGACAGTCCCTGTCCGAAGGGGATCGTGTACTGCTGTGAGGTGCTCCACTTCTGCGGCGCGGCGAGCAGGCCCGGGGTCTCGCCGGGGAAGCCCAGTCCGGTGGGCTGCCCGAGCCCGAACTTGCGCAGGTAGGAATAGAGCACCCGGTTGGCCTCCGGGCGGGTCCTGCCGAGCTGCTCGGTGGCCAGGATGGTGCCGATGTTGCTGGACTTGGCCAGGACGCCGTTGAGGGTCAGGTGCCAGGTGGGGTGGTCGATGTCGTCCGAGAAGAGCCGGTCGCCGCGGTGCAGCCGGTTGGGGACGGTGACGCGGGTGGCGGGGGTCGCCACGCCCTCCTCCAGGACCGCGGCCATCGACATGAGCTTGCTGGTCGAGCCGGGTTCGAAGGCGTCGGTGAGGGCGGCGTTGCCCAGTGCCTCCGGGTCGGCCTTCGCGATGTCGTTGGGGTCGAAGCCGGGAGCGTTGGCCAGGGCCAGGATCTCGCCGGTCTTCGTGTCCTGCACGACGACGTAGCCCCGGTCGGCCTGGGACGCGGCGACCTGCTTGGTGATCGCCTGCTGGGCCATCCACTGGATGTCGCGGTCCAGGGTCAGCTCGACGTCGGTGCCCGGGACGGCCGGGTGTTCCTGGGCGCCCGCGGTGGGCACCCGTCGCCCGCCGGACTGGGCGTAGACGAGCTTGCCGTCCTTGCCCGCCAGTTGCTTGTCCAGCCGGGCCTCCAGGCCGCCGCCGCCCCGGCCCTCGCTGTTGACGAAGCCGAGCACTCCGGAGGCGAGGTCCTTGTTCGGGTAGACGCGCTTGCTGTGCTTGTCCGCGAAGATCCCGACCAGGACGTTGGGGCGGCGCTCGCTCTTGGGCCGCTTGGCCGCCTTGGCGTCCAGCTCCTTGCGCAGGTCCTTGATCTGCTTCCAGACCTGCGGGGTCCGCTGCCGGGACAGCCGTACGTAGCGGGAGCCGGGGGTGGCCAGCTTCTTGGCCAGCGCGGCCCGGTCCTCGTGGAGGATCGGCGCGAGGAGGGCGGCGGCCCGCTGCGGCGCGTCCTGAATCTTGATCTTGTCGGGCGCGAGCAGGCTGGGGTCGGCGGTGATGTCGTACGCGTCGACCGTGGTCGCCAGGTCCACACCGTCCCGGTCGGTGATCGCCCCGCGCTCGGCCGCCAGCTTGACCGGCACGTACCGGTTGACGTTGGCCTTGGCCGCGTACGCGCCGGCGTCCACGGCCTGCACCTGGAACAGCCGGACGACGAAGACCAGCAGGATCAGCGTCAGGCCGAGGGAGACCAGGCGCAGCCGGGGGCGCGGGCTGCCGAGGCGCAGGGTCGGGCTGCCCGAGCGGGGGCGGGGCGGGCGGGCGGACGGGGCGCGCTTGGTGGTGGTGGATCGGGCGGCGGCGGGGCGGCTCTGGGCCGTACCGCGCTGGGTCCGGCCCGCGCGGCCGCCGGCCGGGGTGGGGCCGGGGACACGGCGGCGGGGGTCGGCGGAGCCGGGGGCCTTGGCGCCTGCGCCGGGGGCCTTGGGGCCCGAGCCGGAGGCTTTGACACCCGCGCCGGGGCGGGCGGCGGGGCTGCCGCCCGGGCGGGGGCTGGTACCGGAGGTGCTGCCGTTGCTGCCGTTGCGGGGACGCTGGGGTGGTGTGCCCTTCGAGGCGGGGGCCTTGGGGGCGGGGGCCTTCGGTGTGGAGGCTTTGGAACCGGTGGGCCGGGGGGCGGCGGGCCTCGACCCGGGAGTCTTGGGGCCGGGCGCTTTGGGCCCGGATGCTTTCGGGCCGGGCGTCCGGGGGCCGGGCTCCTTGGGGCCCGGCCCCTTCGCCCCGGAGCCGGAGCCGCTGCCGGAGCGCGGGCCCTTGGGGTCGGTCATACGGCGCCCTCCTCCGGTGCGGTCGTACGGGTGGGGGGCACGCACCCTGAGCCGGCCGGGGACACGTGCCCAACGGGCTCGGGCGCGGGCCCGGAGGCACCTTCGGGCAGGGTTTCGGCGTTCTCGTACGTCACGGGGTCACCTGCCGGAAGTCGTCGGAGCGGAGCCGGCCGCCGCGCCGGGGGCCTGGCGCGCGGGCCCCGCCGGCGTCCGGCCCCCGGCGTCCCGGACGCCGGGCAGGGGGCGGCCGGGTGCGGAGACGGCGGGCATCGGATGGTCGGGCAGCGGGCGGTCCGGCAGCGCCGGGCCGGGGGCGGCGGGCGCGGCGGGCGGCTTCGGCCCGGCGGACGGCCGGGGGGCGTGGGCCGGGCCGACGGCGGGGACCGGGCCGACGACGTGACCGGGTCCGGAGGCGTGGCCCGGCGCCGGCCGGGGGCCCGGCACGGCGATCCGCGCCGGGGTGCGCGCGCTCATCGGCCCCGTGCCGCCCGGGGCCGCGCCCGGCTTGCCGCGTACCGTGCCGTCCGGTTCCAGGAACGCCGGGCTGCCGCCGGGGACCATGCCCAGCTCACGGGCGCGCTCGTCCAGCGCACCCGGCGCCGAGTAGGCGTCCACCTCCTGCTGGAGCGCCTGCTGCTCGTCCGTCAGCTCGTTGGTCCGCTTCTCCAGCTTGCTCAGTTCGAAGGAGCCCTGGTTGAGCGCGGAGTTGAGCAGCAGCAGCGTGATCAGACCGGAGCCGAGCAGCACCACCACGAGGAGCACGAACGGCGTACGCGCCGGTGTGCCCCCCGGTCCCGAGGCGAACAGGCCCGAGAGCCGTCCCGGCCCCGAGCGCGTCCGCCCCGGCCGGTTCACGCGATGTCCTCGCGGATGCGCTCGGCGCCACGCAGCCGGGCGGGGGCCGCGCGGCGGTTCTCGGCGATCTCTTCCTCCGTCGGCAGCTCGGCGCCGCGGGTGAGCAGCTTCAGACGCGGCTGGTACTGCTCGGGGACGACGGGCAGGCCGGGCGGCGCGGTGTTGGCCGCGCCCGCCGCGAAGACCTGCTTGACGATCCGGTCCTCCAGGGACT
This sequence comes from Streptomyces sp. NPDC018045, assembly GCF_044327445.1. NCBI lineage: Bacteria > Bacillati > Actinomycetota > Actinomycetes > Kitasatosporales > Streptomycetaceae > Streptomyces > Streptomyces sp. NPDC018045. Next base: position 254,972 of record NZ_JBIRFL010000001.1, read on the forward strand.
GGTACGACAGCACGGCGATCCGGCCGCCCACCGCGAGGGCCCGTACGGCGGCCGGCACGGCGCTCTCCACGGCGGCCAGTTCGGCGTTGACCTCGATGCGCAGCGCCTGGAACGTGCGCTTGGCGGGGTTGCCGCCGGTGCGCTTGGCGGCCTGCGGCAGCGCGTCGCGGATCAGCTCCACCAGGCGCGCGCTGCGGGTGAAGGGCTCCTTGGCGCGCTCCCGTACGACCGCCTCGACGATCCGCTTGGCCTGCTTCTCCTCGCCGTACGCGCGCAGGATGCGGACCAGTTCGCCGGGCGGGTAGGTGTTGAGGACCTCGGCGGCGCTCATGCCGGTCGTCTGGTCCATGCGCATGTCGAGCGGCGCGTCCTGCGCGTACGCGAAGCCGCGGTCGGCCTCGTCGAGCTGCATCGAGGAGACCCCGAGGTCGAACAGGACGCCCTGGACGCGCGGGACGCCGAGGCGGTCCAGGACCTGCGGGAGCTCGTCGTAGACGGCGTGCACGAGGGTGGCGCGGTCCCCGTGGGGCGCCAGGCGCTCCCCCGCCAGCTTCAGGGCCGCCGGGTCGCGGTCGAGGGCGATCAGGCGCGCTGCCGGGAACGTGGCGAGCAGCGCCTCGCTGTGCCCCCCGAGGCCGAGCGTGCAGTCGACGACGACCGCGCCGGGCTCGGCGAGCGCGGGGGCGAGCATGTCCAGACACCTCTGGAGCATGACGGGTACGTGGCGATCGTTGCTGCTCATGCGCCTTCCGATGGGGTGGGCGGCAGGTGGGTCCCCCCGGCCGCTGGCTGGGGGAATGCCGCACGTACCGCTTGGTCCCCGCCCGCTCTGAAGGGGAAGTGGCCCTCCGACGACGGGGAAGTGCCGTCGGCGGACCGGCTGGAGCGGGAGGAGGCCGAGCCGTACGTGCAGATCGCACGTGAAAGATTCGGGATCCAAGGAGAGCGTCACGCCTCCCACTTCGCGCCACTTTAGTCCACTGCCGCGCGGGGTCAATCAACCGGTTCCGCGCGTCCCGCACCGGCCGTCCGGGTGTTTCCGAAGAAATTTCCGGTGGCTCCGGAGAGCCGTGGGACGGCCCGGGACGCGGGCCCCGACAAGGGCGAAAAGGCCGCTTTCACCCGATCGGCGGCGGTCGGCAGGGGCGTGTGGAAAACCTCACAAGACGCCTCGATGCCCCCGGTGACCGCCCCGACGTGCAGCCTTACCGGCCGAATGCCCCTTACCGTGTTGCCATGTCGATACCTGCCTCGCAGCCGCTGCCCCCGTCCGCCGACAGCGCCGTGGCCCCCACGGGTGGCACGGTCACCGACCGCCTCGTCGAGGCCAACCGGGAGTACGCCGCCGCCTTCACCGACCCGGGCATGGACGCCCGGCCCGTCCTCAAGGTCGCCGTCGTGGCGTGCATGGACGCGCGCCTCGACCTCCACGACGCGCTGGGCCTGGCGCTCGGCGACTGCCACACCATCCGCAACGCGGGCGGCGTCGTCACCGACGACATCATCCGCTCCCTGACGATCAGCCAGCGGGCGCTCGGCACCCGCTCGGTCGTGCTCATCCACCACACGGGCTGCGGGCTGCTCAGCCTGACCGAGGACTTCCGCCACGACCTGGCGGCCGAGGTCGGACAGCGCCCCACCTGGGCGGTCGAGGCCTTCAAGGACCTCGACGAGGACGTCCGGCAGTCCATGCAGCGGGTCCGGACCTCGCCCTTCCTCCTGCACACGGACGATGTGCGGGGATTCGTCTTCGATGTGACGACGGGTCTGCTGCGGGAGGTCGACCCGAAGTAGGCGCCGGAAGGACACCGATGATCCGCGGCCGGGAGGCCGTGAGCCACTGCCGTGGGGCCGGGCGGTCCGTCCGCCCGGCCCTGTCGTTCTCCCTGCTCAGCGGGCCGGAACGGGGTACTGCCGCCGGCCGGCGGGCGGCTTGGCACGGGTGCGTGGCCGAGCGGGGCGGCCGGGCGCGGGACCGTGCGAAGCGGCCCGGCGCCCGAGTTGTCCACAGGCCATGACGCGAAGTGGCGTGGGCGGCGAGAATGCGTGAGTGACGTCGTCACGGCCGTGCGGCCGGGGCGGCGCCTGGCGGGGAGGGCCGGTCCGTACGGAGGACGTGCGCCCGCGATGGGGTATCCCGTGCGCTGCGGAGCGCGGGGAAAGGGCCGAGGAGGGCCGGGTGACGACCTATGACGAGCAGGCGAGCCTTGGGGGTCCCCCCGCGCGGGCGGAACCGGGCGTGGGGAGAGATCTGACCACCACCGCGGAGCGGGTCCGCAGGTCGGTGGAGGGTGTGATCGAGGGCAAGCCGGACGTCGTGCGGCTCTCGCTGACCGTGCTGCTCGCCGAGGGCCATCTGCTCATCGAGGACGTGCCGGGCGTGGGCAAGACGATGCTCGCCAAGGCGCTGGCCCGGTCCATCGACTGCTCGGTGCGGCGCATCCAGTTCACCCCCGACCTGCTGCCGTCGGACATCACGGGCGTGAGCGTCTACGACCAGCAGCGGCGCGACTTCGAGTTCAAGCCCGGCGCGGTCTTCGCCCAGATCGTGATCGGTGACGAGATCAACCGCGCCTCGCCCAAGACCCAGTCCGCGCTGCTGGAGTCGATGGAGGAGCGCCAGGTCACCATGGACGGGCAGACCTACGAGCTGCCCGCGCCCTTCATGGTCGTCGCCACCCAGAACCCGGTCGAGATGGAGGGCACGTACCCCCTGCCGGAGGCGCAGCGGGACCGCTTCATGGCGCGGGTCTCGATCGGCTACCCGAGCCCGGAGGCCGAGCTGCGGATGCTGGACGTGCACGGTGCCGCCTCGCCCCTCGAAGAACTCCAGCCGGTCGCGCACGCCGACGAGATACTGAAGCTGATCGACACGGTGCGCGCGGTCCACGTCGCCGGCCCGGTCCGCCGATACGCGGTGGATCTGGTGGCCGCCACCCGCAGCCACCCCGAGCTGCGGCTGGGCGCCTCGCCGCGGGCGACGCTGCACCTGCTGCGCGCGGCGAAGGCCGCGGCGGCGCTGGCCGGTCGGGAGTACGCGCTCCCGGACGACGTGCAGGCGCTCGCGGTGGCCGTGCTGGCGCACCGGCTGCTGCCGACCGCTCAGGCCCAGTTGAACCGCCGTACGGCCGAGCAGGTCGTCGCCGAGATCCTGCGCCGTACGCCGGTTCCCGACCCCTCGGCGCAGCAGTGGCCCGGTCCGCCCGCGCAGCAGCCGCCCGGCGTCCGGGGGTACTGATGACGGCCGGGGGGATCGGAAACGCCGCAGAGCCCGGCGGGCTGCGGACCGCCTTCGCGGGGCTGACGACGCGCGGCCGGTCCTTCCTGGCGGCGGGCGTGGCGGCCGCCGTGTGTGCGTACGCCCTCGGGCAGACGGACCTGCTCCGGGTCGGGCTGCTGCTGGCCGCGCTGCCCCTGGTGTGCGCGGTCGTGCTGCACCGCACCCGCTACCGCGTCGCGGGCAGCCGGGCCCTCTCCCCCGGCCGGGTGCCGGCCGCCGCCGAGTCCCGGGTGCTCCTTCGTGTGGAGAACGTCTCGCGGCTGCCCACCGGGGTGCTGATGCTCCAGGACCGGGTGCCGTACGTGCTCGGTCCGCGGCCGCGGTTCGTGCTGGACCGGGTGGAGGCGGGCGGCCGCCGCGAGGTGTCCTACCGGGTCCGGTCCGACCTGCGCGGACGGTATCCACTGGGCCCGTTGCAGCTTCGGCTGTCCGACCCGTTCGGCATGTGCGAGCTGACCCGCTCCTTCAGCGACCAGGACACCCTGACGGTGGTGCCGCGGGTCGAGCCGCTGCCGCCGGGGCGGCTCGCGGGCGAGGCCGCCGGGTACGGCGACGGGCGGCAGCGCGCGCTCGCGCTGGCCGGCGAGGACGACGTCATCCCCCGCGGTTACCGCCACGGCGACGACCTGCGCCGCGTCCACTGGCGCTCCACCGCGCGCCACGGCGAGCTGATGGTCCGCCGGGAGGAGCAGCCGCAGAAGGCGCGCTGCACGGTCCTCCTGGACACACGGCGCACGGCCCACCAGGGGTCCGGGCCGGACTCGGCGTTCGAATGGGCGGTGTCCGGCGCCGCGTCGACGGCGGCCCACCTTCTGGAGCGCGGCTTCTCGGTGCGCTTCCTGACCGATACGGGAACCTCCGTGCCGGGTCCCGACGGGGCCGGCGGCTGGGCGGGCGGCAGCGAGTCCGCCGACGCCGCCGGGCTGCTGCTGGACACCCTGGCCGTGGTGGAGCACTCCGACGAGCCGGGCCTGACCCGGGCGTACGACGTCCTGCGCGGTGGCAACGAAGGGCTGCTGGTCGCGTTCTTCGGCGACCTGGACGAGGAGCAGGCCGCGGTGGCCGGGCGGATGCGGCAGCGCAGCGGGACGGCGGTCGCGTTCGTCCTGGACGGCGCCGCCTGGTCGCGGGGTACGGCCGGGTCGCGGCTCGACGAGCGGCTGCGGATGCTCCGTGAGGCGGGTTGGAAGGCGCTGCCGGTGTCGCCGGGCGATTCACTGGCGGCGCTGTGGCAGGAGGCGGGCCGGGTGGCCGGAGTACGGCAGGGGCCCTCGGGCAGCAGCGATCGCGCCACGGCAGGTGAGGCTGCCCCCGGTTCCGGGGCTGCCGGGCCGGTGGCGGCACCGGGAAGCGGAGCGACGACATGAGCGGGCGGGCGCGGCTGACGGTGTGCGCGGCGGTGGCGACGCTGTGCGCGTCCAGCGCGCTGCTGCCGCTGGCGGAGCCGGTCGGCTGGATGATGCAGGCGGCGGTCCTGCTGGTGATCGTGTCCGGGGCGGGCGCGCTGGCCCGCCGGGTGCCGCTGGCCCGGCCGCTGACCGTCGCGGCGCAGGCCGTGGTGGCACTGCTGCTGCTCACCGTGCTCTTCGCGCACGACCAGGCGATCGGCGCGGTGCTGCCCGGTCCCGACGCGTTCCGGGAGCTCGGCGAGCTGACGCAGGAGGGCGTCGCCGACGTCAGCCGCTACGCCATACCGGCTCCGGTGACGGCCGGCATCCGCCTGCTGCTGGTGGGCGGGGTGTTGCTGGTCGGCCTGGTGGTGGATGCGCTGGCCGTGACGTACCGCAGCGCGGCGCCTGCCGGACTGCCGCTGCTCGCGCTGTATTCGGTGGCGGCGGGCCTCTCCCGGGGCGGCGCGGGCTGGCTGTGGTTCCTGGTCGCCGGAGCCGGCTATCTGCTGCTGCTCCTGGCCGAGGGCCGGGACCGGCTCTCGCAGTGGGGCCGGGTGTTCGGCGGCCGGAGCCCCGGCGCCGGACGGCCGCCGATCGCCAAGGGGCAGAGCTACGCCTCCGCCGCGGGCGGACCGGCGCACGCCCCGGTCCGTACGGGCCGCCGGATCGGCGCGCTGGTGCTGGGCGTCGCCCTGGTGGTGCCCGCGGTGCTGCCCTCCCTCGGCGGCGGGCTGCTGGGCCCGGCCGCGGCCGGCCGCGGCCCCGGCGGCGGCACGATCTCCGCGGTGAACCCCCTGGTCTCCCTCCAGAACAGCCTGAACCAGCCGGAGGACCGGCAGGTCCTCAACTACCGCACCACCGCTTCGGACACCCGCGACCTGTATCTGCGGATCGTCGCGCTCGACCAGTTCGACGGTACGGCCTGGAAGCCGTCCGAGCGCGCCGTCAAGGACGTGCCCGACCGGTTGCCCGACCCCACGGGGCTGAGCCCGAAGGTGGACGTCACCACCGTCAACACCGCCATCTCCACCGCCCCTTGGTACGCCCAGAACTGGCTGCCGCTGCCCTACCCCGCCTCCCGTGTGGACATCGCCGGGCGCTGGCGCTTCGAACCGGAGGGCCGCACGCTGGTCGGCGACCGCGGGCAGAACACCCGTGGCGCGCAGTATCAGGTCGAGAGCCTGCTGGTGCGGCCCACGGCCCGGCAGCTCGAAGCGGCACCCGCACCGCCCGCCGAGCTGGCGCGGGAGTACACCAAGGTGCCGGACTCGCTGCCCCCGGTGGTGCGCGAGACCGCGCGGCAGGTGACGCGGGACGCCGGGTCGGCGTACGACAAGGCGGTCCGCCTCCAGGACTGGTTCTCGCTCAACGGCGGCTTCACCTACAACACGGAGGTGCGGGCCGGCAGCGGCACCGAAGCCATCGCCCGGTTCCTGGAGCAGAAGGAGGGCTTCTGCGTGCACTTCGCCTTCTCGATGGCGGCGATGGCCCGCACGCTGGGCATACCGGCCCGGGTCGCGGTCGGCTTCACTCCCGGCACCCGGCAGAGCGACGGCTCGACCTCGGTGGGGCTCAAGGACGCCCACGCCTGGCCCGAGCTGTACTTCGAGGGGGCGGGCTGGACGCGCTTCGAGCCGACCCCGAGCCGCGGCACACCGCCCGACTACACCCTCGCCGACACCCCGTCCACCGGCGGGACGAACGCCCCGGCGCCGCAGCCGTCGCGTTCGGCGGCGGCGCCCGTGGGGCCGTCGCCCTCGCAGAGCTGCGCCCCCGCCGAGCGGCGCGTCGGCCCCTGCTGGACGCCGCCCGCGCAGTCGACCAGCGGTCCGGCCGACGACGGGCTCTCGCCCTGGACGGTCACGGCCGGTGTCGTCGGCGCGCTGGTCCTGCTCCTGGTACCGGTGCTGCCGCTGCTGTGGCGACTGCGGGCCCGTTCCCGGCGCCTGCGGGGCAGCCGTCCGGGCCGGACCGGACCGGCGCACACGCTCACGGCGCAGCCCGCGGCGGCCGACTCCGCCACCGGGGCCGCCGCCGGGCCGCCGGAATCACCGGGCAGCGCCCCCGGGCAGTACGGCACCGCGCGTACGCTCGCGGCCTGGCGGGAGCTGGTCGACTCCGGCTGGGACTACGGCATCCTGCCGGACGACGCGCTGACCCCGCGCAAGGCGGCGGAGCGCATCGTACGCATAGGTGAGCTGCGCGGCACGGCGGCGGATGCGGCCCACCGCGTCGCGGCCTCGGTGGAACAGGTCCTCTACGCACCGGACCCGCGCCCGGCCCCCGGCCTCGCCGACGAGGTGCGCCGCGTCCGCACCGGGCTGCGGGACGCCGCGTCCCGGCGCCTGCGCCTGCGCGCGCTCCTGGCTCCGCGTTCGGCCGCCCGGGCCCTGTGGGCCCTCTCGTCCCGCTGGTCGGCGTTCCTGACCCGCTGCACGACGAGCCCGCCGGCCGCCGCCCTGCGCCGTGCGGCCGCTGCCTTGCGCCTGTCCCGCGAGCGGACGTAGGCCCCGGCCCGCCCAGGGACGGGCCGTGCACCGCACCGCACCGCGGCGGACCTGCGCGAAGGCCGCCTTCCTCGGTCGGATGCCGAGGCGTACGAGCAGCGCAACTCGCCGCGCTCCTCAGGGGCCCGGCGCTGACCCGGCGCGGTCAGAGGCTGAAGACCCGGCGGGCGTTGCCGGACAGGAACAGCTCGGTGGTCTCCTCGTCCAGGTCCAGTTCGCCGAGGTGTTCCAGCGCCCGGCCCGGAGTGATCATGGGGTGATTGGTGCCGAACAGCACCTTCCCGCGGCCCCGGCCGCGCAGGTAGTCGACCAGTTCGGGTGGGTGGCGGCGGGCGGTGCAGGCGCTGGTGTCGATGTGGACGCCCGCGTGCTTGTCGGCCACCGCGATCATTTCCGTGGTCCACGGGTAGCCGATGTGTCCGCACACGATGGTCAACTCGGGGAAGTCGAGCGCGATCCGGTCGATGTACGGGATGGGGCGGCCGGTCTCGGAAGGGCGCAGCGGGCCGGTGTGCCCGACCTGGGTGCACAACGGGATGCCGAGGTCGACGCAGGCGGCGCACAGCGGGTAGTACAGCCGGTCGGTGGGCGGGAGCTGCCAGAGCCAGGGCACGATCCGCAGGGCCACGAAGCCGCGTTCCGTCACCGCGCGGCGCAGTTCCCGTACGGCCCGGACCGGCCGGGTGAGGTCCGCACCGGCCACCCCGCGCAGCCGTCCGTCGGACCGGGCGACGAACTCGGCCACCTCATCGTTGCTGATCAGTGGCCCTGGGGCCCGTACCAGGCCGTCGACAGCCCGATCTCGACATCGGCGGCGGCCATCGCGGCCACCGTCGCCTCGACCGGCAGCGGCTCCTCCAGCGGGCCCTGCCCCGTCCACCGGCGCAACGGCTCGAACATCTCGTGGTGGGAGTGGCGGAGCGTGGGGTGCTGCATCCACGCGTCGATGACCGGCATCGGGTGCCCTGCCTCTCTGCCGGCGCTCCGACCGGCTGCGACGGAAGCGGCTAAGCGTTCGCTTACCCGGACCCCAGCCGGTGCGTGCCGGTGGACCGCTGGGCCGACCGACCGGCCGACCCGTCGGCGTACGGAAGCAGCTCGTGCGGAGGGCCGGAAAGTTGGCCGATTTGCGCTCGCGGGTGCAAAGAGCGAAGGCGGACGGACGGGAGGAGCCGGAGGCGTCCCGGGTATCGGCCCGGGCACGCGGAAGCGGCCGCCCGGTTCCGGACGGCCGCTTCCATGAGCTGAGGACGCGGACGAGGAGGAAGTCCGCGGGCCGGTCAGTGGCCCTGTTCGTCGCGGCGGCGCTGCCAGCGGCTCTCGATCCGGGCCATCATCGAGCGGCGCTGCCTGGCCTGGCGGCGGGCGGGTGTGCCGCCGGGGTCCGCGCGGCCGCCTGCCGCGGCCTGCTGCTCGCCCGGCTTGGGGGCCTTGCGCCATCCCGTGACCGCGAGCACCGCGCAGCCCAGCATGACGAGGAAGCCCACCACGCTGACCCAGATCTGCTGTGCGACCATTCCGGCCATGAGGAGCGCGATACCTACCAGGAAGCCCGCGACCGCTTGGTAGACCCGTCGCCGGGTGTACGTACGCAGCCCGCTTCCCTCAAGCGCTGTCGCGAACTTGGGATCTTCGGCGTACAGCGCTCGCTCCATTTGCTCGAGCATTCGCTGCTCGTGCTCCGAGAGCGGCACGGAGTCCTCCTACTCGTCGGTCGCGGGGGGCGACCGGGTGCGACCCTTTCAGGATAGGCAGGGAATCGCCCCCGTGAAACCCGCCCCTCTACGCCAATTCACTGTCCGGGCCGCCACGGCGGTCGGTGGTGCTTGCAGCCTGCATTCCCCACCCGCCAATCCGTCATGCCGGACGCTGTACCCCGATCATACGGGGCGAAGCGGCTGATCGGGTGGCCTGTGGCCGACTGCACGCACAGGGCGATCAGGCCGGGGGCGTCAGGCGCGCTCGGCGAGGACGTGGAGCTGGGTGGCGACCGAGTGGAACGCGGGCTGCTCGGCGGCGGCTGCCTCCAGTTCGAGCAGGGCGTCCATGGCGCCGGGCTCGGTGTCCACGAGCACGCCGGGCACCAGGTCGGCGAAGACCCGTACGCCGTGCACGGCGCCGACCTTCAGGCCGGTGTCCGAGACCAGCCCGGTGAGCTGCTCGGCGGTGAAGCGCCGGGGCACCGGGTCGCCGACGCCCCAGCGGCCCGCCGGGTCCGTCAGGGCGTTCCTGGCCTCGGTGAAGTGGCCCGCCAGGGCGCGGGCGAGGACGGCGCCGCCGAGTCCGGCGGCGAGCAGGCTCAGGGTGCCGGCCGGGCGCAGCGCGCCGACCGCGTTGCGTACGCCCTCGGCCGGGTCGTCCACGTACTCCAGCACGCCGTGACAGAGCACGGCGTCGTAGCCGCCGGGCTCGACCACGTCGAACAGCCCGTGGGCGTCGCCCTGCACCGCGCGCACCCGGTCGGCGACGCCGGCCTCGGCGGCCCGCCGCTCCAGGGCGAACAGGGCGTTGGGGCTGGGGTCCACCACCGTGACGCGGTGGCCCAGGCGCGCGACCGGCACGGCGAAGTTGCCCGTGCCGCCACCGGTGTCCAGGACGTCGAGGGCGTCCTGCCCGGCGGCCTCGGCCCGGCGCTCCAGGGCGTCTTTGAGAACCTCCCAGACCACGGCGGTACGAAGGGATGCGCGCGGGCGCAGCGGGTCAGACACGGCGGGTGGCTCCTCGACGGGGGCAGGAACTGATGGGTACCACCCTATTGCGTTCCACGCCGTACCCCCGCCGCGGTGCGGGTGCGCCGCGGCGGGTGAGGGCGGGCGCGCGGAGCGGTCACCCGCCGGACGGGCGGGGGCGCCGCCGGGGGGGCCCCGGTCGGCACCCGGCCGGGCAGGCCCCGGGCCGCCCTCCGTCTCGCCCCGGCCTCATCCCGGGCGCACCCCCTCACCCCGCCCGCTGCGAAGGCAGCACCGGCTGGAGGAGCAACATCCGTTCCACCAGGCGCAGGAACATCGCCACGTCGCGGAGCAGGTCGTCGGCGTCGCGCGGACCGGCCGCGCCGGCTATGCCCGCCTCGGCGCGGGCGCGACGCTGGGCGCCGGAGGCGAACAGCGCGCTCCACTCCGCCAGTTCGGGAGCGACTTCGGGCAACACCTCCCAGGCGCTGCGGATGCGCTGCCGGCGGCGGAGGCTGGTCTCCGGGCGGCCGCGCACGGCGAGGACGGCGGCCGCCGTACGCAGCGCGGCGAGGTGGGCGGTGGCATAGCGCTCGTTGGGGGTTTCCAGGCCGCGGGCCTCGTCGATGCCGCGCTGCGCCTGGGCGAGCAGGTCGAGGGCGGCGGGCGGCGCGGCCGCCCGGCGCAGGACGGGGTGGACATCGCCCGGAGGGCCGTACGCCGCGGAGCTGCCCGCGGCCGAACTGGCTGCCATGACGAACCTCCTGTCGTCGCATGACGGTTCGGGACCGTATGGGGCCATCGTGCGGCACACCACTGACAATCGGCTCTGACCTGCTCTTTCCCCGGAATACAGGGGTAATGCGAAGAGATCCCTCCGTTCGCCGGAAAGCGGGCGGCCTCCTCGGACCCTCTTGCGGAGACATGACAAGACTGCGCATACTTTTTGCACTGACTGGTCAGTTCAAGGGAGGGGAACGTGCACAGCACCCCGCACGGGGCGGCCGTCACCGCCACCGGCTACGGCCTCCGGGGCCCGCGCGGCTGGGCCTTCCGGGACGTCGGCCTCGCGGCGCGGCCCGGGTCGCTGATCGCCGTGGAGGGCCCGTCCGGCTCGGGACGTACCTGCCTGCTGCTCGCGCTCACCGGCCGGATGGCGACCACCGCCGGCACGGCCGAGGTCGCGGGCCTGCCGCTGCCGAAGAAGAAGGCGGCGGTACGAGCGGTCACCGCTCTTGCGCACGTACCCGGTGTCACCGATCTCGAACCCGCGCTGACCGTGGCCGAGCATCTGCGCGAACGCACCTTGCTGCAACGCCGGTTCGGTGACGCGCTGCGCGCGCTGCTGCGCCCGAGCCGGGAGCGTACCGCAGCGGCCCGCGCCCGGATCGACACGGCCCTGGAGGCGGCCGGTCTGGACCTGGACACCCTGCCCAAGGGCGACCGGACCGCCGTACGCGACCTGGAACGGCCGGAGGCGCTGCGCCTGTCGATCGCCCTGGCGCTGATCGGCCAACCGCGTCTGCTCGCTGTCGACGACACCGACCTGAAGCTCTCCGATGCCGAACGCGCGGACATCTGGGCGACACTGCGCGCCCTGGCGGAGTCCGGGACGACCGTGCTCGCGGTGTGCAGCCAGGCGCCGGACGGCGCGGTCGTGGTCCGTACCGCCGCGCGCGGCACCGGAAGCGGCGCGGAAACCGCGCGCGGCACCGACGGCACGAGGGCCCGCGACGACGGGAAGGGGGCGGCTGATGCGCTCGCCGAGGCTGGCCGCGCTTGAACTGAAACGGTTCGGGAGGGGCAAGCTGCCGATGGCGGCGCTGATCGCCCTGCTCCTCCTGCCGCTCCTGTACGGCGCGCTGTACCTGTTCTCCTTCTGGGACCCGTACGGGCGCCTGGACAAGATCCCCGTCGCGCTCGTCAACGAGGACGCGGGGGCCGAGGCCAAGGGCAAGAAGATCGCGGCCGGTGACAGCATCGTCGACGGCCTGCGCGACAGTCACACCTTCGACTGGCACGAGGTCGGCGCCCAGGAGGCCGAGCAGGGCGTCGAGGACGGCTCGTACTATCTGTCGCTGACCGTCCCCGAGGACTTCAGCAAGCGGATCGCGTCCAGTTCGGGCGACCACCCGGAGACCGGTGCCCTCCGGGTCCGCACGAACGACGCCAACAACTACATCGTCGGGCAGATCTCCCGCACGGTCTTCTCCGAGGTGCGCTCGGCGGCCTCGGCGAAGTCCTCGCGCGGCTTCTACGACAACATCTTCGTCTCCTTCTCGACGCTGCACGACAAGACCCAGGAGGCCGCGGACGGCGCCGGCCGGCTCAAGGACGGCATCGGGCGGGCCCAGGACGGCACCGGCAGGCTCAAGGACGGGCTGGGTACGGCGAAGGACGGCAGCGGCACGCTGGTCGCCGGCCTGAAGGACCTCGACGCGGGCGCCGGCGAGCTCTCCGCGGGCACCGCCGACCTCTCCGCGGGGGCGTCCGCCGCGTCCCGCGGAGCGGGCCGGCTGGCCGCCGGTTCCGGCCGGGTGGCGCAGGGCACCCGGCAACTGGCCGACAAGGTCAACGGCATGGCGGACGAGGTCGGCCCCTTCGTCCGGGCGCACGGCAAGGAGATCGGCCGCATCGCCCAGGTGGTCGCCGACGGTTCCCGGGCCGTACGCGACAACCTGGACAAGCTGCCGCGCGCGGCCGACGCGGGCGCCCGGCTCTCCCGGGGGATGGCGGACCACCTCGCGGCCTTCCACCGGCAGCGCTGCGGCACCGGGGCGCGGCCCGACGCCTCCTGCGCCGAACTGAAGCAGCTCACGGAGCAGGCGGCCGCCGCGGCGGACAAAGCCGAGGAGATCAGCGGCTACGTGCACGACCGGAAGAACCTCGACCGGCTCGGCCGCGACCTCGACGCGTTGCACCGCCTGGCGGGCGAACTGGCCCGGCGCGGCCCGACCCTGGGAGCCGACCTGGACGCCGCGGTCAAGAAGATCAACCAGCTCGACGCGGGCGCTCACCAGGTCTCCGCGGGCGCCGCCGAGCTGGCCGCCGGGACCGGGAAGCTGGCGGACGGCGCGGGGCAGGCGGCCGACGGCGCCCGGCGACTGCACGAGGGCGCCGGCCGCGCCGCGTCCGGCGCGGGCGACCTCGACCGGGGTGTCGGCAAGCTGCTGGACGGCGCTCAGTCGCTGTACGGCGGCATGTTCAAGCTGTCCGACGGCTCCGGCAAACTGGCGGGCGGACTGCACGACGGCGTGCGGCAGATCCCCGACTACGACAAGCGGGACCGGGACGCCCGTTCGCGCGTGATGTCCGACCCGGTCCAGCTCGCCTCCCAGGCGGCGCACCGCGCCCCCAACTACGGCACCGGCTTCGCCCCGTACTTCATCCCGCTCTCCCTCTGGGTCGGGGCGATGGTCGCGTACATGCTGATCCCGCCGCTCAACCGGCGCGCGCTCGCCATGGGCGCGGGCGCCTGGCGGATCGCGGTCTCCGGGTGGCTGCCGGTGTTCGCCCTCGGGGTGCTCCAGACGGCGGCCCTGATGAGCGTCCTGCACTTCGGACTCGGCCTCCGGATGGAACGGCCGGCCGGCACGATCGGGTTCCTGCTGCTCGCCACGGCGTGCTTCGCGGCGATCGTGCAGTGGCTGAACGCCCGCTTCGGACCGGCGGGACGCATCCTGGTCCTGGCGCTGCTGATGCTCCAGCTCACGTCGGCGGGCGGTACGTACCCGGTGCAGACCAGCCCCGGGTTCTTCAACGCCGTCCACCCGTATCTGCCGATGAGTTACATCGTCGAGGGGCTGCGGCGGCTCATCACGGGCGGTGACCTCACCCCGGTGTGGCAGGGCGGCGTCGTCCTGCTCGCCTTCACCGTGGCGGCGCTCGCGCTCACCGCCTGGGCGGCGCGCGGGAAGCAGGTCGTCCGGTTGAAGGACCTCCACCCGGAGCTGAGTCTGTGAGCGCGCGGGCCGCCGGGAACGGCACAATCTCCCCCATGGACAGCTCCAGCACGCGCCGCCAGGCCACCCGGCGCAAGCTCTTCGAGGCCGCCGTCACGCTCATCGCCGAACAGGGCTTCTCCTCGACGACGGTGGACGAGATCGCCGAGCGGGCGGGTGTCGCGAAGGGCACCGTGTACTACAACTTCGCGAGCAAGAACGAGCTCTTCGAGGAGTTGCTGCGGCACGGCATCGAGCTGCTGGCCACCTCCCTCCAGGAGGCCGCCGACGCGTCGGCGGCCCGGGGCGGCACCCGGGTGGACGCGCTGGACGCGATGATCCGGGCCGGGCTGGACTTCATCGCCCGCTATCCCGCGCTGACCCAGCTCTACGTCGCCGAGCTGTGGCGCACGAACCGGGCGTGGCAGTCGACGCTGATGGTGGTGCGGGAGCGGGCGATCACGGTCGTGGAGGGCGTGCTCCGGGAGGCGGTGGCGGACGGCGAGCTGAGCGAGGACATCGACATCCCGCTGACCGCGTCCGCGCTGTTCGGGATGGTGCTGGTGGCGGCGCTGGACTGGCGGTCCTACCAGCCGCACCGGTCGATCGACGACGTGCACGCGTCCCTGTCACGGCTCCTCCAGGGGCGGGTGAGCGGGCACCCGTAGGACGGGGACGTACGCACGCACCCGTAGGGCGGCCCGCGCGCCCACGCGCCCGCGCGGGCGCCCGTGCGACCGCCCCGGGGCGCACACAGCGGCGGCGGCCGGCATCGTGTGCCGGCCGCCGCCGCTGTCCGTACCAGGCGCGCTGCCCCGGCCGGATCGTTCCCCCGGCGATCCGTCCAGGACAGCGCCTCCCCCGTGGGGCTCCATCCCCCCGTGCTTTCCCCCGTGGAGCCCCCTTGCTTCCCCCGTGCTCCCCCGTCACGTCCGGGCTGCCGTGCCGTTCCGCCGCCCCGTGCCGGCGGTGCCGGCCCGGCGTCCCTTCCGTGGTGCCCACTCTTCCGTCTGCGCAGGTCGCGGCCCATCCGCGTACCTACTCATCTCGGCGACTGAGTACGGATACTCAAACCTGAGCACCGGCGCGCAGCGGCTGGTTACGATCTCCTGCGTGTCCGTACTCCCCCTTGTCTTCACCAGTGGATGGGCCAGCGGCATCAACGCCTATGCCGTCGTGCTGCTCCTCGGCCTGCTCGGCGCCACCGGGGCCGCCGACGAGGTGCCCGGCTCGTTGCAGCGCACCGATGTGCTGATCGTCGCGGGGGCGCTCTTCCTGTGCGAGGCGGTCGCCGACAAGATCCCGTACGTGGACTCGGTCTGGGACGCCGTGCACACGGTGATCCGGCCGGTGTCCGGCGGGGTCGTGGCGGCGCTGCTGGCGGGCCACGACGGGTCCCTGCCGGAGCTGGCGGCGGGCGCGGTGGGCGGCACCAGCGCGCTGGTCAGCCACCTGGTCAAGGCGGGTACGCGAATGGCGGTGAACACCTCGCCCGAACCGGCCAGCAACTTCGTGCTGAGCACCCTGGAGGACCTCGGGGTCGCGGGCATCGTCGTCTTCGCGGTGTTCCACCCGGTGGCGGCGGCGATCATCGCCGGGGTACTGCTGATCGGCGGGATCGTGCTGGTGGCGTTCCTGTGGTCGCGAGTACGGCGCTTCCTGCGGCGCAGGCGGCAGCGGCGGGCGGAGCGGCACCTTGCGGCGGCGCGCGAGGACCGGGCGCCGGCGGGCTGAGCCGGGAGCGGGAAACGGGCCCGGGAGCCGGACCGGTCGCGGCACGGACGGACCCGGGCGGCACGGGCCGGGGCGAGGCGGGGCGGCCGGCCGGGGGACGCAGGCCGGGCCGGGCGGCACAGGTCGGGCGGGGGTGGCCGGGCCGGGCGGGGCCGTCGCTGCCGGGCCGCAGCGGCGTTGTCAGTGGTGCCGGATAAAGTCGCAGGCATGGCACGGATTGCGGTGATCGGCGCCGGGATGGGCGCGATGGCGGCCGCCGCCCGGCTGGCCGTCGCGGGCCACCGGGTGGCGGTGTACGAGCGTGAGGCGACGTACGGCGGCGCGGTGCGCCGGTTCGAGCGGGCGGGGTTCGGCTTCGACACGGGCCCCGGGCTGCTGCATCTGCCCGCGGTCTACCGCGACCTGTTCGTCAAGACCGGCCGCGAGCCGCTGGAGAGCGTCGTCGAGCTGTCCCAGGTCGATCCGGCCGCCCGCCATGTCTTCGCCGACGGCACGGCCGTCTGCCTGCCGAACGCGTCGCGGGCCGGCGTCCTCGCGGCGCTGGACGACGCGCTGGGCGCGGGCGCGGGTGAGCGCTGGAGCGCGTTCCTGGGCCGCGCCCGCGACGCCTGGGACCGTACACGCCGGCCGCTGCTGGAGGAGCCGCTGTGGCCCGACTGGCAGGTGCTCGGGCGGGAGCCGTATCCGGCGCTGCCCCGGCGCGGGCTGTTCGGGCGCCGCAAGCCGGTGACGGACGCGACCCTCGCCGAGATCGCCGCGCATGAGCTGGCGGACCCGCGGCTGGCCGCCCTCCTGGAGAGCTACGCCCTGGCGTACGGCTTCGACCCGCGCACCGTTCCCGCGAGCGCCGCCATCCTGCCGTACATGGAGCAGACTTTCGGAAGTTGGTATCCGCGCGGCGGCATCCGGGCGCTGGCCGACGCGCTGTACGAGCGCTGCCTGGCGCGGAAGGTGGAGTTCGCCTTCGGCGCCGAGGTGACGCGCGTCGTCGAGGCGGACGGCCGGGCGGCGGGCCTGGAGTTGCGCGACGGCGGGTGCGTCGAGGCGGACACCGTCGTCGCGGGGGTGGCGCCCGGCCGGCTGACGGCGCTGCTCAAGGGCGCGGAGCCGTGGGGCGCGGACGACGTGCGGCCCGACGCCGACGCGGCCCGCCGGACGCCGGGGCGGTTCACGGTCGCCCTCGCGCTGCGCGGTCCCCGCCCGGCCGGCGCGGCCCACCGCACGGTGGTCCACGCGGCCGACCGGGCGGCGGAGCTGGCGGCGCTCTTCGGGGCGGGCCCGGGGGCGCTGTGCGACCGTCCGACGGTGACCGTGCTGCGCCCGGACGACCCGGAGTCCCGGCCCGACGACGGCCACGAGGCCGTGACACTGAGCGCCGCGGTCGCGCCGTACGGGGATCTGGCCCTGCCGCTGGCGGGCCCGGGGCCCGCGCGGACGGCGCCGGGAAGTCCGGTCGCCGAGGAGACGGCCGCGCAGGCGGCAGCCGCCGACCGACTGGTGGCGGCCGCCGAGGCGGCGATACCGGGGCTGCGGGAGCGGGTGCTGTGGCGGGCCGTGCTCCCGCCCGCCGAGGGCGAGTCGGTGCCGGGTCCGGCACTGGCCGGCGCCGGGGGCCGCTTCCTGCGCCCCGCCAACCGCACCCGCATACCGGGGCTTTACGCGGTCGGCGGGTGGACGCATCCGGGCGGCGGGCCGGCGCACGCGGGAATGTCGGGCGCCCTGGTCGCGGGCCTGATCGTCAACGGGGACGACTGGCGCGGCTCCGAGTGAGCGACGGGATCCCCGCAGGCCACGGGTGAGCCGGCGGCGTCCCTCGGCTGAACGGGGCGCACCGCGCCGGGCCGCTCGGCAGGGAGCGATGGCGCTGCCGCCGGGAGCCCCGGCCGCACCGGCCGCGCCCCTCAATACCGGTAGGGCTGCCCGTCGTAGCCCTGGGTCTGCGGGGGCTGGTAGGGCGGGTACGGCTCGTCCACGGTGGGTTCGTTGCCGCGCTGCTGGGGGACCCACACCCCGCCGGGCGGGGTGTCGCCGTAAGCGGGCTGCGCCTGGCCCTGCGACGGGTCCTGCACGCCGGTGTACTGCTGCGTCGGGTAGCCCCGGGTGCCCCCGAAGGCGTCGGGCTGGTCGTACGGGTCGTACTGCGCGGCGTACTGCTGCGGACCGGCGTACGGGTCGCAGTAGGGCTCCTGGCCATGGCCCTGAGCCGGGCTCTGGGCCTGCCCGTGGTCTTGGCCCTGCCCGTGGTCTTGGCCCTGGCCGTACTCCTGGCCCCGCCCCTGGTCCGCGCCGTAGGCGCTGTAGTGGTCGGCGTAGGCGCCCTGTCCGCTCTGGGCGGCGGCGCCGTATCCGCCGTCGTAACCGTAGGAGTCCTGCCCGTAGGCCCCGTAGCCGTCGTGAGCGGTGGCGTAACCGGGCTGCTGCGAGCGCGCGTCGGAGCTGTATATGCCGTACTGGCCGGTCTCGTCGGGGACCGGCTGCGGGGCGTACACCTCGGTGGGGTCCCCGGCTCCGTAACCTTCCGGGGCGCCGTCCCCCCGGGAGCCCGGGCCGCCGGTGAAGCCGTCCTGCCGGGCGAAGGAGTCCGTGCCGTCGTACGCGGCCGTACCGGCCGGTGGCGTGCCGCCGTCCGCTCGCCCGGCGCCCGCGCCCTCCGTGGCCGGGACCGCCTCCACACCGGAGACCTGGAGGGTCGGCCCGGCGGCCGCGGCCCTGCCGCCGCCCCGGGCCCGGCGCCGCCGGTTGTCGCCGCGCTTGCCGCGCAGCGCCCAGCCGGCGGAGAAGCCGCTGCGGAAGGAGAGCGTGACGTAGGTCTGCCCGACGGCGAAGGCGATGGCGCCCACCGCTATCACGATCACCGACGGGATGACGACGCCGACGACCACGCCGAGGAAGCCGGTGAAGGCCAGCAGCCGCCACCGCAGCCGGGCCTTGTACTGGAGCAGCAGTTCGCCGAGGAGCCAGAGCGCGACACAGCCGAATGCGATGTAGAGGACCACCCAGCCCATGTACGCCCCTCTTCCGCCGCCCCACAGGCCGCCGTGGTGCGGCAAACCGCCGTCAGGACTGCTGGTGCAGACCCAGATTCTCGTAGATTTCCAGCGTCGCCGTGGAGTGGTTCAGGGTAATGAAGTGCAACCCGGGACTTCCCTCGGCCATCAAGCGCGCACACAGTTCCGTCGCATACTCGATGCCAATGGAGCGTACAGCCGCCGGATCGTCCTTGACGGCGAGGATGCGCTCGGCCAGCTCGGGCGGGAAGGCGGCATTGCTGAGCTGCGCGAACCGTTCGATCTGGCGGACGTTGGTGACCGGCATGATCTCCGGGATGATGGGCGTCTCGCAACCCGCCGCCGCGACCCGGTCGCGCAGCCGGAAGTAGTCCTCGGCGTAGAAGAACATCTGGGTGATCGCGAAGTCCGCCCCGGCCCGGCACTTGTCGACGAAGTGCCGTACGTCGGCGTCCCAGTCCGTGGAGCGCGGGTGCATCTCCGGGAAGGCCGCCACGCCGACGCAGAAGTCGCCCGACTCCTTGATGAGCCGGACCAGTTCGGCGGCGTACAGGACGCCTTCGGGGTGCTGGATCCAGTCGCCCATGGGGTCGCCGGGCGGGTCGCCGCGCAGCGCGAGCATGTTGCGGATCCCGGCGTCGGCGTACTGCCCGATGATGTTGCGCAGGTCCGCCAGGGAGTGGTTGACGGCGGTCAGGTGGGCGACCGGGGTGAGGGTGGTGTCGGTGGCGATCCGCTCGGTCGCGCGCACCGTGCCCTCGCGGGAGGTGCCGCCCGCCCCGTACGTCACGGAGACGAAGGTCGGTGCGACCGCCTCGATCCGGCGAATGGCGTTCCACAACGTCCGCTCGCCCTTCTCCGTCTTCGGGGCGGCGAACTCGAACGAATACGACTGCTTGCCGGAAGCGAGCAGGTCGCGCACGGTCCGTGCGCGATCAGTCCTGGTGGAAGCTGTGCCTAGGGCCATACGTGCAGATTATCCACCGGCTCCCCGCACACCAACCGGCTCCGGGGAAATGCCCGGATAGCCGCGTTCCGGTCCACGCCTCGGACACCGGCCGGCCACCTCGCGTCCAGACGACCTGCGCCGACACGGTCCGGACGGCTCGGGGCGGTACGGCTCGGGCGGCCTGCGCCGGTACGGACCGGACGGCCCTCGTCGATACGGACCGGACGGCTAGCGCGAAGCCGCGCTCCGGCCACCGTGCGGCCGGAGCCACCCCGCGGGCCTGCCCGGAGCCGCCGCGCGCCCCGCTCACACGCCGTGCGCGCGCACCCGCTTCGCCAGGCCGGCGGCCGCGGCGCCCGGGTCCTCGGCCTCGGTGATCGCCCGGACGACGACCACCCGGCGGGCGCCCGCCGCCAGCACCTGGTCCAGGTTGGACGCGTCGATGCCGCCGATCGCGAACCAGGGGCGCTCCGGCCGGCGCGCGGCCGCGTACCGCACCAGGCCGAGGCCGGGGGCGTGCCGACCGGGCTTGGTGGGGGTGGGCCAGCAGGGGCCGGTGCAGAAATAGTCCACGCCGGGCTCGGCCAGCGCGGCGTCCACCTCCGCCTCGGCGTGGGTGGACCGGCCGATCAGCACCTCCGCGCCGAGGACGGCGCGGGCGGCGGGCACCGGCAGGTCGCCCTGGCCCAGGTGCAGTACGTCCGATCCGATGGCGTGGGCGACGTCGGCGCGGTCGTTGACCGCCAGCAGTTTGCCGTGCCGGCGGCAGGCGTCCGCGAAGACTTCCAGGTGGGACAGTTCCTCGGCGGCTTCCATGCCCTTGTCGCGAAGCTGCACGATGTCCACGCCCGACGCGAGCACCGCGTCCAGGAACTGCGCGAGGTCGCCCTGGCGCCTGCGGGCGTCCGTGCACAGGTAGAGCCGGGCGTCGGACAGGGCGTGGCGTGCGGTGGTCATCGGGCGGGTCCCCCCGGGTCTGCGGCGTGCGGGCCGGGCCTTCCGGCCCGCACGCCATGGGTGCGAAGACGGCCGCGGCCGCGGGTGCGGACGCGACGGCGCCGCGGCCGCGGCCGTGTCCGTGCACGGAACGCCCGCAGCCGGGCCGGACGAGCCTAGACGGCGAGCGCCTGGGCCCGGCGCTTCACCTCCGTACCGCGGTTCTCCCGCAGGGCCTGGGCGGGGGTGCCGGGCAGGGTGTCGTCGGCGGTGAAGAGCCACTCCAGCATTTCCTCGTCGGCGAAGCCGTCGTCCCGCAGGAGCGTGAGCGTCCCGACGAGGCCCTTGACGACCTTGCCGTCCTTGATGAAGTCGGCCGGCACGTGCAGGGCGCGGTTCTCGCCGCGGCGCACCGCGATGAGCTGGCCCTCCTTCACCAGCTGCCGCACACGCGTCACCTCGACGCCGATCATCTCTGCGATGTCGGGCAGGGTGAGCCAGGCGGGAACGAGTCCATCGATCTTTGCGTCAATCTCGGTCACGGGACAAGCCTGCCACCTCGCACTGACAGCCGGTAGCGGGGCATCCCCATCGGCGCAGCCCACGGCACCCGAACGCACCGCCGTCCGCCCCGTCGCACCGGCCCCGGCCGCCGGTCGGCGGACCCGGGCCCCGGCCGTCCCCGTCACCGCCGGTCCGCCCTCAGAGCGCCGCCGACTTCAGCGGCACGGACGCGTCCGCCGCCATC
Source organism: Streptomyces sp. NPDC018045 (assembly GCF_044327445.1). Classification (NCBI taxonomy): domain Bacteria; kingdom Bacillati; phylum Actinomycetota; class Actinomycetes; order Kitasatosporales; family Streptomycetaceae; genus Streptomyces; species Streptomyces sp. NPDC018045. The sequence goes on from NZ_JBIRFL010000001.1 coordinate 276,135, forward strand.
CGCCGGTCCAGCGCCGTGCCCCGCTCGATGAGCCGGCGCCCCTGGGCCAGGTCGCGGGGCCGGCCGACCGCCAGCAGCGCGACGAGTACGCCCTCGCGCAGCCAGATCACCGACCAGGCCGCGCTCTCCGGGTCACCGCGCCAGATCGTCTCGTCGGCGCCGGCGTGGTGCCCGGCGTACTGCACGAAGCGGCCGAACTGCTCGGACCAGAAGTACGGGACCGGGTCGTAGACCGGCCCCTCCGCCGCGCCGCGGACGATGGTCGCGGCGACCGTGCGCGGCCCGTGCAGGGCGTTGTCCCAGTGGTGGACCAGCAGGCGGCTGCCGTAGCGGGCGGACGGGAAGGAGACGCAGTCGCCGACCGCGTACACGTCGGGCAGCGTGGTGCGCAGCCGCTCGTCGGCCAGGACGGAGCGGTCCTCGGGCGACAGCTCGACGCCGGAGCCGGCCAGCCAGGAGGTCGCGGGGCGGGCGCCGATGCCGACGACGACCGCGTCGGCGGTGAGCGTCGCGCCGTCGGCGAGCGTCACCGCGCCCTCGGTGACGGCGGCGACCCGGGCGCCGGTGCGCAGCCGGGCGCCGCTGTCCTCGTACCAGGCCGCCATGGGGGCGGCGACCTCGGCGGGCAGCGCCCCGGCCAGCGGCCGGTCGGCGGCCTCGACGACCGTCACCCGGCAGCCCGCCTCACGCGCCGCGGTGGTGAACTCCGCGCCGATCCAGCCCGCGCCGACGACCACCACCTCGCGCTGCCCGGCCAGTACGGGCCGCAGCCGCTCGGCGTCGTCGAGGGTGCGCAGGACGTGTACGTCCGGCAGTCCGTCGCAGCCGGGCAGGGTGACCGGCTCGGCGCCGGTGGCGATCACCAGGTGGTCGTACGGGAGCGGCCCGGCGTCCGTCTCCAGCACCCGCGAGGCGCCCGCGAGCCCGGTGGCGCGCCGCCCGAGGAGCAGGTCGATGCCGAGCGCCTCGAAGTCCACGTCGAAGGTGGCCCCGTCGGCCTTGCCGAGCAGCACGGCCTTGGACAGCGGCGGGCGGTCGTACGGCCGGTGCGGCTCGTCGCCGAGCACCGTGATCGCGCCGCGCCAGCCCTGCTCGCGCAGGGCGACGGCGGTCTGCACACCGGCCAGGCCGGCGCCGACGATGACGGCGCTGCGGGCACGTTCGGCCGCGCGCTCGGCGGGTCCCCGGTCCGGGCGCGTGCGGTCAGGGTCCTGGGACTGGGTCTGCTCGCTCACCCGATCACTGTAGGACGGCGTGTCGCGCGACCATCAGCACCGCGCGACGAGATCTATGACACAACGTCACGGCCCGTCACCCGTCGGCACCGGCCCCGCGCCGCGCACCGGGCGCTCCCTTACGGCGCCTCGGCGGCCCGTACTAGGGTTGCCGGTGAACGCACACGCGGGAGCCCGGACGCGACCGGGCTGAGAGGGAGGCTGACGCGGCCTCCGACCGTACGAACCTGATCCGGGTCATGCCGGCGAAGGGAGGGGCTGGACGCCCATGCATCCACCTGCACACGAACCCGTACGGCCGACGGTACCGACGTCCTCGCGGCCGCCCGCGCAGGCGCCGGGTGCGGCCGGGTCCGACCGGACCCCGGACGTGCTCGTCATCGGCGGCGGCATCATCGGCCTGGTCACCGCCTGGCGGGCGGCCCAGCGTGGGCTGCGTACCGCCGTCGCCGACCCGGACCCCGGCGGCGGCGCCGCCCAGGTGGCGGCCGGGATGCTGGCCGCCGTCACCGAGCTGCACCACGGCGAGCAGACGCTGCTCGGCCTCAACCTCGCCTCCGCCCGCCGCTATCCGGAGTTCGCCGCCGAGCTGACGGAGGCGAGCGGCCTGGACCTCGGCTACCGCCGGTGCGGCACCCTGGCCGTCGCGCTGGACGCCGACGACCGCGCCCACCTGCGCGAGCTGCACGCCCTCCAGCGCCGCAGCGGCCTGGAGTCCGAGTGGCTGACCGGGCGCGAGTGCCGGCGTCTGGAGCCGATGCTCGCGCCGGGCGTGCGCGGCGGGCTGCGGGTGGACGGGGACCACCAGGTCGACCCGCGCCGGCTGGCCGCCGCGCTGCTCGCCGCCTGCGAGCGGGCCGGCGTCGCCTTCCACCGCGCGGCCGCCGGGCGGCTGACCGTCGAGCGGGGCCGTGCCACCGGTGCCGAGCTGGCCGATGGCGTCCGGATCGCGGCCGGGCAGGTCGTGCTGGCCGCGGGCAGTCGCAGCGGGCGGCTGGCGGGCGTCCCCGGGGACGTGCTGCCGCCGGTGCGCCCGGTCAAGGGCCAGGTGCTGCGGCTGCGGATGCCGGACGGCCGGCCCGGCGGCGTACCGTTTCTGTCCCGCACCGTACGGGCCGTGGTGCGCGGCGGCCCGCTCTATCTCGTGCCGCGCGAGAACGGCGAGCTGGTCGTCGGCGCCACCAGCGAGGAGCTGGGCTGGGACACCACGATCACCGCGGGCGGGGTGTACGAACTGCTGCGGGACGCCCACGAACTGATCCCCGGCATCACCGAACTGCCCCTGGTGGAGACCCGCGCCGGACTGCGCCCCGGCTCGCCCGACAACGCGCCGCTGCTGGGCCCGACCTCGCTGCCCGGCCTGCTGGTGGCGACCGGTCACTTCCGCAACGGGGTGCTGCTGACGCCCGTCACGGGCGACGTGATGGCGGCGGCACTGACCGGCGGCCCGCTGCCGGAGGAGGCGCGGGCGTTCGCCCCGGGCCGCTTCGCACCGAAGCCCTCCGACCGCTCGGCGTCGTCCGACCGCTCGACGCCATCCGATCCCGCAGCGCCGCCCGGCCCCTCGGCGCCGCCCGGCCGCTCGGCGTCAACCGGCCCCTCGGCGCCGTCCGGCGCCGCCCCGGCAACCGGCGCCCGGCAGGCCCCCGCGCCTTCCCCCGCCCCTCAGGAGCAGCCCGTATGACCGTCACCGCGCCCATCACCGTCTCCGTGAACGGCGAGCCCCGGGAGTTCCCCGGCGGGCTCACCCTGGACCGGCTCGTCGCCGGTCTGACCACGGCGCCCGGCGGCGTGGCCGCCGCCGTCAACGAGGCCGTGGTGCCGCGCGGCCAGTGGCCCGCCACCGCGCTCGGCGACGGCGACCGCGTCGAGGTCCTCACCGCAGTCCAGGGAGGCTGATCCGTACGTCATGGCCGACGATCTCCTCACCCTCGCCGGCACCGCCTTCGGCTCCCGTCTGATCATGGGCACGGGCGGGGCGCCCAGCCTCGACGTCCTGGAGCGGGCGCTGCTCGCCTCCGGTACGGAGCTGACGACGGTCGCCATGCGCCGCCTGGACCCGACCGTGCAGGGCTCGGTGCTGTCCGTACTGGAGCGGCACGGCATCCGCGTGCTGCCGAACACCGCCGGCTGCTTCACCGCGGGCGAGGCCGTCCTCACCGCCCGGCTGGCCCGCGAGGCACTGGGCACCGACTGGGTCAAGCTGGAGGTGGTCGCCGACGAGCGCACCCTGCTGCCCGATCCGGTCGAGCTGCTGGACGCCGCCGAGACGCTGGTGGACGACGGCTTCACCGTCCTGCCGTACACCAACGACGACCCGGTGCTGGCCCGGAAGCTGGAGGACGTGGGCTGCGCCGCGATCATGCCGCTGGGCTCCCCCATCGGCTCCGGGCTGGGCATCCGCAACCCGCACAACTTCCAGCTCATCACCGAGCGGGCCGGGGTCCCGGTGATCCTGGACGCGGGCGCGGGCACCGCCTCCGACGCCGCCCTGGCCATGGAGCTGGGCTGCGCCGCGGTGATGCTGGCGTCGGCGGTGACCCGTGCGCAGGAGCCCGTCCTGATGGCGGAGGCGATGCGGCACGCGGTCGAGGGCGGCCGGCTGGCGTTCCGGGCGGGGCGGATCCCGCGCCGCCACCACGCTCAGGCCTCCTCGCCCACGGAGGGCGTCGCCGCGCTGGACCCGGAGCGCCCCGCTTTCTGAGGCACGGGCCCGCCTTCCGAGGCGCGGGGCCCCGCCTTCCGAGGCACGGCGGGTGGCGCCCGGGACGGCCGCCGCCCGCCCCGCGAAACGGGCATCCCGCCCATCCCGGCTCGGCCGGTGGCCTGCCCCTGTCACTGTTCGGATGCAATGGCCCCGGGTTCACGGGCAGGGCGTCCGGCACCGCCGTGGCGGCTCGTAGACTCGTCTGCCGTGGATACGACCCTTCAGGACCCCCTGGTCGGGCACCTGCTCGACGGCCGCTACCAGGTGCAGGCGCGCGTCGCCGCCGGCGGCATGGCCACGGTCTACCGGGCCATGGACACCCGGCTGGACCGGGTGCTCGCCCTGAAGGTGATGCACCCCGCGCTGGCGGCCGACGCCGCGTTCGTCGACCGTTTCATCCGCGAGGCCAAGTCCGCCGCGCGGCTCGACCACCCCAATGTGGTGGGCGTCTACGACCAGGGTGCCGACGGCACGTACGTGTACCTGGCGATGGAGTACGTCGCCGGGTGCACGCTGCGCGACGTCCTGCGGGAGCGCGGCGCCCTCCAGCCGCGGGCCGCGCTGGACATCGTGGAGCCGATCCTGGCCGCGCTGGGCGCCGCCCACCGGGCCGGGCTGGTGCACCGCGACATGAAGCCGGAGAACGTCCTGATCGGCGACGACGGCCGGGTCAAGGTCGCCGACTTCGGCCTCGTGCGGACGGTGGACACCCACACCACCGCCTCGACCGGCTCGGTCCTGGGCACGGTCTCCTACCTGGCGCCCGAACAGATCGAGGACGGTACGGCCGGCCCGCCCGCGGACGTCTACGCGTGCGGTGTCGTGCTGTTCGAGATGCTGACCGGCGGCAAGCCGCACACCGGCGGCAGCGCGGCCCAGGTGCTCTACCAGCACCTGCACGAGGACGTGCCGGCCCCTTCCGCGTACGCGCCCGAGCTGGCGCCGCAGCTCGACGACCTGGTCGCCGCGGCCACCGCGCGCCGCCCCGAGCTGCGCCCGCAGGACGCGGTGACGCTGCTCGCACAGACCCGCGCGGTACGGGCCGAGCTGTCCGACGCGCAGTTGGACGCGGTGCCGCCGCAGGCCCACGAGGCGCCGGAGGACGGCTCGCGGACGGGCTCCGAGGACCGTACGAGCGTGCTGCCGCGGGTCGCCGGGCAGCCGCCGCTGCCCCCGGAGGAGCCGCTGAACCGGACCAGCAGACTGGAGGCCCCGGCACCGGACCCGGCGTCGGCGGACGGGCGGACCACCCGGCTGCGCCCGGCGGCCGCCGTCCCCCGGTCCGGGGCGTGGGCCGGGCTGCTGGGGGCCCGGCGCAGGACGGCCTCGGTGATCGCCGCCGTGCTGCTCACGCTGGTGGTGGGCGCGGGCGTCTGGTACATCAACTCCGGACAGTTCACCACCGTCCCGGCCGTGCTGGACATGACGCAGGCGAAGGCGGAGCAGACGCTGCGCGCGGAAGGCCTGGACGTGAAGGTCAGGCGGGCCTTCAGCCCCAACGTGGAGCGCGGCCACGTCATGGCCACGGACCCGGAGAACGGCGAGCGCATCCGCGGTACGGGCACGGTCACCGTCACCCTGTCCAAGGGCCCCGAGATCGTCCAGGTGCCCGACCTGGCGGGCACCCCGGTCGCCGACGCCAAGCGCAAGCTGCGCGACCTGGGGCTGACCGTCGGCACGGTGCACAAGGAATTCTCCGACGAGGTCGCCAAGGGGTCGGTGATCGGCACCGACCCGGCGGCGGGCAGCAAACGCCGGCCGGAGACCGCCGTCGCGCTCACGGTCAGCCGTGGTGCCGAGGTCGGCGTACCGGACGTGACCGGCCGGGACCGGGCGGACGCGGAGGCGACGCTGCGCGGCGCGGGCTTCGAGGTGAAGATCGCGGACGGTACGGTGCACTCCCCGCACGACAAGGGCACGGTCGCCCGGCAGTCGCCGGGACAGGGCGGCAAGCTGGGCCGGGGGGACACCGTGACGCTCACCCTCTCCGAGGGCCCCGAGATGGTGACCGTGCCGGACGTGACGGGCAAGAGCGCCGACGACGCGAAGCGGGCGCTGTCCGACGCGGGCTTCGAGGCCGAGGTCAAGAAGCCGTTCCTGTTCCCGAAGGACAAGGTCGAGAGCCAGTCGGTCGCGGGCGGCGAGCAGGCGGCGAAGGGCAGCAAGATCACGATCCGGCTGGCGAGCGTGCTGTGAGCCGGGGGCGCCCGCCCGGGGTCCGGGCGGGCCGCGCGCCACGGACGCGCCCGGCACGGGCTCCCGGCCGCTGTGAGCAAGGACGCCCGCCCGCGCTTCGGAACGGACGCTCCGCACCTGGCACCCTTGACGGGTGAGCATCTCCCCTTCCCCGCAGGACGCCCGTGCGCGCAACCCGGTCGGCGGCCATGTGCCGGTGGCCGGCGGCCTGGCCAAGGTCGGTATCCCGTACGCCCGTGACATCGGCGGCGAGGCCGTGCAGGTCTTCGTCGCCAACCCGCGTGGCTGGGCGACGCCGCCCGGCACCCCGCAGCAGGACGAGGCGTTCCGGGAGGCGTGCGAGCGGGAGTCCCTCCCGGCGTACGTGCACGCCCCGTACCTGATCAACTTCGGCTCGCACACCGCGGAGACCGTCGAGAAGTCCGTGGTCTCGCTGCGCCACTCGCTGCTGCGCGGCCGGGCGATCGGCGCGCGGGGCGTGGTGGTGCACACCGGCTCGGCGACCGGCGGGCGGCCCCGCGCCGAGGCCCTGGCGCAGGTACGCGAGCGGGTGCGCCCGCTGCTGGAGGAGCTGACGCACGACGACGACCCGTGGCTGCTGCTGGAGCCCACGGCGGGGCAGGGCGCCTCGCTGTGCGCGCTGGCTCAGGACCTGGGCCCGTACTTCGACGCGCTGGACCGGCATCCGAAGCTGGGTGTCTGCCTGGACACCTGCCACGCCTTCGCCGCCGGACACGACATGGCGGCGCCCGGCGGGATGAAGGCGCTGCTGGACGAGCTGGTCGACGTCACGGGCGAGGGGCGGCTGAAACTGATCCACGCCAACGACTCCAAGGATGTCGTCGGCGCCCACAAGGACCGCCACGAGAACATCGGCGCGGGGCACATCGGCGCCGACCCGTTCGGTGAACTGTTCCGTCACCCGGCCACGCTGGGCGTACCGCTGGTGATCGAGACGCCGGGCGGCAAAGAGGGGCACGCGGTGGACGTGGCCCGCCTGAAGGGGCTGCGCGACCCGGCCTGAGCCGGGAGGGCCGGCCGGTGGCCCGGCGCTGTCACGGCTCCGGGCCGTCGCCCGGTTCCTCCTGGTAGGAGTAGCGCTGCTCGCGCCACGGGTCGCCGAGGTTGTGGTAGCCGCGCTCTTCCCAGAAGCCGCGGCGGTCCGCCGTCATGTACTCGATGCCGCGCACCCATTTGGGGCCTTTCCAGGCGTACAGGTGCGGGACGATCAGCCGGACCGGGAAGCCGTGCTCGGCGGTGAGCAGTTCGCCGGAGCGGTGGGTGGCGAACAGGGATTTGGCGTCGGCGAAGTCGTCCAGCCCGAGGTTCGAACTGAACCCGTATTCGGCCCACACCATCACATGGGTGACGTCCGGGGCCGGCGGCGCGAGATCGAGGATCGTACGGGTGGAGACCCCGCCCCATTCGGCGCCGAGCATGCTGAATTTCGTGACGCAGTGCATGTCGGCCACAACGGTCGTATAGGGCAGCGCGGAGAATTCCTCGTGCGTCCAGCAGTGTTTGCCGCCGTCCGCGGTGGCGCCGAAAGCGCGGAACTCCCAGCGTTCGGGCCGGAACTTCGGCACCGGGCCGTAATGCGTGACCGGCCATCCCCGTTGCAGTCGCTGCCCCGGAGGCAGCAGAGGATGCTCCGCTTCGCGGCTTTCGGGCTGACCCATGCTCTCCATGGTGTCAGACCGTCCGGGGTGCCGGTGACCAGGGCGACAGCGATTCGGGCAACTCGTACTAAGCGTGCACTTACTGGACGCCCAGCTCGCGACGGTGCAAGGATGCGCGGCACCTGCCAGTACTCGCGTGGAAGGAGCCCGCTGCCATGCAGGGCGACCCCGAGGTCATCGAATTCCTCAACGAGCAGCTTACCGCCGAGCTGACCGCCATCAACCAGTACTTCCTGCACGCGAAAATGCAGGAGAACTTCGGCTGGACCAAGCTGGCCAAGTACACCCGGCACGAGTCGTTCGACGAGATGAAGCACGCGGAGATCCTCACCGACCGCATCCTCTTCCTCGACGGCCTGCCCAACTACCAGCGGCTCTTCCACGTCCGGGTGGGCCAGACCGTCACCGAGATGTTCCACGCGGACCGGCAGATCGAGGTGGAGGCGATCGACCGCCTCAAGCGGGGCATCGAGCTGATGCGGACCAAGGGGGACATCACCTCGGCCAACATCTTCGAGAGCATCCTGGCCGACGAGGAGCACCACATCGACTATCTGGACACGCAGCTCGAACTGATCGAGAAGCTCGGTGAGCCGCTGTACCTCGCCCAGGTGATCGAGCAGCCGGAGAGCTGAGGCGGTCCGCTCAAGCGAACCGTTCCTTCAGCGGGCCCGTACGGGTCGACGCCCCGGGCCGCACCCGATCGGCGCGCCACTCCCGGGGTCGCTTCAGGCTGCTTCCGGCAGGGCCCCGGGGGCCGTGTCCGGCGCTGCGGGAGGCGTGATGTCGTACGGGCCGCGCGACCCGGTGGCCGTCTCACCGGACGGCCCGGCGCCGAGCGGTTCGGGGGCGCCCTGGTCGATCAGCTCGCGCCGGGGGCACGCGCCCCGGCCGAGCAGCGCCTGGATGCGCCGGACGCAGCCACCGCAGTCGGTGCCGGCCTTGCAGGCGGAGGCGATCTGGCGCGGGGTGCAGGCACCGGACTCCGCGTGGTCACGGACCTGCTGCTCCGTGATGCCGAAGCACGAGCAGACGTACACGCGGGTCACCTCCGTCGACCTGTTCCGCAGTGAGGTTACCCTTACCTTACCCGGGACGAAAGACCGGTAACAACGCCGATGGGGCGCGGATCCTGTGATCCGCGCCCCATCGGCGTGTTCCGTACGGCCCGGCGGCCGCCGGGCTCACTGGTCCCGGTACATCTCCGCCACCAGGAACGCCAGGTCCAGCGACTGGCTGCGGTTGAGGCGCGGGTCGCAGGCGGTCTCGTAGCGCTGGTGCAGATCGTCGACGAAGATCTCGTCGCCGCCGCCCACGCACTCGGTGACGTCGTCGCCGGTCAGCTCGACGTGGATGCCGCCCGGGTGCGTACCGAGGCTCTTGTGCACCTCGAAGAAGCCCTTGACCTCGTCCAGCACGTCGTCGAAGCGCCGGGTCTTGTGACCGGAGGCGGCCTCGAAGGTGTTGCCGTGCATCGGGTCGCAGATCCAGGCGACCTGCGCGCCGGAGGCGGTGACCTTCTCGACCAGCTCCGGCAGCTTGGCGCGGATCTTGTCGGCGCCCATGCGGGTGATGAAGGTCAGCCGGCCCGGCTCGCGCTCCGGGTCGAGGCGCTCGATGAGCGTGAGCGCGTCCTCGGCCGTCGTCGTCGGGCCCAGCTTGACGCCGATCGGGTTGCGGATACGGGAGGCGAACTCGATGTGCGCGCCGTCCAGTTGACGGGTGCGCTCACCGATCCAGACCATGTGGCCCGAGACGTCGTACAGGTCGCCGGTGCGCGAGTCCGTACGGGTCAGCGCGGACTCGTAGTCCAGCACGAGCGCCTCGTGGGAGGCGAAGAACTCGACCGTCTTGAACTCCTCCGGGTCCACCCCGCAGGCGTTCATGAAGTTCAGCGCCCGGTCGATCTCGCGCGCCAGCGCCTCGTACCGCTGCCCGGAGGGGGAGGACTTCACGAAGTCCTGGTTCCAGGCGTGCACCTGACGCAGGTCGGCGTAGCCGCCGGTGGTGAAGGCCCGGACGAGGTTCAGCGTCGCGGCGGAGGCGTGGTACATCCGCTTCAGGCGCTGCGGGTCCGGGATGCGGGCCGCCTCGGTGAACTCGAAACCGTTGACGGAGTCGCCGCGGTAGGTCGGCAGCGTCACGCCGTCGCGGGTCTCGGTCGGCTTGGAGCGCGGCTTGCTGTACTGGCCGGCGATCCGGCCGACCTTGACGACCGGCACGGAGCCCGCGTACGTCAGGACCGCGCCCATCTGGAGCAGCGTCTTGAGCTTGTTGCGGATGTGCTCGGCCGAGACGGCGTCGAACGCCTCCGCGCAGTCGCCGCCCTGGAGCAGGAACGCCTCGCCGCGGGCGACCGCCGCCAGGCGCTCGCGCAGTTGGTCGCACTCGCCGGCGAAGACGAGCGGCGGATAGGACTCCAGCTCGGCGATCACATCGCGCAGAGCCTCTTGGTCCGGCCATTCAGGCTGCTGCGCCGCGGGCAGGTCTCGCCAGGTGTTGCCACCGGCGTGGGTTTCAGCGTTCACGGTCACGCGTCAACTTTACGGGGTCCGGACGGGGGTCCATCTCGCCGACCGGGATGTGAGACGAAGGTCCCACTCCGACGGTCCGGTTCCGCTTCGGTGGTCCGGTCCCTGATCACCGGCCCGGTCCCGCTCCGGTGGTCCGGCCGGCGGCGCGGGGCATCAGTCCGGTACGGAGTCCTCCGGAGCGCCGTGGGCGATGGCGGCCAGTGTGCCCAGCGCGTGCGCCAGGTCGTCGAGCGCGGGGGCCGCCAGGGCGACGCGGACGGCGTTGGGGGCGGGCGCGGCGCCGTGCGCGCCCTCCGGGCCGACGGCGAACGCGGCGGCCGGGGTGACGGCGATGCCGTGCCGGGCGGCGGCCGCGAGGAAGGTCTCGGCCCGCCACCCCTCGGGCAGCTCCCACCAGGCGAAGTACGAGGCCGGATCGGCCCGTACCCGGAAGCCGGCGAGGTGGTCGCGCAGCAGTGCCTGCCGGGCGGCGGCGTCCCGGCGCTTGGCCTCGACGATCGTCGCCAGCACGCCGTCGAGCAGCCAGCGGACCGCGGCGTTCAGGGCGAAACCGCCGGCCGTCCAGCCGCCGGAGCGCAGGGCGGCGGCGACCCGGCCGGTGTGCGCGGGCGGCGCGAGGACCAGGCCGACGGTCAGGCCGGGCGCCAGGCGCTTGGAGAGGCTGTCGACCAGGAGCGTGCGCTCGGGGGCCAGGGCGGCCAGTGGCGGGAGGCCGGCCTGCCGGGCGTCGTCGAGGAGGAAGGACCAGACGCTGTCCTCGACGGCCCACAGGTCCAGTGCGCGCAGCGTCTCGGCCAGCTCGGCGCGGCGTCCGGCGGGCATGGTCACGCCGAGCGGGTTGTGCAGGGTCGGCTGGAGGTAGACGGCGTGCAGCGGGGCGCCGCGGTGGGCTTCCCGTACGGCGTCCGGGCGCACGCCGTGCCCGTCGCCGGCCAGGGGTACGAGGGTGCAGCCGAGGCGGGCGGCGACGGACTTGACCAGGGGGTAGGTCAGCGCTTCGACGCCGAGGCGGCCGCCGGGCGGCACCAGTGAGGCGAGCGCGCCGGCGATGGCCTGGCGGCCGTTGCCCGCGAACAGCAGGCCGGCGGGGTCGGGGCGGAAGTCCGCGCGGGTCAGGAGGGCGGCGCAGGCCTCGCGGGCGGGCGCGGAGCCGGTGGCGGGGGCCACGGCCAGGGCCGCGCTCAGGACGTCGGGGCGCAGCAGGGGCTCCAGCCCGCGGGCGAGGAGGGCGGCCTGCCCGGGGACCTCGGGGTAGTTGAGTTCGAGGTTGGTCCGGGTGCGGCGGGCGGGGTCGGCGGGTTCGGCGAGCGCGGGCCCGGGGGCGTGCTGGGCGGCGCGTACGTAGGTGCCGCGGCCGACCTCGCCGACGGTCAGGCCGCGGCGGGCCAGTTCGCGGTAGACGCGGGTGGCGGTGGAGCCGGCGATGCCGTGGGCGCGGGCGAAGGCGCGCTGGGTGGCGAGCCGGTCGCCGGGGCGCAGGCGCCCGGCGGCGATGTCGGCCGCGACGGCGTCGGCGATACGACGGTAGTCCTCCACGGGCCCTCCCGGCCGTCGTGCCATGCACCGGCATTGCACCGAGTGCAATGTTTTCATTGCACCGCGATGATGCGCGCCCTAGCATCGGGCCGTCAACAGGCCGACCGCCACGAACCGACACACCGACGAACCGACGGACAGGGGCAGTCGTGCTGCGCACAGCCATGGTCAACGGCATCACCACCGCATACGAGGACACCGGAGGCACCGGAGACACCGAAGGCACCGAAGGCACCGGAGACACCGGCGGGGAAACGGTCCTTCTGGTCCACGGGCATCCCTTCGACCACACGATGTGGGCCCCGCAGACCGCCACACTGGCCGCCGCCGGCCACCGCGTCCTCGTCCCGGACCTGCGCGGCTACGGCGCCTCCCAGGTGGTGCCGGGCCCGACCCGCCTGGAGACCTTCGCGGCCGACCTCGCCGCCCTCCTGGACCACTTGGAGGTGCGCGACCGCATCGTCCTCGGCGGCCTGTCGATGGGCGGCCAGATCGCCATGGAGTTCGCCCGCCGCTTCCCCGGGCGGCTGCGGGCCCTCGTCCTCGCGGACACCTCCGCCGGCGCCGAGACCCCCGAAGGCCGCCGGAACCGCGACGCCATGGCCGACCGGCTGCTGCGCGAAGGGATGCGCGGCCACACGGAGGAGGCCCTGGCCAAGATGGTCTCGCCGCGCACCGTCGCCACCCGGCCCGCCGTCGCGGACCACGTACGGCGCATGATGCTCGGCACGCCGCCCGAGGGCGCGGCCGCCGCGCTCCGCGGCCGCGCGAAGCGCCCCGACTACACCGACTCGCTGACTCGCCTCGCCGTACCCGCCCTCGTCCTGACCGGCCGCGACGACACCTACACCCCGGTCGCCGACGCCGAGTTCCTGCGCGCCCGCATCCCGGACGCGCGGCTGACCGTCATCGAGGACGCCGCGCACCTGCCCAACCTGGAACAGCCCCGGGCCTTCGACGCCGCGCTGACCGCCTTCCTCCGGACGCTTCCCGCGGCTCCCGCCGCGGCACCGCTCCGGCGGCCCGCCCTCGGGTAGGGTGACGCCCATGCACGCGCAACCGGCCATGAACATGAACTGGTGGTGGACCGCTCATCCGGCGGCCCACTGATCGCGCGTACCACTGACATCGCGAAGGCCGCCCGAGGGGCGGCCTTCCGTGGTGTGCGGGCCGTTCCTCCCCTCCTGGAAGGAACCGCCGCCATGCCTCGCTCCACCGCCGACGTCCTGCGCCGCCTGCTGGCCCCCGGCTGCCCGCCGTTCGCCCTGCTGCACCGCCGTACGCCCGGCCGCCCCGCCGCCGACACCGTCGAGGTGCTGGTCGGCGCGGTGACCGAGGTGCCGCGACTGGCCGACATCCCGCTCGGCGACGGTGTGCCAGCGGGCGGCGCGGCGGTCACCGACGCGCTGGCGCTCGTACCGTTCCGGCAGATCCGCGAGCGCGGGTTCGACGTCCGCGACGACGGCACGCCGCTGGCCGTCCTGCGCCCGGCCGAGACGTACGAACTGCCGTCGGCCGAGGTGCTGGCGCACCTGCCCGCCCATCAGGTCCGGGTGGAAGGCGGTGCCTTCGACGTCGGCGACGACGCGTACGCCGGGATCGTCGAGCGCGTCCTGCGGGACGAGATCGGGACCGGCGAGGGCGCCAACTTCGTCATCCGGCGCACCTTCCAGGGCGCCATCCCGGACTTCGGCACGGCCGACGCGCTGGCCCTGTTCCGGCGGTTGCTGGCCGGTGAGCGCGGCGCGTACTGGACGTACGTCGTGCACCGGCCGGGCGTACGCACGCTGGTGGGCGCCAGCCCCGAGGTGCACGTGCGGATGTCCGGCGGGACGGTCGTGATGAACCCGATCAGCGGCACCTACCGCTACCCGGACGGGGGCCCGAGCGCGGAGCACCTGCTGGAGTTCCTGGGCGACCGCAAGGAGGTGGAGGAGCTGTCCATGGTCGTCGACGAGGAGCTGAAGATGATGTGCACCGTCGGCGACAAGGGCGGTGTGGTGATCGGGCCGCGCCTCAGGGAGATGGCGCACCTCGCGCACACCGAGTACGAGCTGCGCGGGCGCTCCTCGCTCGATGTGCGCCAGGTGCTGAAGGAGACGATGTTCGCCGCGACCGTCGTCGGCTCGCCGGTGCAGAACGCCTGCCGGGTGATCGGGCGCCACGAGGCGGGCGGGCGCGGCTACTACGCCGGTGCGCTGGCCCTGATCGGGCGGGACGCGGGCGGCGCGCAGACGCTGGACTCGCCGATCCTGATCCGTACGGCGGACATCGGCGCGGACGGCGGGCTGCGGGTGGCGGCCGGCGCCACGCTCGTGCGGGCCTCCGACCCGCGCGCCGAGGTCGCCGAGACGCACGCCAAGGCCGCCGGGGTGCTGACCGCGCTCGGCGTGCGCCCCGCGCCGGACCGCGGCGCGGACGCGGACCGGCGGCCCCGGCTGGCCGACGACCCGCGGGTGCGGGCCGCGCTCGACGCCCGCCGCGCGGACCTCGCGCCCTTCTGGCTGCGGATGCAGAGCGCCGAGCCGACCGCCGCGCTCTCCGGGCACGCGCTGGTGATCGACGCGGAGGACACCTTCACCGCGATGCTGGCACACCTGCTGCGCGCCTCGGGGCTGACGGTGACCGTGCGCCGGTACGACGAGCCGGGGCTGCGGGACGCCGCGGCGGCCCACGAGGGGCCGGTGGTGCTCGGCCCCGGCCCCGGCGACCCGGCGGACGCCGCCGACCCGAAGATGCGGCTGCTGCGCGCGCTGACCGCGGAGCTGGTCCGCGGCCACCGGCACGGCCTGCTCGGCGTCTGCCTCGGCCACGAGCTGATCGCGGCGGAACTGGGCCTGGAGATCGTCCGCAAGGAGGTGCCGTTCCAGGGCGCGCAGGAGCGCATCGACTTCTTCGGCCGCCCGGAGACCGTCGGCTTCTACAACACCTTCACGGCCCGCTGCGACGAGGCGGCGGTGGCCGAACTGGCCATGCACCGGGTCGAGCTGAGCCGGGACGCGGGCACCGGTGAGGTGCACGCGCTGCGCGGCCCGGGCTTCGCGGGGGTGCAGTTCCACCCGGAGTCCGTGCTGACGCTGGACGGGGCGGCGATCACCGCGCACCTGCTGGCCGCTGTCCTGGTGTGACGAGGAGGTTCTCGTTGGTGCGGCCGGCCAGGTAGTCCTCGACATTGCGTACGGTGGCGTCGACGATCTGGCCGACCGCGTCCTCGGTGAAGTACGCCTGGTGCGAGGTGACCAGCACGTTCCCGAAGGTCATCAGGCGGGCGAGGGTGTCGTCGTGGATGACTTCGAGGGACTTGTCGAAGAAGAAGAGTCCGGCCTCCTCCTCGTAGACGTCCAGACCGACACCGGCGAGCCGGCCGGCCTTGAGGGTCTCCACCAGCGCCGCGGTGTCGACGAGGCCGCCGCGGCTGGAGTTGACCAGGATCGCGTCGTCCTTCATGGCGGCCAGCGCGGCGGCGTCGACGAGGTGGCGGGTCGATTCCATCAGCGGCACGTGCAGGCTGATCAGGTCCGACTCGGCGAACAGCCGGTCCTGGTCGACATAGCGCAGGCCCAGCTCGGTGCAGCGCGGGTTCTCGGCGATGTCCCAGCCCAGCAGGTTCATCCCGAAGCCGTGGGCGATCCGGGTGAACGCCTCGCCGATCTTGCCGGTGCCGAGCACGCCGACGGTGCGGCCGTGCAGGTCGCGGCCCATCAGCCCGTCGAGGCGGAAGTCGAAGTTGCGGGTGCGGTTGGCGGCCCGGACGATCCGGCGGTCGACGGCCAGGGCCAGCCCCCAGGCGAACTCCGCGACCGAGTACGGCGAGTAGGAGGAGACCCGGCCGACGGTCACGCCGAGGTCGGCCGCGGCCTGGAGATCGATGTTGTTGTAGCCGGTGGCACGCTGGGCGATCATCTTCGTGCCGCCCACCGCCAGCTCCTGGATCACCTCGGCGCACAGGTCGGCGTTGACGCTGACGCTGACCACCTCGTAGCCCGCGGCGATGGGGGCGGTGTCGCGGTTGAGGAAGACGTCGAGGCAGCGGACCTGGTGGCGGCCGGCGAAGGCCTCCGCCAGCAGCGGCCGCTCGTCCGCCTGCACGCCGAACGCGATGATCTCCACGGTGTCTCCCGACGTTGCCGGTCATGCGGTCCGGTCACCTTCGCCCGCTTCGGGGCATATGCGGCGACACGGCCGAATATACGGCGCGGAGCGCGACCCGGCCGCCCGCCCGGCACGCACGGCGACGTCCGGGCGGGTACGGCGACACGCGGGCGCGTACGGCGCCGTGCGGGTCCGGCCGCACGCCGCCCGCCGGCTCAGCCGAAGAAGACCCCCGCCTCCGCGTACAGCTTCGGGTCGACGGTCTTGAGCTTCGCGGTCGCCTCCGCCAGCGGCACCCGGACGATGTCCGTGCCGCGCAGGGCGACCATCGTCCCGTAGTCGCCGTCGCGCACCGCGTCGATCGCGTGCAGACCGAAGCGGGTGGCCAGCCAGCGGTCGAAGGCGCTGGGCGTGCCGCCGCGCTGGGTGTGGCCGAGCACCGTCGTACGGGCCTCCTTGCCCGTACGGTCCTCGATCTCCTTGGCCAGCCACTCGCCCACGCCCGACAGCCGCACGTGCCCGAACGAGTCCGTCGACCCGTCCTTGAGGACCATCTGGCCGTCCTTGGGCATGGCCCCTTCGGCGACCACCACGATCGGCGCGTACCGCACCTTGAAGCGGGACTCGATCCAGGCGCAGACCTGGTCGACGTCGAAGCGCTGCTCGGGGATGAGGATGACGTTGGCGCCGCCGGCCAGGCCGGAGTGGAGCGCGATCCAGCCCGCGTGGCGGCCCATGACCTCGACGACCAGGACGCGCATGTGCGACTCGGCGGTGGTGTGCAGCCGGTCGATGGCTTCGGTGGCGACGCCGACGGCGGTGTCGAAGCCGAAGGTGTAGTCGGTGGCGGACAGGTCGTTGTCGATCGTCTTGGGCACGCCGACGCAGGGCACGCCGTACTCGCCGGAGAGCCGGGCGGCGACGCCGAGGGTGTCCTCACCGCCGATCGTGATCAGCGCCTCGACCTCCTCCTTGGCGAGGGTGTCCTTGATCCGGCGGACGCCGTCCTGCTGCTTGAGGGGGTTGGTCCGCGAGGAGCCGAGGACCGTGCCGCCGCGGGGCAGGATGCCGCGTACGGCGGGGATGTCGAGCGGTACCGTGTCGCCCTCCAGGGGGCCGCGCCAGCCGTCCCGGAAGCCGACGAAGTCGTAGCCGTACTCCTGGACGCCCTTGCGCACCACGCCTCGGATGACCGCGTTGAGACCGGGGCAGTCACCGCCGCCGGTCAGTACTCCGACCCGCATCGCTTCTTCACCTTCATCCCGTGAGGGGCCGCGCACCCGCCGGTGGCCGCGCGCGGCCGTGCTGTGCCGACGCCGGTCACGCTAATGGTGACGCACGTCACCCAGGGATGGGGAGGAAAGCGAATTCCCCGGAAACGCCGGGGACTTGGCGCGATGCGTTCACTCGTACGAGAGCATTGCACCCACGCGGCCGACGCCTCACGGGACGTACGGACCGGCTCGGGACCGAGGTCCGGCCCCGGCAATCAGACCTCGTCGAGGCCGCGTTCTATCGCATACCGGACCAGTTCGACGCGGTTGTGCAACTGGAGCTTGCCCAGGGTGTTCTGCACGTGGTTCTGGACCGTGCGGTGCGAGATGACCAGCCGCTCGGCGATCTGCTTGTACGACAGCCCCTTGGCGACCAGGCGCAGCACCTCGGTCTCCCGCTCGGTGAGCTGCGGCGCGCCCGGCTCGTCCTCGGCGGCCGGGGCGGGCTCGGTCGCCAGCCGGCGGTACTCCCCCAGCACCAGCCCGGCCAGGCCCGGCGTGAACACCGGGTCGCCGGCCGCCGTACGGCGCACCGCGTCCAACAGTTCCTCGGTGCTGGCCGACTTGAGCAGATAGCCCGTCGCGCCGGACTTGACGGCCTCCAGCACATCGGCGTGCTCGCCGCTGGCGGAGAGCACCAGCACCCGCAGCGCGGGATCGGCGCCGACCAGCTCCCGGCAGACCGTCACCCCGGGCAGGCCCGGCAGATTGAGGTCCAGCACCAGGACGTCGGGCGCCGCGGCCTGCGCGCGACGCACCGCCTGTGGCCCGTCCCCGGCCGTCGCCACCACCTCGAACCCGGCCTCGGCCAGGTCGCGGGCGACCGCGTCCCGCCACATCGGGTGGTCGTCGACCACCATCACCCGCACGCTCTGCGGCTCGCTCACGCCGTGCTCCTGCCCCGTTTCCGGCCCTCGGGCGCACCGCCCTTGGGGACTTTCAGCTCCACTTCCGTGCCCTGGCCGGGGACCGAGATCCACTCGGCGCTGCCGCCCAGGTCCCGCAGCCGGCCGCGGATCGACAGGGCCACCCCCAGCCGGCCCTCGCGCTCGGCGTCCGCGAGGCGGCCTTCGGGAATGCCGGGGCCGTCGTCCCGGACCGTCACGACCACCTCGTCCGGCTCGTCCTCCACCAGGATCCACGCCTGCGCCCCGGCACCCGCGTGCACCCTGACATTGTCCAGGGCGGCGCTGACAGCGGCCGCCAGCTCCGCGGCGGCGGCCGCCGGGAGCACGACGGGCGCGCCCGGCTCGGAGAACGTGACGCGGGCGCCGGCGTGCGGCGCCAGCAGGGCCCGTATGTCGCAGGGCCCGGCGTCGGGGCCGTCCGCGGCACACGGCACCGGCGTGGCCGACGCCTCCTCCGGGGTGCGGACCGCGGCGTCCCCGGTACCGGAGCCGGCCGTGCGCGGCGGCACCAGCCCGCTGGAGACCAGCGTGCGCAGCGCGACCTCCTGCTCGCCCGCCATCCGGCCCAGCTCGGCCGCCTCGCCGCCGATCGCGGCACCGCGCCGCTGCACCATGGCCAGGACCTGGAGGACGCTGTCGTGGATGTCCCGGGCCAGCCGCTCCCGCTCACGGGTGGCGGCCTCGATCTGGAGGGCGCGGGCGAGGGTGCGCTCACTGGCGCGGGCCACCTCGACCACGTAGCCGATGGCGACGCTGGCCACCCACACGAGCACCACGTTGTGGATGGTGTCGCGGGCGAACTCCTGGCGCTCGACCAGGTTGACGACGGCGACCAGCGCGGAGGCCACCGCGGCCCAGCGCCAGCCGCCCTTGATGGCGAAGCCGAGCACCGCGCCCGCCGTCCAGATGGAGGGCAGCGTCGGCCCGCCGCCCATGATCCGGGCGTGGCTGTCCGCCACCAGGGTGAGCAGGATGCCGCCGAGCGCGAAGGACAGGTCGCCGATGAGGAAGGCCCGGGTGCAGCGCTCCGCCGAGGTCGTACGGCGCCAGGTGAAGGCCATCCACACGGTCAGCGCCGTCATGTAGGCGGCGGCGACGAGGGGGTGGGCGTACTCGCGGTAGGAGACCACGAACAGGACCAGGACGTAGGCCAGGGTCAGGACGCGGTATCCGGTCAGCGCCCGCCACAGCGGGAGCTCCACGGACATCCGGACCGCGCGCTGCGGCCGTCCCCTGCCCTTGCCCTTGCCCGCCACCGTGCCGGCCGCGGGCCGTATCTCTGCCTCTGCCATTTCGCCCCCACCCTGTGCCGGGGCGCGACTACGCCCCGGTGCCGGTCCTGCCCTGCTGGTCCGCGGCCGGTGCGGCCTGTCCCTTGCCGGCCTTGGCCGCCTTCTCCGCCTCGGCCTTCTTCTTGGCCGCCTCCGCGATCTGCCGCTTGGCGGCGGTCGCGTAGATGTCCACGTACTCCTGGCCCGACAGCTTCATGATCTCGTACATGACCTCGTCGGTCACCGAGCGCAGGATGAAGCGGTCGCCCTCCATGCCGTGGTACCGGCTGAAGTCCAGCGGCTTGCCGATGCGGATGCCGGGCCGGATCATCTTCGGCATCACCTTGCCCGGCGGCTGCACCTTCTCCGTGTCGATCATCGCGACGGGGATGACCGGGGCGCCGGTGGCCAGCGCCACCCGGGCCAGGCCGCCGGGCTTGCCGCGGTAGAGCCGGCCGTCCGGCGAACGGGTGCCCTCCGGGTAGATGCCGAACAGCTCACCGCGCTCCAGCACCTCGATGCCGCTCTTGATCGCCGCCTCGCCCGCGCCGCGCCCGCCCGAGCGGTCCACGGGAAGCTGGCCGACCCCCTTGAAGAACGCGGCGGTCAGTTTGCCCTTGACGCCCGGGGAGGTGAAGTACTCGGCCTTGGCGATGAAGGTGACCTTGCGGTCGAGCACCGCGGGCAGGAAGAAGGAGTCCGAGAAGGACAGATGGTTGCTCGCCAGGATCGCGGGTCCCGTTGCGGGGATGTTCTCCAGGCCCTCCACCCAGGGACGGAAAGCCAGCTTCAGCGATCCGCCGATGGAAAACTTCATTGCGCCGTAGATCAACCCACTGCCTCCTGTGTGTGACGCAAAGACCTTAACCTGCCCCGGCGGCCCCCTCTTCTCGGCGGGCTCCGAGGGGGCCGCCGGACCTACCCGCCCGGCGCCGCTCCGCGTAGGCTTCCGGTGACCCGCGCAACCCGTTGCCGCCCGGCCCCTCACCGATCGGAGTCCCCGGTGCCGCTGCTTCCCGGAGCCGAGCCGTTCCGCCGCGACGGCGGCCGGACCGGCGTCCTCGTCTGCCACGGTTTCACCGGCTCCCCCCAGTCCGTACGCCCCTGGGCCGAGTACCTGGCCGACCGCGGCCTGACGGTCTCCCTCCCGCTGCTGCCCGGCCACGGCACCCGCTGGCAGGACATGCAGCTCACCACCTGGCAGGACTGGTACGCCGAGGTCGACCGCGAGCTGCGGTCGCTGTCCGAGCGGTGCGAGCGGGTCTTCGTGTGCGGCCTGTCGATGGGCGGCGCGCTGGCGCTGCGGCTGGCCGAGCGGCACGGTCCGGCCGTCAGCGGTCTGGTGCTGGTCAACCCGGGCAACAAGGTGCACGACGCCGCCGCCCCGCTGCTGCCGGTGCTGCGGCATCTGGTCCGTACGACCAAGGGCCTGGTCAACGACATCGCCAAGCCCGGGTCCGAGGAGATCGGCTACCACCGGGTGCCGCTGCACGCCGCGCACTCACTGCGCCGCTTCTTCCAGCTCGTCGACGCCGAACTGCCCCGGGTCACCCAGCCCTTGCTGGTGATGACCAGCCCGCAGGACCATGTCGTGCCGCCCGCCGACTCCGAGCGCATCCTGAGCCGGGTGTCCTCGAAGGACGTACGGCAGACGCTGCTGGAGCGCAGCTTCCACGTCGCCACGCTCGACCACGACGCCGAGCGGATCTGCCAGGACACCTACGACTTCATCGCCCGTCTGGCGCCGAGCGTGCGCGCGGGCGTGAAGAGTGAGGAGACGGCTTCCGGTGGAGGAGCGTAGCCCCCGCGATCCCCGCGATCCGCTGGACGAGGAAGCCGCCTGGGCCGAGATCGTGGCCGGGTACGGCACGGCGCCCGCCTTCCCGGACGAGGAGGGGCCGTCCGGTACGGGCCCGAAGGCGGCCGGCGGGCCGTCCGGCGGCGACGGTACGGGCCCCGGGCCGGACCGCGCCGATCCGGCCGAGTCGGGCAAGGACGGTGCCGACGGCGGGCGGCGGGCCGACGGCAAGCCCCCGGAGAAGACCGGCCCGGGGCGTCCGGACCGCCCCGACCGCACGGACCCGGACGACGGCGGTCCGACGGTCGAGGAGCGCCCGCGCGGCGAGTCCTCTCCCGGCGCGCCGGACCGGCCGGGCGGCAACTCCGTCGGCAGCTTCGTGGTCTTCGCGCCCGGGGTCGGCCCGCGCGACTGGTCGGCGTCCGAGGCGTCCGACGGCGACGCCGACGGGACGGACGAGGGGCACTTCGTGCCGCCCGAGCCGCCTCCGCTGCCGAAGGGCGACGCGACGGCCACGTTCGCCTGGATCGCGGTGCTCGGCGGGCCGCTGCTGCTGGTGCTGATGGTGCTGTTGCAGCAGCCCGTCACCTGGTGGATCACGCTGCTGGGCATCGGCGGTTTCCTGGGCGGCTTCGCCACGCTCGTGGCCCGGATGAAGCACGACGACGAGGACGACGAGGACCTGCCCGGCGGTGGCGCGGTCGTATGACCGCACCGGCCGCCGCGGGCGGCCGGACCCCCGTCCCCCGCCCGGGCAGGGGTTCACCCTCGCGCGCCGGGTGTCCTGAGCGATGTTGACGCTCCGAACGGGGAGGATCACGCCGAGTATCCGGCCGTGTTCCCGGGAGGACCCCGTGCGCCATCCGCTCTCGTCATCATGCCCACGTCCACGTCGTCGGGCCCGGGTGGCCACGGCCGCCGCGGCGGCCGCCGCGGTGACGGGCCTGCTGGCCACCACGCCCGCCGCCGCCGGCCCGCCGCGGCAGGTCCCGGGGCCGGGGGGCGCGGTGGTCTCCCTGGGTGACTCCTACATCTCCGGCGAGGCCGGGCGCTGGGCCGGCAACACCGACGCCAACCCGGCCAACTACCCCCGCATCGACGCGCTGGGCCCGACCGCGTACTTCGACAACGCGGACCGCACCGCCGAGCGGATCGCGAAGTGCCACCGCTCGCGCTCCGCCGAGATCCACCTCGGACTGCCCGGCACCGCGAGCGAGAACCTGGCCTGCTCCGGTGCCCGTACCGACTCCTTCCTCGCCCCGAAGGGCGTCGCCAAGCCGGGCCTGGACTTCTCCTACGCGGCGGGCGTGCCCGGCCAGGCCGGACAACTGGAGGAGTACGCCCGCGACCACCACGTGGACATGGTCGCCGTCTCGGTCGGCGGCAACGACTTCCGCTTCGGCGACGTGGTCACGTCCTGCGTCCTGGCATACCTGAGCCCGCTGCCGAAGTCGTGCAGCCAGGACGCGGCCAACCGGGCCAGGTTCTCCGACCGGGCGGTGGAGCAGCGGGCGGACGACATCGCGGGCGGGCTGCGCAACGTCGGGCGGGCGATGCTGCGGGCGGGCTACGAGGCCGACGAGTACGACGTGGTCGTGCAGAACTACCCGGCCCCCATCCCGCACGGCCGCGACTTCCGCTACCCGGCGGCGCTGGGCGCGCGCCAGACGCTGGGCGGCTGCGCGTTCACCGACCGGGACGCCGACTGGGCGGTGGACACGGTGCTGCCGGCGGTCAGCCGTGCGGTCGAGCGGGGCATCGACAAGAGCGGGCTGGCCAACGTCCGTTTCCTCGACCTCACGCACAGCTTCGACGGGCACCGCCTGTGCCAGCGCGGCGTCGGGCTGGTCGAGCCGGTGCGCGGCACGGTGAGCCGGTGGACCGACCCGGGGGCCGCCGACAAGACCGAGTGGGTGAGCTGGGTACGGACGGTCACCGCGGTGCTGCCGCCGTTCCAGACGCAGGAGGCGCTGCACCCGAACCACTGGGGCCAGTTGGCGCTGCGGAACTGCCTGCGGCAGGCGTACACCGCGGTGAACAGCGACAAGGCCCCCAAGAGCCGGCTCACCTGCACCGGCGGCGGCCCCGGCCTCAACGAGCGCGGTGAACCGCGGATGAAGCTGTCCTGAGCCGCGCCGGGTGCCGGTTACGCGGCCGGCACCCGCAGGACGGCCAGCACCGGCAGGTGGTCCGTGGCGGCGAGCAGGTCGCCGCGGCGAACGCCCGGCAGGTCGTACGGTACGCCGCAGGCCAGCACCTCGACGCCGTCGGTCGTGAAGACGGCGTCGATGCGCTGGTGCGGGTCGTGGGGCGTGGAGGTGAACTCCCCGCCCCACGGCGCCGCCGCCCAGGCGTCGGTGAGCGAGCCCGCCAGCAGCCGGAAGGCACGCCCGTCCGGCCGGTCGTTCAGGTCGCCGGCCGCGACGGCGTACGGGGTGTCCAGCGCGCGCAGCCGCTCCAGCAGCAGGCCCGCCTGGGCGAGGCGCTCGTCGGCCCGGAGGCTGAGGTGATGGCTGAGCAGGCCGATCCTGGCGCCCCCGACCCGTACCACCGCGGTCGCGAAACCGCGCTGGTGCAGGCCGGGGGTGCGG
This sequence comes from Streptomyces sp. NPDC018045, assembly GCF_044327445.1. Classification (NCBI taxonomy): domain Bacteria; kingdom Bacillati; phylum Actinomycetota; class Actinomycetes; order Kitasatosporales; family Streptomycetaceae; genus Streptomyces; species Streptomyces sp. NPDC018045. The sequence continues at coordinate 299,956 of NZ_JBIRFL010000001.1, forward strand.
GGCAGCAGGACGTCCTCGGTGCGTTCCACGTGGGCGCGCAGCGAGGACAGGATCATCGGGCCGGCGGCGGTGGCGCCGCCCGTCACGTACACCAGGTCCGTCGCCCGGCAGAGCTTCGCCACGCTCTTGCGCCAGCGGAAGAAGCGCGGCGCCTCCTGCACGAACACGACGTCCGGGGCGCAGGCCCGGATCACCCGGGCCAGCGCCGCGCGGTCGTCGCGCAGGGACCGGACGTTGTAGCTGAGCACGCGGAGCACGGCCGAGCCGCTCCGCTCCGCTCCGTCTCCGTGCGATGCGAGGTCCTGGGAAGCGGAGCCCGGCCCGGTCCGGGCCGCGGGCAGCTCGGCCGGCACCGCGGGTCAGCCCTGGCGCGCCAGGTCGGCGGCGCCGACCAGTCCGGCCTTGCCGCCGAGCTGGGCGGCGAGCACCTGGGCGTGCGGCCGCCACTGGTTGCCCACCAGCCAGCGGCGGAAGGACTTGCGGATCGGGTCGAGGACCAGTTCGCCCTCGTCCGAGACGCCGCCGCCGACGATGAAGGCGGACGGGTCGAAGAGCGAGGCCAGGTCGGCCAGGCCCGCGCCGGCCCAGCGGGCCAGTTCGCGGAAGGAGTCGACGGCGACCGGGTCGCCCTGGCGGGCGGCCTCACTGATGTGCCGGCCCTCGATGCCCGCGGAGGTGCCGTCGCCCAGCGACAGCAGGACCTCGGCGTTCTCGGGGGTGGCGAAGGCGCGCTGGCGGGCGTAGCGCAGCAGGGCGCGGCCGGAGGCGTACTGCTCCCAGCAGCCCTGGCTGCCGCAGCCGCACAGCAGGCCGTCCGGTACGACGCGGATGTGGCCGAACTCGGCGGCGACGCCGAACCGGCCGCGGCGCAGCTTGTTGCCGATGATGATGCCGCCGCCCAGGCCGGTGCCCAGGGTGATGCAGATGACGTCGCTGTGGCCCTGGCCGGCGCCGAAGCGGTACTCGCCCCAGGCGGCCGCGTTGGCGTCGTTCTCGACGACGACGGGCAGGCCGACGCGCTGCTCGACCTTGTCCTTCAGCGGCTCGTGGCGCCAGTCGATGTTGGGCGCGAACAGGACGGTGGCCCGCTTCTCGTCCACGTAGCCGGCGGCGCCGATGCCGACGGCCTCGACCTGGTGGTCGGCGCCGACGGTGCGGACCGCGTCGGCGATGGCCTCCGTCAGCTCGTCGGTGGCCTGCGGGGTCGGCACCTTGCACGTTTCGAGGATCGTGCCCTCTTCGTCGACCACGCCGGCCGCGATCTTCGTGCCGCCGATGTCGACGCCGATGGTGAGTCCCATGTGTCCCTCAGTTATTGGTCGTACCCCGCCGCGTACAACCGTACCGGAGTGCGGGGCGGCGCCCGTGCCCTCCGGCGGGGGACGCGGGTCAGTCGAGGTCGATCCGCTCGGTGCCCGTCGGCCCGTCGTCGTCGCGGCGGGAGCCCTGGTCACCGCGCTGGTCGCGGGCGTCACCCGGGCCGTCGCCGGTGTCCGGTCCGGTGGCCTCCCGCGCGTCGGCCGGCGCGGCCTCGCCCGCCGCCTCGCGGGTCCAGCGGCGCTCGCCGCTCTCGACGGCCGAGCGGTAGGCGGCCAACAGCTCGGACCCGGCGGCGGCGAGGTGGTCGAAGACCTCCGGGTTGCGCTCGACGACCGGCTCGACGGCGGCCTTGGCCTGCCGGAAGAGCTGCTGTACGGCGCCCTGCGCGGCCATTCCGGCGAGCGCGCCCGGCAACTGGAGGCCGGCGAGCTTGTCGGTGAAGGCCTCCGCGAGGCGGCGCAGCTCCTCGGCGGCGCTGCCCGGCGGCGGGCCGTACTGCGCGCGACGCCGGGCCTTCTCGGCCGCGAGGTCCTCGGCACAGGCCGTTTCCCAGGCATCGGCGTCGAACTGGTCCGTACGGTCGGCGGGGCGCTCGGTGGCATCGCTCATGGCGGACTCACTCCTGCGGCGGCGAGGCGGATCTGGACCCGTCGCGTGCGCGGCGGGTTCGCGGCGGTGCTGCTTCTCCCGACGTTACCCGAACGGCGGCGGGCCGTTCAGCGACCGCGGGGCCAGAGGTCCGGGTCGGGAGTGAAGCGGATGTGCAGCGCGCCGTCGCGCAGCCCTGCGCCGGAGACCGAGCAGCGGCGCAGCGCGGAGGGCAGGGTGCGTATCCGCCGAAAGCGGCCGACGGTGACGATGACCTCGTCACCGCGCCGCAGCAGTCCGAGGCCGTCGCGTTCGGCGCCCGGCAGCGGCACCCGCCACACGAGGATGCCGTCCGAGGCGAGCCGGTCCTCGACGGTCCAGGGGTCCGCGGTGTCGCCGGGTACGGCCGGTTTCCCCGTGGCCCCGCGGACCAGCGCGTCCAGCTCTTCGAGGCCCTCGGGGTCGCGTCCCAGGTGGGGCACCTCGACGACCGGCGCTTCGGGGAACTCCGCGCGCAGCGCCTTGAGCGCGCTCTGCTGCTGTCCGGAGAGGGCGGCCAGGAACGGGTCGGCCGACCCGGTGGGCAGCAGCCGGTTCACGACGACGGCGTCGGTGCGGTGGCCGTACAGGGCGAGGCCCGAGCGCACCTCGCGCAGGTCCGCGACGGCGGCCGGGCCCGCTTCGGTGACGATCCGTACGGTCGTGCCGGGGTGGTCGATGATCCGCTGCACGGCGGCGAGTTCGTGCTCCCAGCGCTCCGCGGCCTCGTACAGCTTCTGCGTGGGCATCTGGACGCCCGCCAACTGCGCCAGCACCGGCCGCAGCGCGCGGGCGGCCTGTCGCTCGGGCGGCAGCAGGCGGCGCAGGTAGCGGCGTGCCTGGCCGGGCAGGGCGAGCAGGGCGACGGCGTCGGCGGCGGGCGGCATGTCGACGACGACCGTCCGCGGGCCGTCGGGCCCACCGGCCGCCTCATGGGCCGCGCGCAGCTCGTGGAGCAGCGCGAACGCTTCCGCGCCCGGCAGTTCGGTCAGTTCGTCCTCGTCCAAGGGGGCGGCGCCGAGGAGGTCGAGGGCGGCTGCCGCGCGCTCCTGGAAGGCGAGGGTCTCGCGGCGGAAGTGGTCGCCGGCGTCGACGCACCGGGCGTGCAGGCCGGGGGCGACGGGCACCGGGCCGTCGCCGGGGCGGCCGAGGCGGGTGCCCAGGACGCGTTCCGCCGCGCCGCCGCAGGCGGTGAGCAGCAGGACGCGCTCACCGCGGCGGGCACCGGCCAGTGCGGTGGCGGCGGCGAGGGTGGTGCGGCCGGCGCCGCCGGGGCCGGTGACGAGGACGGTACGCACGGTCAGAGGCTCTTGGCCTCGCCGGCGGGGGCCGCGGGGCCGCTCTCGACGCGCTTCTTCAGCCCGTCCAGCGCGCGGTCGATGATGACCTTCTCGGCCTTCCGCTTGATCATGCCGAGCATCGGGATCTTGACGTCCACGGTGAGCTGATACGTCACTTCGGTGTGCGCGCCGTCGGCCAGCGGGACCAGCCGGTAGGAGCCGTCGAGCGTGCGCAGCATCTGGGACTTCACCAGCGACCACTTCACCTCGTGGTCGCTGATCCAGGTGTAGGCGAGGGTGTGGTCGTCCTTGATCGCGCCGGCGTCCAGCAGCAGGCGGACCTGCTCGGCACGGCCCTGGTCGTCCTTGCTGAGGATCTCGGCCTCCTTGACCTCGCCGGTCCAGTCCGGGTAGCGGTCGAAGTCGGCGATCACTCCCATCACCTCGGCGGGTGCCGCCTCGATCGTGATGCTAGAGCTGGTGTGTTCGGCCATCGCCGTGACTCCTCCATGCCGATTCGTGCCGGTCCGCCAGACGCGTATCCCTGCTGCTGAAGGCTACCGCGCGGCGAAAGGGGCCCGGACAGGCTCCCCGGCCGATCCGGTCGGCCCCGGCGGCGGCCCCCGAAGGTCCTTCGGAGACGGCCCTCAGGAGGCTCCCGGGAAAGATCCGGGAAAGGGTCCCGGAAAGGTCCCCGGGCGATCCTTCGGAAGGCCGTCACCACTCCAGGACGTACGGCGTTCCCGTCGCGTTGAAGTGCCCCACGTTGACGCACTCGGTGGCACCGACGCGTACCCGCGGGGCCAGCGGCTGATGCACGTGTCCGAAGAGCGCGTAGCGGGGGCGGGTCCGGCGGATCGCGTCCAGCAGGGCCGCGCTGCCGCGTTCGAAGCGGCGGGCGACGACGTCGTAGCACAGCTCCGGGACGTCCGGCGGGATGTGGGTGCACAGCACGTCCACCTCGCCGACGGCCTCGACCTTGGCGGCGTACTCCTCGTCGCTGATCTCGTACGGGGTGCGCATCGGCGTCGTCAGTCCGCCGCCGACGAAGCCGAAGACGCGGCCGCCGATCTCCACCCGCTCACCGTCCAGGACGGTGGTGCCGGGCCGGGCGTACTCGGGCCACAGGTGAGGGAGGTCCACGTTGCCGTACGTGGCGTACGTCCGCTCGGGGAGAGCGGCGAACAGTTCGGCGTACTGCCGGCGGACGGCTGCCTCGATGACGGCCGTCCGGCCGCCGCCCTCGCGTTCGACGGCGCCCCAGAGCCGCCGGCCCAGCGCGCGGGCCTCCTCGAAGCGGCGGGCGGTGCGCAGCTCGACCAGCCGGTGGGCGTTCTCGACGCCGAAGAGGTCGGGGAAGATGCCGCGCGAGTGGTCGGCGTAGTCGAGGAAGAGCACCAGGTCGCCCAGACAGACCAGGGCGTCGGCCCCGTCGCCCGCCGTGGCGAGGTCCCGCCCGTTGCCGTGTACGTCGCTGACCACATGCACTCGCATGACGGTCACCCTAGATCGAAAGGCGTACGGCCGGGAGGGGGTTGGACGTGCCGCCGGGAGAGGGGTCCGACCTGCGGTTACTTCCCGGTCACCGAAAGCCTGGTCTAGTCTGCGCGAAGCAGTCCCAAGGCGTGTCCGGACGCGTGTCACGCAGCGTGTGACGCATCGAACATCTGGGCGTAACCCCCTATCCCAAAAGCAATACCGGTGGGTAACGTCCGGGCAGTCCACCACCCCCCTGCCTGATCATGGACCGCAGCCGGCCAGCACACAGCGTCGTGACGCCGGCGCCGATGAGGAGCAGCAGTCTTGCGCGAGTTCAGCCTTCCGGCCCTGTACGAGGTCCCCGCGGACGGCAACCTGACGGATCTGATCCGCCGCAATGCCGCGCAGCACCCCGATGTCGCCGTCATGGGCCGCAAGGTCGACGGCCGGTGGCAGGACGTGACGGCCACCGTCTTCCTCGCCGAGGTACGGGCCGCCGCCAAGGGCCTGATGGCCGCCGGCATCCGGCCCGGCGACCGGATCGGCCTGATGTCGCGCACCCGCTACGAGTGGACGCTGCTGGACTTCGCGATCTGGAGCGCGGGCGCGGTCACCGTCCCCGTCTACGAGACGAGCTCCGCCGAACAGGTGCAGTGGATCCTCGGCGACTCCGGCGCGGTGGCCTGCCTGGTGGAGTCCCCCGCGCAGGAGGCCGCCGTCGAGTCCGTACGCGACCGGCTGCCCGCGCTGGAGAACATCTGGCAGATCGAGCGGGACGCGATCGCCCGGCTGCGCGCGGCCGGCGCCGGCGTCACCGACGAGGAGGTGGACGAGCGCAGCGCGCTCGCCGACGCCGACTCCCCCGCCACCATCGTCTACACCTCCGGCACCACCGGCCGGCCCAAGGGCTGTGTGCTCACCCACCGCAGCTTCTTCGCCGAGTGCGGCAACGTCGTCGAACGCCTCAAGCCCCTCTTCCGCACCGGCCACTCCTCGGTCCTGCTCTTCCTGCCGGTGGCACACGTCTTCGGCCGGCTGGTCCAGGTGGCCTCGGTCATGGCACCCATCAAGCTCGGCCACGCCCCCGACATCAAGAACCTCACCGACGACCTCGCCGCCTTCCGCCCCACGCTGATCCTCGGCGTCCCGCGGGTCTTCGAGAAGGTCTACAACGCGGCACGGGCCACGGCGCAGGCCGAGGGCAAGGGCAAGATCTTCGACCGGGCCGCCGGAACGGCCATCGCCTACAGCCGCGCGCTGGACACCGGGGCCGGGCCCACCCTCGGCCTGCGGATCAAGCACAAGCTCTTCGACAAGCTGGTCTACGGCAAGCTGCGCGCCGTGCTCGGCGGCCGCGCCACCCACGCGATCTCCGGCGGCGCGCCGCTGGGCGAGCGCCTGGGCCACTTCTTCCGGGGCATCGGTTTCACGGCCCTGGAGGGCTACGGCCTGACGGAGTCCTGCGCGGCCACCGCCTTCAACCCGTGGGACCGGCAGAAGATCGGTACGGTCGGCCAGCCGCTGCCCGGCTCGGTGATCCGCATCGCCGACGACGGCGAGGTGCTGCTGCACGGCGAGCACCTGTTCACCGAGTACTGGAACAACGAGTCGGCGACCAAGGAAGCGCTCTCCGACGGCTGGTTCCACACCGGTGACATCGGCACCCTCGACGAGGACGGCTACCTCGCGATCACCGGCCGCAAGAAGGAGATCCTGGTGACGGCGGGCGGCAAGAACGTCGCCCCGGCCGTCATCGAGGACCGCATCCGCGCGCACGCGCTGATCGCCGAGTGCATGGTCGTCGGCGACGGCCGGCCCTTCGTCGGCGCGCTGGTCACCCTCGACGAGGAGTTCCTGCCGCGCTGGGCGGCGGAGCACGGCCGCCCGCCCGGGCAGAGCGTCACCGAGCTGAGCGCGGACCCGGAGCTGCTGGCCACGGTCCAGCGGGCGGTGGACGACGGCAACGCGGCCGTCTCCAAGGCCGAGTCGGTACGCAAGTTCCGCATCCTGCCGACGCAGTTCACCGAGGAGTCCGGACACGTGACGCCGTCACTGAAGCTCAAGCGCAACGTGGTGGCGAAGGACTTCGCCGAGGAGATCGAGGCGATCTACCGCGCGTGACGCGCGGACCGGCACCACTACCACCGTCCCGGACGCCGGGCGGGCCGCGCGCTCCGGCCCGCCCGGCGTCCGCGCGTACGGCTACAGCAGTGCCTCAAGCCGTTCGGCCAGCAGGTCCCAGCGCCACTTCTCCTCCACCCAGGCGCGGCCGCGCTCGCCCATGCGGCGGCGGGCGGCGGGGTCCGTGAGGAGCGCGACGACGCGTTCGGCGGTGACCGTCGGGGAGCCGCCCGGGACGACGTACCCCGTCTCGCCGTCCAGCACGGCGTCCGGCGCGCCGCCGGAGTCGCCCGCCACGACCGGGAGCCCGGTGGCGGACGCCTCCAGGTAGACGATGCCCAGGCCCTCGACGTCCAGCCCACCGCGCCGGGTGCGGCAGGGCATCGCGAAGACGTCGCCCGCGCCGTAGTGGGCGGGCAGTTCCTCCCACGGGACGGCGCCGGTGAAGCGCACCGCGTCCGCGACGCCCTTCTCCCCGGCGAGCGCGTGCAGCCGCTTCTCGTACGGACCGCCGCCGACGATCAGCAGCACCGCGTCCGGCACGTCGGCCAGGATGCGCGGCATCGCCTCGATCAGGGTGTCCTGGCCCTTGCGCGGCACCAGCCGGGAGACGCACACGACGACCGGCCGCTCGGCGAGCCCGAGGCGGGCCCGTACCGCGTCGCCGCCCGAGCCGGGGTGGAAGGTCTTCTCGTCCACGCCGGGCGGCAGTTGCGTCATGCGCCCGGCGGCGGCCGGTGTCAGCGCGGCGGCGATCCGCGAGCGGGTGTACTCGCCGAGATAGGTGATCGTGTCGGTGCCCTCGCCGATCCGCCGCAGCAGTTGACGGGAGGCGGGGAGCTGCGCCCAGCCCGCCTCGTGCCCGTGCGTGGTGGCCACGATCCGGCGGGCGCCCGCCCGGCGCAGCGCCGGCGCCATCAGGCCGAGCGGCGCCGCGGCCCCGAACCACACCGAGGAGCAGCCGTGCCGGCGCAGCAGGCCGGTGGCCGTCCGGGTCACCCTGGGCGTCGGCAGCAGCATCGTCGTACGGTCGCGGACGACCGGGAAGGGCTGCTCGGCGTCGAAGCGGGCGGTGGCCGCGACGCCCTCCTCGCTCCGCTTCCAGGTGGAGGCGTAGACCACGACCCGGTCCGGGTCCAGGCGCAGGGCCATGCTGTGCAGGAAGGCCTGGATGCCGCCGGGGCGGGGCGGGAAGTCGTTCGTGACGATCAGCGTCTTGTCCATTGCCCTGGCACAGTACCGCCTCACCGGACACGTACGGCGGGGGCCGCCCCGGCACGTGCGTGACTCGTCTACGGTCGTGACACGGCGCCGTCCGCCGGTACGGGCGCGGGCGGCCGGAGACGACGGGACGAGATGGTGATGAGCGGGGCCGGCAGTCGGCGGCCGAGGGACGCGGTGCGCACCCTGGCACCGCCGGTGGCGGTGTGGGCCGCGACCCGGGCGGTGCTCCTGCTGTGCGTGTTCAAGGTGCTGGTGCTGCCCGGACCGGACGTGACCAGTGACATCTCGGGGATCTACCACGGCTGGTCCGAGGTGCTGCGGTCCGGTGCCTTCCCGGAGTCCGACGTGACCTGGCAGTACCCGCCGGCCGCCGCGCTCCCCGTCCTGTCCCCCGGGCTGCTGCCCTTCCTGGACTACGCCTCGGCGTTCTTCCTCCTGGCCTGCGCCGCCGACGCGGTCACCTTCGCGCTGCTCCTGTACGCGGGCCGGCGGCCGGGCAAACGGCTCACCGGCGCCTGGGTCTGGACGGCGGGCGTCGCCCTGCTCGGCCCGACCGCGTACGCCCGGTACGACCTGATGGTCACCGCCGTGGCCGTCGCCGCGCTCTTCGCCGCCGCCCGGCACCCGCGCGTCTCCGGCGCCCTGATCGCCTTCGGAGCGCTCCTGAAGGTCTGGCCGGTGCTGCTGCTGACCGGCGCGCCTCTGCGAGGGCGCCGCGGGCGGGAGATGTGGGGCACCGCGGCGCTCGGCGCACTGGCGCTCACGCTGCTCTTCGCCGTGTGGGCCCCCGGCGGGCTGGCCTTCCTCACCTTCCAGCGCGACCGGGGCACGGAGGTGGAGTCGCTCGGCGCGCTCGTCTTCCACCTCGCCCGGCAGTTCGGCTGGGACGGCGAGGTGCTGCTGAGCTACGGCTCCGTGGAGTTCGTCGGCCCGTACGTGTCGCTGGTCAGTTCCCTGGCGCTGGTGCTGACCGTGGCGGCCTTCGGCTGGCTGCTGCTGTGGCGGCTGCGGGCGCGGAGGTTCACGTCCGGCACGCTCGCCGACGCCGCCTTCACCGCCGTGCTGCTCTCCGTCACCACCAGCCGGGTCATCAGCCCGCAGTACATGATCTGGCTGGTCGGCGCGGCGGCCGTGTGCATGACGCTGCGGGCGAGCCGGATGGGGCTGCCCGCCGTCCTGGTGCTGCTGGCGACCGGCGCGACGCTCCTGGAGTTCCCCGTCTGGTTCGCGGACGTCGTGGCCAGTGAGGGGCGCGGTGTGGTCCTGCTGACCGTACGCAACGCCCTGCTCGTGGCCGCCTCGCTGGCCGCCTGCCGCCGGCTGTGGCGTTCGACGGTCACCGGGCCGCGGCGGCAGGAGGGCGGCCCGCTGCGGCGGACCGCCGGGCACGGGCGGGGAGCCGCGGCGGAACCCGGTTCGGTGGCGACGCCCCGGGCGGCGGCACCGGCGCGCCCCGCGCCTCAGTTGAGCTGCCGCACCACGTACGACTGCCACCGCCGGGTGAACTCGGCCGGACTCAGGCCCAGTTGGTCACGCATCGCCCGTCCGGCGCTCTCCTTGCCGCCCCGGCCCGCCGCCCGGTAGAACGCGCCCAGCTTCCGCTCGCCCCAGTTGTCGGCGATCATGCGGCAGGCCAGCCAGCCGCTCTCGTAGGCCCGGGCCAGCTCCCGCGCGCCGCGGCTGAAGCGGAAGTCGCCGTCGGCCGGGAGCCGGGACGGCGGGCTGCCCTTGGCGACGGCGTGGGCGAGTTCGGGGGCGGTGGCCGCGGCCGGGCGGCCGCCGCCGCGGTAGGCGGCCCAGTCGGCGAAGCCCTCGGAGAGCCAGAGCGGGGTGGCGGACGTGGTGGCCGTGCGCGTCGCGACATGGGCGGCCTCGTGCGTCAGCACCGTCTGGCGCCCGGCGGCGGACAGTTCGCCGTACGCCTCCGGGTTGACGACGACCCGGTCGGCGGGGGCCGCCGGTGCCGCGCCCGCCTCGCCGGTCGTGACGGCGGCTATGCCCCGGTAGCCGGAGGGGTCGGTGGAGTTCAGCAGCTCCGCCATCCGGTCCAGGGACTGCGGTGCCTCGACGACCACCCGGCCGGCCCACTTGCCGGGCCACACCGTCCCGACGGCGGGCACGGCCGCGTCCGTACGGTCCGCCAGTTCGCGCAGCGCCGCGGTGCCGCGGCGCACCCCGAGGACCAGGCTGTGACGCCCCGCGACCACCTGGACCGGCCCCTGGTCCCACAGTTGACGCGCGCTGCGCCGCCCGCTCCGGGCACCGTCCGTGTCGGAGCTGATCAGCCACCGGCCGCCGCGGTCGGTGAGGGTCAGGTACTGGACGGAGGTGACCGGCACGGCGTCGTAGCCGGTCAGCCGGTAGCGCAGCCGCACCTCGGCGGCCACCCGGCGGCCGTCCGCCCCGACCACCGCCGGCAGGCCGAACGCGTCGGTCTTCACCAGCTCGTACGACCAGGAGGCCAGCGGAACCCGGGCGAGGTGGGCGAACACCGACCGCTGCCGACCGCGGAAACCGGCCGCGCGCGGGTCGACCGAGGCGAGGAAGGCCCCGGCGTCCCGGTCGCGCACCGCGGCCGCGCGCCGGTCCAGCATCCGCTGGATCCCCGGCGGGGCGTCGGCCGCCCCGGCCGGGTCCTCACAGCCCGCGAGCAGCGGCAGCAGCAGCGCGAGCGGCAGGACCGCGCAGAGCGCCGACCCGACCCGCCCGGTCCACCGGACCTTCCACCGCTGCGCCTGTTGACCTGCCACGCGGCTGATCGTAAGCACCGTCCCGGGATACGGACAGCGGTCAGGGTCGGGTTACGGACGAGATCGGCATCATGCCGACGGGGTCCGAGCGCACCCGGGCACCCGGGTACGGCGCGTGCACCACCTGTCCGTTGCCCACATACATACCGACATGGCTGGCGTCGTCCCGGTAGATGACCAGGTCCCCGGGCCTGGCCTGACTGACCTGAACCTGCTGCCCCGCGCCGCGCTGGGCTTGCGAGGTGCGCGGGATGGACACTCCGGCGCGCGCGTAGGCCCACTGCATCAGCCCGGAGCAGTCGAAGGCGGTGGGCCCGGACCCTCCCCAGGCGTACGGGGAGCCGATCGCCGCGCGCACCGCCTGGACCGCGGTCCCGGCCCGGCCGGAGGCGGGCGACGCCCCGGACAGGTCGGGCAGCGAACGACCGACCCCGCGGTTCGCCCGGTCGTACGCGGCCCGGTCGTCGTCGGTCAGTGAATTCAGCAGGCGCCGCGCCGCGGCCAGCTTGCCCTCGACGTCCTTCTTGTGGCGCGCGACGTCCCGCCGGCTCGCCTCCAGGGCCGCCAGCTTCCCGGTCGCCTCCCGGCGCTCCTGCTCCAGGCCGCGCTGGGCGCCCTGGAGTTCCCGCAGTTCCCCGGCCTGTTCGCCGTGGACGCGGTCCAGGACGGCGGCCTTGTCGAGGTAGTGCGCCGGGTCCTCGGACAGGATGAGCTTGAGGGCCGGGTCCAGGCCGCCGGAGCGGTACTGGGCGGAGGCGACGGCGCCGAGCCGGCCGCGCAGCCGGTTGACGTGCTCCTGGCCGCGGGCCACCCGGTCCTGGAGGGCCGCCACCTCGGTCCGCAGCTTCCGCGCCCGTTCGTTGGCCCCGTTGAACTGCTCGGTGGCCTTCTCGGCCTGCTCGTAGAGGGCGTCGACGCGCGAGGTGACCTCGGCGGGCGCCGGGCCGGGGACGGCGTTCGCCGCTCCCGCGGACAGGGCCGCGGCGGCGGTGACCGCGGCGGCGGACAGGACGGTGGCCCTGGTCGCACCGGCCAGGCCGGACTGTGAGACACGGCGGTGGGACGCCACGTGAGGCCGCACTCCCTTCCGTGCAGCCCCTGCCGCCCGGGGCGGGCGGACGCGGAACCGGCGGCTGCGAGGGCAGACAGTAACGGCGCCGGTGGCCCGCGGCCAAAGACCCGCAACGGCCGCCGCCGGTGGGGAAAAAGCCGCCCCGCCGGTGACTGCGCAGGTCACCGGCGGGGCGGGAAGTCAGCGGCAGGCACCGCAATTCGCCCGATCGGGCGGCAGTGGCGGGCGGTTCACGCGGGCACGGGAACCGGGCCCCGCCCGCGTTCAGACGCGGACGCCGAACTGGAAGGGCATGTTGTTGATCGACTCGTAGCGCACGGACGCGCCCGGCTTCGGCGCGTGCAGCACCTGGCCGTTGCCCGCGTACAGGCCGATGTGGTGCAGGTCGCCGTAGAAGAGCACCAGGTCGCCCGGCTTGAGGGCGCTCTGCGAGCCGATCCGGGTACCGGCGTTGGCCTGTGCCTGCGAGGTGCGCGGCAGCGACTGGCCCGCCTGCTGGTACGCCCAGGAGGTCAGCCCCGAGCAGTCGAAGGAGGACGGGCCGGTGGCGCCCCACACGTAAGGAGAGCCGATCTTGGAGGCGGCGGCGGACAGGGCGGCGGCGCCGCGCTGCGAGGCCGGCACGTCGTTGCCCAGGTCGGGCCGCTCGTTGCCGCGGCTGGAGCGGCTCTTCTGCTGCTCCTCCCGCTGGAGCGCCTCCTTCTCCTTGGCGGTCAGCGTGTTGAGGAGTTCCTGCGCCTTGGCGAGCTTGCCCTTGATCTCGTCCTTCTTGTCACCCAGTGCCTTGCGGGTGTCAGAGAGGTCCTTGATCTTGCCCGCGGCCTCCGCGCGCTCCTGGGCGAGCCGGCGCTGCTTGTCCGCGATGGTCTTGAGCTGCTCGGCCTGCTTGCCGCTCAACTGGTCGAGGGTGGCGGCCTTGTCGAGGTAGGTGTCCGGGTCGCCGGAGAGGAAGAGCTGCACGGACGGGTCGATGCTGCCGCTGCGGTACTGGCCGGAGGCGACGGCGCCGAGGCCCTTGCGGAGCTGGTTCAGCTCGCCCTGGCCGCGGGCGACCTTGTCCTGGAGGGCGTCGACCTCCTTCTGCAGCTTCTCCTGGTTCTCCTTGGCCCCGTTGAACTTCTCGGTGGCCTGCTCCGCCTGCTCGTAGAGCTTGTCGACCTCGGACTTGACGTCTTCCTTCTTCGGCTTCGGGTCGGCGTGGGCGGCCTGGGACGAGAGGGCGACGGCTGCGGCGGCGGTCGCGGTGAGGACGGTCACGCGCGTGCGGCTCGGCTGCTTGGGTCGACGGTGGGACGCCACGGAGGCGAGCTCCTTCTTCCTTCAGCCGCCTACCGGGCGTGGGGGGTACGGGACCCCGGCTCCGCGTGAACACCGCGGACTCGGCGGTTCCTTCACTGTTCATCCCGGGTGGATGATCAACTGCATGAAGGGTTGAGGCCTGACCTTAGTAACCGAGTTGTGATCGCTTCAAATCCTCACCGGAAAAAACTGCTGGATGCTCCTCATCCTTTACCAACATCACACACGCAGTAATGGCCACTTGACGCACAGACACGAACGGCAGGCATGAAGTGCCTCGTTGATGGGTACACCTTTACCTCCGTCCCGAGCGCCACAACCGGCCGCGGACTCCCCCGCGAGCACACCGGCGAGACCTGCCCCGCAGCCCTCGTCGGGACACCCGTTCCGGACACGTCGTACGGACGGAACGTACGACTCAGATACGGGCAAGCCGCTTGAGCAGCAAGGCCGATGCGACCGGCCGTGCCCCCGCCTTGGCCACCCCGTCGGCCACCTCGCGGTCCGTGGAGACCACCACCACCGGCCGGCCGGGCGGCTCGGCCCGTACGAGCTGGCGGATCAGCTCATCCGCCGTCACACCCGGTTTGCTGAACAGGACACGGACCCCGCGCGGCGGCGCGAGCAGCACCGGCGCGGCCAGCTCCGCGCCGTCGAAGACACACGTCATCTCCGCGCCGGTCTGCGCGGCCAGCACCGACAGGCCGCCCAGCAGCCGCAGCCGCTGCTTGTCCAACGGCATCGTGGGATAGCCGGTCTTGGTGACGTTGTAGCCGTCCACGACCAGGTGGGCCTGCGGCAGCGCCAGCAGTTGGTCCAGCAGGGCGGGGTCGGTCTCCGACAGCGCGCGCGTGGCGATGTCCTTGGGCGTCATCTTGCCCGGGGCCACCGCGTCGACGGTATCCGCCGGGTGGGTGTCGGCGGGCGGCAGCGCCAGCTCCCGGCGCAGCCCCTGGGCCGCGTCCAGGACGGTGTCCAGCAGCAGCCGCAGCCGCATGTCCTCGACGCTGCGGCCCTCGCGCGTGGCACGGCGGCTGGCCTCCAGCAGCGCCTCGACCTCCGCGACACGGGCCTTCAGGCGGCGCGCCTCGCTGTCGGCCACGGTCTTCTCCTGCGCGGCGGCGGCCCGTACGGACTCCACCTCCGCCGCGGCCTTGCGCGCCGCCGCCTCGCCCCGCTTGACGTCGCTGAGCGCGCTGCGCAGCTTGCGCTGCAACGACTCGTTCTCCTTGCGCAGCGCGTCCAGGTCGCCGCGGGTGCGCTCGGCCTCGGCGCGGGCCTGCGCGCGGACCTGCGCCAGCTCCTCGCGCAGCGCGGCCAGCTCGCGTTCGGCCTCCTCGCCGGCCTGTTCCGCGCGGGCGCGCTGCGCCTCCTCGCCGGCCGCCGCGACCAGCTTGACCCAGCCCTCGGGACGCAGCACATAGGCCGCCGCCGCGACATCGAGCGGGTCGGCGGCGGCGGGCGGGGTGCCGTTGTCCAGCGCCTCGGCCAGTTCCGGCTGGGCCTCGCGCAGCCGGCCGGCGATCCGCTGCCGGAAGACCGCGTCGTTCTCCAGCGCGGCGGCCATCGCGTTGCCCGCGAACTTGGCCCGGCGGCTGGGGGTGAACCGGGCGTACTGGCGCAGCGGCGGCGGGAGTTCGGCGACCGTCAGGCCGCCGAAGGACTCCGCGGTGAGCGCCACGACACGGCGCCGCACGCCCTCGGGCAGCGGACGGTCGAGCACCTCGTCCGCCTCGGCCGCACCGGCCTCGGCATCGTGCTCCGCCCCCGCAGGCCCTTCTGGACGCTCCACCACTGCTGCATCGCTCCGATCTCAGGCGCTCGACTCAGGCACTGGCGCCCGGCCGGTCGACCAGCTCGATCTGGTCGACCGCGTTGCACCAGCGGCAGCGCACGGACTCGATGCTCTCACTGAGCACCTCGCGTTCCTCCACCTTCGGCTCCCCGGCGAGGTCGAGGTGGAGGTACTCCACGACCTCGGAGCGCCGGGTCACGTCGAAGCGCGTCAGATTGCCGCACAGCGTGCAGCGCCACCGGGTCCCGTCCGTCGGCAGGGGAACAGCCATGGTGTCGTCCTCTTTCGTCACGCTAGGGCGAGCGGGGCCCGTGCTGTCGTTCGGGGGGGTTCCCGCGGTGCGCCGTCGGACTGCGGAAGTACGCGGGGTACTGCCCGTCAGAGTCTGTGCCATAACCCCGGCCGGGGTTATGGCACAGGCTCTTACCCTACGTCCTGACGCGTGTACGGTGCGGGCCCGCCCGGGGGGCGGGACGCGGCGAGGCACTCTGTCCCGATTGCCCGTATTACGGCATGATCACTTCATGACGGCCCCGCCCCTGTTCCCCCGGACGCCCCGCGCCCGCTCGGCGCTGACCGTGTTCTCCCGCATGACGAACGTCCTGATCGCGCTGTGCTGTGTGGTCTTCGTCGTCGGGCCCGCCTCCGGCCTCAACGGCATATACGGCACCGGCGACGCCGTCGTCCAGGCACAGACCGCGTACTTCGAACACTGGGGCGTCATCCCGCGCGACCTGTGGAGCGGCTCGCCGAGCGCGCTGCTCACCCCGCTGACCGCCCTCTTCGTGCACGGGAGCTGGCTGCACCTGCTGGGCAACGTCCTCTTCCTGTACGTCTTCGGAGGCATGACCGAGAACCGGATGGGCCGCCTGCCGTTCACCCTCTTCTACCTCGTGACCGGCTACCTGGCGCTGATGGGCTACGCGGCCGCGCACGCCTCCTCGGGACAGACCCTGGTCGGCGCCTCCGGGGCGATCTCCGGGGTGCTGGGGGCGTTCCTGTACCTCTTTCCCAGGGCCCGGGTCACCAGCATCTATCCGTTCCTCTTCTTCCTGCCGCTGCGCTTCCCCGCCTGGATCGTGCTGCTGTTCTGGTTCGTGCTCCAGTGGATCGCCGCGCAGCGCGACCCCAGTACCCCGGGTGTGGCCTACCTCGCCCATGTCCTGGGCTTCGCGGTGGGCTTCGTGTACGCCTGGGTGCGCTACCGGCCGAGCCCCGCTCCGCCCGAGGAGACCGCCGCGGCCCCCGGTAGTGTGGAGTCCGCCGGAACGGCGAAGCAGCAGACGGCCGAGGGAGAGAGCCAACCGTGATCACTTCGATCGTGCTCATCAAGACCAGCGTGGACCAGATCCCGGAGATCGCGGAGAAGATCGCCGCGCTGGAGGGCGTCAGCGAGGTCTACTCGGTCACCGGTGCGCACGACCTGATCGCGCTGGTGCGGGTGGCCAAGCACGACGACCTGGCGGACGTCATCCCGGGCCGGATCAGCAAGGTGCCCGGCGTGGCCTCCACCGAGACGCACATCGCGTTCCGTACGTACTCCCAGCACGACCTGGAAGCGGCCTTCGCGATCGGCCTGGACGCCTGATCCGGGTCGCCCCCGCGTACGAGGCCCGCGCCGCGGCGCCCGGACAGCGGAGCGCCGCGACGCGGGCGGTCAAAGGGGCTACGCCGCCGTGTCCGGCACGCAGCGGCCGTCCTCGGTGCGGTAGCTCCACCGCGCGCCCTGCGTCACCAGCTCCTTGACGGCCCGTACGAAACGGTCCACGTGCTCGTCCGGTGTGCCGGCCCCGAAACTCACCCGGATGGCGTTCAGGCTCCGCTCCCCCGGTGCCCCTTCGGGCGCGCCGCATTCCCCCGGGGCCTCGGACTCGGCGCCCAGCAGGGTCCGTACGAGCGGGTGCGCGCAGAACAGCCCGTCGCGCACGCCGATGCCGTACTCGGCGGAGAGCGCCGCCGCGAAGTGCGAGCTGTTCCAGCCCTCGACGACGAAGGACAGCACGCCCACCCGCGGGGCGTCGTCCCCGAACAGCGAGAGCACCGTGACCTCGGGCACCTCCGCCAGGCCCGCCCGTACCCGCTCGACGAGCCGCTGTTCCCGGGCGACCAGGCCCTCGAAGCCCGCCTCGGTGAGCGCCTTGCAGGCGGCGGCGATGGCGTAGGCGCCGATGACGTTGGGCGAGCCGGCCTCGTGGCGGGCCGCGGTGGTGTGCCACTCCACGTCCACGCCGCCGTCGGCGCGGCGGGCGACCGTGCGGCTGGCGCCGCCGCCCGCGAGGTACGGCTCGGCCGCCCGGAGCCAGTCGGCGCGCCCGGCCAGCACGCCGGCCCCGAAGGGCGCGTACAGCTTGTGGCCGGAGAAGGCCACCCAGTCCACGTCCAGTTCCGCGATGTCGACCGGGTGGTGCGGGGCGAGCTGGGCGGCGTCCAGGACGATCCGGGCGCCGTGCGCGTGTGCCGCGGCGGCCAGCTCCCGTACGGGCCACAGCTCACCGGTCACGTTGGACGCGCCGGTCACGCAGACCAGCGCGTTGCTGTAGGGCTCGCGCTCGGCCAGCGCCCGCTCCAGCGTGTCCACCGCCTGCCGCGGGGTGCGGGGAGCGTCGAGGTACGTCACCTCGACATCCGCGCGCTGCTCCCAGGGCAGCAGCGAGGCGTGGTGCTCGGTCTCGAAGACGAACACCCGGGTACCGGCCGGCAGCACGGCGGCCAGCAGGTTCAGCGAGTCGGTGGTGGAGCGGGTGAAGACCACCTGATCGCCCTCCCGCCGCCCGCCACCACCCCTGCCGGTCCGGGCTTCGCCCGGGCCCCCTTCGATCCGGCACCCGAGGAAGCGGGCGACCTCCGCCCGGCTGTTCTCGAACAGATCGGTGGACAACTGCGAGAGGTAGCCCGCGCCACGGTGGACGCTGCCGTAGTACGGGGCGTACGCGGCCACGTCGTCCCAGACGCGCTGGAGCGCCGGGGCGCTGGCGGCGATGTCCAGCGCCGCGTACTCGACCTCACCACCGGTGACGAGCGGGACCAGCACGTCCCGGCCCAGCACGGGCAGCGGGGCGCAGACGGCGGCAGCGGAGGCGGTATCAGTGGTGGAATCAGTGGTGGAATCGGTGGCGGCAGCGGAAACAGGCATGGCGAACTCCCGTGAAGGCAGGGCGACTTCGCTGCGGGGCGCGCACGCCGAAGCGGGGCCGGCCGACAGCGGTGAAGGGAAAAGGGGGTGCGGAAAAGGGGCCCGTACGGCCCTAACGCATTCGCTGCATCATGAGAGATCTCCCTCAAGGACCAGGATCCCTGGCACGAGGGATCCGCGCTTGCCGCAGACCTCGCTGCCTGCGACCTGGTCATCACCCGGGGCACCCCGCCACGGACGGAGGGTTGCCGGACAGCGGGCCGGGGCCGTAGTCGCTGTCACTCGTGACCTGGGCAGAATCATGCCACACGATCGGGAACGCGCAAGGCCCGGTCCGCATCCCGGACCGGGCCCCGCGGCACACCCCTGCCGCCGTCAGGCGTTGCTGGCCGCCACCCAGCGGTCCAGCGCCCGGCGGGCCGCGCCCGAGTCGACGGCCTCGGCGGCCCGCTCGATGCCCGCCGAGATCTGCTCGGCCAGCGGCGCCCCGGTCGGCTCCAGGGCCACCAGCGCCGCCGCGGAGTTGAGCAGCACCGCGTCCCGTACCGGCCCGGGCTCGCCGCCCAGCACGCGGCGCGCCACGTCGGCGTTGTACGAGGCGTCGGCGCCGCGCAGCGCCTCCACGGGCACCAGGTCGATGCCCACGTCCCGCGGGTCGAAGGTCTCCTCGCGGATGCCGCCGTCCCGTACGATCCACACCTTCGACGTGGCCGTGGTCGTCAGCTCGTCCAGTCCGTCGTCGCCCCGGAAGACCAGGGCGCTGGAGCCGCGTTCGGCGAGGACCCCGGCCAGGATCGGCGCCATCCGCGCGTCGGCGACGCCGGTGGCCTGCGCCCGTACCCGCGCCGGGTTGGTCAGCGGGCCCAGCACGTTGAACGTCGTACGGATGCCCAGTTCGCGCCGCGCGGGCGCCACGTGCCGCAGCGACGGGTGGAACTTGACCGCGAAACAGAAGGTGATCCCGGCCTCCTCGGCGACCTCGACGACCCGGCGCGGGGCCAGGTCCAGGTTGACGCCCAGCTTCTCCAGCACGTCGGACGCGCCGCTGGCCGACGAGGCGGCGCGGTTGCCGTGCTTGACGACCTTCGCGCCGGCGCCGGCCACCACGATCGAGGACATCGTGGAGATGTTGACGGTCTTGGCGCCGTCGCCGCCGGTGCCGACGATGTCCACGCTCGGGCCCGGCACCTCGATGAGGTTGGCGTGCGCGTACATCGCCCGTACCAGGCCGGAGATCTCCGCGACGGTCTCGCCCTTGGCCCGCAGCGCCACCGCGAACCCGGCGACCTGCGCGTCGGTGGCCTCGCCGCGCATGATCCGGTCCATCGCCCACGCGGTGTCGTCGGCGCCCAGGTCCCGGCCCTGGAGGAGGGCGTCCAGCACACCCGGCCAGGTCTGGGCCGCCACGCTGTCGCCGCCACCCGGGGTCACAACGTTCATGGTCCACACTCCTGGATTCGTGTCCTGCTGGTGCCGAAACCCTATCCGGCGCCGTGGCGTGCCGAAGGGCCCCGCCCAATGTATGGACGGGGCCCTCTGGGTGGCGTACTTACGCGGGGGTACTGCCGTGCGTCACACGGCGGCGATCAGTGGTGGCCGTGGCCGCTGGTGATCTCCTTGTACTCCTCCGGGGTCGGCTTCGGGATGACGTTGTCCTCGCCGTAGTAGCCCTTGGAGAGCTTGGCGCGGAGCTTGGTCGTCCGCTTGACCTTCCGCTCGACACCGTTCTCGTCGACCTCCGGGCCGATCTCGAACGGCTTGGGCTGCTCGTGCTGGGTGAGCGTGTGGAGCTGCTCCTGGTTGAGCGGCTCGTGCACCTCGATGAACTCACCGTGCGGCAGCCGCTTGATGATGCCGGACTCGCGTCCGTGCAGCACCTTGTCGCGGTCCCGGCGCTGCAGACCCAGGCAGATCCGCTTGGTGACGATGAAGGCGAGCACCGGCCCGACGAAGAAGCCGATCCGGACGAACCAGGTCAGCGAGTTCAGCGACAGGTGGAAGTGGGTGGCCCACAGGTCGTTGCCGCCGCCGATCAGCATGATGAGGTAGGCGGTCAGCCAGGCCACACCGAAGCCGGTACGGGTCGGGGCGTTGCGCGGGCGGTCCAGGATGTGGTGCTCGCGCTTGTCCCCGGTGACCCAGGACTCGACGAACGGGTAGACCGCGATCGCGACCAGCACCAGCGGGAAGATGAGGATCGGGATCAGCACACCGAAGTTGATCGTGTGGCCCCAGATGTCCCACTCCCAGCCGGGCATCACACGGACCAGACCCTCGGCGAAGCCCATGTACCAGTCGGGCTGGGCGCCGGTGGACACCTGGTCGGGCCGGTACGGGCCGATGGCCCACACCGGGTTGATGCTGGCGATCGCCGCGATCACCGAGATCACGCCGAAGACCAGGAAGAAGAAGCCTCCGGCCTTGGCCATGTAGACCGGCAGCAGCGGCATGCCGACGACGTTCTTGTTGGTCTTGCCGGCACCCGGGAACTGCGTGTGCTTGTGGTAGAAGACCAGGATCAGGTGCGCCACCAGCAGACCCAGCATGATGCCGGGCAGCAGCAGCACGTGCACCGTGAAGAACCTCGGGATGATGTCGTGCCCCGGGAACTCCCCGCCGAAGATGAACATCTGCAGGTACGAGCCGACCAGCGGCATCGCCAGGATGACACCCTCGATGAAGCGGACGCCGGTGCCGGAGAGCAGGTCGTCCGGCAGCGAGTAGCCGGTGAAGCCGGTGAACATGCCCAGCACCAGCAGCAGGAAGCCGAACAGCCAGTTGACCTCGCGCGGCTTGCGGAAGGCGCCGGTGAAGAACACCCGCATCATGTGCACCATCATGCCGCCCAGGAAGACCAGGGCCGCCCAGTGGTGGATCTGCCGGATGAGCAGACCGCCGCGCACGTCGAAGCTGATGTCCAGCGTCGACTCGAACGCCTGCGTCATCCGGATCCCGTGCATGGGCACGTACGAGCCGTGGTAGGTCACCTCGGCCATGCTCGGGTGGAAGAACAGCGTCAGGTAGACGCCGGTCAGGATGATGATGATGAAGCTGTAGAGGCAGATCTCGCCCAGCATGAAGGACCAGTGGTCCGGGAAGATCTTGCGCATGTTGGACTTGGCGAGGCTGTAGATGCCCAGCCGGCCGTCCGCCCAGTCGGCGATCCGCTCGCCCCGCGGCGCCTGGCCGCGGCGCGTGGTGGTCGCGCTCGTCTCGTTACTCATCCGCGCTCCCAGAAGCTCGGGCCGACGGGCTCCGCGAAGTCGCTGACGGCTTCGAGGAAGCCGTCCTTCACCGTGATGTGCAACTGCGGCAGGGCGTGTCCGGCGGGGCCGAAGATGACGCGTCCGCCGTCGGACAGGTCAAAGGTCGACTGGTGGCAGGGGCACAGCACGTGGTGCGTCTGCTGCTCGTACAGGCTGATCGGGCACCCCACGTGGGTGCAGATCTTCGAGTAGGCGACGATGCCCTCGTGCGACCAGTCCAGTTCCTGCTTGTCCTTGATGTTCTGCGGCTGGATCCGCACGAGCATCAGGGCGTCCTTGGCGATCTTCTGGTTGAAGTCGTGGTCGTCCTCCTCCAGGCCCTCGGGCTTGGCGAAGGTCAGCGAACCGACCGCGATGTCCTCGGGACGCAGCGGAAGGTTGGTCGACTGGTTGACCAGGCGGATGCCCTTCTTCCAGCCGGTCGTGCGGAGCTTCTTCTCCGGCAGCGGACCGAGGTCGCGCAGCAGCACCACACCGGAGAGCGGCACCAGGGCCAGCGCGCCGAACATGGTGTTGCGGACCAGCTTCCGGCGGCCCATGCCCGACTCTGCCGCACCCTGGCGGAAGTCGTCCATGACCTTGGCCTTGACGTCGGGCGTCGCCTCGATCGGGTGCCGGTCGTCGGCGACCTCCTCGTCGGACATCAGCGTGCGGGCCCAGTGGACCGCGCCGGCGCCGATGCAGAAGAGCGCCACACCGAGCGTCAGACCGAGCCAGAAGTTCAGCGCGCTGACGTGGCCGAACGGCCAGATGTAGGTGATCTGGTCGACCGGGAAGATCACGTAGGCGGCGATGAAGCCGACCGTCGCGAGCATCGACAGGGTGAAGAGGAAGGCGACCGCGCGCTCGGAGCGCTTGGCGGCCCGCTCGTCGATGTCCTGGATGCGGGGCTCGTGGGGCGGCAGCCCCGGGTCGGCGAAGGGGTTCTCCGCCGTCTCGACCGCGCCGCCGTGAGCCGTGTCCCGCTCACTGGGGAGGTTCTTTTCTGGCACGTCTTCGTGTCGTCCAGTCTCACTCATGACTTCTTGGCCTTCGTAGTCCGGGCTGCGACCCAGATGGCGACCGCGATCAGCGCGCCCAGGCCGGCGATCCAACCGAAGAGGCCCTCACTGACCGGGCCGAGACCGCCCAGGCCCAGACCACCGGGGCTGGGGGTGTCGTCGCTGTTGACGGCGCCGAGGTAGGACACGATGTCCTTCTTGTTCTGCGGGGACAGCGAACCGTCACCGAAGGAAGGCATGTTCTGCGGGCCGGTCTCCATGGCCTCGTAGATGTGCTTCGGGTCCACGCCCTCAAGCGACGGTGCGAACTTGCCGTTGGTCAGGGCGCCGCCCTTACCGGTGAAGTTGTGGCACTGCGCGCAGTTCGTACGGAACAGTTCACCGCCCTTGGCGATGTCCGCGCCGTCCTTGCCGTACTGGTCCTTGCCGGGCACGCTGGGACCGGCACCCAGCGACGCGACGTACGCCGCGAGCTGGTCGATCTCGGCCTGGCTGTAGATGTTCTTCTTCCGCGGCACCTGGGCGCCGGGCTGCTGCGCCGGCATCCGGCCGGTACCGACCTGGAAGTCGACGGCGGCGGCGCCCACGCCGACCAGGCTCGGGCCGTCGGAGGTGCCCTGACCGCCGGTGCCGTGGCAGCTTGCGCAGCCGACGGCGAAGAGCTTCTTGCCCTCCTTGATGGCAAGAGACTGGGCGGTGTCATCGGCCTGAGCCTTGTCCGCAGGCGCGAACGCGGCGTACAGCCCCCCAGTGACCGCCAGCGCGAAGAGTAGGACGACGAGCGCCGCCAGCGGATGGCGCCGTCGTGCGGAGAGCTTTTTCACGGATTACCCCGGTGTCAGGATCTTCTGCGTCGATGCTTTGGCTATGTCTGTCTGAAATGCGGTTCCGGTACGGGACCGGTCACCGGATCAGGTAGATCGTGGCGAAGAGGCCGATCCAGACGACATCGACGAAGTGCCAGTAGTAGGACACGACGATGGCCGCGGTGGCCTGTTCGTGGGTGAACCTCTTGGCCGCGTACGTCCTGCCCAGGACCAGCAGGAAGGCGATGAGTCCGCCCGTCACGTGCAGTCCGTGGAAGCCGGTGGTCAGGTAGAACACCGAGCCGTACGGGCCGGACGAGAGCGAGAGGCCCTCCTCCTTGACCAGATCGGTGTACTCGAAGACCTGACCGCCGATGAAGATCGCACCCATGATGAAGGTGACCACGAACCAGGTCCGGAGCTTCTTGACATCGCCGCGCTCGGCCGCGAACACACCAAGCTGGCAGGTCAGCGAGCTGAGTACCAGGATCGTGGTGTTCGTCGCGGAGAACGGAAGATTCAGCGCATCGGCGGATTCCTTCCAATACTCGGTCCCGGTCACCGATCGGAGGGTGAAGTACATCGCGAAGAGGGCCGCGAAGAACATCAGCTCGGAACTCAGCCAGATGATGGTTCCGACGCTGGTGAGGTTCGGCCGATTGACCGACGGGTGCGCGTGCCCGGTTTCTACTGTCGTTGCTGTCGCCACGACCGACATTATGTCGGTCGCTTATCCCGCCCTCACTCCGGGGGGTGCCGTTCGGTGTGTCAAGGGCGTATGCCCTGCTCGTACGGCCCACCGCGACAGTCGCCCGAAGGGAGGACCCGGGACCCGCCGGACGGCCCCGTACCCCCGCCCCGACCAGTCCTGACGGGCCGTCGGCCAGATCTTGGATCGTGCCGAACCCTCCTGCGCGCCGCCGTACGAGCAGTAGCATCCGCGCAGGAGGCACCTCCCGGCGGCGGCCGGGCGAGGCCCCGCCCGAAGCCGTACCGCCGAGATGTGTGGAGGAACGATGCAGGCGACTGCCACGGTGCTGGTCTACAGCGACAACGCCGACACCCGCGAGCAGGTACGGCTCGCGACGGGCCGCCGGCCTGCCGCCGACGTGCCGCCGGTGGAGATCCTGGAGTGCGCGACCCTCCCCGCCGTCCTGGCGGCCCTGGAGCAGGGCGGGATCGACGTGTGCGTCCTGGACGGCGAGACGGCGCCCGCGGGCGGCATGGGCGTCTGCCGGCAGATCAAGGACGAGATCTTCCACTGCCCGCCGGTGCTGCTGCTCATCGGCCGCCCGCAGGACGCCTGGCTGGCGACGTGGAGCCGCGCGGACGCCGCTGTGACGCATCCTGTGGACCCCGTGGCCTTCACGGACGCCCTGGCCGGGCTGCTGCGCCGCAGGCTCCTCACGGGCGCCTGAGCGGCCCCCTGGAGGCCGTTCTGAGGGCCCTTCAGGTCTGCGGGCGCAGCCGGGCGGCATTCTCGGGTCCCGGCCGCTGGTCCTGCTCACCTGTGGTGCTGGGCTTGTTCTTGTCCAGCGCGCTGCCCTCGCGCCACTGCTTCCACGACATGTTCCAGTCGCCGAAGCCGTTGTCGAAGGGCGTCATGGTCTCGCCGCCGCTGTTGACGACCTTGACGATGTCGCCGACCCGCACGGTGTCGAAGAACCACTTGGCGTTGCCGGTGGACATGCCGGTGCAGCCGTGGCTGACGTTGGCGGCGCCCTGCGACCCCACGGACCAGGGCGCCGCGTGCACGTACTCACCGCTCCAGGTCACCCGGGTGGCCCAGTAGACCGGCAGGTCGTAGGAGTCCGAGCTGCCCGACGGGATGCCGATGCTCTCCCCCCGCATCCGTACGAAGCCCTCC
Source organism: Streptomyces sp. NPDC018045 (assembly GCF_044327445.1). Taxonomy (NCBI): domain Bacteria; kingdom Bacillati; phylum Actinomycetota; class Actinomycetes; order Kitasatosporales; family Streptomycetaceae; genus Streptomyces; species Streptomyces sp. NPDC018045. The sequence goes on from NZ_JBIRFL010000001.1 coordinate 324,996, forward strand.
TTGCCCAGGATGACCTTGGTGCCGTTGCGGGTGGAGTAGCCGGGCTTGCCGGTGGTGACGGGGATGGTGTTGATCTCCTCGCCGTTGCGGGTGACCGTCATGGTGTGCGCGGCGGCGTCCGTGACGGCCTCCACCCGGTCCCCCGTACGCAGCTTCACGGGCTTGGCGGGGCCCCCGTACAGCCCGCCGGTGATCTTCAGGCCCTCCAGGTTGCTGCGGACCTCGATGTCGGCGTGCGTGGGCCAGTACTCGCGCGGGCGGAAGTGCAGCGTCTTGCTGTCGACCCAGTGCCAGGAGCCCTCCACGCGCGGGCTGGAGCGGACCTTGAGGGCGCCCTCCACGATCGCGCGGGCCTTGGGGTCCTTGACGGGCTTGCTCAGCGCCGCCGTGACGGGCTGCCCGACCCCGTACGTGCCGTTCTCGGGCCCGAGCTTGACGCTCAGCCGGTCGCCGGTGTCCTCGGTGTCGATCCGGAGGACCTTGCGGCCCGGGGCGCCGTCCTCGTCCTCGGTGCTCACCCGCACCGTGTAGCGGGTGCCGGCGGCCAGCGGGACGGTGGTGCGCCACTGCTTGCCGTCGGCGGCCAGTTCGCCCCTGATGTAGCGGCCGGAGGCGTCGGTGGCGGTCACGTCCGTGATCCGGGCCTCGTCACCGGTGGTGGAGATCTCCAGCGGCTTGTCCGGGTCCGCCTTGTGGCCGTCTCCGGGCGCGTTGGCGGCGATCTGCCCGGCCGCGTCGTACGGCGCGGCCGAGAGCGGGTCCGACGACGAACCGCCGCAGGCGGTGGCGCCTGCCGCCAGGGGCGCCAGCAGGAAGGCGCAGCCGAGCGCCGTCCGGTGTCGTGGTCTGTGGCTCATGACCCCAAAGTAGGAAAGTCCCCCGGCCGCGGCGCGCTGGAGGACTGCAAACGGGCGGGCCCGGACACCTGGAGAGGTGTCCGGGCCCGCCCGTGGTGCGGGGACCGCGTCACTGCGTGCGGTTCTCGCCCCGGTAGTACTCGAAGACCCAGCCGAACAGGCCGATCAGGATGACCGGGGCCGAGAAGTAGAGCAGCCACCAGCCGAAGACGACGCCCAGGAAGGCGAGCGCGCCGCCGACGCCCAGGGACAGCGGCTGCCAACTGTGCGGGCTGAAGAAGCCCAGCTCACCGGCGTCGTCGGAGACCTCGGCCTCGTCGTTGTCCTGTGCTCCGGCGTCCACCCGGCGCGCCGTGAAGGCCAGGTAGTAGCCGATCATGATGCACAGGCCGAAGGCGAGGAACAGCGCGGTGGTGCCCGCCGGCTCCTTCGACCAGACGCCGTAGACGATCGCCATGGCGAGGACGAAGACGGAGAGCCAGATGAACATCTTGCCCTGGATCTTCACTTGCCGACCTCCTTGCCGCCGAACAGCGCCGTGTCCTTCTGGCCCTCGTTCTCGACGGCTTCCAGCGCCGCGATCTCGGGGTGGTGCAGATCGAACGCCGGGGATTCGGAGCGGATGCGCGGCAGCGTGAGGAAGTTGTGCCGCGGCGGCGGGCAGGAGGTCGCCCACTCCAGCGAGCGGCCGTAGCCCCACGGGTCGTCGACCTCGACCTTCTTGCCGTACTTGGCCGTCTTCCAGACGTTGTACATGAACGGCAGCATCGACAGACCCAGCAGGAACGAGGCGATCGTCGAGATCGTGTTCAGCGTGGTGAAGCCGTCCGCGTTCAGGTAGTCCGCGTAGCGCCGCGGCATGCCCTCGGCGCCGAGCCAGTGCTGGACCAGGAAGGTGCCGTGGAAGCCGACGAACAGCGTCCAGAACGTGATCTTGCCGAGCCGCTCGTCGAGCATCTTTCCGGTGAATTTCGGCCACCAGAAGTGGAAGCCGGCGAACATCGCGAAGACGACGGTGCCGAAGATGACGTAGTGGAAGTGCGCCACGACGAAGTACGAGTCCGAGACGTGGAAGTCCATCGGCGGCGACGCCAGGATGACGCCGGTCAGACCACCGAAGGTGAAGGTGATCAGGAAGCCGACGGCCCACAGCATCGGTGTCTCGAAGGACAGGGAGCCCTTCCACATCGTGCCGATCCAGTTGAAGAACTTCACACCGGTCGGTACCGCGATCAGGAAGGTCATGAACGAGAAGAACGGCAAGAGCACGCCGCCCGTCACGTACATGTGGTGCGCCCAGACGGTGACCGAAAGGCCCGCGATCGAAATCGTCGCCGCGATCAGACCGATGTAACCGAACATCGGCTTCCGGGAGAAGACCGGAATGACCTCGGAAATGATGCCGAAGAACGGCAGCGCGATGATGTACACCTCGGGGTGTCCGAAGAACCAGAAGAGGTGCTGCCAGAGCAATGCGCCGCCATTGGCCGCGTCGAATACATGTGCCCCGAATTTACGGTCCGCCTCCAGGGCGAACAGCGCGGCCGCCAGGACCGGGAAGGCCAGCAGGACCAGCACACCGGTCAGCAGGACGTTCCAGGTGAAGATCGGCATCCGGAACATCGTCATGCCGGGAGCGCGCATGCAGATGATCGTGGTGATGAAGTTGACCGAGCCGAGGATCGTACCGAAGCCGGAGAAGGCCAGACCCATGATCCACATGTCGGCGCCGACGCCCGGCGAGCGGACCGCGTCCGACAGCGGCGAGTAGGCGAACCAGCCGAAGTCCGCCGCACCCTGCGGGGTGAGGAAGCCGGCCACCGCGATCAGCGAGCCGAAGAGGTACAGCCAGTACGCGAACATGTTCAGCCGCGGGAACGCCACGTCGGGCGCGCCGATCTGCAGCGGCATGATCCAGTTCGCGAACCCGGAGAACAGCGGCGTCGCGAACATCAGCAGCATGATCGTGCCGTGCATCGTGAACGCCTGGTTGAACTGCTCGTTCGACATGATCTGCGTGCCGGGACGAGCGAGCTCGGCGCGCATCAGCAGCGCCATCAGGCCGCCGATGCAGAAGAACGCGAACGAGGTGACCAGGTAGAGCGTACCGATGGTCTTGTGGTCAGTGGTCGTCAGCCAGCTCACCACGACGGAGCCGGGAGACTTCTTTCGGGCGGGTGGTGCTGCCGGAGCCGTTGCGGCGGCGGCACCCTGAGGTTCGTTGAGGATGCTCACTTGTTGTTGGTCTCCGCGTTCCTGGCGTGATCCGTCTGCTTGATGCCCGACGGCAGGTAACCGGTCTGGCCCTTCTTCGCCAGGTCCTTCAGGTGCTCCCGGTACTTCTCGGGGGAGACGACCTTGACGTTGAAGAGCATCCGGGAGTGGTCGACGCCGCAGAGCTCGGCGCACTTGCCCATGAAGGTGCCCTCCTTGTTGGGGGTCACCTCGAAGACGTTGGTGTGGCCGGGAATGACGTCCTGCTTCATCAGGAACGGCACCACCCAGAACGAGTGGATGACATCACGCGACGTCAGGACGAACTGGACCGTCTCGCCCTTGGGCAGCCACAGGGTCGGACCCGGGTTGCCGGTCTGCGGGTTCCGCGTGCCCGGGATGCCCTCGTCGTACACGCCGTCGGCGCCGGCGGGGACATTCTTCTTCCACTTGTCCGGGATCGCGTCGAGTTCCTTGGAGTCGATGTTCGTGGTGTCGGCCTTGCCGTCCACGTTCTCCAGGTAGTTGAACGCCCAGCTCCACTGATAGCCCACCACGTTGATGACGTGGTCGGGCTTCTTCGAAGTCTTGAGGAGTTCGCTCTCATCGCGCGCGGTGAAGTAGAAGAGCACCGCGATGATGATGAACGGAACGATGGTGTACAACGCCTCGATGGGCATGTTGTACCGCGTCTGTGCGGGGACCTCCACCTTGGTCCGGCTGCGGCGGTGGAAGATCCAGCTCCAGATGATCAGGCCCCACACCAGCACGCCCACTGCGAGGGCGGCGGCCCAGGAGCCCTGCCAAAGGGAGAGGATCCGCGGCGCCTCTTCAGTAGCCGGATTGGGCATGCCGAGGTTGGGAAAGTCCTTGTATGTGCAACCGGTCGAGGTTGCCAGGACCAGTCCCGCAGCCAGCACCTGCGGCAGCTTCCGCCGCATCGGGCGCCGCGACGAGCGGTCGGAGCCGTTGGGACTCACGTAGCGCCTTCCCGAGAGTCTCGCCCGCGAGACCGGCTGCGGCCGTCTCGCTGGTCGGTCGCCGGCCCTGGCACGGGCAGGGGTTTGGATGTTTATGCGGACCAAACCCTACTGGACGCTATTTGGGGTCGCGCGGGGAGGGTGCCCAACGCGCCGCACGGCTCCCCGAAGGGGTGGCTGCGGCATCCGGGGGAAGCCCCCGGAGCCCCGGAATGCCGGGCTCCGGCAGCCATCTGACGCCGCGCCCGGCACCGGCTCACGACGCGCTAGCGTCTGGGGCGTGTCCTACTTCGATGCCGCCTCGGCCGTTCCGCTGCACCCGGTCGCCCGGGAGGCCCTGCTCGCCTCGCTCGACGAGGGCTGGGCCGACCCGGCGCGCCCCTACCGGGAGGGCCGCCGCGCCCGGCTCCTGCTGGACGCCGCGCGGGAGGCCGCGGCGGAGGCCGTCGGCTGCCGCCCCGACGAGCTCGTTTTCACTCCATCGGGGACGCAGGCGGTGCATTCGGCCATGTCCGGCACGCTCGCCGCGCGTCGGCGTGTCGGCCGCCACCTGGTGCACTCCGCGGTGGAGCACTCCTGCGTCCTGCACGCCGCCGCGGCCCACGAGGCGGCGGGCGGCACGGTGACCGAGGTCGGCGTGGACCGTACGGGCCGGGTGGCCGCCGGGGACCTCGCCGCCGCGCTGCGCCCGGACACCGCGCTGGCGGCCCTGCAGTCCGCCAACCACGAGGTGGGCACCGAGCAGCCGGTGGAGGAGGCTGCGGCGGCCTGCCGGGAGGCGGGCGTACCGCTGCTGGTGGACGCCGCCCAGTCGCTCCCCTGGGGGCCGGTCGGCGGCGCCTGGTCGCTGCTGACGGGCAGCGCGCACAAGTGGGGCGGTCCGCCGGGTGTGGGACTGCTGGCCGTGCGCAAGGGCACCCGGTTCGCGCCGCAGGGCCCGCAGGACGAGCGGGAGTCCGGCCGGGTGCCGGGCTTCGGGAACCTGCCCGCGGTGGTCGCCGCGGCGGCCTCGCTGCGGGCCGTACAGGCGGAGGCGGCGGCCGAGGCGGTACGGCTGCGGGAGCTGGTCGGCCGCATCCGGGCGCGGGTGGCCGAGGCGGTGCCCGACACCGAGGTCGTCGGAGACCCCGTGCGCCGGCTCCCCCATCTGGTCACCTTCTCGTGTCTCTATGTCGACGGGGAGACCCTGCTGCACGCGCTGGACCGGGCGGGCTTCTCCGTCTCGTCCGGGTCGTCCTGCACGTCCAGCACGCTGACGCCCAGCCATGTGCTGCGGGCGATGGGGGTGCTGTCGGAGGGCAACGTCCGGGTGTCGCTGCCGGCGGGCACCGCCGAGGCCGACGTCGACCGCTTCCTGGACGTCCTCCCGGAGGCGGTCCGCTCCGTACGGGAGCACCTGGGCGCCCCGGCGGCCGCGCGGCCGGAGACCGCCCCCGCCCCCGCCGCGGAACACGTCGTGGACGCGCTGGGCAAACGCTGCCCGGTGCCCGTCATCGAGCTGGCGAAGGTGATCGGCGACGTGCCGGTGGGCGCCACCCTGACCGTCCTGGCGGACGACGAGGCGGCGCGGCTGGACATTCCCGCGTGGTGCGGGATGCGGGGCCAGGAGTACGTGGGCGAGCGGGCGGCCGGGCGGGGCACCGCGTATGTGGTGCGGCGCCTCGTCTGACCGGGGCGGCCGACCGGCCGGGCGGCCGCGGGCGTACGGACCGGGAGCGCCCCGGCACCGTACGGCCCGGGGCCGCCCCGGAACCGCACGGTGCGGCGGCCCGTGCCCGGACCGCCGCACCCGCGAGGACCGGATCAGGCCAGATGCGCCTGGATGTCGGCGGCGGCCTCGTGCCCGTACGCCTTGGTGAAGCGGTCCATGAAGTTGCTGCGGTGCAGCTCGTACTCCTGGGTGCCGACGGTCTCGATGACCAGCGTCGCCAGCATGCAGCCGACCTGCGCGGCGCGCTCCAGGCCGACGCCCCAGGCCAGACCGGACAGGAAGCCGGCGCGGAACGCGTCGCCCACGCCGGTCGGGTCGGCCTTGGTCTTCTCCTCGGCGGTGCCGACGACGATGTCCGGCTCGCCGGCCCGCTCGATCCGGACGCCGTCGGCCCCCAGCGTCGTCACCCGGGTGCCGACCTTGGCCAGGATCTCCTCGGAGGTCCAGCCGGACTTGGACTCGATGAGGCTCGACTCGTACGCGTTGTTGAACAGGTAGGCGGCGCCGTCCATGAGGGTACGGATGCCCTCGCCGTCCATCCGGGCGATCTGCTGGGAGAAGTCGGCCGCGAAGGGGATGCCGCGGGTACGGCACTCCTCGGTGTGGCGGACCATGGCCTCCGGGTCGTCCGCACCGATCAGGACGAGGTCGAGGCCGCCGACGCGCTCGGCGACGGCCTGCAGCTCGATCAGCCGCGCCTCGCTCATCGCGCCGGTGTAGAAGGAGCCGATCTGGTTGTGGTCGGCGTCGGTGGTGCACACGAAGCGGGCGGTGTGCTTGACCTCGGAGATGCGGACCGAGCGGGTGTCCACACCGTGCCGGTCGAGCCAGGCGCGGTACTCCTCGAAGTCGTTGCCGGCGGCGCCGACCAGGATCGGCGCGGTGCCGAGCTGGCCCATGCCGAAGCAGATGTTGGGGCCCACGCCTCCGCGCCGGACGTCGAGTTCGTCGACAAGGAAGGAGAGGGAGACCGTGTGCAGTTGATCGGCGACCAGTTGGTCGGCGAAACGGCCGGGGAAGGTCATCAGGTGGTCGGTGGCGATGGAGCCGGTGACTGCGATACGCACGACGGGTCTGCTCCTGCGGAAGGCGGAAGGACGGGACGGACGTTGGTCAACGGTACCGGCTGGCCCGATCCGCTCCCACCAGCAAAAACTACCCAATAGTAGGGCTTTCTTCGCGAGGCGGAAGATGCGTACGGTGCCCGTATGACCAAGCATGTGAAGGGCGTCACACCCCGTTCGGCCGGCGTTCGCGCCGCCGTCCCCCGCTCCGTCCCCGGCTCGGCGGACGGACCGGAGTCCATGGCCCAGTTGCTGGGTGACTGCGCGCGGATGGCGCCGCACTGGCGCAGCGGCCGCCAGGCACCGCCGCCGCCCGCCCGCGAACTGCACGGCATCAGCGTCCCCGCGTCCTCGAAGGCCCTGGTCAGCGGCATGTCCGAGTACGGGGACTGAGTCCGGGGGAACCGCGGACGCGTCGGCTCCGTCCAACCGGCGTCCTCCCCACGGAGGGGGACATGTCAGTTGTTCAGCGGAGCCGAAGGAGCGATGCGGTGAGCACCGAGGACACTCCCCCCGCGTCCGGCGGGGAGCATTCCAGCGACGACACCCGGGAGACGACCGCACGGCGGCGGCGCAGCCCGCTGATCGCGGCCTCGGTGGCCGCGGCGGTGCTGTTGGCCGGCGGTGGCGCGGCGTACTGGGCCTCGACCGCCGCCGGCGGCGGGGACAGCGGCGCCGGTGCCCGTCCGGAGGGCGGCCCGCCGCCGCTCGCCCTGGACGGTCACGCGAAGGAGGCGGGCTCGCGCAGCGGGATCGCGCCCGGCGAGCCGAACCCGCAGGGCTCGGGCTACCGGGCGACGGGCCAACTGCCCGAAGGCCCCTCCTCGGCGCCCGTCTACCGGCCCGGCCAGGTCACCCAGGAGGCGGTGGCCCGGCTGGCGAAGGCCCTGGGCCTGCCCGGCAAGGTGCGCTCGGACGGCGACTCCTGGAAGGTGGGCGGCCTGACGCGGGACGCGCGCATCCCCGTCCTCCAGGTGGCCAAGAGCGGCACGGGCGCCTGGACGTACTCGCAGTACGGCACCCCCGGCGGGACCGGCTGCGCGGAGCCCGCGCCGAAGGGCGGCGGCAGCGGCTCGCAGGCGGGCGGGCCCGGCTGCCCGTCCTACCGGGGCGGCGACGGCACCACCCAGGGGGACGCCAGCGGCACGGACGCCGTCTCCCGGGAGGAGGCCGAGAAGGCGGCGCAACCCGTTCTGGACGCGCTCGGGCAGAAGGACGCCGAGCTGGACGCGAGCGGGCTGTCCGGCGCGGTACGCATCGTCAGCGCCAACCCGGTCGTCGGCGGGCTGCCCACGTACGGCTGGCAGAGCGAGATCCAGATCGGCTCGGACGGCCAGGTCGTCGGCGGCAGCGGGCAGTTGGCGCAGCCCGTGAAGGGCGACACGTACCCGGTGCAGAGCGCCGAGAAGACGCTGGAGCGGCTCAACGCCGCGCACGGCGGCGCGGACTCCGGCTCCGGCGGGTGCGCGACGGCCGAGCCGCAGAAGAAGGCCGACGGCCGGGGTGTCGAGCCGTGCGCGGGCAACGCCGCCGCGCGCAAGCCCGCCGACGTGACCGGCGCGGTCTTCGGGCTCTCGGCCCAGTACGTCGACGGCCGCCAGGCGCTGGTGCCCTCGTGGCTCTACACGGTGCGGCAGACGGGCGCCGGCACGGTCACGCACCCCGCCGTCGACCCAAAGTACGTCAAGGACGGCGACGGCGGCGCCTCCGCGCAACCGCCCCGCAGCGGCAAGCCGTCGGGCAAGGCCGGGGCGATGGGCCTGGAGTCGTACTCGCTCAGCGCGGACGGCAAGTCGCTCAAACTGCACTTCTGGGGCGGCGTGTGCAGCACCTACTCGGCCACCGCCGAGCAGACCGGCAAGAGTGTGCGGGCCGAGGTCATCGGCAAGGAGAAGAAGCCGAACCAGATCTGCGTGAAGATGGCGAAGCAGTTCACGCGGACGGTGCCGCTGGACAAGCCGCTGGCCGGGCGGGACGTGATCGACGCGGCCACGGGCAAGGAGGTCCCGGCGCAGTAACGCCGATGGTTCCGGGCGACGAATGACCGGATCTCGCGTACCCCGGGCCTCGCGCGCCCCCGAGGCGCCCGCCCTCCCGAGACTCTCGCCCCCGGCGGACACGACAACGGCGGCGCTCCCCCTGAGGGGAGCGCCGCCGTCGTACGTTCTGCCGTCCTTCGCCGAGCGGGTCAGCTAAAGGAGTCGCCGCAGGCGCAGGAGCCCGTGGCGTTCGGATTGTCGATCGTGAAGCCCTGCTTCTCGATGGTGTCGACGAAGTCGATCGAGGCGCCGCCCAGGTACGGGGCGCTCATCCGGTCGGTGACGACCTTGACTCCGTCGAAGTCCTTGACGACATCGCCGTCGAGCGACCGCTCGTCGAAGAAGAGCTGGTAGCGCAGTCCGGAGCAGCCGCCGGGCTGGACGGCCACCCGCAGCGCGAGGTCGTCGCGGCCTTCCTGCTCCAGAAGGGCCTTCACCTTCGACGCGGCCGCGTCGGACAGGATGATGCCGTCGCTGACGGTGGTCTCGTCCTGAACGCTCATCTACATCTCTCCCGGGTTGTACGGACCGCTTGCCCTCGGCTGCAACCGACGGGGCCCGGAATTCATTCCGGCTGGCGCGACGTGTACTCGTTCTTTCGTCTTTCATGCTCGCACACCGGGGCGGGGTCGCGGGCGGTCCGGGCACAGGGATGCGTCACATCGACGCTATGCCCATCGTCAAAGTGACGTGAAGCGGCTATGATAGATAGCGTCAAATCGACGAAAAGGGTTCCGGCGTCACCGCCGGCCCCCGGTGCCGGAACCGGCTCTCCATTGGAGCGGCTACGCCGCGCTCATACACGGAAAAGAGAGGGTGCGTGTCGTGACCACCGCCCAGCCCCTGGACGTCCAGCCGACCCCGCTCGCGCTGCTCCTCCTCGGCCGCGAGGCCGATGCCAAGAGCGAGCGCGGCGTGGACTGCCCCGGCGATCTGCCGGCCCCGTCCGACCCCGGACTCGTCGAGCGGGCCCGCGCCGCCAAGGCGAAGCTCGGCGACCGGGTCTTCGTCCTCGGACACCACTACCAGCGCGACGAGGTCATCGAGTTCGCGGACGTGACCGGCGACTCCTTCAAGCTGGCGCGCGAGGCGGCGGCCCGGCCGGACGCCGAGTACATCGTCTTCTGCGGTGTCCACTTCATGGCCGAGTCCGCCGACATCCTGACCTCCGACGACCAGCAGGTCGTCCTGCCCGACCTGGCGGCCGGCTGCTCCATGGCCGACATGGCGACGGCCGAGCAGGTCGCGGAGTGCTGGGACGTGCTCACCGAGGCCGGCGTGGCCGAGCAGGTCGTCCCGGTCTCGTACATGAACTCCTCCGCCGACATCAAGGCCTTCACCGGCAAGCACGGCGGCACGATATGCACCTCCTCCAACGCCAAGCGGGCGCTGGACTGGGCCTTCGAACAGGGTGAGAAGGTGCTGTTCCTGCCCGACCAGCACCTGGGCCGCAACACCGCCGTACGCGACATGGGCATGTCCCTGGACGACTGCGTCGTCTACAACCCGCACAAGCCCAACGGCGGCCTGACCGCCGAGCAGCTCCGCGCGGCGAAGATGATCCTGTGGCGCGGGCACTGCTCCGTGCACGGCCGGTTCTCGCTCGAATCCGTCGAGGACGTACGGGCCCGGATACCCGGCGTGAACGTCCTCGTGCACCCCGAGTGCAAGCACGAGGTCGTCGCCGCCGCCGACCACGTGGGCTCCACGGAATACATCATCAAGGCCCTGGAAGCCGCCCCGCCCGGCTCCAAGTGGGCCATCGGCACCGAACTGAACCTCGTCCGCCGCCTGGCCAACCGCTTCGCCGCCGAGGACAAGGAGATCGTCTTCCTCGACAAGACGGTCTGCTTCTGCTCCACCATGAACCGCATCGACCTCCCGCACCTGGTCTGGGCCCTGGAATCCCTGGCGGACGGCAAACTCGTCAACCGCATCCAGGTCGACCGGGAAACGGAGAGCTTCGCCAAGCTGGCGCTGGAGCGGATGCTGGCGCTGCCGTAGGGCACCTTGGGCGCGCAGGACCAAGGCCCGTGGGGCCCGCACCGGCCGGGGAGGCCGGTGCGGGCCCCACGGCCACGTGGTGGTGCCGTGACGCACGGCAGCCGGGGTCAGGGCACGAGGCTGTCGAGGTCGATGTCGACGAGGAACGGTACGGAAACCCTCAGCCGGTCCCGGTGAATGCCGGTGGCCACATAGGCGCAGGTCATGCCGTCGAATTCATAGGTGTGGACGGCGGGGACGCCGGCCTCGTCCTCGATGCGCCAGAAGTGGGGGATCTTGGCTTGTGCGTACTTGAAGGGCTTCAGGGACCTGTCACGGTCCGCTGATTCCTCCGAGACGACTTCGATGACCAGGGCAACGTCTTCGGGCGCGTACCAGGTCCGGTCGGGATCGTACGCGGCGGTGGTGACCAGGATGTCCGGCTCGGGGCGGCTCTTCTTGTCGAGCCGGACGGTCATTTCCCGCTCGGTCTCGAACCCGGCAGGGGCGGATTGCCGCAGGGCAAAGGTCAGGTTCTCCACGAGCCGGGAGTGCCAGGACCGCTGCGGCGACATCATGAAGATCAGGGCTCCGTCGATGAGTTCGGTGTGCCGCGGCGCCTGAGGGAGGTGGTCGAGGTCGTCGGCTTCCCAGCCACTGGGCCTCGGCGGGATCATCCAGTCGGGGAGTTCGGCGGTCACGGCTTCCTCCAGGCGCCTCGAAGACGGCGGTCAGGGGCCTTGATCCCGGATCGCGGACGCGGTCGGACGGCTGATGCCAGCGTAGTTGATACGGCTGGCGGACACGGCCCACGGCCCGGCTCACAGATAGATCTGCCGTCGGCAGCCGCAGCAGAACGTCTTGCCGCCGCTTCGCTCGGTCGCCCCGTGCGCACAGGGCGGCGCCTCGTCCCGCGTCAGCCGGGCGCCCCGGCTGACCGCGATACGCAGTACGTCGCGCAGCGCGCGGCGCAGCTCCCCAGGACCGGCGTCCGCCGTCACCAGGTCCTCCGCGGCCCTCAGCAGCCCTTCCTCCACCTCGTCGGCGAGCAAGGACAGAAGGCTCCCCGCGTCATCCGTGCTCAGATAGCACGCCCCACCCCCGGGCGCGGCCCACGGAAGCAGTCGCAGCGGTACGCCGCGCCGTTCACCGGTCATCGCGCCGTGGATCCGGCGCGGCTCGACCGCCACGCACGGAACTCCTCCGGCGACAGGGCATACGGCCGTACCAGCGCGCTCGCCTCCCCGCACAGCGGAACCTCGGGCCGCCGGCGCGGCGCCCTGACGGCGGACCCGTAGTACTTGGCCGGTACCGGCAGCGGGACGGCTGCCCGCTGCCGCCCGCACATCAGCGCCGCGGCGAACCGCGCGATGCGATGAAACCGCGATGCGATGAAACATGGGTTCTCGCCTTCTACAACGCCCTTGAACACCCGGCGACCACCGTGTGCATCACCATCGTCACCGTGTGACGTGGGCCTCAACAGGGGCGTGCCGTCCCATCGTTGAGATGGGGACGGCAGAGAGGCGGACGCCGTGAAATTCACACCCCAGAACCTGACCCCGTACGTCTCCGCCCGCCACTACTTCGGCTCCGAACAGCGCCGCCTGCGCGAGGCCGCGAAACTGTCGCTGGTGCAGTTGGCATCCGTGGTCAGCTCCAGCAAGAGCACCCTGGCCCGCATCGAGACGGCGGAACTGATGCCCCCCCGACCTGCCGCCCCGGCTGGACGCGGCCTTCGGAACGGGGCGAGTACTTCCACGGGCTGTACCAACTCGCGAAGCGGGAAGCGCATCCGGATCAGTACCGGCGGTTCATGGATCTGGAGGCGCGGGCCGAGACGATCGAGAACTACGAGCCGCAGGTTGTGCCTGGGCCGTTCCAGACGGAGGCGTACGCCCGAGTGCTGCTCCGCTGCCAGGAAGACCTGACCGAGGAGCAGGTCGAAGAACGGGTCGCAGCACGAATGTCCCGCAAGGAGCGCCAACAGACGGACTCTGCTCCCTTCCGCTGGGCGATCATCGATGAGTCGGTGTTGCGGCGGCAGGTCGGCGACAAGAGCTGCATGTCCCAGCAGTTGGCTTCGCTGCTGGAGCAGGGGAATACTCCAAACAGCGAGGTTCAGATGATGCCCTTCAGCGCCGGCCCTCACTCACTGATGAGCGGCGCCCTGACTTTGCCGGCACTGCCCAACGGCTCCACAGCAGCCTACGAAAAGGGCATCGAGGCCGGTCACCTCTGCGAGGATCCGGAAGCGGTGAAGAAGTGGCGGCGGCAGTACGAAGTGCTGCGCGCCAACGCTCTCTCCCTGACTGAGTCGGCGGAGCTGATCCGAAAGGCGATGGAGGACCACAAACCATGCGACACACGCCCGAGCTGAGCGCGGCCCGCTGGCGCAAGAGCAGCTACAGCAACACCAATGGGGGCAACTGCGTCGAGATCGCCGAAGACTTCCCCGGCATCGTCCCCGTACGCGACAGCAAACCCCCCACGGCCCCATACTCACCTTCCCCACCGCCTCCTGGACCGCGTTCATCGCTGTCCTCAAGGCGGCCTGACGCAGCAGCTCAGCCCGTCCCGGAGACCTCCTGGGACGGGCTGGACCATGGCTGCCGGACGGGCCGGTCGTGCCGGAGGCGTCAGACGCCCGCCGGCTCCGCCGTGCGGGGCTCCGGTTCGTCGGCGGCTTCGGCCCGGCGGGCCGCCCGCTTGGCCGCGCGCCGTTCCTTGCGGAGTTCGATCATCGCGTAGAGCGTCGGAACGAGGAGCAGCGTCAGGAGGGTGGACGTGATCAGGCCGCCGATGACGACCACGGCCAGCGGCTGGGAGATGAAGCCGCCGTCGCCGGTGATGGAGAGGGCCATCGGGAGCAGGGCCATGATCGTGGCGAGGGCCGTCATCAGGATCGGGCGCAGGCGGTGGCGGCCGCCCTCGACGACGGCTTCGACGACGCCGTAGCCCTGGGCGCGGTACTGGTTGATCAGGTCGATCAGCACGATCGCGTTGGTGACGACGATGCCGATGAGCATCAGCATGCCGATCATCGCCGGGACGCCCATCGGGGTGCCCGTGGCGACCAGCAGGCCGATCGCGCCGGTGGCCGCGAACGGGATCGAGATCAGCAGGATCAGCGGCTGGACGAGGGACCGGAAGGTCGCGACCAGCAGCATGAACACGATCGCGATGGCGGCGAGCATGGCCAGGCCGAGCGAGGAGAACGCGTCGCTCTGGTCCTGGGAGACACCGCCGATCTCGGCGGTGGCGCCCTCCGGCAGCTCCAGGTCCTTGATCTTGGACTGGAGCTGGGCGGTGACCGCGCCGGTGTTGTCGCCGGTCGGCTTGGCCGTGACGGTGGCCGACCGGGCGCCGTCGATACGGGTGGTCTGCACCGGGCCCGCGACCGTACGGATCGTGGCCAGGTCGCCGAGCTTCGCGGGGCCGGCCGGGGTCGGTACGGCCAGGTCGCGCAGGCCGGCCTCGGAGGTGACCGGGTGGGCGGACTTGATCACGACGTCCCGCTCGGTGTCGTCGATCGTCGCCTTGCCGCTGGTGGTGCCGCGCACCGCCTGGGCGACGACCTGGCCGAGGGTGGCCTGGCTGTAACCGGCCGCCGCGGCCTTCGCGTTGGCCTGGACGGAGATGCGGGGCACGCTCCGTGCCAGGTCGCTCTGCACGTCGGTGACGTGGTCGAGCCCGGCGACGGTGGCCCGTACCTGCTCGGACGCCTTCTTCAGTACGTCCGCGTCGGCGGCCTTGACCACGACGCTCAGGTCCTGGCTGCCGAAGCCGCCACCGGAGGAGACGGTGGTCTCGCCGATGTCCTTGCCGAGCTTGTCGAGTGCGGCGCGGAGCTTGTCGGTGACCTTGGCGGAGTCCGCCGAGTCCTTCAGCTTGAGCTGGTAGGACGCCTGGTTGGCGCCGCTGCCCCCGCCGAAGGCCGCCATGAAGCCGGACGAGCCGACGGTGACCTGGTAGTCCTCGACCTCGTCGAGCCCGCCGAGGACCTGCTCCACCTTCTTGGCCTGCGCGTCGGCGGCCGCCAGGCTCGTACCGGGCGTCAGCTCCTGCTTGATGCTGAGGGTGTCCTGGTCGCCCTGGTCGAAGAAGTTGGTCTTCAGGAGCGGGGCCATGCCGAAGGTGCCGAGGAGGACGACGACGGCGATGACCAGGCTGGTGACGCGGCGGCGGGTGGCGAAGCGCAGGACGGGGACGTACAGGCGCTGGAGCGGGCTGCCGCTCTCCTTGGCCTCGGCGGCCCGGCGCAGCTCCTCGGGGTCGGTGCCCTCGGGAATCTCCGGGGCGCGCAGGAACCAGTAGGAGAGGACCGGGACGACGGTCAGGGAGACGAGGAGGGAGGCGAGCAGGGCGACCGTCACGGTGATGGAGAACGAGCCGAACAGGGCGCCGACCATGCCGCCGACCACGCCGATGGGCAGGAAGACCGCCACCGTGGTGAGGGTGGAGGAGGTGATGGCGCCGGACACCTCGCGAACGGCGGTCAGGATGGCCTCGCGGCGCTCCTCGCCGTAGCCGAGGTGGCGTTTGATGTTCTCCAGGACGACGATCGAATCGTCGACGACCCGTCCGATGGCGATGGTCAGCGCGCCGAGGGTGAGCATGTTCAGCGACAGGTCGCCGGTCCACAGCACGATCAGCGTGATGACGACGGACAGCGGAATGGAGACCGCGGTGACCAGCGTCGAGCGCAGGCTGAGCAGGAAGACCAGGATCACGATCACGGCCATGACCAGGCCGAGCAGGCCCTCGGTGGTCAGCGACTCGATGGACTTGGAGACCGCGGGGCCCTGGTCGGAGACGACCGTGACCTCGGTGCCCTTGCCGAGGGCCGTACGGATGCCGGGCAGTTGGTCCTGGACGGCCTCGGAGATGTCGACGGCGCTGCCGTCCTGGCCCATGGTCACCATGACGGCCAGGCTGGGCTTGCCGTTGGTGCGGGTGAGGGAGGCCGGGGTGGCCTGCTCCTCCGTGACGGTGGCGACGTCACCGAGGCGGACCGGCTTGCCCGCCGCGCCGCCCCCGGAGCCGCCGGGGCCCGCCGCCGGGGTGAGCGTCAGGTCCCGGATCTGCTGCGCGGAGGTGAAACCGGAGCCGACCTGGACGGTGTTGCTGCGGCCCCGCTCGGCGAACGAACCGGCGGGCACGGACGCGCCGCCCGCCTCCAGCGCCTGGCCGAGCGCCGCGGCCGTCATCCCGGCCTGCGCGAGCTTGGCGTCGTCGGGGGTGACGGCGACGACGCGGTCCCGGACGCCGTCCACGGTGACCTGGCCGACGCCCTCGATGTTCTTCAGGCCGGGCACCACGCTGCGGTCGAGCCGGTCAGCCAGCGCCTGCTGGTCCGTGCCGGTCGCGGAGACGGCCAGCACGACGGCCGGGATGTCGTCCGTCGAACCGGCCACGACCTGCGGGTCCACGTCCTTCGGCAGCTTGGCCCGGGACCGGTTGACGGCCTGCTGCACGTCGGCGACCAGCCGCTTGGAGTCGTTGCCGTAGTCGAACTGGGCCATGATGACGGCCGAGCCCTCGCTCGCCGTCGAGGTGACGCCCTTGATGCCGTCGACCGCCTGGATTCCGTCCTCCAGCGGTTCGATCACCTGCTTCTCGACGACGTCGGGCGAGGCACCCTGGTAGGGCGCCAGCACGGACACCATGGGCAGTTCGATGGTGGGCAGGAGCTGCTGTTTGAGCTGGGGGATCGCGATGGCGCCGAAGGCGACCGCGACGATCGACATCAGCGCTATCAGGCCCCGCTGTACGAGGCTGAGTCGGGACAGCCAGGACATGGGTGGGGTCTCTCTTCTGTTCTGTACGGCGGTTCTGTACGGCCGTTCCGTACGGCGTTGTCGTACGGCGTTGTCGTACGGCACCGCCGCACGGCGTGGCGGTACGCACTGCCGCACGGCGTGGCGGTACGCACTGCCGCACGGCGTTCCGGCGGGCGGGCACCACTGGCCCGCATAAACGATCCGCCACGCCCCACCCGCTTTTCCTCGATCGCAGGTCGGTTTCCGCCCCACCCGCCGTACAGCGATCGGAGTACGGCGGTCTCCACCCGCTACTGCACCCGTGGGCGGACCAGCCCCGATTCGTACGCGATGACGACGAGCTGCGCCCGGTCGCGCGCGCCCAGCTTGGCCATGGCCCGGTTGACGTGCGTCTTGACCGTGAGCGGACTGACCGCGAGCTGTTCGGCGATCTCGTCGTTGGACAGGCCGCCCGCGACCAGCCCGAGCACCTCGCGCTCCCGCCCGGTCAGCGCGTCCAGCCCGGCCGCCCCCGGCCGCCCGGGGCCGCCCTCGGCCGGCCCCTCCCCCTGGGCCAGGAACTTGGCGATCAGCCCCTTCGTCGCGGCCGGTGACAACAGCGCCTCCCCGGCCGCCGCGATCCGGATGGCGCTGAGCAGCTCGTCCGGCTCGGCCCCCTTGCCGAGGAAACCGCTGGCCCCGCCGCGCAGCGCCTGCACCACGTAGTCGTCCACCTCGAAGGTGGTCAGGATGACCACGCGTACGGCGGTCAGCCCGGGATCGGCGGTGATCATCCGCGTGGCCGCGAGCCCGTCCACCCCCGGCATCCGGATGTCCATCAGGACGACGTCGGCTCCCGTCGCCCGCGTCAGCTCATACGCCTCGGCCCCGTCGGACGCCTCCCCCACCACCTCCATGTCGGGCTCGGAGTCGACGAGGATACGGAAGGCACTGCGCAGGAGCGCCTGGTCGTCGGCGAGCAGAACTCTGATGGTCACTCGGGCTCCCCCGGGCAGCAGATGCGGCCGGACCGGCCGGCCCGGTCGGTGGCTTGCGCCGCCTGGAGCGGCAGGTGTACGCGTACCCGGAAGCCACCGGCCGGGCGGGGGCCGGTCTCGACGGTGCCGCGCAGGGCGGCGACGCGTTCGCCCATGCCGATCAGGCCGTGGCCGCCGCCCGGCCCCGGGGCGCCGGGGCCGTGGTCCGGGCCGGTGCCGTCGTCCAGGACCGTGACGGTCAGGGTCTCGGCGTCCCGCACGATACGGACCGTCGCCCGGGCGCCCGCGCCGGCGTGCTTGTGCACATTGGTCAGCGCCTCCTGGACGACGCGGTACGCGGTGAGGTCGATGGCCGCGGGCAGCGCGTCCACCGGCCCCGGGACGTCGAGTGCGACGGGCAGGCCGGCGCGTTCGAAGCCGTCCACGAGCTGATCCAGCACGCCGAGGCCCGGCGCGGGTTCGGTGGGCGCCTTCGGGTCGTCGCACTGGCGCAGCAGGCCGACGGTGGCGCGCAGCTCGTCGAGGGCCGAGCGGGAGGCCTCGCGTACGTGCGCCAGCGCCTGCTTGGCCTGGTCCGGGCGGCTGTCCATGACGTGCGAGGCGACCCCGGCCTGCACATTGACCAGGGCGATGTGGTGGGCGACCACGTCGTGCAGCTCGCGGGCGATGCGCATCCGCTCCTCGGCGACGCGGCGCCGCGCCTCCTCCTCGCGGGTGCGCTCGGCGCGTTCGGCCCGTTCCCGGATGGCGGCGACGAAGGCGCGCCGGCTGCGGACCGCGTCACCGGCCGCGGCGGCCATGCCGGTCCACGCGAAGATCCCCAGGTTCTCCTGCGCGTACCAGGGACGGTCCCCGAGGAGCATCGCGGCGGCGGTGAGCACGACGACGGTCAGCGCGCCGACGCGCCAGGTGGTGGAGCGGTCCGTGCGGGCGGCGAGGGTGCACAGCGCGATGACCACGGAGCAGAAGACCGGGGCGCGCGGCGCCCCGCTCTCCAGGAGCAGTTCGAGGACGGTGCAGACGCCGGTGACCGCCAGGACGCTGCGCGGGAAGCGGCGGCGCAGTACGAGGGCGCCGCCGGCGGCGACGGCGAGGACCACGGTCGTGCCGGTCAGTTCGCGTCCGCCGAACCGGGGCCCGTGCGGTCCGTGCGGCTCGGCCACCGCGCCGACCAGAACCGTCACGACGACGGCGAGTGCCAGCGCGGCGTCGAACGCGCGAGGGTGGGCGCGTATCCAGGCGAGCGGGCCGCCGCCCGGACGCGGACCGGGCTGCCCGGGGGCGAGGGGAGTCACGGGAAAACGGTAGCGCCCCGGTCCCGTGCGGGATCCGGGGCGCTGCCCGCGCTGGAGGTGGTGCGGGCCGGGCGGCAGGTCAGCCCGGGATCAGACCGTCGTCGCTGAGCATCTGCCTGACCTCGTCGAGGGAGGCGTCCCCGGCGGGCAGGATCAGCTCGGACGGCTCCAGGGCGTCGTCCGGCAGCGGGCTGCCGAGGCGGCGGACCGCGTCGAGAAGGGCCCCGAGGGTGCGCCGGAAGCCTTCCTCGTCGCCGCCCTCCATCTCCTCCAGCAGCTCGTCGTCCAGCTTGTTCAGCTCGACGAAATGCGCGTCGTCGAGCTTCACCTGCCCCTCCCCCATGATCCGTACGATCACGACGGTCTCCTTCTGGTCCGGTGCGACGGCTTGGTCCGGTGCGCGGACCCGGTCCGGTGCGGCGGCCTGGTCCGGTGCGCGGACCCGGCCCGGTACGCGGGCCCGGCCCCGTGCAGCGGTCCCGACGAGGCTAACCGCCGCAGGCCGTCACTGCTTGTCGAAACGCGGCTGCCCGGGCTGCGCCTGCGGGGCCTGCTGCCCCTGGCCCGCCTGGCCGCCCTCGATGGCCTGCTTGTCGGCGCCCGGGCCGGCCAGCTCGGCCTTCATCCGCTGGAGCTCCAGCTCGACGTCCGTGCCGCCGGAGAGGCGGTCCAGCTCGGCGGTGATGTCGTCCTTGGCCATGCCGGTCGGGTCGTCGAGCGCGCCGGAGGCCAGCAGCTCGTCGATGGCGCCGGCCCTGGCCTGCATCTGCGCGGTCTTGTCCTCCGCGCGCTCGATGGCCATGCCGACGTCGCCCATCTCCTCGGAGATGCCGGAGAACGCCTCGCCGATCCGGGTCTGGGCCTGGGCGGCGGTGTACGTGGCCTTGATCGTCTCCTTCTTCGTACGGAAGGCGTCGACCTTGGCCTGAAGCCGCTGGGCGGCGAGGGTGAGCTTCTCCTCCTCGCCCTGGAGGGTCTGGTGCTGCGTCTCCAGGTCCGTCACCTGCTGCTGGAGGGCGGCCCGGCGGGACAGTGCCTCGCGGGCGAGGTCCTCGCGGCCGAGCGAGAGGGCCTTGCGGCCCTGGTCCTCCAGCTTGGCGGACTGGTTCTGGAGCTGGTTGAGCTGGAGCTCCAGGCGCTTGCGCGAGGTCGCCACGTCGGCGACGCCGCGACGCACCTTCTGGAGCAGCTCCAACTGCTTCTGGTACGAGTAGTCAAGGGTCTCGCGCGGATCCTCGGCCCGGTCCAGGGCCTTGTTGGCCTTCGCGCGGAAGAGCATCCCCATCCGCTTCATGACACCGCTCATGGGCCTCGCGCGCCCCCTTCTGACCGAGTTACATCGGGCTTCGGCTCCAGCACATCTACAGACCCCACAGTACGGGCCCCGGTTCCATTACCGCACTGTTCGGGCCCGGATGCGCTCCTCCTGGAGGACGATCAGGATGCCGCCCTGTCCGGCGCAAGGAGTAGGGACCGTCCCGGGAACCCACGCCGCGCCCCTTTCGCCCCATATGCCCCACGAGGGGTGGCCGCCATGGGCCCGCGCCGTTGCCGGATCGTTCCCCATGCCGCTGTGGTCCATGCGCGGTCAACCCGTACTCTTGCGTGTGTGTTCCGAAGCCGTTCGAAGGATGAGCAGGCCGCGACCGCCAAGGTGACCGCGTCCGAGCCAAAGCAGCCCCGCGACCCGCAGGCCCCGAAGGGCCGCCCGACGCCGAAGCGCAGCGAGGCGCAGTCGCAGCGCCGCACACGCGCGCACACTCCGGCCAACCGCAAGGAGGCGCAGAAGGCTGCGCGTGAGGCGCGCCGCTCCGACATGGCCCGGCAGCGCGAGGCACTGGCCAATGGTGACGAGCGGTTCCTGCCGGTGCGCGACAAGGGCCCGGTGCGCCGTTTCGCGCGCGACTTCGTCGACTCGCGCTGGTGCGTGGCGGAGTTCTTCCTGCCGATGGCCGTGATCATCCTGGTGCTGACGATGCTGCGCCAGCCCGGGATCCAGAACATCGCGCTCCTGCTGTGGCTGTTCATCATCGTGCTGATCGTCATCGACTCGTTCGTGCTGTGGTTCTCGCTGAGCAAGCGCCTCAAGCAGCGCTTCCCGGACGAGAGCCACAAGGGCGTCAAGCCCTACGCCCTGATGCGCACGCTCCAGATGCGCCGACTGCGCCTGCCGAAGCCGCAGGTCAAGCGCGGAGAGCGGCCCTGAACGCAACCTCTTCGGGCTTCTCGCCCGGCGCTCGGCGATGGCTCGGCGGGCTGGGCGGACTGCGCAACACGGTCCGCCAGGAACTGGTCGCCCGCCAGGTGGAGGAGCAGATCGCGGCGCGCTTCCCGGTCGGGCAGCGGCTGCGGGTGCTCGACGTGGGCGCGGGGCAGGGCACCCAGGCACTGCGGCTGGCCCGGGCCGGCCACAAGGTCACCGGCCTGGAGAACGACCCGGCGATGCTCGCGGCGGCCCGTACGGCGCTGGCGCAGGAGCCGGCCGGCATCCAGGAACGGATGGAGCTGATCGAGGGGGACGGCCGGGACACCGGCGCGCACTTCCTCCCCGGCGCCTTCGACGTCGTGCTGTGCCACGGCGTGCTGATGTACGTGGCGGAGCCGGACCCGGTACTGGCCGGGCTGGCGCGCGTGCTGGCCCCCGGCGGACTGCTGTCCCTGGTCGTGCGCAACGCCGACGCGCTCGCGATGCGGCCCGGCCTGGCCGGTGACTGGGACGCCGCCCTGCCGGCCTTCGACACGACCGAGTACGTCAACCGCCTCGGCCTGAAGGCGCGCGCCGACCGCCTGGCCGCGCTGACCGCGACGCTCGACGGGATCGGCGCGCCCCTGGAGACCTGGTACGGCGTACGGATCTTCACCGACCTCGCGGCGGACGACGCGCCACTGCCGCCCGACGGCGAGCTGGAACGGCTGCTGGCCGCCGAGGACCGGGCCGGGCGCACGGACCCGTACCGTGCGGTGGCGGCACTCCTGCACCTGTGCGGCGTACGGGGCGGGCCGGGCGGCGAGGCACGGTAGCCGGGGGCGCGCGGTAGCGGGAGGCGGCGCGCACGCGGTACGCACGCGGAGCCGGTGGCGTCCGATCCGCGGTACGGGGAGCCGGCGGTGACGCGGTTTCTCGCCACGGCGCCCGATCGGGCGGCGGGCCGGGCGCCCTGACGGGACACTTCAGACATGACGCCTTCACTGACTTCCCGTCACCGGGCGACGGTCGCCGCGGCCGCCGCCCTGTGCGCGACCGCACTGGTGGCCGGCTGCTCCGGTGCCGGCTCCGACTCCTCCTCCGGGCCCGGCACGGACGTCTCCTCGTCGGCCCCCGCCGCCGCCACCTCCCCCGCGAAGGCGGTGGCCCCCAGCATCAGCAACGACCTCCAGAGCGCGTACCAGAAGGTGGTCAAGGACGTCCTGCCGTCGGTCGTCCAGATCACCACCGGGGAGGGGCTGGGCTCCGGCGTGGTGTACGACGTGCGCGGCCACGTCGTCACCAACGCCCACGTCGTCGGCGCGGGCAAGAAGTTCAAGGTCACCACGGCGCGCGGCAGCCGCTCCCTGAACGCGTCGCTGGTCGCCTCGTACCCGGAGCAGGACCTCGCCGTCATCAAGATCGACAACGCGCCGAAGGACCTGAAGCCCGCGACCTTCGGCGACTCCGGCAAGGTCGAGATCGGGCAGATCGTGCTCGCCATGGGCAGCCCGCTGGGGCTGTCCGGCAGCGTCACCCAGGGCATCGTCTCGGCGACCGGGCGCACCGTCAGCGAGCCCAGCAGCGGCGGCGGTACGGGCGCGACCATCGCGAACATGGTGCAGACCTCCGCCGCGATCAACCCCGGCAACAGCGGCGGCGCACTGGTCAACCTCTCCGACCAGGTCATCGGCATCCCCACACTGGCCGCGACGGACCCGCAGATGGGCGAGGGAGCGGCCCCCGGCATCGGGTTCGCGATCCCGGCGTCCACCGTCCGCAACATCGCCGACCAGATCATCAAGGACGGCAAGGTCACCAACTCGGGCCGGGCGGCGCTCGGCATCACCGGCCGCACCCTGGTCGGCGCGGACTTCGAGGGCGCCGGGGTGAGCGTCGCGAGCGTCAAGGAGAACGGACCGGCGGACCGGGCGGGCATCGAGGCCGGTGACGTCGTCGTGAAGTTCGACGGGACGGCCGTCCGGACGATGCAGGCCCTGTCGGAGGCGCTGGCGGGCCACAAACCGGGCGACAAGGTGGACGTCACGGTCGACCGGGACGGCTCCGAGAAGACGGTGCGGGTGACGCTGGGGACGATCTAGACGGCCCGGTGGCGGGCAGGCACCGGGCCCGCCGGAGCGGACCGGCGCCGGGCGCCTGCCGGACCGGTGCGTGCCCGGTCCGGCAGGCGCGCCGCTCAGCCCGCGGCGTGCAGGCTCATCGGTGCCGCGTACACCTCGGTACCGTCCTCGAAGAGCCTGACCTGGTCCACGCCCCCGTCGAGCAGGTCCTTCCACACCTCGCCGACCCAGGACTCCGCGTCCCCCTGGGTCGTGAAGTCCTCGGGCCGCACCGCGGGCTCCGCCTCCGTGCCGTCGGCCTTCTCGAACCGCCACGTCCATGCCATGTCCGCCTCCTGGGTCCCACCGAGTGCCTGCTGGTTCGCGTACCGCCGCGGCACCGCGGCGCGCCGCGGTGCCGTCCTGCTGCTGTCCTTCGACGAGCGCCGTACGAGCGGCGTATTCCCCGCGAACGCGCGGCGTACGTCCCTCATACGTCCTGCGTACGTGCTGTTCCGCAGCCTAACGGCCGTGTCGAGACGGGCCCCCGCGCGCCCGGTCGGCGCGGGCGGGAGAAAATCGGCGCGTGGAACTGACTCTCCTCGGCACCGGAGCCCCCCGCGGGCTGCCGCGCCCCGGCTGCCCCTGCGCCGCCTGTGCCTCCGCCGTCGGCGACGAGGCGCGGGCGGCCACCGCACTGCTCGTCGACGGGGCACTGCTCCTGGACCTGACGCCGGGCCCGGCCTTCGCCGCCGCCCGCGCCGGGCACTCGCTCACCGCCGTACGTCAGGTGCTCCTCTCGCACCCGCACGACGGGCCGGCCATGGAGGTGCCCGCCGGGCTGCCGCAGCCGGGCCGGGTCGCGGACGGCCGGGAACTGGCCCTGCTGGACGGACACCGGGTGCGGGCCGTCGCCGTGGACGTGCCGGGCACCGGCTACGAGGTCGGCGGCGCCGACGGCGAACGGCTGCTGTACCTGCCGCCGGGCGCCGCGCCGGCCGGCCCGGTCGAGGGCGAGGGGCACGGCCGGGGCACCCGCCCGTACGACATGGTCCTGCTGGACGTGCCGGGCCGGCCGGACGCGCTGGCGCGGCTGCGGGCGAGCGGCGCCGTGGACGCGGCGACCGACGTGCTGGGCGTCCACCTGGACCACACCGTGCCGCCCGGCCCCGAGCTGCACCGCCGGCTGGCGGCGGCGGGCGCGCGTACCGTGCCGGACGGCACGTCGCTGCTGGTCGGCGAGTACCACGCGGTGCCCGACCTGCCGCGCCGCACACTGGTGCTGGGCGGTGCGCGCAGCGGCAAGTCGGCGGAGGCCGAGCGGCGGCTGGCCGCCTTCCCCGACGTGCTGTACGTCGCGACCGGCGGCACCCGGGACGGGGACACGGAGTGGGCCGCGCGGGTCTCGGCCCACCGCGAGCGCCGCCCGGCGTCCTGGCGTACGACGGAGACCTGTGACCTGCTGCCGCTCCTCGAAGGCGGCGCCCGGCCCGAGGACCGGCCGGGCGGGCCCGCCGGACCGGCCGCCCCGGACGACTCGCCGCTGCTCATCGACTGCCTCGCCCTGTGGCTGACGCACGCCATGGACGAGGTCGGCGCGTGGGACGACGAGAAGTGGGCGGCGGGCGGCGAGCGGGAGCTGCGCGCGCGGGTGGACGAGCTGGTGGCGGCGGTGCGCGGGGCCCGGCGTCCGGTGGTCGCGGTGAGCAACGAGGTCGGTTCGGGGGTGGTCCCGGCCACCGCGTCCGGCCGCCGCTTCCGCGACGAGCTGGGGCGGCTCAACGCGATGTTCGGCGCCGAGTGCGAACACGTCCTGCTGGTCGTCGCCGGGCAGGCGCTCGCGCTGCGGGGGTGACGGCGCGCCGTGGAGTGACGGCACGCCACGGGGCCGGCCGCGCCGTGGAGGTGGCCTTGCGCTGGGGGACGAGCTTGCGCCGCGGGGGCGGCCGCGCTGCGGGGGCGGCCTCCCGACGCGCGGCTGACCACGCGCCACAGGGCGGCCTCGCGCTGCGGGGACGATCTTGCACGACGTGGGTGGCCTCGTGCTGCGGGGACGGCCTCGCCTGGTGGCCGAGCGCCGCGGCCTCGCGTCGTGACCGAGCGCCGTGACCGAGCGCCGCGGCCTTGCGCTGCGCGGATGACACGGGCCGGGCCGCGCCCGTGTCCCCTTGCCCGCGCCCGCGACGCCGGGTGGTCTTGGTCCTGTGACCGATACGGATGACCCGGTGACCGATAGGGACAGCCCGGCGACCGGCTCGGACAGCCGGGTGACCGAGATAAGCGATCAGGTGACCGAGGCGAATGGTCAGGTGACCGAGGTGGGCGACGCTCAGGTGAGCGAAGTGGGCGACCCTCAGGTGACCGGCGTGAACGGCACCGCCCCGGCCGGCCGGACGACCGGCCCGGGCACCCGGATGCCCGGCGCAGGCAGCCCGGCAGCCGGCCCGGCCAACCGGCCCGCCGCCCCGGCCACCGGCCCCGGCAGCCACATCACCACCCCGGGCGCCCCGCTCGCCGACGGCGACAGCTCGGTGACCAGCGCATCGCGTCGTATCGACGCCGCCGTCCGCGCGTACGTACGGCGGCATCCGTGCGCCACGGTCGTCGCGCTCGGCGAGGGGCTGGGGGCCGCGTTCTGGCGGCTGGACAACGGGCGGCTGCGCTGGCTGGCCGTCGAGCCCCCGGAGACCGCCGCGGTCCGCCGGATGCTGCTGCCGGACGGGCCACGGCGGTGGACGCTCGCCTGCCCGGTGACCGACTCCGGCTGGCTGGACGCGGTCGGCGCGCCGGAACGCGGGGTCGTGGTGACGGCGCGCGGGCTGCTGATGTTCCTCCGGCCGCCCGAGGTGCGTGCCCTGTTCGCGGCGTGCGCGGAGCGCTTTCCCGGCGGGGCGCTGGTCTTCGACACGGTGCCCCGCTGGTGTGCGGGCCGGGCCCGGCCGCGTACGGGCGTCCGTACGGCCCCGGGCACGCCGCCGCTGCGCTGGGGCATGAACGCCGGCGACCGGCCGGGGGTGGCGGGCGCGCACCCGAACATCGTCGCGGTGCGCGAGGTGCCGCCGCCGGGCCGCGGGCCGCTGGCCGGGCGCCTGGCCCGGTGGCGGGAGCACGTACCGCTGCTGCACACGCCCGCCCGCTCGGTCACCGAGATCCGCTTCGGCACGCGCGGGAGTGCCCCGGGTCCCGGCCCGGACGCCCGCCCGGCCGGGGCGGGTCCCGGCTCCGGCGGCGCCCCGGCCGACCCGGAGCGGGCCGCCGGGCGCCGTTCCCGGTAATCTGCGCCGAATGAGCGCCCTGAACCTCGATGACTTCGCCCACCTGATCGAGCGCCCCGACGGCGGCGCGCGCCGCGATGCCGAGGAGCGCCGGCAGCGGCTGGCGGTGCCGCCCGGGGCCCTGGGCCGACTGGACGAGCTGGGCGAGTGGCTGGCCGCCGCGCAGCAGCAGGTACCGGTACGGCCGATCGAGCGGCCGCGTGCGGTGCTGTTCGCGGGCGACCACGGGGTGGCGTCGCTGGACGTCTCGGGCCGCCCGGCCGGGACCACCGAAAAGCTCGTCCGGGACGTGCTGGACGGGGCCGGCCCGGCGGCGGTCCTCGCGCGGCGGGCCGGGGTCCCGGTGCGGGTCGTGGACATAGCGGTGGACTGCGACCCGGCGGAGCTGCCGGAGGACGTCACCCGGCACCGGGTGCGGCGGGGTTCGGGCCGGATCGACATCGAGGACGCGCTGACGTCCGAAGAGGCGGAACGTGCCTTCCGGGCGGGCATGGCGGTCGCCGACGAGGAGGCGGACGCCGGTACGGACCTGGTCGCGCTCGGCGACCTGAGTGTGGGCGGCACCACCGCGGCGAGCGTGCTGATCGCCGCGCTGTGCGGCACCGACGCGTCGGTGGTCACCGGGCGCGGCGGCGCGGGCATCGACGACCTGGCCTGGATGCGCAAGTGCGCGGCGATCCGGGACGCGCTGCGCCGGGCCCGGCCGGTCCTCGGCGACCAGGTGGAGCTGCTGGCCGCCGCCGGCGGCGCCGACCTGGCCGCGATCACCGGGTTCCTGCTGCAGAGCGCGGTCCGGCGCACCCCGGTGATCCTGGACGGGGTGGTCTCGGCGGCCTGCGCGCTGGTCGCGCAGCGGGTGGCGTTCCGGGCGCCGGACTGGTGGCTGGCCGGGCAGGTCAGCGGCGAGCCGGCGCAGTCCAAGGCACTCGACCGGATCGCACTCAACCCTTTGCTCGATCACGGCGTCACTGCTGGTGAGGGGACGGGATCGCTGCTCGCTCTGCCACTGGTGCAGGCGGCCGCGGCCCTGGCGGCAGACCTGCCCGTGCGCGACTGAGGGACGCCGGCCGGAAACGGCTCGCGGACCTGCGAAGGAGCCGGATTCCAGTGGATCCGGGGATCGGCGGCGCCCCCATATGATCAAGCTTCATGGGAGAAGTCCGTTTGAGCCCGGATGAGGACCGCACCCGCGGTCGGTGGTCACAGCGCGGTGCCGCGTATGCCGTCTGGTACCTGCGTGCCGTCACCTTCATCAATATCCTCAGCGCCGTGTGGGTGTCGGTCGGACAGGACATCCGCCGGCACAACGTCGATGAGTTCTTCACCCCGTATCTGCTCACCGCGGGCTTCGCGTCCGGCGTCTTCTCGCTGTTCTTCGCGGTCACCATGCGCCGCCGCAAACGCGCCGCATGGATACTCAACCTCGTACTGTCCGGGCTGTTCCTGGTGCTGTTCGCCTTCGCGATGGCGGCCGAGCCGGAAACCCGCCGGCACGGGCAGAACTGGTTCTCCTTCTTCGTGACGCTGCTGTTCGTCGTCTCGCTGGTGATGGGCCGCAAGGAGTTCTACGCCAAGGGCGACCGCGCCAACCCCAGGCTGGCCGCGGCCGTGGCGCTCGGCGGCCTGCTGGTGACCTCGCTGCTCGCCGGGCTCCTGGTCACCGTGGCCAACACCGCCGGCGACGGCCACCACTCGACCTTCCTGGACCGCTGGCGCTACGGCGCCATGCGGCTGGTCTCCATCGCCCCCGACGAGACCCGCTTCCCCGGCATCGCCACGCCGAACTGGGTCAACGTCGTCATCAACGTACTGAGCACGGTCCTGCTGCTGCTCGTACTGTGGGCCGCGTTCCGGTCCGTACGCAGCACCGACCCGATCACCCCCGAGGACGAGGAGAAGCTGCGCGGCCTGCTGGCCCGCCAGGGCGACCGGGACTCGCTGGGCTACTTCGCGCTGCGCCGCGACAAGAGCGTCATCTGGTCCCCCACCGGCAAGGCCGCCGTCACCTACCGGGTCGTCGGCGGGGTCTCACTCGCCTCCGCCGACCCGATCGGCGACCCGGAGGCCTGGCCCGGCGCCATCGACCTGTGGCTCGCCGAGGCCCGCTCGCACGGCTGGACACCCGCCGTCATGGGCGCCAGTGAGGAAGGCGGCACGATCTACGCCCGGCACGGCCTGGACGCGCTGGAGCTGGGCGACGAGGCGATCGTGGACACCGGGGAGTTCACGCTGGAGGGGCGCGCGATGCGTACCGTCCGGCAGGCCTACAACCGCGTCCAGCGGGCCGGGTACACCGTCCGCATCCGCCGCCACGAGGACCTCCCCGAGGAGGAGCTGGACCGGCTGCTGAAGCTGGCCGACGACTGGCGCGACGGCGAGACCGAGCGCGGCTTCTCCATGGCACTGGGCCGGCTCGGCGACCCCGGCGACGGGCGCTGCGTGATGCTCGAATGCACCGACGCCGACGGTGAACTGCGCGCGCTGCTCAGCTTCGTACCGTGGGGCGCCAAGGGGCTGTCGCTGGACCTGATGCGCCGCGACCGGGACTCCGAGAACGGGCTGATGGAGTTCATGGTGCTGGAGCTGATCCAGCGGGCCAAAGAGGTGGACGTCACTCAGGTGTCACTGAACTTCGCGATGTTCCGCTCCGTCTTCGAACGCGGTTCGCGGCTCGGCGCGGGCCCGGTGCTGCGCCTGTGGCGCTCGCTGCTCAGCTTCTTCTCCCGGTGGTGGCAGATCGAATCGCTCTACCGCGCCAACGCGAAGTACCGGCCCATCTGGGAGCCCCGTTACCTGCTCTTCGAGAAGAGCACCGACCTGCTGCGCATCGGTGTCGCCGCCGCCCGCGCCGAGGGCTTCCTGGAAGCCCCCGGCCTGCCGAAGTGGCTCAACCGCAAACACCTGGAGACCAAGAGATGAGCGAGCCGGTCCTGCGCCGCGCGGTGCGTGCCGAGTGGGGCCTGCTGTTCCGGACCGTGTGGTCCGGCCTGCGCACGAGGAAGCTGCTGGCGATCCCCATGACGGTCGCCGCCGTCCTGCTCACCTCGCTCTTCCAGATCGTCCAGAACCAGTCCTGGGGCTACCAGCTCGTCCAGAACATCGGCTCGGTGCAGGCCGACGAGCACCTGTGGCTGGCGCTGCTGCGTACGCCGCTGTCGCTGTTCGTGCCCGCCCTGGACCTGCCGGTGTGGGGCGCGCTGGCGCAGCTCCTGCTCGTCTTCGGCATCGGTGAGATCTGCCTGGGCCGGGCCCGGACGCTGCTGATCGCGTACGCGGCCACGCTCGCCGGGACGATGTACGCGCGGATCGGCATCTGGCTCGGGCCGGACAACCCGATCGGCCTGCCGCCGACGGACGCGTTCGTGCACGACACCGGCCCGTCGGCGGCCGTGGTGGGGCTCGGCATCTTCGTGTGCTGGGTCTACCGGGCGTGGTTCACCTGCGCGCTGGTGGTGCTGGCGATGGTCTACGAGGTGGTGTTCATCAAGAACAACCTGGCGGGCCGGGAGCACATCGCCGCGGTCGTGGCGGTGCTGGCGCTGTGCGGGGTGTGGGAGGTGCTGCACCGGCGCAAACCGCGGGGCGAACAGCGGGTCAGCGGCTCGGCGCCCGGCCGGTGACGCGCTGGACGAAGAGGGTGCGGCCGGGCGCCGGGCCGGCGGCTGGGCGTCCCGCCCGGTGACGTGCCGCGCCGGGCCTGTGGCCGGGCGCTCCGCCGGTGACGTGCCGCGCCGGGTCAGTGCGTGGGCGTCCCGCCGATGACGTGGTTCACCCGGCGGCGCAGCCCGTTCCAGCGCCGGTCGTGCCGGTAGGCGCGGACCTTCGCCTTGGCACGGGCCTTGGGGCGCCGCCGGTAGAATCGTTTCGCCCAGGGAGAGTTGGGCCGCGCCAGCCGGACCGCCCCGAACAGCGCGACGAACGGGACGAACACCCCGATCACCGCCAGCCGGCCCTTCCCCTTGAAGAGCGCCACCAGCGCGAACAGGAAGTTGATCCCCACCGTCCGCACCACCCGGAAGCGGTTGTGGAACTCCTCGGGCCCCAGCTCGTTCACCCCGAACGGCAGCGCGCCGCCCAGGATCAGCGCCACCAGCGCGGCCGTGACGATCACGATCTCCACGCTCTTGGTGCCCTGCTCGCTCCAGTACACGTCGTCCAGGTGCAGGATCAGCGCGAACTCGTCCAGCACCAGCCCGACCCCCATCCCGAACAGCACCGCCGCCATCCCCGACCCGTACCCGTGGCGCCCACCGGCCAGGGCGGTGAACCCGCCGACCACCATGAGCACCACGCCCGGCACGACGTGGTGGATGTGCAGGCCGCCCGGCGCGATGTTGCGGAAGGGGCCCTTCCCGGCCCGGATCAGCCGGGTGATCACCCGGGTCACGACGAAGGTCAGGACGAAGGAGACGAGTGCCAGCAGCAGGGGGAGCTTCCCCGGCTCGACGATGTTGCGGACCCACCAGTGACCCATGCCACGTACTCCCCATTTGTCGCGTATAGCGGCAATTTAGCGCCGTACGGTCCGGGGCGGCCGGGTTAGCCTGCCGCGATGAACGACGCCGCCGCCCCGTCCGGCCCCTCGCCTTCCCCCACCCTCGGGGACGCCATGCGCTTCGCCTTCGGCACGCTGACCGTGCTGCCCGTACGGCTCCGCCGCTGGGACCGGCCCGCGGCGCGCGGCGGCATGCTGTGCGCGCCGGTGGCCGGGCTGGTGATCGGCCTGGCCTCGGCCGCCCTGGGCACCCTGCTGCTCCTCCTGGACGGCGGTCCCCTCCTCGCCGCCGTCGCCACGGCGGCCGTACCCGCCGTCCTCACCCGCGGTCTCCACCTGGACGGCCTCGCCGACACCGCCGACGGCCTGGGCAGCGGCAAGCCCGCCGAGGACGCGCTGCGCATCATGAAGCAGTCCGACATCGGCCCGTTCGGCGTCATCACGCTGCTGTTCACCCTGCTGGCCCAGGTGGCCGCCCTGGCCCATCTGTACGAAGGCGGCTGGGCCCACGGCGCGGCGGCCGCCGTCGTCGCGGCCGTCTCGGCCCGCTGCGCCCTCACCCTCGCCGCCCGTCCCGGCGTCCCCGCGGCCCGCCCCGACGGCCTGGGCGCCGCCGTGGCCGGCACCGTCCCGCCGCGCCGGGCCATGGCCGCGGCGGCCGCGGTCATCGCCCTGTCCGCCGCCCTCGGCACCCACGCCGGCGGGTACGGCGCCCTCCACACGGCCCTGGCCGCCCTCCTCGCGCTCGCCGCGGGCGAAGCGGTCCTGCGCCGCTGCCGCCACCGCTTCGGCGGCATCACCGGCGATGTCTTCGGCGCCATCGCGGAGACGACGGGGGTGGCGGCGCTGGTGGTGCTGGCGGTGGGGTGAGGGGACGGTCGCGGTCCCCTGCGGGCCGTCAGGTGCCGTACGTCAGCACGCCTGGCGCCAGGCGTCCAGGTGGAGGCGCTTCTGCATCGAGCTGAGGCGGAGCCGGTTCGTCGAGGCGCAGAAGCGGGACGCCGGGAGTTCGTACTCGACGTGGAAGACGGCCTTGCCGGCCTCGATGAAGGGGGTCATCTTGGCGCACTCGTCGTACTGGGCGCACTGCTCGTTGACGGCGAAGTCGAAGTCGCCGACGAGCTGGGGGATCTGGTCGAGGTCGTTCTTGAGGCCGACGGACAGGCCGCGGTCGTGGGCCAGCTTCGCGATCATGCGATTGAAGGCGAGCTGGTCCTCGGCCGTCAGGTCGAAACCGGTCTCGTTCTTGTAGCCGTCGACGTTGTCCGGCTCGACCGCGTCGAAGCCCTTGTCGCGGCACATGTCGAAGCGCTTGGCCAGCAGCGGCCGCAGCACGTCCAGGCGGCGGACGTCGAGCCAGCGCTCGCCTTCCCAGCCGTTGTCCTCGCCGATGACGCCCTTGGGGAAGTGGCGCGCGTCCGGACGGAAGTCCTCGTACGCGCCGACGCTGACGTAGCAGATGACCTTGCGGCCCCGCTTGTGGAGGTCGGCGACCGTGGACGCCTCGTGGCGGAAGCCGTCGATGTCGTAGACGGGCGCGTCCACGGAGAGGTCGAGCTTTCCGGTGAGCTGCCACTGCCAGTCGACGCCCGGCTTCGGGTGCCAGACGGGACGCGGCTTGGCGCCCCCGGGGCTGCTCGGGCCGCCACTGGGCGTGCTGGGGCTGCTGGGGCCGCCGGTGCCGGGGCTCGTGCTGTGGCCGGGTCTGTCGTGCGGGCCGGACGGGGTCTGTGAGCAGGCGGTGCCGACGAACAGGAGCGCGCCGAGGAGGAGCAGGAGTTTCTTGCGGTGGTGCGGGGCGTTCATCGGGGTGTCTCCAGGTAGGGCGGAAGTGCGTCCCAGGGGTGCGGCGCGGTGCCGGGGACGGCGCAGTGCACGGCGGCCCCGCGCTGCCGGACCAGCTCGGCGGCGGCCCGTGCGCAGGTTTCGGGGAGGCCGTGGATGAGGTGGCAGAACCGCTCGGGCGGGTGGTGGGCGGTCCACGGCGGGATCTCGGCGGCCTCGTACGCGGCCCAGTCGTCCTCGAAGGTGACCAGGAGGTCGGCGAAGTCCAGGTAGCGCGGGTGCGGGTGGACGCCGTGGTTGAGGACGACGGTACGGGCCCCGGCGGCGCGCGCGGCGACCGTCAGGCGGCGGTAGTGCGCGAGGAGCCCGGCGTCCGCCGCGGCCTGGTCGAGGAACACGCCGTCGGCCGCGTACCAGTCGCGGTGCCGCAGCAGGTCCTGGACCACGGCCGCGTGCGGGCGGCGGCCGTAGTCGGTGTCCGCGTAGCCGAGGACCCGTACCCCCGCGGCGCGCAGGAGCCCGGCGACCTCGGCGAAGTCCGGGTCGGGGGCGGTGCCCGGTCCGCTGGCCGGATTCAGTACCACGCCGTACAGGTCGGGCGCCGCCGCGATCAGCCGACGCCAGGCGTCGGGGCGTTCGGCGGGGTGCTCGTAGAGCGGGACCAGGAGCTGACGGGAGGGCGCGCGGAGCTGCCCCGAGGACGGCCGGGTCATGGTTCGGGGGCTCCTGTCGGAAATGGGACGAGACGCTGAGGATACGAGGGCGGCGGACGGCACGCGGGCCCGGCATCGATTACCGGCCAAGTGCGGGGAGCGGAGGCGGAATTCGAGCGGCCGCCTCCCCCCTGCCGCCCCTCAGCGGTGTGCCGTAGCGCGCCCCAGCAGCGCGGAGCCCACCGCCGCCAGGACGAGCGCCGCGGCACCGCAGACCGTCAGTTGGGCGACGGCCGGGGACAGCGGACCGGCCACCAGGACCACGGTCTGGGCGGTCGCGGCCAGTCCGCACACCACCGCCGCGACCGGCACCGCCCCGAACGCCTGGAGGAGCAGCGCGGTCCACAGCACCGTGCCCAGGCACAGCAGCCCCAGACCGTGTGCCGCGTCCATCGGCGGCCCCTGCCGCCACAACAGGCTGCCGACGCCGCCGAGCAGGGCGAGCACGGCGAGATAGGCGGCCAGGCACCGGGCCAGCGCGCCGGAGGTGGCGCGCCAGAACCCGGCGGGGGTGGTGCTGGCGCGCAGCCCGGCGAGGGCCCGGCTGCGGTAGCGGTACAGCAGCCATTCGGCCGGGCCCATGCTGAGCGTGAGGGCCACCGCCGCGGGCGCCGCGACCTCGGCCTCGGCCCCGTACCGCAGGACGTCGCCGAGCGCGGTGAGCAGCACCAGCACCCCTATGGCCAGGCCGAAGAGCCCGTACGGCACGGAGGCCACGGCTCGCGGCGCCGGCCCGTCCGGCCGCGGTTCGCGGCGGCAGCGCAGGACGGTGACGGCGGCCAGCGCGACGGCCGCGCCGAGCGACCCGGCGAGCAGCGCGCCCCGTACGGCGTCCGGCGGCACGTACACCGTCATCGTGGCGGCGCCGAGCGCGACCGGGGCCAGGGCGCACAGCAGCCACCGTTCCCGGCCGAAGACGAGCAGGGTGGTGGCCGCGCCGAGGTAGGCCGCCTGGCCAGCGGCGAAGACCACCGAGCCGGAGGCGTCCGCGTCGGCGGCGCCGACGGCCCAGGCGACCGCCGCGCCGGCCAGCGCGCCGAGCGGCGCGCCGACGGCGAGGGCCCGGGCGGCGGCCCGCCGTTCGCCGAGGCCGAGCCAGGAGTACGCGCGGTGGGCGAGCGCCTGGTTCCAGACCCAGCCCGCCAGGGCGCCCGCGAGCAGCGGCAGCGTTCCCGCGGGCAGTCCGCGGGAGTCCGGCGGGCCGGTCAGCAGGTGGGAGCCGACGACGTAGGCGAGGCCCGGCAGCGCGAAGACGACGGCGCGCAGCAGGCAGCCGAGCGCGCTGACCCGCCAGGGGTCGGTGAGCGCGCGGTCCGGTTCGGGGTAGCGGCGCGGCACGCGCTCCCACAGTTCCTCGGCGAGGGCGAAGGAGTTCTCGCGCCCGTAGGTGAGCTTTATCTGGTCGTCGCTCATGCCGTCGGACTCGATGATGGCGGCGATCTCGTCGGGGTGGACGGCGGCGGCGATCAGGTCGCCCATGCGCCCGGCGAGTTCGTCGACCGGGTCGGGCGCGGCCCAGTGCGGGCGCCGGGGCCGCGGTACGTCCGGCAGGTCGTCCGCGCGGTCCGTGCCCTCCCCCGGCACCAGCCACAGGGATCCGCTCACCAGTTGGCCCCGTCGGCGGCGAGGGGGGCGGGCCACGGTCCGCGGAGCTGGAGCGTCCACTCGTCCTGCGGCTGCCCGGCGCCGGACCGGCCGGCGCCGTCGAGTTCGCGGTAGATGGTGCGGAAGCCGTCGACGGAGCGGCGCAGCGTGAACTGGTCGATGACCCGCTGCCGGGCCCGGCTGCCGAGTTCGGCGCGCTTCTCCCAGCCGCCCCTGAGCAGCCCCAGGGTGGCTTCGGCCATCGCCTCCGGTTCCCGGGGCGGGACGACGAGCCCGGTGTCGCCGACCGCCTCACGCACCCCGCCGACGTCGGTCGAGACGGTCGAACGGCCGCAGGACATGGCCTCTATCAGGCTGAACGGGAAGCCTTCGGAGATGCTGGAGAGCATGACGATGCTGCCGGCGGCGTAGGCACGGGCCACGTCGTCGATGCGTCCCTCCCAGCTCAGCCCGTCGGTCACGCCGAGCGAGGCGGCCAGCTTCTCGCAGCGGGTCTTGTACGCCTCGCCGCCGGCCGGCACCCCGCCGAACAGCCGCAGCCGCAGGTCGGGGACCTCGGCGCGGCACAGCGCGTAGGCGCGGATGAGGGTTTCCAGGTCCTTGATCGGGTCGATCCGCCCGGCCCAGCTCAGCGTCGGCGCGTCCGGCTCCTGTTCGGCGTGCGGGAAGAGCTGGACGTCGACGCCGTTGTAGACGGTGCGGATCTTCTCGGGCGGGGTGCCGCCGCGCTCCTCCCAGCGCTTGTTGTACTTGTTGCAGGGCGTGACGAGGTCGGCGGCCCGGTAGCTCTCGATGGTGAGCTGACGGTAGAAGCCGAGCATCAGGGCCTTGACGGGCCAGCGCTGGGCGTCGGAGCGGTAGCCGAGGTAGCGCTCGCGCAGGTAGATGCCGTGCTCGGTGAGGAGGAACGGTACGCCGTCGAACTCTTTGGCGGCGAGCGCGGGCAGGCAGGCCAGCCCGTTGCTGACCGCGTGCGCGACGCTGTCCAGCGGTACGCGTACGGACAGCGGACGCAGCGCGTGTTCGAGCAGGTCGGTGGCGGTCAGCGCGTCGTGCACGGTGGGCCCGGCGGCGCGCGTGGCGACGTGCGGCAGGGTCCAGATCCACATCAGCGAGCGCAGCGCGGACTCGGTGCGCAGCGCGGCGCTCAGGCGCCCTTCGCGGGCGAGCGCGGCCAGCGCGTACAGCTCGGTGCCGAAGTCGGTGCAGGACTGCGGGTCCAGCATGGACAGCAGGAAGCGTTCGTAGGTGTCGACGAAGCGGCGGCGCTCGCGTCCCCGGAACAGCCCGGCGGTGCGCCGGCCCGGCGGCGGGCCCCACATGGGGACGGAGGAGCGCGCGTAGACGTTGTCGGGCAGGTCCCAGGTCACCGGCTCACGGCCGCTGCCGGTGAGCGCGATGACGTTGAAACGGACTTCGGGCATGCCCCGTACGAGCTGGTCGCACCAGGTGGAGACGCCGCCGTGGACGTGCGGGTAGGTGCCCTCGGTGAGCATGGTGACGTGCCTGCCGGGCTGTGGCGCGTCGTCGGGCTGCCGACTTCGGCTGCCGACCTCGTACAGGGTTGCGTTCATGGCGGGTCCCCCCGGGAAATGAGTGCTGGGTGGAGCGGTACGGAGCGCGCGGGCGCGGGTGCTGCGGGCACCGTGCGGGCGCGTCGCGCGGGGCGCGGCCGGCGGCCGTGCCGGCCTGGTGCGGCGTGCGCGTGCGGAGCTGCGGGGTACGTGTGGGTGCTGACGGGCTGCGGTGCGGGGGTGTGGGCGGTGCGCGGGGGCGGGGGTGCGGTGGGCCGGCGCCGGTGTGCGGACACGGCCGCGGGACACCTGTGCGGGCGCGTCCGTACCTGCGCGTCCGTCCAGATGTCCGGGTGCGGGTGCGCCGTCGTGCACCGGTGCGTCGGTGCGGGCGCGGTGGTTGCGTGCGGGTGCCTCGGTGCGGGATCTGCGGTGCGACGAGTGTGGTGCGGCGCGGGGTGGCGCGGGTGCGGGAGCGGCCGTGCGCGTGCTGCGGTGCGCGGCAGGGCCGCCGTGCGCCGTTGGGAGCGGTGGCGGGCGGGGGACGGTGCGGGGCGTCGGTTCCGGCGGTGGCGGTACGCGGCGGCCGCCCGGCCCCGGCGCGCCCGGCCGGGTGCGCGGGCCGGGCGGTACCGGGGACGCGTCAGGCGGTCGTCGGAAGCTTGAGCGTGATGGCCGCTCCGGGCGACTGCGCTGTGGCCCACTCCGATACCCGTCCGGCATAGCGTTCGCCGAATTCCGCGGTCCCGTCGGCGAGTTGCTTTCTGGTTCCGTCGGGCATCGTAGCCGCAGCGGCCACTCCGGCCGGCGACGTGATGGTGACAGCGTCGCCGATTCTGTACGCCGTCACCGAACCGTCGTCCAGCGCCCGCTGCCAGGCCGCACGCTGCTGCATCTCGCGTCCGATGTCCCGGTGGCGCTGGTTGAGGACCGGGGTGTTGTCCTCGAAGAACCCGCGATAGTCGGCCAGAACTTTGTCCAGAACCGGATAGGCGATCCGGTCCTCGGCGAGGTTCGACTGGTGGATGTAGTGCGGCCGCGGATCGTTGGCCAGAGCATGCCCGAGGGCGGTCCGCGCCTCCTGCGGGACGATGTACGAGGCGTAGCCGGTGGACGTCGGCAGCGGCCCGGGCATACAGGTGGAGTTGGGGTCCGTCTCGCAGATCCCGCTGCCGCCGTCGGCCTTGCTGGTGTAGATCCAGTTGTACTCGTCGACCTCTTCGGCCGCCTTGCCCACGTTGTAGTACACGTTCATCGGGTAGCGCGGCACGGTCAGTGCCGCCCCGGCCGGGCGCTGCGCGGACTCCCGCGAGTTGTCGCTGGCCAGCCACTTGACGCCGGTGGCGGCGAGCGCGGGCGCGAGGTTGGGGTTGTCCTGCGGCTGCTGCGGCAGGGTCTTGAGGCCGGAGTGCTCGCCGGTGACCAGCTCCGAAGGGTCCACGTCCAGGCCCTTGGCCACGCCCCAGGCGTGGTTCTTGTCGATCTCGGCGGTGATCTCGCTGCGGCTGGTCCACCGGGTGTTGCCGAACAGGTCCTTGGCACAGCGCCAGGGGACGACCGAGGTGTCCTGGACGCAGCCGAGGAAGGGGTGGGTCCAGGTGTGGTTGACCCAGCGGTACTCGGCCTTGTCGGCGAGCAGCCGGTCGGCCATCGCGTCCACGCCGCCGTGCTCGTACTTCCACTCCTCGCCGGAGCCGGCGTTGTAGACCATGTCGAGCCGGTAGTCCCGGTCGCGCTGCCACTGCGCGGCGTACGCGGCGTCCGCCTCGCTCATCCGGATCGGCGTGGTGTCCGGGACGCCGGCGGGACAGTCGAAGTCGCCGGGGGTGCAGTTGTTCCTGACGTCCCAGCGGGCGTCCGGGGCGAAGATGTCGTCGACCTGGACGGAGAAGTAGTTGCGGCTGCGGCCGAGGTGGACGCCCTGGGTGAGCCAGTCCACGATGCCGCGGGCGAGCAGCCGGAACTGCTGCTGGTAGCGGTTCTGCGCGAAGGTGACGACCAGTTCGCGGCGGCCGTCGCGGGCGTACTCGCCGACCAGCGAGCCGCGCGCGGAGCCGCCCGGCACCGCCGCGTCCAGGTACGGGGTGAACGTGGCGCCGGCCGGTGGGTCGGCGAGCGGCTGCGCTATGTAGCCGTAGCTCTCGGAGACCTGCGGGTCGGCGTCCTCGAAGGGCACCGCGCCCTTGAGGTAGCCGAACGGGCCCGCCTTGCCCGCGGCGGTGGTGCGGGTGGCGAAGCCGTCCAGCACTCCGGCGTAGCCGCCGTCGTCGGGCGTGCGCAGGCCGATGTCGGGCCGGGCGTAGGTGTACGCGTCCACCTGCGGGATCTTGTACGTGGTCTCGTACGCCTTCAGGGCGGCCAGCTCCGTGGACGCGGCGTTGCCGAAGGGGTTGTCGTTCGGCAGGACGACGCCCTGGAACTTGGCGCGCGGCCGGCCGTCCACGGTGTCACTGAGGAACGCCGCGTCGATGACCGGGCGGCCGGAACGCGTCAGGTCGACGGTGGTGTACGGGATGCCCTGGCCGCGCAGTTCGGCGGCGATCGCGTTGACGGACTCACCGCCGTCACTGACGACCAGCACCCGCAGGTCGATCCGTGGCACCACGTCCGCCACGGCGGGCGCGGTCCGCGCGGCGGCGGGGGCACTCACCGCCAGCGGCAGTGCCGTGATCATCGCCGCGGTGAGCGCGGCCAAGGCTCTGGCCGGTCTGGCGGCCGGCGTGCTGTTGCTGCCCATGGGCGCAGTCCCTTCCCCCCCGGAAGTCCCCCCTGCTTCCGGAAGCGGTACCGGGCAGGCTCGTGCACATCATGCGAAGGTTCGCACCCGTCTATCCCACAGTCGCCACTACTGTGACGCACGTCTCATTCGGTGCACGGGGATTGACGGCGAACCCCGATGTGTGAACCGACCCGCCTTTCCGCGGAACCGACAACTCCTCCGCCTTCAGGAGGCATTGGGGCCCCAGAGACGGGTGGTGAAGACGTGACAAGCCGGGCCGATACGGCAGCAAGCGGTTACGTGCGCGGCACCCGAGCGTAGGCTCGGCCGCAGCAGCGCCCTCGGCGCGAACGGACACCCGGACGGAACAGGACTCTCATCACCGTGACTGCACTGACCCTCAGCACATCCTCCGCCGCGACGTTGCGTGCGGACACCGTTGTCGTCGGCGTGGCCAAGGGCGCCAAGGGCGTCGTACTGGCCCCCGGCGCCGAAGCCGTGGACAAGGCGTTCGACGGCGGGCTCGCCGCCGTCCTGGAGACCCTCGGCGCCGGCGGTGCCGAGGGCGAGATCACCAAGCTGCCGGCCGCCGCCGGCCTGAAGGCCGCGGTCGTGCTGGCGGTCGGACTGGGCGACGCCCCGGCCGGGGACGAGGAGTACGACCCCGAGGTGCTGCGCCGGGCCGCCGGCTGCGCCGCCCGCGCCCTGACGGGCACCAAGAAGGCCGGCTTCGCGCTGCCCGCCGCCGACGCCGGGGACGCCGCGGCGGTCGCCGAGGGCGCGCTGCTCGGCGCGTACGCCTTCACGGCGTACCGCAGCGACAGCGGCGAGGTGAAGACCGCCCGCGGCGGCAAGAAGGCCGACGGCAACGGCAAGGCTCCGGTGGCCGAGATCGCGATCCTCGGCGGCAAGCCGCGCGACAAGGCCTTCAAGGCCGCCGCCGAGCGCGCCGAGGCGCTGGCCGCCGAGGTCAACCGCGCCCGCGACCTGATCAACACCCCCTCCAACGACCTCACCCCGAAGTCCTTCGCCGCGCAGGCCCAGGCCGCCGCGAAGGAGTTCGGCCTCAAGGTCGAGGTGCTGGACGAGAAGGCGCTGAAGAAGGGCGGCTACGGCGGCCTGATGGGCGTCGGCCAGGGCTCGGACAACCCGCCGCGGCTGGTGCGGATCGCCCACACCCACCCGAAGGCCGAAAAGACCCTGGCGCTGGTCGGCAAGGGCATCACCTACGACTCGGGCGGCATCTCCCTGAAGCCGGCCGGCCACAACGAAACCATGAAGTGCGACATGAGCGGCGCCGCCGCGGTGTTCGCCGCGGTCGTGGCCGCCGCCCGGCTGGGCCTGCGGGTCAACGTCACCGGCTGGCTGGCGCTCGCCGAGAACATGCCGTCGGGCAACGCGATGCGCCCCGGCGACGTGCTGACCATGTACAACGGCAAGACCGTCGAGGTGCTGAACACCGATGCCGAGGGCCGCCTGGTGCTGGCCGACGCGCTGACCCGCGCCTCGGAGGAGTGGCCCGACGCGATCGTGGACGTCGCGACGCTGACCGGCGCGATGGTGCTGGCGCTGGGCAACCGGACCTTCGGGATCATGGCCAACGACGACGCCTTCCGGGCGAGCCTGCACGAGATCGCGGAGGAGGCCGGCGAGCCGTCCTGGCCGATGCCGATGCCGTCCGAACTGCGCCGGACCATGGACTCGCCGGTGGCCGACCTGAAGAACGTCGGCGAGCGGGCCGGCGGCGGCCTGCTGGCCGGGGTCTTCCTCCAGGAGTTCGTGGGCGAGGGCATCACCTGGGCTCACCTGGACATCGCCGGCCCGGCCTTCCACGAGAGCGCACCCTTCGGCTACACCCCCAAGGGTGGTACCGGCTCCGCGGTCCGCACCCTGGTGCGGCTGGCCGAGCGCACCGCGGACGGCGACCTCGGCTGACCCTGTCGCGGTTGCCGCGGTTACGGCGTTTTTGTCGGTACGGCCCCGGGCCCGGCGCCCGGGGCCGTACCCGCGTGTTCGCCCTCGACGAAATCCGTACGCCCGTACGCCCGGGCAACCGCGCGCGCAACCCCCGGGAACGGCCGTCGTGCCGTCCCACAGCCCGGCCCGCCGTCCCGTCCGCCTTCAACAAGTGCGAAGATGGGTTCTTGGCAGGACAGGGCCCCCCTTAATCAGGGCCGAACCAACCAGCGGCCGATCAACAGCCGCCGCCCGGTCATCGGAGACCGGCTCCGGCGTACCCATGCATGGAGGACGTGACGTGGCGAACGACGCCAGCACCGTTTTCGACCTAGTGATCCTCGGAGGCGGTAGCGGCGGTTACGCCGCTGCTCTGCGCGGGGCGCAGCTTGGCCTGGACGTCGCCCTGATCGAGAAGAACAAGCTCGGCGGCACCTGCCTGCACAACGGCTGCATCCCCACCAAGGCCCTGCTGCACGCCGGCGAGATCGCGGACCAGGCCCGCGAAGCCGCGCAGTTCGGTGTCAAGGCCACCCTCGACGGCATCGACATCGAGGGCGTCCACAAGTACAAGGACGAGGTCATCTCGGGCCTGTACAAGGGGCTGCAGGGCCTGGTCGCCTCCCGCAAGGTGACCTACATCGAGGGTGAGGGCCGGCTGTCCTCCCCCACCTCCGTCGACGTGAACGGCCAGCGTGTCCAGGGCCGCCACATCCTGCTGGCGACCGGCTCCGTGCCGAAGTCCCTGCCGGGCCTGACCATCGACGGCGACCGGATCATCTCCTCGGACCACGCACTGAAGCTGGACCGCGTGCCGAAGTCCGCGATCGTGCTGGGCGGCGGCGTCATCGGCGTCGAGTTCGCCTCCGCGTGGAAGTCCTTCGGCACCGACGTGACCATCGTCGAGGGCCTCAAGCACCTCGTCCCGGTCGAGGACGAGAACAGCTCCAAGCTGCTGGAGCGGGCTTTCCGCAAGCGCGGCATCAAGTTCAACCTCGGCACCTTCTTCGACAAGGCCGAGTACACCCAGGACGGCGTCAAGGTCACGCTGGCCGACGGCAAGACCTTCGAGGCCGAGGTGCTGCTGGTCGCCATCGGCCGCGGCCCGGTCTCCCAGGGCCTGGGCTACGAGGAGGCCGGGGTCGCCATGGACCGCGGCTACGTCCTCGTGGACGAGTACATGCAGACCAACGTGCCGACCATCTCGGCCGTCGGTGACCTCGTCCCCACCCTCCAGCTCGCGCACGTCGGCTTCGCCGAGGGCATCCTGGTGGCGGAGCGGCTGGCCGGTCTGAAGACCGTGCCGATCGACTACGACGGCGTGCCGCGCGTGACGTACTGCCACCCCGAGGTCGCTTCGGTGGGTATCACCGAGGCGAAGGCCAAGGAGCTGTACGGTGCCGACAAGGTCGTCGCTCTGAAGTACAACCTCGCGGGCAACGGCAAGAGCAAGATCCTCAAGACCGCGGGCGAGATCAAGCTCGTCCAGGTCAAGGACGGTGCCGTGGTCGGCGTCCACATGGTCGGTGACCGTATGGGCGAGCAGGTCGGCGAGGCCCAGTTGGTCTACAACTGGGAGGCCCTGCCGGCCGAGGTTGCGCAGCTCATCCACGCGCACCCGACGCAGAACGAGGCGCTCGGCGAGGCCCACCTGGCCCTGGCCGGCAAGCCTCTGCACTCCCACGACTGATCCCGGTCCGGGCGCGACCACATCCGCACTTTTCTGTAAGGAGCAAGAGAAACCATGGCGGTTTCCGTAACCCTTCCGGCGCTCGGCGAGAGCGTCACCGAGGGCACCGTCACCCGCTGGCTCAAGGCCGAGGGTGAGCGCGTAGAGGCCGACGAGCCCCTGCTGGAGGTGTCGACCGACAAGGTCGACACCGAGATCCCCGCCCCCGCCGCCGGCGTGCTGGCCTCCATCAAGGTGGCCGAGGACGAGACCGTCGAGGTCGGCGCCGAGCTGGCCATCATCGACGACGGCAGCGGCGCCCCCGCGGCCGAAGCCGCCCCGGCGCAGGCCGAGTCCGCCGCAAGCAGCGGCTCCACCGGAGCGGCTGACGCCGCGCAGCCTGCTGAGGAAGCCCCGGCCCAGCCGGAGCCCTCCGCGGCCCCCGCCCAGGAAGCCCCCGCGGCCCCGGCCGGCGGCACCCAGGGGACGGACGTCGTCCTCCCCGCGCTCGGCGAGAGCGTCACCGAGGGCACCGTCACCCGCTGGCTCAAGGAGGTCGGCGAGGAGGTGGCCGAGGACGAGCCGCTGCTGGAGGTCTCCACCGACAAGGTCGACACCGAGATCCCCGCCCCCACCGCCGGCACCCTGCTGGAGATCCTGGTGGGCGAGGACGAGACCGCCGAGGTCGGCGCCAAGCTGGCCGTCATCGGCGCGAAGGGTTCCGCCCCGGCGCAGGCCGAGGCCCCCGCCGCCCCGGCCCCGGCCCCGGCTCAGGAGGCCCCGAAGCAGGAAGCCCCCAAGCAGGAGGCCCCCGCGCCGCAGGCCCCGTCGGCGCCCGCGC
Organism: Streptomyces sp. NPDC018045; assembly: GCF_044327445.1. Lineage (NCBI taxonomy): Bacteria > Bacillati > Actinomycetota > Actinomycetes > Kitasatosporales > Streptomycetaceae > Streptomyces > Streptomyces sp. NPDC018045. Next base: position 368,716 of record NZ_JBIRFL010000001.1, read on the forward strand.
CGCAGCAGGTCACCACCCCCGCCCCGGACCCGGCCCCGGCCGCTCCGGCCCCGGCGCCGGCTCCGGCCGCCGCCCCGGTCACCCCGGCCCCGGCCGCGGGTGAGGCGGACGCCGCGTACGTCACCCCCCTGGTCCGCAAGCTGGCCCAGGAGAACGGCGTGGACCTGGGCTCGGTCAAGGGCACCGGCGTCGGCGGCCGGATCCGCAAGCAGGACGTCATCGCCGCCGCCGAGGCCGCCAAGCAGGCCGCCCCGGCCGCTGCCGCCGCTCCGGCCGCGGCGTCGAAGGCCCCGGCCATCGAGGCGTCGCCGCTGCGCGGCCAGACCGTCAAGATGTCGCGGATGCGCAAGGTCATCGGCGACAACATGATGAAGGCCCTGCACAGCCAGGCGCAGCTCACCTCCGTGGTCGAGGTGGACATCACCAAGATCATGCGGATGCGCAACAAGGCCAAGGACGCCTTCGCGCAGCGTGAGGGCGTCAAGCTCTCCCCGATGCCGTTCTTCGTCAAGGCCGCCGTCCAGGCGCTGAAGGCCCACCCGGTCGTCAACGCCCGGATCAACGAGGACGAGGGCACGATCACCTACTTCGACACCGAGAACGTCGGTATCGCGGTGGACGCGGAGAAGGGCCTGATGACCCCGGTCATCAAGGGTGCGGGCGACCTGAACATCGCCGGCATCGCCCGCAAGACCGCGGAGCTGGCCGGCAAGGTCCGCACCAACAAGATCAGCCCGGACGACATGTCGGGCGCGACCTTCACGATCAGCAACACCGGCTCGCGCGGTGCGCTGTTCGACACGGTCATCGTGCCGCCGAACCAGGTCGGCATCCTGGGCATCGGTGCCACCGTCAAGCGCCCGGTGGTCGTCGACCACCCGGAGCTGGGCGAGACCATCGCCGTGCGCCACATGACCTACCTGGCGCTCTCCTACGACCACCGCCTGGTGGACGGTGCCGACGCGGCCCGTTACCTGACGACGGTCAAGCAGATCCTGGAGGCCGCCGAGTTCGAGACCGAGATCGGTCTCTGAACACGGTAGCCACCGCGTAGGTGTGCAGGGTCGGCCCCGGTTCGTACAAGTTCGTACGAGCCGGGGCCGACCCGTTTTCGTTGCACGGATAATGGCCGTCCTGCGGTGGTCTCCCGTACCGCCTTCCGGCGCGGGCATCCGGCCGCCGTCTGCCGCACGCTCTGAAGGAGCACGTCATGACCCCGCCCGTCGTCCATTCGCTCCGCGAGCAGATCCGCGAGCACATCCTGGAGGGGATCGTCAGCGGCCGCTGGCAGCCCGGTGAGCGGATCGTGGAGCGGCGGATCGCGGTCGAGCTGGAGGTCAGCCAGACGCCCGTACGGGAGGCGCTGCGTGAGCTGGAGTCACTCCAGTTGATCGAGTCCGCCCCGAACAAGGGCGTACGGGTACGGAATCTGACCGCCGACGACCTCAAGGAGAGCTACCCGGTACGGGCCGGTCTGGAGCAGGTGGCCGCCGAACTGGCCGCCGGGCGGCTGGCCGAGGACACCGCGGCGCTGGACCGGGAGGTGGCGGCGCTGTGCGAGGCGGACCGGCACGGTGACGGCGAGGCGCAGGTGCGGCACACGGTGGCCTTCCACCGCGAGATCGTGCGCGCCGCCCGCAACGCCGTCCTGCTGCACACCTGGGAGTCGCTGGGCGTGGAGGTGTGGACGACGCTCTCGATCCGCTGGTTCAGCCCGGAGCCGCGTTCGCACGCGCGCGACCATCAGGAGATCGTGGACGCGTTCCGGCGCCGCGATCCGCGGATCGGTGAGCTGCTGAAGACGCATGTGCTGAGCTGCGCCCCCCGGGTCTGATTCCGCAGGTCCGCGGCGCTTTCACCTACGATTCGGAGCCGCAGACAGCCTGGCACCCCGTGCCTAAAAGGCTGGCACCCCGTGCCGACCTGCGGTTTTTCCTTCAACTTGCGTTGATCGATCATCGATCAGAGGCGTATCGTCGTCGGTGGGGCGCGACCCCTGCCTGCCAAGCACTCATCGCACCTCCCTCCTCCGTCCGGAAAGGGGCCACCCATGCCCGATCCCGTACGTATGCCGTACAGCCAGCTCGACCAGGTCCCGGACCGCGACCCGGAGGAGACCGCCGAGTGGCGCGAGTCCCTGGACGCCGTCACCAAGGCGGCCGGTCCGCACCGCGCCGCCTACCTGATGCGCCGTGCCGTGGAGCACACCGGTGCCCCGGGCCTCGCGCCGCTGGAGACCGACTACGTCAACACCATCCCGACCTCCGCCGAGCCCGAGTTTCCGGGTGACGAGGCGATGGAGGCCCGGATCACGGCGTGGAACCGCTGGAACGCGGCCGCCATGGTCACCCGCGGCTCCCGCCTCGGCCTCGGCGGCCACATCGCCACCTTCGCCTCGGCGGCCTGGCTCTACGAGACCGGCTTCCAGCACTTCTTCCGGGGCAAGGAAGGCGACGGCAGTGGCGACCAGCTCTACATCCAGGGCCACGCCTCCCCCGGCATCTACGCCCGCGCCTTCCTCGAAGGCCGCCTCACCGAGGACCAGCTCGACCGCTTCCGCCAGGAAGCGGCCGGTGACGGCCTGCCCTCCTATCCGCACCCGCGGCGCATGCCCTGGCTGTGGGAGTTCCCCACCGTCTCCATGGGCCTCGGTCCGCTCTCCGCGATCTACCAGGCGCGCTTCAACCGCTACCTGGAGCACCGCGGCATCAAGGACACCGCCAATTCCCACGTGTGGGCGTTCCTCGGTGACGGCGAGATGGACGAGCCCGAGTCGACCGCCGCCCTGGCGCTGGCCGGCCGCGAGGGCCTGGACAACCTGACCTTCGTCATCAACTGCAACCTCCAGCGCCTGGACGGCCCGGTCCGCCCCAACTTCAAGATCGTGCAGGAGCTGGAGGCCCAGTTCCGCGCCGCGGGCTGGAACGTCATCAAGTCCCTGTGGGGCCAGGCGTGGGACGAGGTCTTCGCCCGGGACACCGACGGCGCCCTGCTGCGCCGCCTGCGCGAGACCCCGGACGCGCAGTTCCAGACGTACGCCACCCGCGACGCCGCCTACCTGCGCGAGCACTTCTTCGGCTCGGACCCGGCGCTCGGCCGCATCGCCCAGGGCCTGTCGGACGCCAAGCTGCTGGAGCTGTTCCAGACCTCCCGCGCCGGCCACGAGCCGCGCAAGGTGTACGCCGCGTACAAGGCCGCCGTCGAGCACAAGGGCGCGCCGACCGTCATCCTGGCGCAGACCGTCAAGGGCTACACCCTCGGCGAGGGCTTCGAGTCCCGTAACGCCAACCACCAGATGAAGAAGCTCACCGGCGAGCAGTTCCGCGCCATGCGGGACCTCCTGGAGCTGCCCATCCCGGACAGCGCCCTGGACGCGGACGTGGTGCCCTACGCCCGCCCGGACGAGAACTCCCCGGAGATGGAGTACCTGCGTCAGCGGCGCGCCGCCCTCGGCGGTCCGGCCCCGGCCCGCAAGGTCGTCGCCAAGCCGCTCCCGATGCCCGCCGACAAGGCGTTCGACGCCCTGAAGAAGGGCTCCGGCTCGCAGGAGATCGCCACCACCATGGCGTTCGTCCGCCTGGTCAAGGACCTGATGCGGGACAAGGAGACCGGCAAGCGCTGGGTGCCGGTCGTGCCCGACGAGGCCCGTACGTTCGGCATGGAGTCGCTGTTCCCGTCCGCCGGGCTCTACTCCCCCGTCGGCCAGACCTACGACCCGGTCGACCGCGACCAGCTCCTGTACTACAAGGAAGCCAAGGACGGCCAGATCCTCAACGAGGGCATCACGGAGGCCGGTTCGCTGGCCGACTTCACCGCGGCGGCGACCTCGTACGCCACCCACGGCGAGCCGATGATCCCGTTCTACATCTTCTACTCGATGTTCGGCTGGCAGCGCACCGCCGACCAGTTCTGGGCGCTCGCCGACCAGCTCGGCCGCGGCTTCGTCATCGGCGCCACGGCCGGCCGGACGACGATGACCGGCGAGGGCCTCCAGCACGCGGACGGCCACTCGCACCTGATCGCCTCCACCAACCCGGCGGCGCTCTCCTACGACCCGGCGTTCGCGTACGAGGTCGCGGTGATCGTCAAGGAGGGTCTGCGCCGGATGTACGGCCCGGACGCGGAGGACGTCTTCTACTACCTGACGGTCTACAACGAGACCAAGGTGCAGCCCGCCATGCCGGAGGGCGTCGAGGAAGGCATCCTCAAGGGCCTCTACCGCTTCAAGGAGGCCGAGCCCGCCGCCGCCGACGCGCCGCGCCTGCAACTGCTGGCCTCCGGCACCGCCATCCACTGGATCCTGGAGGCCCAGGAGATCCTGGCCCGCGACTGGGGCGTGGCGGCGGACATCTGGTCGGCGCCGTCCTGGACGGAGCTGCGTCGCGACGCGCTGGAGTGCGACGCCGCCCGTCTGGAGGGCGAGGACCGCGTCCCGTACGTGACCCGTGCGCTGGCCGGTGCCCCCGGCCCGGTCGTCGCGGTCAGCGACTGGATGCGCGCCGTGCCCGACCAGATCGCCCCGTGGGTCGAGCAGGACTGGACCTCCGTCGGCACCGACGGCTTCGGCCTCTCCGACACCCGCGAGGCGGCCCGCCGCCACTTCGGCGTCGACGCGCAGTCGGTCGTGGTGCAGGCCCTGGCCGCACTGTCCCGCCGCGGCGACGTGAAGGCGGAGACGGTCAAGGAGGCCAAGGAGCGGTACGGCCTGTAGGCCACCGACACGGCCTTTCGGGCCACCACCGGACGCGGCGGTCCGTCCGCCGCGTCCGCACCCCCGCGCCGGGCTCCGGTCCGGTGCCCCCGGCTCCCGTGCGGAGGCCACCTCAACCGCGCCCGGGGCCTTCGCACGGGATTCTCCCGGCAGGGCGCGGCTCCCTCGTGGGCCGCGCCCTGCTCGCTCCGTATCGCCTCTCGGGGAACGAGCCGAGGGATCAGTTCGGGGAAACGATTCAGGGGGTCGGTTCGGGGGATCGGTTCACGGAAACGATCCGTCGCACGGTCGCGCCCCGCCCGGCATGATGCAGCCATGCGCGCTGCCCGGCTGATCAGAATGGTGCTGCTGCTCCAGTCCCGCCCGTCCATGACGGCCGCCGAGCTGGCGCGCGAGCTGGAGGTGTCGGAGCGTACGGTCGCCCGCGACGTGCTCTCCCTCTCCGAGGCCGGCGTGCCCGTCTACGCGGACCGCGGCCGGGCCGGCGGCTACCGCCTGATCGGCGGTTACCGCACCCGGCTGACCGGCCTGGGCCGCAGCGAGGCGGAAGCGCTGTTCCTGTCCGGCGTGCCCGCCGCGCTGCGCGACATGGGCCTCGCCGACGCCGCGTCCGCCGCCCGCCTCAAGGTCTCCGCCGCGCTGCTGCCCGAACTGCGGGACGCCGCGGACGGTGCCGCCCAGCGCTTCCACCTCGACGCGCCCGCCTGGTACCAGGAACCGGCCACCCCGGAACTGCTGCCCGCCGTCGCCGACGCGGTCTGGGACGACCGGCGGATCGCCACCCGGTACCGCCGCAAGGACACCGAGGTCGAGCGGGAGTTGGAGCCGTACGGCCTGGTCCTCAAGGCGGGCGTCTGGTACCTCGCGGCACGGGTCGGCGAGGACGTGCGGGTGTACCGGATCGACCGCTTCACCGCCGTCACCCCGCTCGCCGAGCGCTTCACCCGCGGCGCGGACTTCGACCTGCCCGCCTTCTGGGCGGAGCGGTCCGCCCAGTTCGCCCGCTCGATCCTGCGGGACGAGGTGACCGTACGGCTGACGCCTTCGGGCGCCCGGCGGCTGCGCTACGTCACCGACCGCGCCGGCGCCGACGAGGCGCTCGCGGCGGCCGGCGAGCCCGACGAGCAGGGGCGGCTCACCGTCACCCTGCCCGTCGAGTCCCTGGACGTCGCCTACAGCCAGCTTCTGGGCCTCGGGCCGGACGGGGAAGTACTGGCTCCGGTCGCACTGCGGGAGCGTTTCGCCGCCGCGGCGGCACGTACGTACGACCTCTACCGGGAGCCGTGACGGCGGGAGGCACCGGGGCCCGTACCCGGCGGGTCTCTACCGGTACCCCGTCGTGTCCGCCGGCTTCCCCTCCTGCTCGACCTCGGTGATGTAGCGCCAGGCGTCCGGCGCCGACCCGTCCACGTCCGTGAAGCCGTACTCCTTCGCCAGGCCGCCGCTGGAGAGCGCCTGCCCGTTGAAGCGGGCCACGTCCGGGTCGCGGGCCAGCGCCGCCAGCGCCCGCCCGACGAACACCGGTGTCTCGGAGATCGCGAAGTGCGGGTTCTGCTCGCAGCCCGCCCGCCAGTTCTCCTCGGTGACCTCGAAGTGGGTGTCCAGCATGGCCTCCGACCGCAGCCAGCCCGGGGTCAGGCACACCGCCGTGCAGCCGTACTCCGGCAGTTCCCGGGCCAGCCCCTTCGTCATCCTGATGGGGCCGCTCTTGGCCAGGTCGTAGTAGAAGGGCTCCCGGTAGCGCCGGTTGAACTCCTCCGTACCGTCCGTCACCTCCACCACCAGCCCGCCGGGCCGGCGGACCAGCAGCGGCAGCGCGCAACTGCTGGTGACGATGTGGCTCTCCACCCCGAGCCGCAGGACGCGCAGCCCCTTCTCCAGATCGTGCTCCCACATCTTCTTGCCCCACTCGACATGCACGTCACCGCCCCACAGGTCGTTGACGAGGACGTCCAGCCGCCCCTGCTCGCGGTCGATGCGCTCCACCAGCGCCCGTACCGCCGCCGGGTCCAGATGGTCCGTCGGTACGGCGATGCCGGTGCCGCCCGCGCCGTCCTCGTGGGCCGAGGCCCGCCGGGCCGCTTCTCCCGCCGCCGTCACCAGCTCGGCGGTCTCCTCGATCGTCTCCGTCGCCCGGCCGACCTCGCTGGTGTGCTCCCGGGTCGTACGGCCGGTGACGTAGACCGTGGCACCGGCCCGGCCCAGCTCCACCGCCATCGCCCGGCCCGCGCCTCGCGTGGCGCCGGCGACCAGCGCGACCTTCCCGGTGAGCGGCTCCTGTTCAGTGGTGGCCCCGGCCATGGTGAGTTCTCCTTCTCGCATGGCACGACCTTCGCGCCGAAACCCGACACCTTGTGTCCGCTTTTCCGCGCGAAGGGGCGCGGATAACGACACCGTCGCATCTGGGGTACTCCGCGTGCGGCGCCGTGCGGCAGCAACGATGCTGGACCCGTGATGGACGAGACGGAGTTCTGGCAGTTGATCGACAGCTCCCGCGACGCCGCCGAGGGCGACCCCGAGGAGCAGGCGGACGCGCTCGTCGAACGGCTGGTGGCTCTCGACCCCGACTCGGTGGTGGACTTCGCCCGGCACTTCGAGTCCCGGGACAACCGCGCCTATGGCTGGGACCTGTGGGCCGCGGCGAGCATCCTGCTCGGCGGTGCGAGCGACGACGCCTTCGACTCCTTCCGTAGCTGGCTGATCGGCCAGGGCCGGGAGGTGTTCGAGGGCGCCCTGCACGACCCCGACCACCTCGCCGACCTGCTGGACACGTTCGACGACGAGGTGGACGGCGACGCGGAGGAACTCGGCTACGCGGCGGACGAGGCGTACGAACAGCTCACCGGCGCCGAGATGCCGGACCTCGGCCTGCCGGCGCAGCCCCGCGAACCGCTCGGCACCTACCTCGACCTGGATGACGACCGCGCCCTGGCGGAGCGCTTCCCCCGGCTGTGGGACCGCTTCGGCACCTGACCACGGCAGGAACGATTTTCGCTTGCGAAACCCGTGCCCCACAGCGCTAACCTAGAGCCCCTAGGAAATACCTAGGGGCTCTAGGAGTGTTAGAGGCTCCAGGACCACTTCGGGAACACAGGGGCGTGGGCACATGGCGCGGGCCGGGCTGACGGCGGAGCGGGTGACGGTCGCGGGCGCCGAACTGGCGGACGAGGCCGGCTTCGACCAGGTGACCATGTCGCAGGTGGCGCGGCGGCTCGGCGTGAAGGACGCGAGCCTGTACACGCATGTCCGCGGCCTGGAAGAGTTGCGCGGACGCATCGCGCTGCTGGCGGCGGACGAGAAGACCATCCGCATCGCGGAGGCGACCGCCGGGCGCGCGGGCAAGGAAGCCCTGGTCGCCTTCGCCAACGCCTGGCGGGAGTACGCCGGCCGGCACCCGGGCCGCTATGCGGCCACGCAGACCCCGCTGCGCATCGACCCCGAGCTGGCCGCCAACGCGCCCGGCCCACGGCGCGCGGTCGAGCTGACCTACGGCATGCTGCGCGGCTACGGCCTGGCCGAACCCGACCTCACCGACGCCGTCCGCCTGCTGCGCAGCACTTTCCACGGCTTCGTCGCCCTGGAAGCCGCCGGCGGCTTCGCGCACGACCGCTCGCCGCAGCAGACGTGGCTCCGCGCCCTCGACGCCCTCCACACCCTCCTGGAGAACTGGCCCCCGTCCCGAGAAGGAGACCCGTCATGACCGGCCCCACCACCGGCAGCCTGCGCGTGAACGGCGCGACCCTGCACTACGAAGTACGCGGCCGGGGCCCCCTCCTGCTGCTGATACCCGGAGGGTCGGGCGGCGCGGCCTCCTTCGACGGCATCGCCGACGCCCTGGCCACCGCGTACACCGTCGCGACGTACGATCCGCGCGGCATGTCCCGCAGCCCGCTGGACGACCCCGAGGCCGAGCAGCGGGTGGCCGAGCACGCCGACGACGCGTTCCGGATGCTGGAGCTGCTGTCGCCCGGCGAGCCCGCCCGGGTCTTCGGCGCCAGCTCGGGCGCCATCGCCGCCCTGCACCTGCTCGTCACCCGCCCGGAACGCGTCGCGCGCCTCGTGGCGCACGAGCCGCCGGTGGTGGAGGTCCTGCCGGACGCCCCCGAACACCGCGCGCTCGTCGCCCGCGTAGAGGAGACGTTCCGTACGCAGGGGCTCGGGCCGGCGATGGCCGTCTTCGCCGCGGGCCTGAAGAAGGACGGCGGCACCACCGCGCCGGAGCCCGAGAAGGCCGAGAAGGCCGAGATCGAGCTTCCGCCGCAGGCGGCGGCGCGGGCCGAGCGGACGATGGCCGACCTGCCGTACTTCGTCGGCCGTATCGTCCCCGGCTTCATGTCCTATGCCCCGGACCTCCACCGGCTCCAGGCGGTCTCGGACCGGCTGGTGCTCGCCTGCGGCCAGGACTCGCGCGGCGAGCTGCCCTACCGGCCGGCGGCCTTCCTCGCCGACCGCCTCGGCACGGAACTCCTGCACTTCCCCGGCGGCCACACCGGTTCGACCACACACCCCGCCGAATACGCCGAAGCGCTCAAGAAGGCGCTGAGCGCATAGCGGCCCGACGGGCGGGGCGCTTCGTCGGCGCCCCGTCTCAGACCAGCGCCATACCCATCAGCACATCGTCGACGTACTCACCCTCCAGCAGGAACTCCCCGGGCAGTACGCCCTCCACCGCGAAGCCCGCCGACTCGTAGAGCCTGCGGGCCGGGGTGTTGTGGCCGAGAACACGCAGGGTGATGCGGCGGGCCCCCTCGTCCGCCGCCTGTGCGCAGGCCGCGTCCAGCAGCGTACGGGCGACGCCCCGGCCGCGCGCCCAGGTGTCCACGGCCAGTCCCTGGATCTGCCGGACGTGGGCGTTGCAGGGCAGCGCCGTCGGCGGCACCAGGCGCAGATAGCCCGACAGCCGCCCCGCCGTCTCCGCCACGAGCAGGTCCTCGGGCCGGTGCCGGTTGTCGAAGAACCGGACGTACGGGGGCCGCGGCCGGGGCGTCACGGAGTGCAGCGTCGACCACGTACGGCGGTCCAGGACCGCGAGCGGCTCCTCGTCGGCGAGAACGGCGGTACGGACGAACGATTCGGACATGCGTGCCACTGTGCCACGAGCGCGCCTCCGGGCAGGGCAGTATGGCCGGCATGCGGATCGCCATCACCGGCTCGACCGGCCTCATCGGAACGGCACTCCTGCGCTCCCTCCGCGAGAAGAGCGCCACCCGCCCGTCGGACACCGGGCAGCAGCCCGACATCGTCCGGCTCGTCCGGCACCCGCCGCGCGCCGCCGACGAGGTGCGCTGGGACCCCAAGCGCCAGACGGTGGACGCCACCGGACTCGCGGGCTGCGACGCCGTCGTGCACCTCGCGGGCGCGGGCGTCGGCGACCACCGCTGGACCAAGGCGTACCGACGCGAGATCCGGGACAGCCGCGTCCTCGGTACGGCGGCGCTCGCCGAGGCCATCGCCTCCCTCGACACCCCGCCGCGGGTCTTCGTGTGCGGCAGCGCCATCGGCTACTACGGCGACACCGGCGACCGGCGGACGGACGAGTCGGCACCGCCCGGCGACGGCTTCCTGGCCCGGGTCTGCGTCGACTGGGAGGAGGCCGCCGCCCCGGCCGTCGAGGCCGGGATCCGTACGGTCTTCCCCCGCACCGGGCTGGTCGTGGGGCGCCAGGGCGGCGCCTGGGGACGGCTGTTCCCCCTGTTCAAGCTGGGCCTGGGCGGACGGCTCGGCAACGGCCGCCAGTACTGGAGCTTCATCTCCCTGCACGATCACATCGCCGCCCTCCGGCACCTCATCGACACCGAGGAACTGAGCGGCCCGGTCAACCTCACGGCACCCGAGCCGGTCACCAACCGCGAGGTCACCGCGGCGATGGGCCGCGTCCTGCGCCGCCCCACCCCGTTCGCCGTCCCGGCCCCCGCCCTGCGGCTGGCCCTGGGCGACTTCGCCGACAACATCCTGGCCAGCCAACGCATCATCCCCCAACGCCTCCTGGACACCGGCTTCACGTTCACCCACCCAAAGGCCGACGACGCCATCCGGGCAGCACTCACGTCCTGACCCTCCACCCCACTCAGGCAGCGCACACGCCTTGCTGTTCACCCCATTCGGACAGCGCGCACGCCTTGATCTTTTCCCTCACCACCGGGGCGCGGCCCGCCACGAGACCGAGGGGCCGGGGCGGAGGGGCGGGTTCCAGGACGTAAAGCGCAGCAGTCCAGGAACGCGCCCCGGAGCCCCGGCCCCGGCCCACACCACCCACCAGCGGCGGGCCCCGCCCCACACCCACCTTCGCCGAAGGCCCACCGCCCCCACCCCACACCTGCGGCCACGGCCACACCACACCGCACCCACACGCGGGCAGTCACGGCCGCACCCGCACCACGCCCACCACGCACCTGCGGCTACGGACGCACCGCACCCGCCACACACACCCGCGGCCACGGCCACACCGCACCGCATCCATCACGCGGCCCGGTCACGGCCGCACCCGCGGCTACGGACGCATCGCACCGCACCCACCGCGCGACCCGGTCACGGCCGCACGCGCACCCGCACCGCAGAGCCCCCACACGGCCGCAGCCGAAAGACCACCCGCGACCGGACGCCCAGCACCCTCCGCCCACCGCCCGGCAGACGCACCGCGCGGCAGACGCACCGCGCCCAGCACCCCACCCCCGCGCCGAAGGCGCACCGCACCCCGCCCACCGCGCCGAAGGCGCACCGCACCGAGTGCCACCCACCCGCCACCGCAGGCGACCGCGGCGCCGCACCCACCGACGTACCGGCCGCTCGCGGCACTGCGTGCCGCATTCCGTGCCGCATCGTGCGCCCGTGCGCGGTCTACGCGCGATCGCGCCCCCGCCACCGCCCTTCTTAAGGTTCCAACCTCACGAACTCGGCATCCCGCGCGCCGGTTCGGGGCAGAAGCCCCATAGCGCCGGCACCGGGACCGACCTCGGGAGGGCACGTGCTGCGCACCGCATCGACCGTGGACGTCGTCATCGTCGGGGCCGGCCTCGCCGGTCTCGCCGCCGCCCACCATCTGACCAGCGCGGGAGCCACGGTCACCGTGCTGGAGGCCGCCCCACGCACCGGCGGCCGGACCACCACCGATCATCTGGACGGCTTCCGGCTGGACCGCACCGGCCAACTACTCGTCACCTCGTATCCCGAACTGCGCACCACCCCCGGCCTCGACGGCTTGGTCTTGCGTCACTTCTCCCCCGGGCTCTGTCTCCACAACGGCCAGCGGGCGCAGCGCGTCGGTGCGCCCCGGAGCACAAGGGGCGCACTTTCGGCCGCGCGCGCCCTTTCACGCTCCGAGCGGCGCGCCGACCGCCCCGTCGCCCAGGCACTGGCCGCCCGTCCGGCCTTCCCGCCGTACATTCCCGACGGGTTCCTGCGCCCCCTCCTGTCCGCCCTCCTGTGCGACCCCGGGCTCACCGGCTCCAGCCGCAGCGCCGCCCAGGCCCTGCGCTCCTTCGCCCGCGGACGGCTGTGCCTGCCCGCCGGCGGCGCCTCGGCCCTGCCGGAACTCCTCGCCGCCTCCCTTCCCCCCGGCACCGTGCGCACCTCCGTACGCGCCGTCTCCGTCTCGACCACCAGCGTCACCACCGCCGACCACGGGCAGCTCCCCTGCCGCTCGGTGCTCGTGGCCACCGGAGCACGCGACGCGGCAGAGCTGCTCCCGGGGCTGCGGGTCCCCGATTTCCACCCGGTGACCATCGTGCACCACACCACTGACAGTCCCCCGGCCCGCGAACCGGTGTTCTTCCTGCCCGCCGACGGCCCGGTCGCGCACACCTACGTCGCCAGCGAGACCGACCCCTCCCGTGCCCCGGCGGGCCGCGCCCTGGTCACCACGACCGTGCTGGGCGCACCGGCCACGCTGCCCGCCCGGGCGCTGGACAAGACGGTCCGGCCCCAGCTCGACCGGATCTACGGCACGTCCACCGACACCTGGGAGCTGCTGGCCGCCCACCACGACCCGGAGGCGGTCCCGGCCATGCCCGTACCGCACGACCCGGACCGGTCCGTGCGGCTGCTGGCCGGGCTGTACGTGTGCGGCGACCACCGGGACACCGGCACCGTCCAGGGCGCCCTGCGCTCCGGCCGCCGGGCCGCCCGCGCCGCGCTCGACGACCTCCGCCTGCCCCCGTTCCGCGAGCCCTGCGAACTCTCCGCGGCAGCCTGAGCCCCGGCCTCCCGGCCCCCGCCGGCCGTCCCCGACCGCACCTCACACCCCCACCTCACCCACCCACGCGTCCGAATACCGGCACACGAAGGGGGCGGGACCGCGATCACGCGCCCCGCCCCACCGGCCTCACCAGCCGCTCCCGCACCCCTCTCGGGCCCCGCCCGTCACCCCTTCATGGCCGCCACCCGGTCCCGGTACCCCCGTACCGCCGCCGCGTCCCGGTACGGCTCCAGCCGGCGCTCGAACTCGCGGACGTACTCGTGTGCCCGTACGGACCGCATCTCCGACGCCTGGAGTGCCGCCTCCGCGCCCAGCGCGCAGGCCTGCTCCAGCTCGCCCAGGCCGAGCCGGGCCGTCGCCAGCACCACCCGGCAGAACAGGCGGCTGCGCGCGAACCCGGCGCCGCGCAGTTGCAGCGAGCGCTCCGCGTGCTGAGCCGCCGCCCGGAACTGCTGGAGGTCGCGGTGGCAGTGCGCCAGCTCGTCGGCGAGCTGCGCCTCGTCGAAGAAGCGCGCCCAGTAGGGCGTGTCGTCCCCGGGCCGCGCCGTCTCCAGCGCCCGTTCCGCCCGCGCGAGCGAGGCCGTGCACGCCCGTACCTCGGTCAGTACGCCGTGCCCGCGCGCCTCCGCCGAGTGCAGCAGGGCCTGTACGACGGGCGGCGCGTTGCTGCCGACGCCCTGCTGGGCGACCCGCGCCAACTGGACGGCCTCCCGCCCGTGGCCCAGGTAGACGGCCTGCCGGCTCATGGTCACCAGGACGTACGCGCCGTACGCGCGGTCCCCGGCCGCCTGTGCCAGCCGCAGCGCCTGGACGAAGTAACGCTGCGCCAGGCCGTGCGCGGCGATGTCGTACGACGTCCAGCCGGCCAGCCGCGTCAGGTCGGCGGCCGCCGCGAACAGCCGCCGCCCGGCCGCCTCGCCGTACGTGCCGCGGAGCATCGGCTCGACCTCGTGCTCCAGATAGCGCACCAGGGCCTGGCGGGCGTGGCCGCCGCCGTACGCGTGGTCCAGCGCCCGGAACAGCTCGCCGACCGACCGGAGCGCCTTGATGTCACCGGCGGACACCCGGTAGGCGTGCGCCCGGTCGGAGCGTTCCGTGCGTTCCGTGCGCTCGGGGCGCTCGGGACGGTCCGTGCGCCCGGCGCGTTCGGCGGCCCCCGCGCGCTCCGCCCGTTCGGGGTGGCCGGCCCGGTCGGGGCCGCCGCGGTCCATCTGCCGCTGCCGGGGCACCGACACCTGCATCCGTCCCGGCCCGGACAGCCGGCCGGCGGGCTCGGCCGCGTCACCGTGCGCGACCCGCTCGTCGGCCCGCCCGATCAGCCAGTCGCGGCTGGGCACCACCAGCCCGGCCGGGGTGAAGGCGATCTTCCGCAGCTCCGCGTGGCTGCCGGAGTCCTTGCGCCACAGACCGCTGACGATGTCCACCGCCTCGCTCGGCGTGGACGCGAACTCCAGTCCGGCGTACACCGGCGCGCAGGCGTCCAGGCCGAGGTCCTGGGCCGACAGACGGCGTCCCAGTCTGCGCGTGAAGACCTCGGCGATCAGTGCGGGCGTGGTGCCTCTGGGCTGCTGCCCGCGCAGCCAGCGCGTCACCGACGTCTTGTCGTACCGGAGGTCGAGCCCGTGCTCCAGGCCGAGCTGGTCGACCCGGCGGGCCAGCCCTGCGTTGGAGAATCCCGCCTCCGCGATGAGCGCGGCGAGCTGTCGGTTGGGCGTGCGCTGTGGGGGTCGTTCCGTCATCAGCTTTACCGGTCTCCTGCCTTCCGGGCCGAGCTGCCCGGGTTCGGCTGACCCTGTCCGGCGCTGCTCCCTGCCCTCGTGGAACGGCGTGAATGTAACGGCCTTGAGCGGCTTTCTCGCCGCCTTCGCCACGCGTTCATCCGATCGTGTGAGCAGGGCTCGTACTGTCCTCCGCGCATGTCCGGGCGGCCCCGCCCCATCCCGTGACGGCGGCCCCATGAGCGGCCACGGGGCTCCCGGGGCACTTCCGTGCGCCCGCGCACCGGGCCCGCGCACCGGGTGCCTGCGGGACCCGTCCGCCCCCGCCGTACAGTTGGCGTGGGCGCGAAGGACTCGACAAAGTTCGAAGAGGAGCTGAGGAGCTGCCGTGACTGCGATCTCTCGGGGGGACACCCCCGCACCCGAGGGGCTGCGCTTTGTCCAGCTAGGCTTCGGCGCCGACGCCGTCGATTACGAGACGGCCTGGCAGGAACAGCGCAGGGTGCACGCCGCCCGGTTCGCCGACGAGGTCCCGGACACCTGCCTGCTGCTGGAACACCCGCCCGTCTACACGGCGGGCCGGCGCACGGACGACAGCGAGCGCCCCCTGGACGGCACCCCGGTCATCGACGTCGACCGCGGCGGCAAGATCACCTGGCACGGTCCGGGCCAGTTGGTCGGCTACCCGATCCAGAAGCTCCCCCGCCCGGTCGACGTGGTCGCCCACGTACGGCGTCTCGAAGAGGCCATCATCCGCACCTGCGCCGAGTTCGGCGTGGAGACCACCCGGATCGAGGGCCGCAGCGGCGTCTGGGTGCTGGGTGACCCGATCGCGGACCGCCCGTCCCTGGGCGGCCTCTCGCTCGACTTCGACCCCCGTACGGCCGACGAGGAGTTCGACCCCCGGCTGAACGGCCCGGAGTACGCCCCGTCCAACGCCGGCCAGCGCCGCGAGGACCGCAAGCTGGCCGCGATCGGCATCCGCGTCGCCAAGGGCGTCACGATGCACGGCTTCGCGATCAACGTGAACCCGGACAACACCTCGTTCGACAAGATCGTCCCCTGCGGCATCCGGGACGCCGGGGTGACCTCCCTCGCGGGCGAACTCGGCCGGGACGTCACCATCGCCGATGTCCTGCCGGTCGTCGAGAAGCACCTGCGCGACGTGCTGGAGAACGCCGTGCTGCTCCCGCGGGCGGTCTGAGCCGGTCACCGGCCGGTCCGGTCCGATCCCGGACCGGCCGAACCGGTCACCGAGCCGCGAAAACCGACCGCGAGGAATGCGCCCCTGCCATACGGGGTTGGCCTGCACGTAAAGACGTGCGAATTGACGGGCGTACCCTGGTGTACGCCGAAGAAACGAAGTCGTAGGGAGCCGGACGTGTCCGCTGTCGCACCCGACGGACGCAAGATGCTGCGCCTGGAGGTCCGGAACAGCCAGACCCCCATCGAGCGCAAGCCCGAGTGGATCAAGACCCGGGCGAAGATGGGCCCCGAGTACAACCACCTGCAGGGCCTGGTCAAGAAAGAGGGCCTGCACACGGTCTGCCAGGAGGCGGGCTGTCCCAACATCTACGAATGCTGGGAGGACCGCGAGGCGACCTTCCTCATCGGTGGTGACCAGTGCACCCGCCGCTGCGACTTCTGCCAGATCGACACGGGCAAGCCGCAGGAGCTGGACCGCGACGAGCCGCGCCGGGTGGCCGAATCCGTCCGGACCATGGAGCTGAAGTACGCCACCATCACCGGCGTCGCGCGCGACGACCTGGACGACGGCGGCGCCTGGCTCTACGCGGAGACCGTCCGCCAGATCCACGCCGCGATGCCCGACACCGGCGTCGAACTGCTCATCCCCGACTTCAACGCGGTCCCCGAGCAGCTCGCCGAGGTCTTCTCCTCGCGCCCCGAGGTGCTCGCGCACAACGTCGAGACGGTGCCGCGGATCTTCAAGCGCATCCGCCCCGGCTTCCGCTACGAGCGGTCCCTCGACGTCATCACCAAGGCCCGCGAGGCCGGCCTGGTCACCAAGTCCAACCTGATCCTGGGCATGGGCGAGGAGCGCGCGGAGATCAGCCAGGCGCTGCAGGACCTGCACGACGCGGGCTGCGAACTCATCACGATCACGCAGTACCTGCGCCCGTCGGTGCGGCACCACCCCATCGAGCGCTGGGTCAAGCCCGCCGAGTTCGTGGAGCTGAAGGAAGAGGCCGAGGAAATCGGCTACGCCGGTGTCATGTCCGGTCCGCTGGTCCGCTCCTCCTACCGCGCCGGCCGCCTGTACCAGCAGGCGATCGAGCGCCGCCAGGTCGAGGAGTCGGCGCAGGCCCTCTGACCCGTACCCGGCACGAGCCGTCCGGACCGCATGGGGCGGCGCTGACCCCTGGGCCGGAATGTGAGTCCTGGCACACGCTGCGCTGACGCGGCCCGCACACCCCCAGGCAGGGGAGGTGCGGGCCGCGTCAACGTTTCATCGGTGTTTGACCGGTGGGTCATCAGTTGGTAACACCGATCTGTAACGATGGCTTCACAGAAAGCATCCATCATTCCTCCAGAAGGGGAACCCGCCATGCAGGCCGCGCCCGCTCGCGCCACCGCCGCTCTCCCCATCCCGTCGGTCACCGACGCCCTGCGCGCGGTGGAGTCCGTACTGATGCGCTCGGGCCAGCGCACCGCCCGCCGGAACGCGTGGACATCGGTGCTGGAGGACCGGCGCCGCGCCAGGGACCGGAACGAGGCCCAGCACGTACTGGAGGCCGCGGCGACCGAAGGCCCGAACGCCACGTAAACTGCGCCCCATGGCGAGGAAGGCAAAAGCAGACAGCGCTGAGGGCGCTGCGAACCCCGGGCGACTGAAGCAGATCGCCCAGACCTACAAGATGACCCGTCGGGTCGACCCCAAGGTCGGTCTTGTCGTCGCCGGCGTGGGCATCGTCGTTTTCGGCGTTCTCCTCGTCCTCGGCTTCCTGATCGGCCACCCCGTCTACCTGGGCATCCTGGGATTCGTCCTGGCCTTCCTCGCGATGGCGATCATCTTCGGCCGCCGTGCCGAGCGGGCCGCCTTCGGACAGATGGAAGGCCAGCCCGGCGCGGCGGCGGCCGTACTGGACAACGTGGGCCGCGGCTGGACGGTCACCCCGGCCGTGGCGATGAACCGCCAGCAGGACGTCGTGCACCGCGCCGTCGGCAAGGCGGGCATCGTCCTCGTCGGCGAGGGCAACCCGAACCGTGTACGCGGCCTGCTGGCCGCCGAGAAGAAGCGGATGGCCCGGATCATCGCCGACGCCCCGGTCCACGACTTCGTGGTCGGCGACGGCGACGGCGAGATCCCGCTCAAGAAGATCCGTACGACCCTCCTGAAGCTCCCGCGCACCCTGCCCGGCGGCCAGGTCACGGCCGTCAACGACCGTCTGCGCGCCCTCGGCGACCTCATGAGCAACATGCCGGTGCCGAAGGGCCCCATGCCCAAGGGCATGCGGATGCCGAAGGGCGGCGGCGGCAAGATGCGCTGAGCCGCATCGCCCGCGCGCCGCGCGGCTCCCATCACCGGAACGGCCGAGGGGCCCAGGACCTTGTGGTCCTGGGCCCCTCGGGGGTTGGGGGATGACGGCAGCGGGGGGGGGCAGTGGGCGGGCGTGGCCGGGTGCGCGCGCCTCGGGGCCGCCGTGGGAGATGGGGGCGCTTGGCTGGGGGCGTGTGGCGCCCGGCTGGGCCATCCGGTTCGTAGGGCTTGTACGGCCCGGACGTGTACGGCCATAGGACGTGTACGGCCCGTACGAGGTCCCCGTACGGCGCACGCGGGTGCCTGGTCCGTACGTCCCCGTACGTCCCCATACACTCCCGCACGTCCCCGTACGCCCCTCCGGATCAGACCGAAGATCAGACCGAAGATCAGATCCGGACGGGAATCAGACGCGGTGGGAGCAAACCCGCACTGGGAGCAAACCCGCACCGGATCAGACCCGCGCTGGAATCAGATCCGCACCTGTACGGCGCGCGCCAGGCGGTCGTGGAGGCCGCGGCCGTCGCGGTCCCAGATCACCGCCGGGATGACCACCACCAGGAGCAGCGTCCGCAGGACCACGCGCAGCAGGGGCAGCCGTCCGCCGCCCTCCGCGACGACCCGCAGGCCCACCAGCCGCTTGCCGGGCGTGAAGCCCACCGTGCCGACCGTCAGCACGCTGAGCACCGCGAAGACGGCCAGCGCCCAGTTGCTCGTCGCGTCGGCCCGCCCCTGGCTGAGCAGCCCGTACGCGACGAGCATGCACAGCGCCCAGTCGATGAAGAGGGCGGCGAAGCGCCGGCCGGGGCGCGCGATCGAGCCCGGCCCCTCCTCCGGCAGCCCGAGCCGCTGCCCGCGGTGGCCGAATTCGACGCCCATGTCCTCGGCTGCCGCGCGGGGCCCGGAGATCCACGATCCGATTGCTTGCCTGTTGTCCACCCGTCCACGGTACTGCGACCGCATACGTTCTCCCGTTCGCGGGGCACCACCGGCGGCCCCCGAGGGCCGCGCCGAAGCCGCCGTACGACGCCCACCGCCACCCGACGCGACCGTAGGGGCCTGCCCAGGGACCTGTCCCCGTACCGCCCCGTACCGCCCGGCCCCAACCCCGCGTCACCCCACGCACCCGGCACCTCCCGCCCCCTCGGAATGACCGATTCCGCCCTTCCTCTCCGCCCCCCTTCCCCGCACATCACCTCCCGAAATGGGCCGCGCGGCGGTTAACCTCGGCGAAACAAATGGGTCATGCTTGGGAAATCCCGCCTGCCTATGGTCGGGCAAGCGCGCCACCGCACATGGCGCGCTCCGAGTAGCAATCCCGCGCCGCCGACCGCCGGTGACCGGGCTAGGAGGAGTTGGATGTTCCAGAACGCCGATGAGGCCAAGAAGTTCATCGCGGACGAGGACGTCAAGTTCGTCGACGTCCGGTTCTGCGACCTGCCCGGTGTGATGCAGCACTTCACGGTTCCGGCGGAGGCGTTCGACCCGACCGAGGAGCTCGCCTTCGACGGCTCCTCGATCCGCGGCTTCCAGGCCATTCACGAGTCCGACATGGCCCTGCGCGCCGACCTCTCCACCGCCCGCGTGGACCCGTTCCGCCGCGACAAGACCCTGAACGTCAACTTCTTCATCCACGACCCGATCACCGGCGAGCAGTACAGCCGTGACCCGCGCAACGTGGCGAAGAAGGCCGAGGCGTACCTCGCCTCCACCGGCATCGCGGACACCGCGTTCTTCGGTCCGGAGGCGGAGTTCTACGTCTTCGACAACGTCCGTTTCGAGACGTCGGCGAACCAGTCCTTCTATCACATCGACTCCGAGGCCGGCGCCTGGAACACCGGTTCCGAGGTCAACAACCGCGGTTACAAGGTCCGCTACAAGGGCGGCTACTTCCCGGCTCCCCCGGTCGACCACTTCGCCGACCTGCGGGCCGAGATCTCCCTGGAGCTCGACGCGGCCGGCCTGAAGGTCGAGCGCCAGCACCACGAGGTCGGCACGGCCGGCCAGGCGGAGATCAACTACAAGTTCAACACGCTCCTCGCCGCCGCCGACGACCTGATGCTCTTCAAGTACATCGTGAAGAACGTCGCCTGGCGCAACGGCAAGACCGCGACCTTCATGCCCAAGCCGATCTTCGGTGACAACGGCTCCGGCATGCACGTCCACCAGTCCCTGTGGACCGGCGGCGAGCCCCTCTTCTACGACGAGCAGGGCTACGCGGGCCTCTCGGACACCGCCCGCTACTACATCGGCGGCATCCTCAAGCACGCCCCCTCGCTGCTCGCCTTCACCAACCCGACGGTGAACTCCTACCACCGCCTGGTCCCCGGCTTCGAGGCCCCGGTCAACCTGGTCTACTCGCAGCGCAACCGCTCCGCCGCGATGCGCATCCCGATCACGGGTTCCAACCCGAAGGCCAAGCGCGTCGAGTTCCGCGCCCCGGACCCGTCCTCGAACCCGTACCTCGCCTTCTCCGCCCTCCTCCTCGCGGGCCTGGACGGCGTCAAGAACAAGATCGAGCCGGCCGAGCCGATCGACAAGGACCTCTACGAGCTGGCCCCCGAGGAGCACGCGGGCGTCCCGCAGGTCCCCACCTCCCTCCCGGCCGTCCTCGACGCCCTTGAGGCCGACAACGAGTACCTCCAGCAGGGCGGCGTCTTCACCTCCGACCTCATCGAAACCTGGATCGACTACAAGCGCACCAACGAAATCGCCCCGATCCAACTCCGCCCGCACCCGCACGAGTTCGAGCTGTACTTCGACCTCTAAAGGCCAAGGCCACGCGCCGGTAGCTGTGCACATGGCTGTGCCCCCGACCAAGCGGTCGGGGGCACAGCCATGTGCACAGCTACCGGCAGTGCCCGGAGGTCAGGTGGCTTCGGTCGTTGTTGTTGTCAGGAGGCGGTCGGCGTTGTCGAGGAGGTCCTTGTAGGTGAGGACTTCGACGCGGTTGAGGTGGGTGTTGAGGGTCCGGAGGGCTTCGTTGATCTCCTCCTCCGGGACGTCGGGCTGGGCCGCCGGGTGTCCTATGAGTACGAGTGCGCTGGCGCGACGGGTCTCGATGCCCAGGTCGCGGCGTATGCGCTCGCGGTGTTCGTCGAGTCCCACGAGATAGTTGACGGCTTGCGCCACGGCGTCGTGGACCTCGGCCGTGGGGACCCAGGCGTTGCGGTGCTGTTTGACCAAGGGGCCGCGCAGGCCTGCGGCGCGTTTGAGTTCTACGACGTGGAGGGCCCCATCGCCGCGAATCAGCGGGATGTCCAGTTCGTCGCCCGGTACCAGGCGGCGGTGCGTGGCTTCGCTGACGAACTGGCCCCCGAAGATCCAGTGCTGCCCGCGCAAGGCCTTGTGGAGGTCCCCTTCCGATGCGGCCGGGTCCTCCGCCAGGCGACGGAGCGCAGCCAGTCCGGCGGAGCGGCGTTGCAGTCGGAGTGCCTGGAGGAGGACTTCTCCTTCGGGGTCGGACGCGAGCACGCTGAGCGCCTTCGGAGAAGAAGCAATCCGTTGCGCCGCCTCTTCGGGGTCCTCCACGTCGATTCGGTTGCGCAGAACGCGCTCCGCCCAGACGGCGATCTCCGCCCGGCCCCGAGGGATCCGGTACCGTCCCGGGCGGTCTTCGGGGGCTTCGAGGAACTTGGCATCCCGGCCCAGCGCCTCGACATGGCGGAGGAGTTCGGCGGGGCCGGCCTCCGGGTGCTCGGCCAGGAATTCGGCTCCGGCGCGGATCACGAAGTCGCTCGCCGCCCAGACGGTCCGTGAGAGGAATTGTCGGCTGTTTTCGTCCCGCGCACCGTCCTGGAACAGGCGGTATCTCTCCTCGAACTCCGGCTTGAGGATTCTTCCCTCCGCGTAGTCCAGCGAGTCCTGCAGGAGGCGTACCACGTGCCACTCCTCCTTGTCTGCCGCCGTGGCGCGAGCTGCCGCCAGCAGGTCGGTGAGCGCCCGGCCGCCCCTGCGGCTACGGCTGTTGCCGCTCAACATGTGGTCGATCGCGGCAGTCACGGCGTTTTTGACCTGTGGGTCGGCGGCCTCGTCGCGGGCGCTTCCGAGCTGGAGCTCCAGGGCGAAATCAGATCTTACGGTCATGTGGACATGGTGCGGGGTGGCACTGACAACGCTCCGGTCGGAGGCAACCCTTCGCCCGCGAGGCACCGGGCATTCGATTCCCGGCGGACGGCAAGGCACCGCGCGGGGCGGAAATCATACGTGCTTGCGATATGTCAAGAGGGTGGATACGGGACGGGCGAGGTGGGTAGTGCTGTGGCCGCTGGGCGGGTGGTGGCGTGGAGGTGGCCGGCGGGTGGCTTGCTGCGCCGCGGGGGCGCGCGTCCGGTGGAGTGGAGAGAGGGCCGACGAAGGGGAGTGCCGTGATGGCGCAGCCGTTTGAGTTGCCGGGGTTTTATTTGCCGTATCCGGCGCGGTTGAATGGGCATGTGGGGGAGGCTCGGGGGCATTCCAAGGAGTGGGCTCGGGGGATGGGGATGTTGGAGGGGTCGGGGATTTGGGAGGAGGCGGATTTGGATGCGCATGATTACGCGTTGTTGTGTGCGTATACGCATCCGGATTGCCCGGCGGATGTGCTGTCCCTGGTGACGGACTGGTACGTGTGGGTGTTCTTCTTCGACGATCATTTTCTGGAGGCGTTCAAGCGGACGCAGGACCGGGTCGGCGGGAAGGCGTATCTGGACCGGCTGCCGCTGTTCATGCCGATGGATCCGGATACGCCGGTGCCGGAGCCCACCAATCCGGTCGAGGCGGGGCTGGCGGATCTGTGGGCGCGGACGGTGCCTTCGATGTCGGAGGGGTGGCGGGCCCGGTTCCGGGAGAACACCGAGCATTTGCTCAACGAGTCGCTGTGGGAGCTGTCGAACATCAACGCGGGGCGCTTGCCGAACCCCGTTGAATACATCGAGATGCGGCGGAAGGTGGGCGGGGCTCCGTGGTCGGCGGGGCTGGTGGAGTTCGCGGCGGGGGCCGAGGTACCGGCGGCGGTTTCCGGGGCGCGGCCGTTGCGGGTGCTGAGGGACACGTTCGCGGACGGGGTGCATCTGCGGAACGACTTGTTCTCGTATCAGCGGGAGACCGAGGACGAGGGGGAACTCAGTAATGGGGTGCTGGTACTGGAGAACTTCCTCGGGTGCACCACTCAGGAGGCGGCGGACGCCGTCAATGATCTGATCACCTCGCGGGTGCAGCAGTTCGAGGACACGGTGGTGACGGAACTTCCGGTGCTGTTCGCCGAGGAGGGTCTGAGTCCGCAGGAGTGTGCGGACGTGCTGGCTTATGCCAAGGGGTTGCAGGACTGGCAGTCGGGCGGGCACGAATGGCACATGAGGTCGAGTCGGTACATGAACGGGAGCGGGGCGGCGGCGGAATCGGCGGGGAACTGGTCGCCGTTCGCGTTCGGGGGGCTGGGCACTTCCGCGGTGGATGTGCGACGAGCCGTGGCGGTCACGGGCGCCAAACGGCTGCGGAACTTCACGCATGTGCCGTTCCGCCGGGTGGGGCCCTCGCAATTGCCGGACTTCTACATGCCGTTCACCACGACGCTGAGTCCGCATCTGGACGGGGCCCGGGTGAACGCGGTGGAGTGGGCACGGCTGATGGGAATGTTGCGGCCGCAGGCGGGGGTGCCGCTGTCCGACGTCTGGAGTGCCGGGAAGGTGGCGGACTACGACTTCCCGTTGTGCGCTGCCGGCCTGCACCCCGAGGCGACCCCGGAGGAACTGGACCTGGCGTCGCAGTGGCTGACCTGGGGGACGTACGGCGACGACTATTACCCCGTGGTCTTCGGGGCGACGCGGGACATCGCCGGGGCGAAGGCGTGCAATGCGCGGCTTTCTACGTTCATGCCCGTGGCGGAGGGGGAGGCGATTCCGGAGCCGGCGAATGCGATGGAGCGTGGGCTGGCGGATTTGTGGCGCCGGACGACAGCGCCGATGGACGCCGCGGCGCGGAAGATGTTCCGGGACGCCGTCGAGGTCATGACGGCCGGGTGGATCTGGGAGCTGGAGAACCAGGCGCGGCACCACATTCCCGACCCGGTGGACTACATCGAGATGCGGCGGGCGACGTTCGGTTCCGACATGACGATGAGCCTGAGCCGTATCGGGCACGGGCGGCGGGTGCCGGAGGAGATTTACCGCAGCGGTCCGATGCGTTCGCTGGAGAACGCTGCCGTCGACTACGCGACGCTGCTGAACGACGTGTTCTCGTATCAGAAGGAGATCGAGTACGAAGGGGAGGTGCACAACGGGGTTCTGGTGGTGCAGAACTTCTTCGACTGCGACTACCCGACGGCGCTCGCCATCGTCCATGACCTCATGACGTCACGCATGCGGGAATTCCAGCATGTGGCGGCGAATGAACTGCCGGTGCTGTACGACGACTTCGGGCTGTCGGGTGAAGCGCGGGCGCTGCTGGACGGGTATGTGAAGGAGCTGGAGAACTGGATGGCCGGGATTCTCACCTGGCATCAGGGGTGCCGGCGGTATCGCGAGGAGGACCTGGTCCGGCACAAGGGCCGGGGCCAGGGGGCGGGGGCTGTGGGGGCGAAGGCCGTGGAGGCGAAGCCTGTGGAGGCGGGAGCCGTAGGGGCGCGGGCCTTCGTCGGTCGGCCCACTGGGCTGGGAACGGCGGCGGCCCGGGTGATTGCTCCGCGGGCATGACGTGTGGCCCCTCCCGGGCGGGCCGGGAGGGGCCGGTCAGGTCAGGAGTGCGGCAGTCGCTGGGCCGTGGTCAGGGTCGGTGGGAGTCGTCGCTCGTGTTCACGCGCAGGCGGCGCGTCGCCTGCCGGGTCAGCGGGCGTTCTCGGTGATCAGGGAGCGGACCAGGCGGCAGGTCGTGTTGGAGGGCGGGTGCACTCCGATACGGGCCGCTGTCGTGCGGATGGTGCGGTTGCGGGCCCGCTCCGGGGTGTAGACACCGCCGTCGAGCAGGGCTATCGCCAGGCGCATGGCCTTCAGGCGGCGGTTGTGGGACTCGTACCACTCGCGCGGGAGACCGGCGGGCAGCGGCTTCTTGACCATCGGCGTGTGGCGGGCCACCCGGCGGCGCGCGGCGGTCTTTCCGTACGCGGTCTTCGCGGCCTTCGCAGCCTTCGCGGACGTCGTGGTCTTCTTCGGGATCGCGGTGTTCGTGGACAGTGTGGCTACGGCCATCGGCAACCTCCTGGGACAGCGGAGACGCAGTCCTGGACTGCTTCCTTACTGCCTCCGATTTTAGTGCCCACCACTGACAAAGCCGCCTGGTCAGGGAGTACTTCGGGGGTGGGTGACGGGGCGTACGCCAGGGGGCCCAGGGGGCGCTGGAGCTGTTCGGGGCGAGGGTGGGGGCGGGGCCCGGGAGGCGTCCGGGGCGGCTGCCTAGGAGGCGTCCGGGCCGGTGGCCGGCAGGGCGATTCCGTTGCTGGAACAGCGCACCGTCCAGGGGCGGTCCCGGCTCATCGGCTCGTACATCCGCACGTCCACCTGAGTGGCGGGGCGGCCGCCGGGGATGTCGGCGTGGGCGGCGGTGCACGCGATCTGGTGGGTGGCCGCCGCCTCCAGCCGGGCCACCGGCGTCGGTAGGTGGACGTTGACCGCGCCGGTCGCGGGGACGGCGGTGAGCCGGCCGGGCATCGGCGGTACGACGCTGACCAGCCCCCGCGCCCGTTCGGCCTCGGTGGGTCCCTTCACCAGCAGGTCCAGGGCCTCCTGGGGGCCGACCGGGCCGTCGGCCGGGCGGGCGGCGGCGTGGACGCCGAGGGGCGAGAGGAAGAAGATCCGGGCGGTGTAGGTGTGGGTGCCCGGCTGGCGGACGCCCTGTGCGGGTGCGCCTGCCTGTACGTAGCCGGTGGGGGCGATGCCGCAGCCGGTGAGGAAGAGGGCGAGGACGAGGAGGGTCGCGGCGAAGAGGGCCAGGTACGAGGCCGTGGCCGGCGCCGCTCGGGTCGGGCTCCTCATGGGCGGTCCTCGGGGGCGGGTGGGGCGGGTGGGGGTGTCAGCGGCAGCTCCACCGTGAACACCGCTCCCCCGCCCGGCGCGTTGGCCACGCGCAGGGTGCCGCCGTGCAGCCGTACGTTCTCCATCGCGATGGCCAGGCCCAGGCCGCTGCCGCTGGAGCG
This sequence comes from Streptomyces sp. NPDC018045, assembly GCF_044327445.1. NCBI lineage: Bacteria > Bacillati > Actinomycetota > Actinomycetes > Kitasatosporales > Streptomycetaceae > Streptomyces > Streptomyces sp. NPDC018045. The sequence goes on from NZ_JBIRFL010000001.1 coordinate 394,942, forward strand.
GGCACGGGCGGCGTCGGCCTTGTAGAAGCGGTCGAAGACGTGCGGGAGGGCCTCCGGGTCGATGCCGGGCCCTTGGTCGGCCACGTCGATACGGAGCCGTCCCGCCGTCGCGTACGCCGTCAGCCGTACGGGAGCGCCGCCGTGCCGCAGCGCGTTGCCGACCAGGTTGGCCACGACCACGTCGATCCGGCGCGGGTCGAGGCGGGTGCGCAGGCCCTCGGGGAGGGTGGTCTCGACCTGGTCCTGCCAGCCGCGCAACTGGAGCGTCTTGCGCAGGGCGACGGCGACGTCGATCTCGTCGAGGAGCAGGGCGGCGGCGCCCGCGTCGAAGCGCGAGACCTCCATCAGGTCCTCCACCATGCGGGCCAGCTTGGTGGTCTCGTCGCTGATCAGGCGTACGGCGTCGGCGGTGTCCGGGTCCAGCCGGGCGGCGTCCTCGTCGAGGACCTCGGTGACGGCGGCCATGGCGGCCAGCGGGGTGCGCAGTTCGTGGGAGACGTCGGCGGCGAAGCGCCGGGCGTTGGCCTCCATGCGGCGCAGCTCGGCATCGTCCTTCTCCAGGGCGCGGGCCATCTCGTTGAAGGTGACGGTGAGGTCGGCGAGTTCGTCGCGGCCGGTCACCGGCGAGCGGGTGTCCAGTTCGCCGGAGGTGATGCGTTCGGCGGCCTCGCGCAGTCGGCGGACCGGCCGCAGTACGCGGCGCGCGGCGAACAGCGCCGGGACGACGGCCAGCGCGAGCGCGGGCACCGCGCCGGCCTGGGCGGCGGTGACCAGGGCGGAGATGTCGGCCTGCTCGTCGTCGAGGGCGAACTCCGCGTAGACGATGAGGCCGGAGGGTTTGGTTTTACCGGGTGGGGAGGGTGAGGAAGACGTGGGGGACGAGGGGTGAGGAGAGTTGGTGTCGGAGGGGACTGGTGTGCCGGGTGTGCCGGTCGCCCCGGACCTCTGCCCCTCGGCGCCCGGGTCGGTGAAGTCCACCGGCATACCGATCGCCAGCCAGGGCACGCCGCCCCGCTCGACGCGTTGGAAGATGGGCGCGTGGTGCCGGCGTACGGCGGCGCGCAGGCCGTCGGTGACCGCGCTCCCGCGCTCTCGCCCCGGCGCATGGCTCTCCGCCACCCCCGGCGCGCCGCCGCTCGCGCGCCCCGCCCCTCCCCCGGCCCCGCGCCCCGTCTGCCCGCCCTCCGTCTGTCCCGTCTGCCCCGCCCGTCCCGCCTGCCCGTCCTCGCCGCGCCACGGCTCGGGGAGCACCGGCCCGCTCTCGTACTGCGCGTAGGTGTGCCAGTTGCGGGCCCCGCCGGCCCGGTCGAGCTGGACGACCAGGTTCTGCAGATCCTCGGGCCGCGGCGGGAAGGACAGGTCGGGGCCGAGGGATTCCATCTGGGAGCGCAGGTCGTGCACGGCGGTGTTCTGCGTGCGGGCCAGTATGGCCGTACGGGCCTGCCGGAAGGTGAGGGTCGCGGTGATCAGCGCGCTGAGCGCGGACACGACGAGGAAGCCGACGACGAGGCGGGTGCGCAGCCCGCGCAGCCTGGTGTACGCGGCGGTCAGCCACTCCCCGCCCCGCCCCGGCGCGGCCCCCCGCCGGGGCCACCCCGTGCTCACAGCGGCCCGAACCGGTAACCGAACCCCCGTACCGTCTGTACGTATGCGGGCGCCCGCGAATCGTCCTCGATCTTGGAGCGCAGCCGCATCACGCACGCGTCCACCAGGCGCACGTCCCCGTAGAAGCTGTGCTCCCAGACCTGTTCGAGGAGCTGCTGGCGGCTGAAGACCTGGCCGGGGGAATCGGACAGGAAGAGCAGCAGCTTCAGTTCGGAGGGGGCGAGGACGACTTCGCGGCCGTTCTTGGTGACCAGGAGCGCCGCGCGGTCGATGGTCAGCGCGCCGAAGGACGTCAGGGACGTGCGGGAGGAGGGCCCGGACGAGAAGGCGGACGGCGCGGCGTCGGCCTGCGCGCCGTCGGACGCGCCCGCTCCCGCGCCACCGGTCGCGCCCGTCGGCAGCGCCTGGCTCCCCGGCCCGCCCCCGTACGCCCCTCCGTGCGCGCCCCCGTACCCGTCCCCGTCCGGGTCCCCCACCACCCGCCGCAGCACCGCCCGCATCCGTGCCTGGAGCACCTCTCCGCCGGCGGGCTTGACCACGTAGTCGTCCGCGCCGGCCTCCAGCCCCACCACCATGTCGATGTCGTCGCCGCGCGCGGACAGGATGATGATCGGGATCTGCTGTGTCTCGCGGATGCGGCGGCACACCTCCAGGCCGCTCATGCCGGGCAGCATCAGGTCCAGCAGCACCAGCTCCGGCCGGAAGCGTTCCAGTGCGAGGAGTCCGGTCTCGCCGCTGGCCGCCGTCTCGACCTCGTGTCCGCGGCGGCGCAGCGCGAGATGGACGCCCTTGCGTACGGCGGGATCGTCCTCGATGAGCAGCACACGGGTCATGGGGCGGTGTTCTCCGAAGCGGTGGCCGGGCGGACGCTCGTCGAAAGCGTACGGCGGGGACGGGGGCTGACCATGGTGCGTGGCGTTCGTGACGTCGTGTCGCGCATTGTGTGAGGAAACGATGACGGTCCCGGTACGGCGGCGGCCCGGCCCCACGGCCTCCGGCCATCGCCCCGCCCCGCCGGGCCCGCACCGCTCCTCCTGCCGCGTCACCGGTTCCACAGCTCCACCGGCCCTACCGCACCACCGGCTCCACGGCTCCACCGCCCCGCTCCCCTCAGCGCCCCGGCTTCCCCTACTCCTCCGCCGGCCCTACCCCTCCACCAGCTCCGCCTTCAGCCGCTTCTTGTCCGGCTTGCCGACGGAGGTGAGCGGGATGGTGTCCACCTGGTGCACGCCGCTCGGCGCGTACATCGCGCCCTTGTGCGCCACCACGAAGTCGGTGATCGCGCCGGGGTCGATGGTGCGCCCCGGCGCGGGGACGACAGCGGCGTGCACCTCCTCCACCGCGTCGGCGGTGCGTACGCCGAAGACCGCGCAGTGCGCGACGTCCGGGTGGGTGTGCAGCAGGTCCTCCAGCTCGGCCGGGTAGACGTGCCCGCCCACCACGATGACCATCTCCTTGACCCGGTCCATCAGGTAGAGGTAGCCGGCGTCGTCCAGGTAGCCGACGTCGCCGGTGCGGACCCAGCCGTCGCGGATGACCTGTGCGGTCAGTTCGGGCTTCTTCCAGTAGCCGGTCATCATGCCCTCGGAGCGGACGTACACCTCGCCGCTGGTGTCCGGCGGGAGGCGGCGGTCGTCCTCGTCGCGGATCTCGATCTCCACGCCGGGTACGGGGCGGCCGACGGTGATCTGGCCGCCCTGCCCGGTCCGGCCGTGCTCCTCCGGGCTCATCTCGGTGAGCAGCAGGGCTTCGGACTGTCCGTACCAGCCGTAGAGGACCGGACCGAGGACGTCGAGGCCCTGCCGCAGGCGGGACGGGGAGGCCGGGCAGCCGCCGTAGGTGATGCGGGTGAGGCTGCTGAGGTCGGTGGTGGGCAGGTCGGGGTGGTCGAACAATTGGTAGAGGAGGGGCGGCAGTAGCCACATGTGGGTGATGCGTTCGCGGGCGACGGCGGCGAGGACCGCACCGGGGTCGTACCCGTCCTGGAGGACGACACTGCCGCCGGCGGCCAGCGTCATGTCGGACATCTGGCCGGCCAGGTGGGCGAGCGAGGTGCAGGCGAGCAGGCGGGGCGGGTCGCCGGCGGCTGCGAGGCGGTAGGCGACGGCCTTCGCGTAGGGGCCGTGCGCCATCTGGATGCCCTTGGGGATGCCGGTCGTGCCGCCCGTGTAGCGGACGCACCAGTCGTCGTCGGGGCGGACCGCGCTCTCGATCGTACGGCCCGAGGGGCGGGCGGCGGCCGCGGCGGTCAGGTCCTCGGCGTCCAGGCCGCTGCCGCCGGGGCCGAGGAGCAGCACGTCCGGTGCGGCGCCGTCGAGGTGGGAGAGGAGTTCCGCGGCGGGTGCGGCCGATTCCGGGCCGACGAGGAGCAGGACGGTCTCGGCGCTCTCCACGACGCGCGCCTGGGTTTCCGGGGCCTGCCCCTCGTACAGCAGCACGATCCTGGCGCCCAGCAGGTTGACCGCGTACCGGGCGGACAGTGCCTCCGGCCGGTTGCCGGACAGCATCGAGACGGTGTGGCCGTGCCCGATGCCGCGGCCGGCCAGTTCCGCCGCCGTGCGGTGGACGCTGTCGTGAAACTCGGCGGCGGTGATGTCCCGTCCGTCGGAGGTGGTCAGGACGCGGCGTTCCGGATGGTCCGCCAGTTCCCTGAGGATGTTTTCGACGTAACTCGTGAACGTTGTCAAGAGCTGCGCCTCCTTGTCGTACAGCGCACAGGCGCGCGGCGCGGAGTGCGTGCGGATGGGGAGCGCGAAGGGCGCGAGCACGACGTTAAGCGGGATCTCCCATGCATTCCAAGACCGATTTCGGCATGTGGCGATACCCGATAGGACAAAAGAGGCCGTTTCCCCGAGGCCGAAGAGGCCGAGCCCCGTCGCCAGGCGTTGTCATACCTTCGGCCCTTTCTTTCTCCCCCGTTACGCCGAGGAAAGGAGCACACCCGCCGATTAGCGTGGACGGCTCATTACGCCATGACGCCCTCACCGTGAAGTGCCGGTGCACCGCCGGCACCACCCGCCATTACGCCGCCCGCCACTCGGCCGCCCGCGCCGCGTCGCCGGAGAACGGAGATTCCATGCGGTCCAACATGCTGTTCGGAGGCGTGTACGGAACGGTGCTCGCCAGTGCGCTGCTGGCCGCTCTGCAGAGCGAGGGGGCGCCGTTCACGCCGGTGTACGACGCGCTGTGGGTGCTGGTCACGGCCGCCACCGCCGCGCTCGCGCACGGCTACGCCCATCACATGTCCACCCATCGCGGCCACCGCGCGGGCCACCGCTGGTACGCGCTCGGGCACCGGCTGCTCGACGAGTGGCCGCTGGTCGTGGCCTCGCTGCCCACGGTGGTGCTGCTGCTGGCCGCCGGGAACGGGGACTGGCCCGAAGGGCCCACCACGGCGGCCGGTCTGACGCTCAACGCCACGCTGCTGTTCGGCTGGGGCACGGCCGCCGCGCTGCGGATGGGCTACCGCAGGCGCGGGGCCGTGTTCATCGGGGTGGCCGATGCCGCGCTCGGGCTACTGATCGCGGTGGCGAACGCGCTGATCAAGTAGGGATCGCATGCGGCGAGGCACGTGCGGCACGTACCGGGCGCCGGTCACCCGCCTCCCTGGTCAGGCGAGGGCCGCGGACCCCTAGCCGCCCGCTCCCCCGCCGTCTTCGAACGACGCCTCCGCCGCCGCCAGCACCTCCGTCACCCGCAGCCCGAACCGGGCGTCGCAGGGGTGCCGTTCACCTCCGCGTACGGCCGTGAGCAGCGCGTCCACCGCGCGCTCGTACGCCACTTCCGGACCGTCCCGGCGGCTCGGGAGCGAGGTGGTGCCCGAGGTGCCGTACAGCGTGACGGACACCCCGGAGGCCGCGCGCGGCGCGGTCAGGCTGACCGTCGCCGAGCTCGCCGCGCCGCCCGCGTGCCGCAGCGTGAGCAGCACGGTGTCGCCGGGCCCGCGGGCGGCCGTGACGTGCTCCGCGTCCCCGAGGACGGGCAGCAGGAGGGACAGTGCGTGCGGGCCGACGTCCCACAGGGCGCCCTTCTCGCGCCGCCAGGGGGACGCCGCGTACGGGCTGTCGCTGTCGGCCGCGAAGACCGAGCCGAGCCAGTCGGCGTGCGCGGTGAACCAGCCGCCGGCCGCGGCCGCCCGGTCGACCCACTCCCCCTCCGCGACGCCGAAGCGCGCGGTGAAGAACACGACGGAGGCGATGCCCGCCCGGTCGGCCGCGTCGGCCACCGCGCGGGCCTCGGTGACGGTGGTGGCGACGGGCTTGTCCAGGAGGAGGTGCCGGCCGGCTTCGGCGGCCCGTACGGCGAGGTCCGCCTGGACGGACGGCGGGAGCGCGACGGCGAGGGCGTCGGTGTCGGCGAACAGGTCCTCGGGGGTCGCGTACGGGCGGGTGCCGTGACTCTCGGCCAGCGCCACGGCGGCTTCCGGGCGGCGTCCCCAGACGCCCGTGAAGCGGACGCCGGGGTGGGCGGCGAGGGCGGGGGCGTGGACGCGCTGCGCCCAGGGGCCGGTGCCGAGGAGTCCGATGCGCAAGGTCGTCGTCATGACCGCCAGTGTGCCCCGCGCCGCAAGGGCGCCTCCGTAACGGCGGGGCGCCTCGCGGAGCCGAGGTGTCTCCGCGCCGCCGACGCGTTGCGTGAGCGCCGGTCGGAGCGGTGCGGCGCCGACCGCGCGCTGGCCCGGCCGGTACGGTCCGCCGCCGGGGATGATGGACAGCATGAAAGCGCCATCCGCCTACGCTCCCTGGCTCACCCCGCTGTACGTCGGCGCCGTCCAGCTCGGCGCGTACGCCACCGCGCGGCTGCCCGCGCAGGAGCGCGCCGAGTTGCTGCGCGCGCACTCCACCAACGTCCACAACCTGCGGGCGGGCCGCTGGCGGACGCTGGCGACCAGTGCCGTGTTCGTCGAGAGCCCGCTGCCCGTGCCGTACGGGCTGGCGCTGCTCGCGGCGCTCGGCACGGCGGAGGCGGCGTGGGGCACCCGGCGCGCCGCCGGGATGTTCGCCGCCGGGCACATCGGCGCCAGCATGCTCGTCTACGGCGGGCTGCGGGCGGCCCGCGCGCTGTCCCACAAGGCGGTCACGCCCGACACCGAGCGGGCCGTGGACGTGGGCGCGAGCTACGGCTTCTACGCCACGGTGGGCGCGCTCGCCGTCTCCGTACCGCACCCCGGCGCGCGGGCGGCGGCCTCGGCGGGGGTGCTGGCGATGGGGGTGAGTCCGGTCCTGCGCCGGCGGCCGGACTTCACGGACGCGGGGCATCTGACGGCGCTGCTGCTGGGCATGGGCACGGGGGCCGCCTTCAAGCTCCGCCACCGCGACCGGCATCGTGGCCGGCACCGCGGCCGAAACGGCGTCCGGCACCCGTGAACACCCCGCCGGGCCGCCCGCTCCGCCGACCGTCGCGTGCCGGTCCGCAGCCCATGTGAAGGACAGATCAACGGCTGTCTGGTTGAATGGGGGCATGGCCAGCCTTACCGACACCGCGACAGGTCGCAGCGACCTGGAGCCCTTCTGGCCGTCCCGGCAGGGACATCACTTCGACCGTCTGTGTTGCCGCGCGCACTGAGCGCGGGCCCGCACACGCCTCACCGACGCCTTCCAGCGCGTCCCCAGCCCTGCCCGCGCGCACGACGTCCACCGACGCCCCTCTGCGCGAAAGAGCTGACGATCATGACGAACGTCCGTACCCTGCCTGCCCCTTCCGCCTCCGCCCCCGTCTCCACGTCCGCGACGGCCACCGCCTCCCCCGCCCCCGCCGTGCCCGGCAGGCAGCGACAGCGCCTGCGTGCCGTGGCGCCCGACGAGCTGCCGCCGGTCGCCGACCTGCTCGCCTCCGGCGCGACCTGGCTCCCCGCGCCACAGCACAGCCTGCCCGCACTCCCGGGGCAGCCGGCGATGGTCGGCTACCTCGTACTCGTCCCGGCGGAGCAGGTGCCGGCGACCGTCCCCGCGCCGCCCGGAGCGGCCGGGGGGCCCGCCGCCCCGGCCACGACCGGTGACGCGAACGTACGCATCGACCCCGAGCGGCGCACCGTGCACGTCCACGGCCGGCAGCTCGACCTGACGTATCTGGAGTTCGAGCTGCTCGCCCATCTCGTGGCGCACCCGCACCGGGTGCACACCCGCGACCAGTTGGTGACCACGGTGTGGGGGTACGGGCACGTCGGCGACGGCCGTACGGTCGATGTGCATGTCGCCCGGCTGCGCCGCAAGCTGGGCGCGGGGCTGCGGTCGTCGATCGTGACCGTACGGCGCGTCGGCTACAAGTACGTACCGAGCGTCTGACCGTCAGGAACGGGCTCCTCCGCCCTGCCACGTGGTCAGCAGCCCGGCCTCGGGGCGGCCGGGGCGGCGGCCGGACGCGTGCGGCCGGACCGGTTCCCCCGCGGTCCCGGTGACGGCCGCGCGGGCGAGGTCCGCCAGCGCGCGCCGGTCGGTCCCGGGCCGTGGCGGCAGCGGCGGGTGCACGGTGACGCGGACCGTCAGACCGCGCGCGCCCACCACCCGCCGTACGGAGGACAGGAATTCCTCGTCGCCGAGGAAGCCCGCGACCGTACTGGGCAGGCCCTCCTGCTCGTACGCGATGGTCACCGGCCGTACGGGGGCGCCCGCGTCCAGCGCCGCCTGGAAGGTGGCCCGGCGGAAGGCGCCGTACGCCACCGAGCACCAGGTGGTGGCCTGCGGGAACGCCGCCACCGACCGCCCGGAGCGCAGCAGGTCCGTCAAGGCGGCCACGGTGGCGGGCAGTTGGCGCGGGCTGTCCCGGTCGATGAAACGGGTCCCGGCGCGGCGGGCGAGGGCGCCGACCAGCGGCCAGCCGCCGACCTCGCGCTTGGCGAGCAGGGTCACCGGCTCCACGGCGAGGAGGGCGGGGATGTCCAGCCAGGAGATGTGGTTGGCGACGACGAGGGTGCCGAGGCGGGGCACGGCCGGGGAGCCGATCGGCCGGGCGGCCGGGAAACCCGCCGGGGCTTGCGGCGGGCGCGCCGGTGGGACCGTGAGCCCAACCGTGTCCCCCGGCGTCTCGACGACGAGCCGTACGCCGATCGCGCCGAGCACCGCGCGCGCGTGCGCCCGCAGCCGCGCCGGTTCGGCCATCCGCTCGCCGTCCCGCAGCGCGCGGCCCGCGGCGCGCACGAAGGCGGCGCAGCGCCGGGCGGTCTCCGTGACCGGGGCCCGTGGCACGGCGTGCGCGGCACAGCCCGTCGTGCACTCGGACCGTACCTCCCAGGTGCTCACGCCCGGCTCCCGGCCGCCGTGTCCCGCCGCGGGGCGCCCGGTCCGGCCGGCCGGTCGCCCAGGAAGAACCGGCGGTGCCGGTCGTTGAGGCGCTCCATGTCCAGGACCACGAAGAAGTCGGCCACGTCGAACTCCGGGTCGTGCGCGGGCGGTCCGCACACCCACGCGCCGATCCGCAGATAGCCGCGGAGCAGCGGCGGCAGCAGCGACGGGTCCGGCCGCGCGTCCGGCCCCGGCCCGGCGGGCCGCCACGGCCGGTGCGGGGTGACGCGCAGTCCGGGCGGCGCGGCGTGCCGGGTGCGGCCCAGTTCCCAGGCGGCGGCCGCGGCCGTGCCGCCGTCCCCCAGTGGTACGGAGGCGCAGCCCGCCAGGTAGCGGTGCCCGGAGAGCAGGGTGTAGCGGGCCAGCGCGGCCCACATCAGGTTGATGACGGCGCCGCCGCGGTGGCCGGGGTGGACGCAGGAACGTCCCGCCTCGATGAGGGAGGGGCGCAGCGCGGCCAGCGCCGTCAGGTCGAACTCGCCGTCGGAGTAGAGGCGGTCGCCGCGTCCCGGCGGCACCAGCCGGTAGGTGCCGACCACGTCGCCGGTCGCGGTCTCGGTGACGATCAGGTGGTCCGCGAGGGCGTCCACGGGGTCGATGTCGTGGCCCGCCAGGGGCGAGTGCAGGGTGGCGCCCATCTCCTCGCCGAAGACCTGGTGGCGCAGGCGCTGGGCGGCGCGTATCCGCTCCGGTGTGCCGGTGATCGAGGTCTCGTACGCGGCGGGGGTGCCCGGCTCGGGGGCCGGGGCGGTGCCGGGTGTGCCGGGGGTGCCGCCCGGAGGCGTGGCGGTGGCGGCTGGTGTGGTGGCGGACACGGTCGCGGGGACACTCATGGGGCTCTCCGTCCGGGGAGTCGAGACGTGGTGAGGCCGGCAGGGGTCGCGGATACGGGAAGGGGGGAGGGCCGGGGCACCGGGCCCGGTGGCGTGCGGCGTCCACCGGCCGCGGCCGCCCTGAACGGTGGGTCCGGGCCCCTCGGTGGCGGAGCCCGGTGACCTGGTCTTCGCCACCCGGCAGACTGTTCCCGGGCCCGGCGTCCGGGCGCGTGAAGCGCAGGGAGCGTACGGATGAGGGTCCGCCGAACACTGGTGGCCGGAGCCCGCGGGTCCGGGCGCGCCGTCGTCCCGGTCGGCCTCGTCGCGCCACCGGGCGCGCCGCCGCCGAGCACGCCTCTCCCTCTTCGGGACGCTCCAACTGCCGCTGTCCGACGACGACTAGCGCCGGGACCCGGCGGCGCTCGCCCACCTGGGCCGGCGGCTGGACCCACCCGCCTCCCGGGAGCCCGTAGCACACCTCGTGGGAACGCTGGAAAGCTCGTCCGGCCACCGCGTACGCTGACGATCCGTACGTAGCCCCGTACGGACCGCGAGCGAGGAGTTCACCGTATGAGTGCCGCAGCAGACAAGGAGTGGCTCTACGCCCTCGACATCTCCGGCGCCACCTGGCAGCGCGCGCCCGGTGAGTCCGAGGAGGCGGTGGAGATCGCCTTCCTGGAGCAGGGCGCGGTGGCCATGCGCAATTCCAAGGAGCCGGACGTGGTGCTGCGGTACACCGAAGCGGAGTGGCGCGCCTTCGTCCTGGGCGCCCGGGACGGCGAGTTCGACCTCGACCGCGCGCAGCGCCCGGAGTAGCGCGCGAAAGTCCATGGCGGTACGGCGGCGGCCCGTTCCGGCGGGCCGCCGCCGTCGTGCCGGAGCCGGTGGGACGGGGCGCGCCGTAGCACGTGGGGGCGCGCGCCGCGCGAGGTGACCATCCCAGGATTCACTCGTTTCACCGAACGTGGAGCAGCAGCAGGCAACAGCCCCCCGTCCGGACCACCCCCGCCCCGGTGCCGCCCCGGCCGCCTTCATCGGCGTCGGCCAGGCCGAGGCCGCCCTCGTCGAGCACTACCCGCGGTTGACGCGCCTCGCCTACCTGGTCCTGCCGCCCACGCTGGGGCGCAACCGGCGCGTTCTGACCGCGCATTCGCTCGTCCAGCGCGCCCTGCCGCGCAAGGACACCCCGGTGCGGCCCCTCGTCCCGTCGGCCCGGCGCCGCCCCGGCCACCCGGCCACCGACCCCGGCTACGCGTGGGTACGACTGCGGGTGCTGCGCGCGGCCCTGGCGGCCGAACGGCCTCGGGTGCGCCTGCCGTTGACGCGCCGCGAGGTGCCCGTACCCCCGCTGCCGCCGCTGCTGCCGCAGGTCTGGGGCCTGCGGCTGTTCCCCCGGTCCGGCGGGGTGGACGAACTCGTCCTGGACCGGGCCCTGTCGGCGCTGTCCGCCCCGGCCCGCGCGGCGTACGTGCTGCGCGCGCTGGAGGGCCTGGGCGACGCGGACGTACGGGCGGTCCTGGAGGCGGCCGGGGCCGAGGACGTGCCGGGCGCGCTCGCCGCGGCGGCCGGTGCGGCACCGGCGGCGGGCGGCCGGGACCGGTCGCTGCTGGAATCCGCCGAGTTCGATCCCTGCTCCCTCCAGGTCCGGCCCACCGACCTGCTGCGGCGCCGCCGGTACGCGCGCACGGTGCTCGCGGCGGGGGCGGCGGTGCTGGTGTGCGGTGCGCTGCCGGGCGGCGGTCGGGGCCCCGATGGCGCCGCGGCTCCCCCGTACGCCGAGAACGCGGCAGCGCGGGCCGCCCTGGACCCCGCCGAGGTGACGCGGGCCGCCGCCGGTGCGTGGCGGAACGCGACGCGGCGGGGCCTGTCGGCCTGGCCCGCCCGTGGAGACCGTACGCACGACCGGGCGCTGCTGCGGCGCGCACTGGCCGTGTGGGCCAGGCCCGGCCCGGACGTGCGGGTCTCGGCGACGCCGGGCACCGCGCAGGGCCCCGCGGCCGGTCCGCCACAGCTCCTCTACGCGGGCGTGGCGGACCGTGCCACGGTGGTGCTGCTGTACGACGGCCTGCGCGTGGTGCGGTACGCGGAGCCGGCCGACGCCTCCGACGGGCAGGGCGGCGCGGCGCTGGACTTCGCCCGTACGGACGGCGCGGACGACACCTCCGCCCCGGCCCTGGTGCTCAGCCGCGCGGACGGCAACGTCCGCTATCTGACCGCCCCGTGGGTCGGGCACGCCGGGCTGACCGACCTGCTCAGGCCCGCCGAAGCGGCCCGGCCGCTGCCCCTCGGCGACGACGGTACGACCGGCCCCGTGCCGACGCCCGCGCAGGCCACCGCCTGCGCGGCCTGGCAGGCCCTGCGGCTGGACGGCCACCTCTTCACCGACCTCGGCGAACTGCTCCCGGCCCATCTGACGTCGGGCGCCCCGGAGCGGCCCGGCGAGCCGGACGGGGCACCGGCGCGCGCGGTCTGGGCGCGCACGGCGTGCCATCTCGGCGGGCTGCGCGGCCAGGGTGTCCGCGCGGTCAACTCCTGGGAGTTCGCGCAGCAGCCACTGCCCGCCGGGGGCGGAACCGCGACGTGGGTGTGCACGCGCGCCGAGACCTGGCGGGGCGCGGGCAGCCGGACGTTCGCGCAGGCCCAGATGCCGCCGGCGGGCGGGCGGCGGTACGCGCCGGGCGTGGTGGTGGCGCGTTCGGCGGACGGCCCGGGGTGTGGCCCGCGGGAGCCGTGGGCGCTGGCCGGGGTGCTGTGGAAGGCGCCCGGCGGGCAGTGGTGGCTGGTGGCCGCGGGCAGCGGACAGCTCACGGAGATCAGCGCGAGCGGCGGGCTCACGGGCCGCGCGGCGGGCTCCCGGCTCGCCGTACCGGCCACGGCGGGCGCCCGGGCGGAACTGTCGGGGCGGCTGCGCAGCGGGGAGCGGGTGGCGGGGCTGCGGTAGCGCCGGGGACGGAGGGGGTGGGGCTCCGGCAACAGCGGGGGCGGGGTCACGGTGGTGCGGAGCACGAGGGTGACGGGTTCGCGGTAGCGGCAGGGTGCGGGAGGGGCGACGGAAAATCCCGGTGCGAGACCTGTTGCCGATCCCGTACCCGCCAGTACATTGACGCCATGTCTAATACGGCCTCGTTGCGGCCCCGGCCGGTCGCGTCCGAGCACACCCCGCTGAAGGCCCGCGACGTCGCCTTCGACTGGGCGGACACTCCCCTGCACTGGATCCCCGGCGACCCGGACAGCACCCACACGATCAATGTGCTGCACCTGCTGCTGCCCGCCGGTGAACGCTGGTTCGTGCACGTCTACAAGCAGGTGCTGCCGCAGATCCGGGACGCACGGCTGCGGGAGGACGTACGCGGCTTCATCGGCCAGGAGGCGATGCACTCCCAGGCGCACGACGACGTGCTGCCGCACCTCAAGCGGCTCGGCCTGGACCCCACCCCGTACACCGCGCAGGTCGACTGGCTCTTCGAGAAACTGCTCGGCGACCGTCCCCCACTGCTCAACGCGTGGGTGGCACCCCCGTCGCCGCCGGGGCGGGCGCGCCAGTGGTGGCTGATGGAGCGCGTCGCGATCATCGCCGCGATCGAGCACTACACGGCCTTCCTCGGCGACTGGGTGCTCAACGCCGAGGCGCTGGACGCCCGCGGCGCCGACCCGACGATGCTGGACCTGCTGCGCTGGCACGGCGCCGAGGAGGTCGAGCACCGCTCGGTCGCCTTCGACCTGTTCCTGCACCTCGACGGCGGCTACCGGCGGCGGGTGCGGACCTGGGCAACCGCCTTCTCCGCACTGGTCTTCCTCTGGCAGCGCGGCGTCCGCTTCTTCATGGCGAACGACCCCTCGCTCCCGGACGGCCGGGCCAGCTTCAAGGAGTTCTTCCGGGCGGGACGGCAGGGCGTCCTGCCCGCGCCCGGCGCCATGGCCCGGTCCATCCCCCAGTACCTGAGCCGCACGTACCACCCCTCGCGGTACGGCAGCACCGAGCAGGCCGCCGCCTATCTCGCCGGTTCGCCCGCCGCGACCGCCGCCGAGGCCCACCCGACGAAGGCCCACCCGACAGGAGCCGCCTGAGATGCCGTCCCTCCCCCGGATACGTACGGTCCTGGTCGCCGCCGGCGCCGCGCTGGCCGTCCAGCGGGCCCTGCGGCGGCGCGTCGGCCGGTCGCCGCTGTGGCCGCTGCCCACGCTGGAACAGCCCGTCTCCGGACGGGGCCGGAACCGCTCCGGCCCCTTGCGGCTCCTGGTCGCCGAGCGCACCGACGAGGCCGAGGGTGTCGTCCGGCTGCGTCTGGAGGGCGACGGGCTGCCGGCCTGGGAGCCCGGGGCGCACCTGGATCTCGTCCTGCCGTCGGGGGCCGTACGCCAGTACTCCCTGTGCGGCAGCCCGGCCGACACCGGCTCGTACACGATCGCGGCGCGCTTGATCGAGGACGGCCGGGGCGGCTCGCGCGAGGTGCACGAGCGGCTGCACGAGGGCGCGGCCGTCGAGGTGCGCGGGCCGCGCAACCGCTTCCGGCTGGAGGAGTGCCACGCCTACCTGTTCATCGCGGGCGGCATCGGCATCACGCCGATCCTGCCGATGCTGCGGCAGGCCGAGTCCGAGGGCGTGCCCTGGCGGCTGGTGTACGGCGGGCGCTCGCGCGCGTCGATGCCGTTCCTGGAGGAGATCGAGAAGCTGGCGGGCGCCGCGTCGGACCGGGTGACGGTGGTCGCCGAGGACGAGGACGGCCGGCCCGATCTGGCGGGCGCGCTCGCCGACGCCCCGCCGCACGCCGCCGTCTACTGCTGCGGCCCCGGCCCGCTGATGGACGCCGTGGCCGGGCTGCTTCCGCAGGGGGCGCGCGGACTGACCCTGTACACCGAGCGCTTCGCGCCCGTCGAGGCGCTGCCGCCGGGCGGGGACGGGGAGTTCGAGGTGGAGCTGCGGCGTAGCGGCCGCACGGTCACCGTCCCGGCGGACGGCAGCGCCCTGCGCGCCATCCGCGAACAGGCGCTGCCGGACCTCCCGTACTCCTGTGAGCAGGGCTTCTGCGGCACCTGCCAGCAGCGGGTGCTCTCCGGCGAGGTCGATCACCGCGATGAACTGCTCACCGACGCCGAGCGGGACGACTCGATGCTGATCTGCGTCTCGCGGGCCCGGGGGGAGCGGCTGGTGCTCGATCTCTGAGAGCCGGTGCCCGGGCCGCGGACCGGGTTCAGGCACCGGTGCGCGGCCGGGCCGGTGTCCGGTCCCCGGTCGCTCGATTCCGCGGCGCGTTCCCGGTCGTTAGGGTGTGCGCATGACCAACGGGGCGCGCCGCAGGATGGGTGTCGAGGAACGACGTGAGCAGTTGATCGCGGTGGCGCTCGGTCTGTTCAGCCACCGGGCCCCGGACGAGGTCTCGATCGACGAGATCGCCGAGGCCGCCGGCATCTCCCGGCCGCTGGTCTACCACTACTTCCCGGGCAAGCAGAGCCTGTACGAAGCGGCGCTGCGCCGGGCCGCCGACGAACTGGCCGCCCGCTTCGTGGAGCCGCGCGAGGGGCCGCTCGGCGCCCGTCTGCTCCGCGTGATGGAACGATTCTTCGACTTCGTCGAGGAGCACGGCCCCGGCTTCTCCGCGCTGATGCGCGGCGGCCCGTCCATCGGCGCCATGGAAGCCGTGGGATCGGGCCGGACGAGCGCCATGATCGACGGGGTGCGCCAGGCCGCGTACGAGCAGATCCTCTCCCACCTCGGCATGACGGACCCCGCCCCGCGCATGGAACTGGTCGTCCGCTCCTGGATCTCGCTCGCCGAGACCACCGCGCTGATCTGGCTCGACAGCCGCGCCATCCCGCGCGGCGAGCTGGAACGCCAACTGGTGCACGACTTCGCGGCGCTGGCGGCGGTGAGCGCCGCGTACGACGAGGAGACGGCCGGCGTCCTGGGCCGCGTCCTGGCCGATGAGCCGTCCGACGGGCCCTTCGGCGATCTGCTCACCCGGCTGCTGGCGCTGGCGCCGCAGCCGTCCTGAGCCGTCCTGAGCCGGACGAGCCCGTTCCGGCGCCCCTGCGGCACAATCCGCGCATGGACATGATCACCTTCCGCCGCGCCGCGGACACCGACGCCGATGTGGCGGCGCTCGTCGCGCTCTACGACGGGGCCGCCCGCTGGATGCGGGGCCGGGGCATCGACCAGTGGGCGCCGGGTGAACGGGACGCGGAGCACTTCCGGTTGCGGATCAAGCAGGACGAGGTCTGGTTCGCCGAGGTGCGTGGCGAGATCGCCGGTGCCTGGGAGCTGTGGTGGGAGGATCTGCCCGCCTGGGGGCCGCAGCCGCCCGTCGCGGGCTATCTGCACCGGCTGATGACCGACCGCGAGCGGGCCCCGGCGGGCACCGGCCGCGCGATGCTGGCCCGTGCCGAGCGGCGGATCGCCGGGGCGGGCCGCCCGCTGAGCCGCCTCGACTGCCAGTCGGGCAATCCGCGGCTGCGGCCGTACTACGAGAGCGCGGGCTATCGGGTCGTCGGCGAGCGGCGGGCGAAGGAGGGCCCGGACGGGAGCCGGTACACCGTCACGCTGCTGGAGAAGCGGGTGCTCGGAACGGGGGCGTAGGCGGGTGGGCGTAGGCACGGGCGCACGAGGGCGCACAACCGGCGCAGTGCGACGGCGCGCGCCGGGCTGCCGCGCAACCGGTCCGGGTTGTACGGCCCTTTGTCCGGCGCCTCCAGGGCTTTCGGACAATTGCCCGGGGGCCCACAGTGGTGTCACCGGGGCCTGAGGGCACGGATCACGGGGGCCCATGGAGTCCGCTCCGGCGGACGGATGGGGGAACCATGGGGACGATCCACGGGGGAACGGGCCCCGGAACCGCCGCCGGCGGATGGGCCGTCCATGGGCAGGGCGGCCCATGGACGGCCCCATGAGGCAGCGGGCACGGCCGCCGCACGGTCCGGCCGCCCGCGAGCACCGGCGTCCGAGCGGCCACCGGCCGGCTACCGCGCCGCGAACACCGCGACCGTACGCGCCGGGACACGGAACGTTCCCGTCCGCTTCTCGTACGCGGCCGTCTTCACCACCGGGTCCGCGCCCCGCGCCTGGACGCGGTGCAGGCCGTACCGCCGGCCCGCGAGTGACGCGACGCGCTGGAGCTGCCGCCGCGGCGTCGCGTTGAAGACCACCACCAGCTCGCCCAGCCGCATGGTCACGACGCCCGGTGTCTCGGCCGTCCCCGACAGGGGGAAGGAGAGCGCGTCCTGTACGGCGTCGGCGCTGTCGAGTCCGAAGGCCGGTTCGGTGGCGTGGACGCGGAGCAGGTCGCGGTAGGCGGCGGAGGCGGCGGTGATCTGCGCGCAGCCGGGGCGCAGGGCGGGGTCGGCGAGCAGGGGCCGGGCGTGGGGCCACGCGTTCCGGTTGTCGGCGGCGGGCGGCAGGCCGCGGCCGAACCCGTTGCCGTCCCGGCAGTCCCAGTGCAGGGCGTTGTACCAGTCGCCGCTCTCGTAGGAGTTGCGGTCCAGGGACTTGGAGCGGAGCAGATCGCTGCCCGCCTGGGAGAGGGCCGGCCCCTGCGAGAGCGCCGCGACGCCCATGGCCACGACCTGCATACGGGCGCGGTCGGCGGCCGGGGTGCCCTGCGGGAGTTTGTAGGCGAGGGCGTCGTACAGCGTCTCGTTGTCGTGGGCGTCGGCGTACGCGAGGGCGTCACCGGGGGCGGCGGCGTATCCGGCGGGCGCGCCGTTGTAGTCGACCTGGGAGCCCTTGACCGTACGGCCGGAGGTGTCGGTGAAGGTGTAGTCGGCGAGGTTGCCGGTGAGCCCGACCTTGACGAGGTCCTGGTAGTGGAGCAGGCGGGCGCGCTGTTCGGCGGGGGTGCCGTTGGCGGGAGAGGGGTTGGGGTCCGTGGAGAGGCCGGAGGCGAAGCCCTGGACGCGCGGGTCGGCGTCGAAGGGGCCACCGCCACGGACCGCGTCGCGCGAGCGGTCGTTGAAGGTCGCGATCCCGGTGCCCGCCATGTTCCGCTGGGTGGCCTGCACGAAGCGCGCGTCATCCGCGACCTCCCCGAAGTTCCAGCCCTCGCCGTACAGGACGATCGCCTTGCCGTCCACGCCGTCCTTGGCGGGGGTCAGGGCGTCCAGGGCCTGGCGCACGGCGAGGATGTTGGCCTTCGGGTGGTGCCCCATCAGGTCGAACCGGA
This sequence comes from Streptomyces sp. NPDC018045, assembly GCF_044327445.1. Taxonomy (NCBI): domain Bacteria; kingdom Bacillati; phylum Actinomycetota; class Actinomycetes; order Kitasatosporales; family Streptomycetaceae; genus Streptomyces; species Streptomyces sp. NPDC018045. The sequence continues at coordinate 412,795 of NZ_JBIRFL010000001.1, forward strand.
ACCCGTCGATCTTGTACTGCCGGGCCCAGGTGACGATCGAGTCCACGACGAGCCGGCCCATCATCAGGTGCTCCGGCGCGGTGTTGGCGCAGCAGGTGGAGGTGGCCACGGACCCGTCGTCGAGCAGCCGGTGGTAGTACCCGGGCACGATCCGGTCGAGGACGGACCGCGCGTCCTGCCCGTCGGCAGCGGTGTGGTTGTAGACGACGTCCATGACGGTACGCAGCCCGGCGCCGTTCAAACCCTGCACCATGCGGCGGAATTCGCCGGTCCGGGCCGTCGGCGAGTCCGGATCGGAGGCGTACGAGCCTTCCGGCACGGTGTAGTGGAACGGGTCGTACCCCCAGTTGTACGCGTCGCGGGCGGCCGTCTTCCCGACGCACTCCTGCTGCCGCTCGAAGTCGGCGGGCAGCGCCGCCAGGTCGCAGTCCGGCCGGGCCTGGTCGGCGCGCCGCTCCGGGATGGTCGCGATGTCGAAGGCGGGGAGGAGGTGGACGTACGAGGTGCCGGCGTCCGCGAGCGCCTTCAGGTGCCGCATCCCGTCCGAGCGGCGGTCGGTGAAGGCGAGGTACTGGCCGGGGTGGCGCGAGGTGCGGTCCTCGACGGAGAAGTCCCGGATGTGCAGCTCCTGGATGCGGGCCCGGTTCAGCGGCACGGCGGCGGGCTTCCTGAGCCGGTTCCACCCCTTCGGGGCGAGGCGCGGGTCGGCGAGGTCGACGACGAGGCCGCGCGCGGAGTCGGCGGTCAGGGCGGTCGCGTACGGGTCGGTGACCTTGTTCGTGACGAAGCGGCCGACGCTCGGGGCCCAGACGGTCACGACGTACCGGTACGGCTTGCCCGTCCAGCCCCGCGTGCCCCGCGCCCGCCACACACCGCTCGCGTCGTCCCGCCGCATCGGGACCGTACGGCCGTCGAGTTCGAGCGCGACGGTGCGGGCGGTCGGCGCCCAGACGGAGAGGGTGGGGCGGCCGCGCCGGAAGACCGGCCCGAGCGGCGCCCCGGCCGCCGCCGGGCCGTACAGGTCGTCCAGTACGCCGGGGATCTGCACGCCGGTGGTGACGGGCCGCCCGTCCGCGTCCGGCTGGACGGCGACGAGCCGGTCGCGCAGCGCGGTACGGGCCAGGTCGCTGTCGCGCGGGTCCACGGCGAAGGCCGGGAAGCCCTTCAGGTGCGGGTGGGCGGCCTGCTCGGCCGGGGTGAGCGCGGCAGGCGTGAGCCGGATCCGCCCCTGCCGCCGTCCCTGCCCCGCCGTCCCGAACTCCAGTCGGGCGTCCGCCCGCCGGGCGCCCTTCCAGACCACGGTGTCGCGGTCGATCCACTGCGCCGCCGCCTCGGCGGGAGCCGGTGGCGGCGCGGCGTTCGCGGAGGGCGGGGCGGGCAGGGCCGCCGCGCACAGGGCCATGGCCACGGCTGCGACGGTACGGCGGAGGGTGCGCCTCACGTAAGGGCTCCTTCAGGACGTTCGGGATGATCGGGGCCGGGTGCTCGGGGCGCCCCGGCTCACCCGCAGCCACGCGCGCCGACGTGCAGCGCCAGCGCCGTGTCCGGGGCGAGCGTGGCCGTGAACCGCCCGTCCCCGCCCACCGTCACCGGTTTGCGGCTCTGTACGTCGCAGTAGGTGCCGGCGGGCAGTGACGTCTGGAAGGTCCGGGTGAGCGCGCTGCCCTCGTGGTTGAGCACGGCGTAGCCCCGGTCGCCACGCCCGAAGGCGATGGCGTCGTTGCCGTTGTCCCACCAGTGGGTGACGGCCGTGCCGTGGGTCGCGTTGCGGAAGCCGACCATGCCGCGGATCTCGGGCCAGTTGTGCTGGCACTTCCAGCGGTCCTGCCAGCAGGCGCGCACCGCGCCACCGTTGGGCGGCCCCGTGTCGTGGTCGGAGAACTCGTACCCGGAGTGCACGTCCGGCGCCCCGTACGGCCAGGCCAGCATGAAGACGTTGGCGAGGGTGTAGTCCGCGCCGTCCTTGTAGCTGAGCGTGGTGCCGTTGCGCTCGGTGTCCCAGTTGTCGACGAACACACCGGACCTGTCCGACGGCAGATGGGCCCAGCCCTCACCGAAGTTCTTCAGGTAGGCCAGCTTCTCGTTCCGCAACACGCGCTTGAGGTCCCGTCCGTACCGGAATTCCTGTACGTCGCCGTTGCCCAGGTACTCCGCCGGCGAGACGGCCTCGCCCTCCCCGTGGATCGCCTCCTGCTTCCAGTAGACGGACGGGTTCGTCAACTGCCGCTTGACCGCGGCCAGGTCTTCCGCCGGCATGTGCTTGGCCGCGTCGATCCGGAAGCCGTCCACGCCGAGCGACAGCAGGTCGTTGAGGTACCCGGCGATCCGGGACCGGACGTACGGTTCGCCGGTGTCCAGGTCGGCCAGCCCGACCAGTTCGCAGTGCTGGACGTTCCACCGGTCGCGGTAGTCGGTGATCAGCCCGGTGCAGTCGTCCATGTCCTGGCGCTGGTAGGTGCCCGGGTAGTCGTATTTCGTGTACGGCGAGCCGCCCGTCCCCGTGCCCGACCCGGCCGCCATGTGGTTGATCACCGCGTCCGCGACCACCTTGACCCCGGCCGCGTGGCAGGCGTCCACCATGTTCTCGAACGCCGCCCGGTCACCGAGCCGCCCGGCGATCCGGTAGCTGACGGGCTGGTACGAGGTCCACCACTGGCCGCCCCGGATGTGCTCGGTGGCCGGTGACACCTCCACGTAGCCGTAACCGGCGGGTCCCAGCGTCTTCCCGCACTCCTCGGCGACCGAGTCGTACCGCCACTGGAACAGCTCGGCGGTCACGTCCTTGGCCCCGGGCGGCGCCGCGTGCGCGGGCTGTGGCGGCGGGGCGAGGACGGCCGTCGCCGCGCCGGAGAGGAGGGCGAGCGCGGCGGCCACGGGTCTGCGGGCGGACCGGCGCCGACGGGTGGGGGGCATGGTTCCTCCTGAGGGGGTGGGAGGTGTTCAGCCGTTGTTCTATCCGCCGTGGTTGATGGGTGCAAGAGTTTGCGCAAGGGATTGCAAAGACGTCACGGCGGTCCCCACCCCCCATGCCACACGCCCGGCGGGACGTACAGCCCTGTGGCCGTACGTCCCGCCGGGCGCGGAGGGGAGCTGCCGGACGCGGGGGGCTACTTCGACCAGTTGGTCCAGGTGCCGCTCGCCAGGCGGTGGCGGTACCAGCGGTCGCCGTCGTTGCCGATGACGGAGATGGTGGGGGTCCAGGTGCCGTTCCCGTCGACGCGCACGCCGCTGCGGGCCACGCCGCCCAGGGACGTCCAGTCGTACCAGGAACCGCCGGAGCCCCAGCGGGTCCAGACGCCGAAGTCGCTGCCGACGATGAACACCTGCTTCCCGCCGTCCGGGTAGGTCAGCCAGGCCTCGCCGTACTCGCAGATGTAGTCACCGCCGAGGCCGGACACGTGGCAGTAGCCCGACGCGGACGAGGGCGCGGCGTGCGCCGGTGCCGCCACACCGGCCAGCGCGGCACCGGCCAGCAGGACGGTCGTGGCCGCGAGGGCGGGCTTGCGGAGGAAGGACAGGGCCATGAGGACTCCTAGGCAAGGCGGTGTCGGGTGGATGCCGGACGGCCACCCGCCGCCGCCCCTGAACGGGGGTGGGGTGTAGCGGCGGGTGGGCCGTTCGGCACGGCACGAGACTGGCGGGCACCGGGAACAATCCGCTGAGCGGCGGCTAACGGCTTTTCGTCAGCGGCGGGTGCGATTGGCCGGGTTCCCCCTCATGGCCCGAAATGGATCACCATAAGCTCCTCCCGGGTCGTGACGCGGATCATCAGGGGGGCCGGCGTGGAATTCCGGGTGTTGGGGACGGTCGCCGTCGTGACGGAGTACGGGCGGCCCCTCCCGCTGGGGCCCGCCAAGCGCCGCAGCCTGCTCGCCATGCTCCTGCTGAGCCCCAACACGGCCGTCAGCGTCGAGCGGCTGACCGAGGCGCTGTGGGACGGGGAACCGCCCCGGCACTTCCGCACCATGCTGCAGAGCCACGTCTGCGGACTGCGCGCGGCGTTCGCCGGGCACGGGGCGTCGGCGCACGGCGTCGAACTCGTCACACAGGGGCGGGCGTACGCCCTGACACTCCCCGCGGCCCTGGTGGACGCGCACCGCTTCGAACAGGGGCTCCGGCTCGCCCGCGCCCAGCGCGAACCTGCCGAGGTCGTACCGCTTCTGCGGGAGGCTCTCGCGCTCTGGCGGGGCCCCGCACTCACCGGGACGCTCCCCCACCCGCCGCTCCAGAACGCCGCCCACGTCCTGGACGAGCTGCGGCTGACCGCAGTCGAGGAACTGGCCGCCGCCCACGGGCTGACCGGCGAGCACACGGCCGCGGCGGCCGTCCTGCGGGCCGAGGCCGCCGCGAACCCGCTACGGGAGTCCCTGATCGCGGCGCTGGTGCTGGCCCTGGGGCGGGCGGGCCGCCGCCCGGACGCGCTGGAGCTGTTCCACCGTACGCGGCGGCTCCTCGGCGAACAGTTGGGCATCGGCCCCGGGGCGGCGCTCGCCGACGCGTACGCGACGTTGCTGGCGGAGGACGCCCCAGGGCCCTCGCGCGCCCGGGTCGCGGTCGCCACCCGCCCGGCCGGCAGCCCGTCCGGCGGCCCTGCCGACCGTCCGGCCACGCGCCCGCCCACCGGGCGGCCCGCCGGACCCGGCGAGCCGGGGCCACCGGAGCAGCCCGCGCAACCGGGGCACCCGGCCGAGCCCTCCCCCGTACCCGCCGTGCCCCACCCCGGCACGCCCGGCCCCCAGTTGCTCCCCCGCCGCCCGCGGGGCTTCACCGGGCGCGGGAGCGAGCTGGCGGCGCTCGACCGGGCCGCGGCCGACGCCCCCGACCCGATCGTCATGATCACCGGCAGTGCCGGCGTCGGGAAGACCGCGCTCGCCGTCCACTGGGCCCACCGCCACCGCGCCGCCTTCCCCGACGGCCGGCTCTTCGCCGACCTGCACGGCTACAGTCCCCTCCCGGCCCGCGAGACCACCGACGTCCTGCGGGACTTCCTCCTCGTCCTCGGCGTCCCCACCGAACGGATGCCCGGGTCGCCCGAGTCGCTGGCCGCCCGCTACCGCGAACTCACCACCGGCCGCCGCATGCTGGTCGTCCTGGACAACGCCCGCGACGCCGGGCAGATCCGCCCCCTGCTGCCCGGCGGCGAGGACTGCCTCACCCTCGTCACCAGCCGCGACCGGCTCGCCGAACTCGTCGCCTCGGACGCCGCCCGGCCCGTCCCCCTCGCCGAACTCCCCACCGCGCAGTCCACCGACCTGCTCGCCGCCGTCCTCGGCCGCGAAGTGATCGACGCCGAGCCGGAGCCCGCCGCCCGGCTCGCCGGCCTGTGCGGCGGGCTCCCGCTGGCCCTGCGCGTGGCCGCCGCCCGGCTCGCCACCCGCCCGCACCGGGGCCTGGCCGCCTTCGCGGACGAACTCGCCGACGAGCACACCCGGCTGGACCTGCTCAACGTCGGCAGCACCGGCGTGGCCGCCGCGCTCGGACTCACCGTGCAGCACCTGCCCGTACCGGCCCGGCAGCTCTTCCACCGGCTCGGCCCGCACACCGGCGGCACGCTCGACACCCCCACGGCCGCCGCGCTGGCCGGCTGTCTGCCCAGCCAGGCGGCCACCGCGCTGGACCAGCTCGCCGCCGCCCAGCTCGTCGTGGAGACCGCACCCCATTCGTACGTCCTGCACGACCTCGTCCGGCTCTACGCCCGCAGCCTGTCCCCCGGCCACGACGCCGAAGCGCTGCTCCGCCTGCTGGACCACTGGCTTCAGACGCTCATCGCGGCCGTGGCCGCCGCCGAGCCGGGCAGCGAGCCGTGCTGCGACCTGCCCGCCGATCTGCGCCGGGCCGCCGCCGTCCGGCGGTTCAGCGACCGTACGAACGCCCTGGCCTGGTTCTCCGCCGAACGCGACACCCTGCGCGGCGCGGTCGAGGCGGCCGTCGCGGCCGGACTGCACGGCCGGGCGTGGCGACTCGTCCTGCTCCAATGGCCCCTGATCCTGTGGCAGGTCCGCGACGGGTGGGAGCCGCTGCTCAGACAGGGCCTCACCGCCGCGGAACGGGACGAGAGCCCCGGCGGCCAGTCCCGCGCGCGGGCCCTGCTGGGCTGGGTGCTGACCGAGGAGGGCAGGCACGGGGCAGCCCTGGCGGAGCTGGAGCGCGCCCCCGGGCTTGCCGCGCTGGCCAGGGACCCGGGCGGGGAAGCGACCGCCCTGCTCAACCTCGCCGAGGCGCTGATGCGGCACGGCGACCGCGACCGTCCCCGCGCCCTCCTCCTGCGGGCCCTGGCCCTCGCCGAAGAGATCCGCGCCGCCGGGACGCTGGCGCTGGCCCACCTCCACCTGGCGCGCTACCGGCTCTCCGTCGGCGCCCCGGAAGCCGCCCTCGGCCACGCCGTCCGCGGCCTGGCGCTGGCCGCCCCGCCCCACCCCGCGCCCCGGCGGGTGCTGCTGCGCACGCTGTACGGCGAGGCGCTGGCCGGCACGGGCCGCACGGACGAGGCGGTACGCCAGCTCCGGGACGCGATCGAGGAGGCACGGACGCACGCGTACGAGGCGGGGGAGACGGCGGCGCGGGCGGTGCTGACGACCCTGGTGACGGACGGGAGTTGATGGTGCTCCCGGTGCAGCACCGGTACCGTCGGTGGTATGGGGGATGACATACCGCGCCGGGACGTCGACGGGCGAACCGTCACGAACGTGTTCAACGGAGAGGTCAACCACGGCCTGGTGATCCAGACCGGCTCCTTCGAGGGCGATGTCCATGTGCACACGCCGCCGGGGCAGAGCGCCGGGCAGGACTCCGCCGTGGCGGAACTGAAACAGCGCCTGGAAGAACAGGAGCGGGCGGAGCGGGAGGCCGCGTGCCGCAGGGACCGGGAGCGCCGGCGCCGGCGGCGCGACCAGGAACTCGCGTCAGCGCTGCGGGCCCGGGAGGAACGCGTACGCCCCATCAGGGTGCTGGCGCCCCCCGTGTTCTGCGTGCTGGCGTTCGTCCTGCTCCTGGTCACGGACTTCTCCCCCGTCTCCTACCTGGGGCTGTTCCTGTGCTTCACCGGCGCGGCCGTGGCCCGCTATGCGTCCACCTCGACCCTGGAAGGGTTCCTCGGCAAGAAGTGAGCCCGGGGCCTCCGCGGCACCCGCTCCCCGGGGCCGGCTCCGGCGGCCCGCGCACGGACCGGGGCCGTGTCAGGCCGACGGTTCGTGGACCGTCACGAACACCCCTCGCGCCCGCTCCCCCGACGGCTCGGTCCACGTGGCGCTGAGGTGGCCCGGCGCCGCCCCGGCGGCCTCGTCGCCCGCGGTCAGGACGCGGTGCACGCGGAGGATCAGCGGACGCGCCGACCGGACGAGGATGTCGCTGGCGTCCGCGCTCTGGACGACCGTCTCGGGGCCCGGCACCGCGCCGAGTCCCGTTTCCGGGAAGTGCGGGCGGACCGTGGGGTCGGGGGTGTCGGTCTCGCTCTGGGCCTGGGGTTCGGCCTTGCCGGTGAGGAGGGCGAAGAGCTGGGCCACCAGCACCGGGTCGTGGGTGCCGTCGTAGACCCAGCGCTTGCCCAGCACTCCGTGTTCCATCGTGCCGATGAGCGCGTGGCCGGCGCCTTCCAGGGGTGCGCCCCGGTAGGTGAGCGGTGTGAAGTACCTGACCGGTGCGGGTCCGGCGGTGTCGGTGGCCACCATGAACTCCATGCCGACCTCGCCCTCCGGATCGTCGAGCCGGAAGCCGCCGGCCTTGGTCAGGACCGGGGCGGACCCGCCGTCCGTGTACCAGGGCTGGGCGGGGAGCCAGCGGGCGAGCAGCTCCAGTTTGGTGGGCGAGAGGGTGGTGTGGTGGATGACGGCCATGGTGCGGCACCTTCCCGTGGGTGACTGCGCCGAGCGCAGGGCTGCGGCGTCTGCGGCGGCCATCCTGCCATTCGCGGCCGTGGGCGTTACCCCGCCGGCTTCGGCAGCCGGGCCGTCGAGCCCCGTACCACCAGCTCCGGCTGGAAGACGAACTCCGTGTGCCGGTCCGGCGGCCGGTCGCCGTCGGCACGGGCGCGGATCTCCTCGACCAGCGCGTCGACGGCCGCCGAGGCCATCGCCCGCACGGGCTGGCGCACGGTCGTCAGGGGCGGGTCGGTGAAGGCGATGAGCTGGGAGTCGTCAAAGCCGACGACGGAGACCTGTGCCGGTACGTCGAGGCCGCGCCGGCGGGCCGCCCGTACGACGCCGAGGGCCATCAGGTCGCTGCCGCAGACGACCGCCGTGCAGCCCGCGTCGAGCAGGGACGCGGCTGCCGCGTGGCCGCCTTCCACGCCGAAGAGGGTGTGGCGTACGAGGCGTTCGGCCTGCCCCCTCCGCAGGCCGAACGTCTCCGTCAGTGCCGCGACGAAGCCTTCGGCCTTGCGGCGCGACGGTACGTAGCGGGCCGGGCCGACGGCCAGGCCGATGGTCCGGTGGCCGAGTTCGGCGAGGTGGCGTACGGCCATGCGGGACGCCGCCCGGTCGTCCGGGGAGACGAAGGGGGCGGCGATGTCCTCGTGGTAGCCGTTGATGAGGACGTACGGGAGGCCGCGGTCGGTGAGGCGGGTGTAACGGGCGGGGTCGGTGGTGCTGTCGGAGTGCAGGCCGGAGAGGAAGAGGATGCCGGTGACGCCGCGCGCCGCGAGCTGTTCGACGAGTTCGTCCTCGGTGGCCCCGCCGGGGAGCTGGGTGCACAGGACGGGGGTGTAGCCGTGCCCGGCCAGGGCCTGTTCGATGAGCTGGGCGAAGGCCGGGAAGATGGGGTTGGTCAGTTCGGGGACGATCAGGCCGACGAGTCCGGCGCTGGCCCGCCGCAGCCGTACGGGGCGTTCGCCGCCCAGCAGGTCGAGGGCGGCCAGCACCCGCTGCCGGGTGCCGCGGGCCACACCCGCCCTCCCGTTGAGCACCCGGCTCACGGTCGCCTCGCTGACCTGGGCCTGCGCGGCGATGCGGGCCAGGCGGGGGCCGCTGCCCCCGCCCGGCGGCGAGTCCGAACGGTCGGTCACGCTTCCCACCAGACGGCGGTGTCCCCCGGGAGGGTCAGTTCGTCGTCGACGGTGTGGAGTTCGGCGGAGGAGAGCAGGACGCGCCAGTCCGGCCGTGCGGGGGCGCGTACCGGCTCCGCGGTCGTGTTGACCGTGCAGACGAAGCCGCCGGGGCGGCGGAAGGCCAGCACGCCTTCGGGTGCGTCCAGCCACTCGACCGCGTCGCCCGCGCCGAGCCCGGGGTGGGCGCGGCGCAGCCCGAGGGCCGTGCGGTACAGCTCCAGCATCGAGTCCGGGTCGCCGGTCTGGGCGGCGACGCTCAGGCGCGCCCACTCGGCCGGCTGCGGGAGCCAGCTACCGCCCGTACCGAAGCCGTACGGGGCGGTGTCGCCGGACCACGGGATCGGCACGCGGCAGCCGTCGCGCAGGCCGTCCTGGCCGTCGCCGCGGAAGAACGCGGGGTCCTGGCGCACTTCGTCAGGCAGGTCGGTGACCTCGGGGAGGCCCAGTTCCTCGCCCTGGTAGACGTACGCGGAGCCGGGCAGGGCGAGCATGAGCAGGGCCGCGGCGCGGGCCCGGCGGCCGTCGCCGCCGAGGCGGGTGGCGTGCCGGACCACGTCGTGGTTGGACAGGACCCAGGTGGTGGGGGCGCCGACGGGCCGCATGGCGTCGAGGGAGGCGTCGATGACGGCCCGGAGCCCGGCCGCGTCCCAGCCGGTGTTGAGGTAGTGGAAGTTGAACGCCTGGTGGAGTTCGTCGGGGCGGAGGTAGAGGGCGGTGCGGTCGGCGCTGGGGGTCCAGGCTTCCGCCACGCCGATGCGCTCGCCCGCGTACTCGTCGAGGACCGTGCGCCAGGAGCGGTAGATGGCGTGGACGCCGTCCTGGTCGAAGAAGGGCAGCACCTGGCTCCCGAGCAGTTCGATCTGGTCGGTGCGGCCCATGTCGGGCAGGCCGGGGGCCTTGACCAGGCCGTGGGCCACGTCGATGCGGAAGCCGTCCACGCCGAGGTCGAGCCAGAAGCGCAGGATGGAGCGGAACTCGTCCTGGACTGCGGGGTGGTCCCAGTTGAAGTCGGGCTGTTCGGGGGCGAACAGGTGGAGGTACCACTCGCCGTCGGCGACGCGCGTCCAGGCGGGGCCGCCGAAGACGGACTCCCAGTCGTTGGGCGGGAGTTCGCCGTTCTCGCCGCGTCCCTTGCGGAAGTGGAAGCGGTCCCGGAGCGTCGAGCCGGGGCCCTCGTCCAGCGCCTGCCGGAACCAGGCGTGCTGGTCGGAGCAGTGGTTCGGGACGACGTCGACGATGATGCGCAGGCCCAGGCCGTGCGCGTCGCGGATGACGGCCTCGGCGTCGGCGAGGGTGCCGAAGGCCGGGTCGATGACGCGGTAGTCGGCCACGTCGTAGCCGGCGTCGGCCTGCGGGGAGGCGTAGCAGGGGCTGAGCCAGACGGCGTCGACGCCCAGGTCCTTCAGGTACGGAAGGCGGGTGCGGATGCCCGGCAGGTCGCCCATGCCGTCGCCGTTGCCGTCGGCGAAGCTGCGCGGGTAGACCTGGTAGATGACCGCGTCGCGCCACCACTGGGTGGCGCCGGGCGCGGTGGCGCCCGCGGCGTCGGCGGTGGCTCCGGTGGCGGGGTGCTGGGTGGTCATGTCATCCCTTGGTGGTGCCGGAGGTCAGTCCGGCGACGAGGTGGCGCTGGGCGAAGGCGAAGACCAGGGCCGCGGGCACCGCGATGATCACGGCGGCGGCGGTCATCGAGCCCCAGTCGTTGAGGTACTGGTTGACGAAGGTCTGGAGGCCGCCGGCGAGGGTCAGGTTCTCCTCGCCGGTCATGAAGGCGGAGGCGTACGCGACCTCGGCCCAGGCCGTCACGAAGGTGTAGAAGCCGGTGACGGCCAGGCCGGGGCGGGCCAGTGGCAGGACCAGGCGCCAGAAGGTGCCGAAGGGGTTGAGGCCGTCGACGCGTCCGGCTTCGTCGATCTCCACCGGGATGGTGTCGAAGAAGCCTTTCATCATCCAGGCGCAGAACGGGACGGCGATGGTCAGGTACGTGATGACCAGGCCGGCGGGCTGGTTGAGCAGGCCCAGTCCCGCCAGCAGGTTGTACAGCGGCACGATCAGCACGGCCACCGGGAACATCTGGGTGATCAGCAGCAGCCACATCAGCGGGCGCATCCCGGGGAACCGGAAGCGGCTGACGGCGTAACCGGTGGTGGCGGCGATGAAGACGCCGATGACGGTGGTGACGCCGACGACGAGCACCGAGTTGCCGAACCAGGTCAGGAACGCCGTGTCGGCGATCACGTGCCGGTAGTTGGCGACGGTGAAGTGGATGACCAGGTCGGTGGAGAAGGCGTCGTTCTTCGGCTTGAAGGAGGTGACGAGCAGCCACAGCGGCGGGAAGACCGCGACGGCGGCGGCGATCAGCAGGGTCGCGTGCAGCCCGGCGGAGGCCAGCGGGCTCCGCCTGCAGCGCGGGGTCCGGTCCATCACCACACCTCTCCCTGCTTGCGGAGCGAGCGGCGGTAGACCACCGCGATCAGGGACAGCAGGAGCAGGATCAGTACGCCCCAGGCGGCCGAGCCGGAGAAGTCCCGCGGGCTGTCGACGAAGGAGAGCCGGTAGGCGTACGTCACCAGGATCTCCGTGGCGTCGCCGGGGCCGCCGCGGGTGAGCAGGTAGATCACCGGGAACATGTTGAACGTCCAGATGGTGGAGAGCAGGATCACGGTGCTGCTCACGCCGCGCAGCCCGGGCAGGGTGATGTTGCGGAACCGCTGCCAGGCGCCGGCCCCGTCCATCTCGGCGGCCTCGTACAGCTCGCCCGGGATCGACTGGAGACCGCCGAGCAGCGCGACGAGCATGAACGGTACGCCCAGCCAGACGTTGACGGCGATGACCGACAGCTTGGCCCAGGTCGGGTCGTTCAGCCACGGCACGGCGTCGATGCCGCCGCCCGCCAGCACCTTGTTGAGCAGCCCGTTCTTCTCGTTGTAGAGCAGCCGCCAGGTGAAGACGGACACGAAGGCGGGGATGGCCCAGGGCAGGATCAGCGCCAGCCGGTAGAAGGTGCGGCCGCGCAGCGTGCGGTTGAGCAGGTTGGCGAGGGTCAGGCCGATGGTGAAGGTCAGGCCGACGCAGGCCACCGTCCACAGCACGGTCCAGCCGAGCCGGTCCCAGAAGACGGCGTCCCCGAGGATCTCGGTGTAGTTGTCCAGGCCGGTGAACGTGTACGTGGCCGGGATGTGGTTCATGCCGATGTGGCGCTCGACGTTGGCCTCGTTGGCGTCCGTCAGCGACAGGTACAGGCCGCGGACCAGCGGGTAGCCGATGATGACGCCGATGACGAGCACCACCGGGGCGACCATGGTCCAGGCGTACCAGTGGGTGCCCAGGGCCTTGCGCACCCGGCCCGGCGGCGCGGCGGCTCCCTTCCGCCGGGCCCGGGACATCCGTACGGTGTCCGTCACTTGTAGTCCTTGAGGATCTTGCGGTAGCTGTCGCCGACGGCCTCGGCGGCCTGTTCGGGCGTGCTGGACCCGGTCAGGACCTTGTTCATCTGGACCTTGATGGGCTCGAAGAGGGCGTTGCCCTCGGCGATCCAGGGGCGCTGGACGGCCTTGTCGACGGCGGGCTTGAAGAAGCCGACCATCTCGTTGTTCCGGACGGACGGGATCTCGTACACGGACTTGCGGGTGGGCAGCAGGCTGAGCTGCTCCGTGGTCTGCTGCTGGATCTTCGCCGAGCTCATGTACCGCACGAAGGCGTAGGACGCCTGGAGGTTCTTCGAGCCCGCGTAGACGGAGAGGTTCCAGCCGCCCTGCGGGGAGCCCTGGGAGGCGCTGCCGCCGGGGACGGGCGCGACACCGAGGTTCTTCCGGTCCTTGAACTCCTTGCCCGCGCGGACGCCCTCGATGTCCCACGGGCCGCTGACGGCCATCGCGACGCTGCCGTCCTTGAGGGCCTTGAGCTGGTTCTCCTGGCCGTCGGTGGCGTCGGTGACGGCGGCCTTGGAGTCGACCAGGCCCTTGATCGTCTTGAACGCCTTGACGCCGGCGTCGTCGTCGATCTCGACGATCTTGTCGCGGGCGTCGACCATGTTGCCGCCCTCACCGTAGAGGTACGGCAGGAACCAGTACGGGTCGTCGCCGCGCAGGTACAGGGCGGTGGCGCCGGTCTTGTCCTTGATCTGCTCGGCGGCGGCCGCCAGCTCGGCGAAGGTCTTGGGCACCTCGACGCCGGCCTGCTTGAGCAGCCGCTTGTTGTAGAAGAGGCCGAGGGTGTCGGTGACCTGCGGCGCGGCGTACGTCTTGTCCTTGAATCGCGTGCTGCCGAGGGCCTGCGGGAGGTAGTCGCCGGTGTCGTCCAGGGCCGGGGTGTCGTCCAGCGGGGCCAGGTAGCCGAGGTTGGCGAAGTCGGCGACCCAGGCGACCTCGGTGCGCATCACGTCGGGCGCGCCCGCGCCACCGCCCGCGGCGTTCTTGAACTTGGCGTTGGCGTCGCCGAACGGGACGCTGACGTACTTCACGTCGACCTTGGGATGTTCCTTCTCGAAGCCTTCGGCGAGCTTCTTGTACGTGGCCTTCTCGGCGTCGTTGGAGGTGTCCCAGAAGGTCACGGTGCCCGACAGCTCGCCCCCGCTCGGCCGGCCGCCGCCGTCACCTCCGCAGGCTGTCGCCGCCATTGCCAGACCCGCGACCAGCGCGGTGGCCACTGTGCCACGCCGCATGTGAACTCCTTAGGGGGACGCCCGAGATGGCGCCGGAACGCCTCGCTCGGCCGTTCGGAACGCCTGTGATGGCGGACAGGAACGTAACAGCGCGGAAATCAAACCGAAAGACCTTGCGGCAATTTTCTGCAAGATGATGGGAAGGTGGTGCGGGGGGCGGCGCCCGCGCGCGCCACGCCCACCGCACCCCAGCAGGCCGCTCACCAGCGGCCCGAGCGCCCGCGGGCCCGTCACCCCGCCGTGTTCCGCGCGTTGAGCCATGGATGACCGTCCGACGATCGATGCCTGGATCCTGCAAGACGATGCATGGACGCTCTGCCCCGAATCGCCCACTCTCGACAGGGATGCCAGATGACCCAGGAGCTGACTTCGACCGACCCCGGCCGCCCGGCGGCGGAGCCCGGCAGACGTACCGGCTGGTGGCGCGACGCCGTCATCTACCAGGTGTACGTCCGCTCCTTCGCCGACTGCGACGGTGACGGCATCGGCGATCTGCGCGGCGCCCGCGCCCGCCTGCCGTACCTGCGGGACCTGGGCGTGGACGCCGTCTGGCTCACCCCGTTCTACGCCTCACCGCAGGCCGACGGCGGGTACGACGTCGCCGACTACCGCTCCGTCGACCCGCTGTTCGGCAGCCTCCAGGACGCCGACGACCTCGTACGGGCCGCGCACGCGCTCGGCCTGCGGGTGATCGTCGACATCGTGCCCAACCACACCTCCGACCAGCACCCGTGGTTCCAGGACCCGGAACTGGCCCGGCAGCGCTACCTCTTCCGCCCCGGCCGGGGCGCGTCCGGCGAGCTGCCGCCCAACGACTGGGAGTCGGTCTTCGGCGGACCCGCCTGGACCCGTACCGAGCGCGGCGACTGGTACCTGCACCTGTTCGCCCCGCAGCAGCCCGACCTGAACTGGGACAACCCGGAGGTGCACGCCGAGTTCGAGTCGGTCCTGCGGTTCTGGCTCGACCTCGGTGTGGACGGCTTCCGCATCGACGTCGCCCACGGCATGGTCAAGGCACCGGGCCTGCCGGACATCGGCCGCAAGGAGCAGGCCAAGCTCATCGGCAGCCAGGTGCTGCCCTTCTTCGACCAGGACGGTGTCCACGAGATCCACCGCTCCTGGCGCCGGCTGCTCGACTCCTACCCCGGCGAACGGATCGGCGTCGCCGAGGCGTGGGCCCCCAGCCCCGAACGCCTCGCCCTGTACGTCCGCCCCGACGAATGCCACCAGGCGTTCAACTTCCAGTTCCTGACCGCCGACTGGTCCGCCCCCGCGCTGCGCGCCATCGTCGACGCTTCGCTCGCCGCGACCACCTCGGTCGGCGCCACCACCTCCTGGGTGCTGTCCAACCACGACGTGGTCCGGCACACCACCCGGCTCGGCGGCCTGTCACGCGCCCGCGCCGCCACCCTGATGATGCTCGCGCTGCCCGGCTCGGCCTACCTGTACCAGGGCGAGGAACTGGGCCTGCCGGAAGTCACCGACCTGCCCGACGAAGTGCGCCAGGACCCCGCGTTCTTCCGCGGCGACGGACAGGACGGGTACCGCGACGGCTGCCGCGTCCCGCTGCCCTGGTGCGGCGACTCGGCCGCGTACGGCTTCGGACCCGGCGGAAGCTGGCTGCCCCAGCCGCGCGCCTGGAAGGACCTGTCCGTACGGGCCCAGACCGGCGACCCGACCTCCACCCTGGAGCTGTACCGCGCGGCGCTCGCCCTGCGCCGCGAGCACCCCTGCCTGGGCGACGGGGTCCTCGCCTGGGCCGACGCCCCCGACGGGCTGCTGGCCTTCACCCGTACCGGCCGCTCGGGCCGTACGGAGCTGCTGTGCACCCTCAACACCCTGGAGCGCGCCGTCGAACTCCCCCGCCCCGGGCGGGCCCTGCTCTCCTCCGCGCCGCTCCCCGCCGACGGCGCCACCGCCGTCCTGCCGGGCGACTCCTGCACCTGGTGGGCCCTCTGACGGGCGTCCCGGCGGCCGGACGGGACGCCGGGGCCACCGGGCGGCGCGGGCAACGTGGGCAATCCGACAGGCGACCGGTACAGTCCCACCCATGACCGCCCGGCTGGCCGACATCGCAGCGCAGGCGGGTGTCAGCGAGGCCACCGTCAGCCGGGTGCTCAACGGAAAACCCGGTGTCTCCGCCACCACCCGCCAGTCCGTGCTGGCCGCGCTCGACGTGCTCGGGTACGAGCGTCCCGTACGGCTGCGGCAGCGCAGCGCCGGGCTGGTCGGCCTGATAACGCCGGAGCTGGAGAACCCGATCTTCCCGGCGTTCGCGCAGGTCATCGGCCAGGCGCTGACCCGGCAGGGCTACACCCCGGTGCTGGCCACCCAGACGCCGGGCGGCTCCACCGAGGACGAGCTGACCGAGATGCTGGTGGACCGCGGGGTCGCCGGGATCATCTTCGTCTCCGGTCTGCACGCGGACACCTCCGCCGACATGCGGCGTTACGAGCAGTTGCGCGGCCAGGGCGTGCCCTTCGTCCTGATCAACGGCTTCTCCGACAAGGTGCAGGCGCCCTTCGTCTCGCCGGACGACCGGGCCGCGATCCGCCTGGCCGTCACCCATCTGGCGGCGCTGGGTCACGAGCGGATCGGGCTGGCCCTCGGGCCGAAGCGCTTCGTGCCCGTTCAGCGCAAGATCGAGGGCTTCCTGCACAGCGTGCGGGAGCAGCTCGGCCTGGACCGGGAGGCGGCTCAGGAGCTGATCCAGCACTCCCTGTACACCCTGGAGGGCGGTCAGGCCGCGGCCGGCGCGCTGCTCGCCCGCGGCTGCACGGCGGTGGTGTGCGCCAGCGACATGATGGCGCTCGGCGCGATCCGGGCCGCCCGGCAGCGGGGCCTGGACGTCCCCCGGGAGGTCTCCGTCGTCGGCTTCGACGACTCCCCGCTGATCGCCTTCACGGACCCTCCGCTGACCACGATCCGGCAGCCGGTCACCGCGATGGGGCAGGCGGCGGTGCGTGCCCTGCTGGAGGAGATCGGCGGCACCCCGGCGCCGCACAGCGAGTTCGTCTTCCACCCGGAACTGGTCGTTCGCGGGTCCACCGCCTCGGCGCCGAGGACCGCCCGGATTCCCGGTCCGGCCGCCTCCCCCGCCACGGAGGGCAGCCGCTCCGATACGGACGCGGCCCCCGGCTGAGCGGCCGGGCGCCAGGGATGCCCCCGACCCGGAGGGGCGGCGCCTCCGTCTCAGGTGCTACGCGCGGGCCCGCCGGTACCCGACCGGAGGGTGATCGGCGGCCGACCCCTTTCTGGCAGACTGTCTGCCTATGGGTGAAGCGCATGTGAAGACTCTTGACGGCCGTACGGCCGTGCCGCCACCCACCGAGGACGACGCCCCGAGCGCGTCCTCCGGTGGCCGGCTGGCCCGCCTGCGCTCGCCCGGCACCCCGCGGCTGTGGTTCGAGATCCTCCTGATCGCGGTCAGCTACTGGGTGTACTCCCTCATCCGCAACGCCGTGCCCGAGCAGAAGGCCCAGGCGCTGAAGAACGCGGACTGGATCTGGCAGGCCGAGCACACCCTCGGCATAGCGGTGGAGAAGACCGTCAACCACGCCGTCGACTCGGTGACCTGGCTCATCGTCTCGATGAACTACTACTACGCCACTTTGCATTTCATACTGACCATCGGTGTGCTGGTCTGGCTCTACCGCTGGCACCCCGGCCGGTACGCGGCGGCCCGCCTCGCGCTCTTCGCCACCACGGGCGTCGCCCTCCTCGGCTACTACTTCTACCCGCTGGCACCGCCCCGCCTGATGAACGGCGGCGGCTTCATCGACACCGTGATCGTCCACCACACGTGGGGCTCGATGGCGTCCGGCAACCTGGCGTCGATGTCCAACCAGTACGCGGCGATGCCGTCGATGCACATCGGGTGGTCACTGTGGTGCGGCGTGATGATCGCGCTGATTGCCAAGCCGGTGTGGGCCAAGGTGCTGGGCCTGCTCTACCCGGCGACGACCCTCATGGTGATCGTCTCCACCGCCAACCACTTCTGGCTCGACGCGGTGGGCGGCATCCTGTGCCTCGCCTTCGGGATCGGCCTGGCCTTCGCCTGGTACGCGGCGCTGCCGCACCGGCTGCCACGGCGGGTGGCCACGGCCTGAGAGCCGCCGGCCGCCGCTCCCCGGGCCGCCCGGCTCAGGACGACGCCCCGTAGAAGATCTCCTCCACCACCGCGCGGGCCCGCCGCGTCGTGCGCCGGTAGTCGTCCAGCATCTCCCCGACGTGCCCCTCCTCGTACCCGAGGTAGCGGCCGACCGCCGCCAGCTCCCGCGCGTCGGCCGGGAACGTGTCGCCGGGGCGGCCCCGTACCAGCATCACGGCGTTGCGCACCCGTGACGCCAGCACCCACGCCTCGTCGAGGATCTGCGCGTCCTCCGTGGCGAGCAGCCCGGCGTCACGGGCCGCGGCCAGCGCCGTACGGGTACGGGTCGTACGCAGCCCCGGCTCGGCCCAGGCGTGCTGCATCTGGAGGAGCTGCACGGTCCACTCCACATCGCTGAGGCCGCCGCGCCCCAGCTTGGTGTGTGTGGTCGGGTCGGCGCCGCGCGGCACCCGCTCGGTCTCCATCCGGGCCTTGAGCCGGCGGATCTCCCGTACGGCGTCCTCGCCCAGGCCCTCCATCGGATAGCGCAGCGGGTCGACCAGCTCGATGAAGCGCTCCCCCAGGCCGGCGTCGCCCGCGACCGGCTCGGCGCGCAGCAGGGCCTGCGCCTCCCACACCAGCGACCAGCGCCGGTAGTAGGCGGCGTAGGAGGAGAGGGTGCGCACCAGCGGGCCGGTCTTCCCCTCCGGGCGCAGGTCGGCGTCGATCGGCAGCGGCGGGTCGGAGGACGGGAGCTGGAGCAGGCGGCGCATCTCGTTGGCGACGGCGTGCGCGGCCTTGGCGGCCTCCTGCTCGTCGGCGCCCTCGCGCGGCTCGTGCACGAACAGCACGTCGGCGTCGGAACCGTAGCCCAGCTCCCCGCCGCCGAAGCGACCCATGCCGATGACGGTGAAGCGGGTGGGCAGGGTGTCGCCCCACTGGTCGCGTACGGCGGCGCGCAGGGCGCCCGCGATGGTGGCGGCGGTCAGGTCGGAGACGGCGGTGCCGACCACGTCGGCGGCGTGGCCGCGGTCCGCCTCGGCCGGGTGGCCGTCCGTGCCGTACGCGCCGATCAGGTCGGCGGCGGCCGTGCGGAACAGTTCGCGCCGCCGCACCCCGCGGGCCGCCGCGACGGCCTGCTCGGCGCCCTCCGCGCGGCCGACCGCGGCCAGCACCTCCTGCTCCAGCGCGGCCCGGCCGCGCGGCCGCAAACCGTCCTTCGCGCCGAGCAGCGCGACCGCCTCGGGGGCGCGCAGCAGCAGGTCGGGGGCGAAGCGGCCGGCGGACAGGACGCGGGCCAGGTTCTCGGCGGCGGCGCCCTCGTCGCGCAGCAGCCGCAGATACCAGGGGGTCTTGCCGAGCGCGTCGGAGACCTTGCGGAAGTTCAGCAGGCCCGCGTCGGGTTCGGCGGAGTCCGCGAACCAGGCCAGCAGGACCGGCAGCAGGGTGCGCTGGATGGCGGCCTTGCGGGTGACGCCGGAGGCCAGCGCTTCGAGGTGGCGCAGCGCGGCGACCGGGTCGGCGTAGCCGAGTGCTTCGAGGCGCTGGCCGGCGGCCTTGGCGGAGAGCCGGGTGCCGCCGGGCTCCAGGTGGGCCACGGCGTCCAGCAGCGGACGGTAGAACAGCTTCTCGTGCAGCCGCCGCACCTCGCGGGCGTGCCACTTCCACTCCCTGCGGAGGGTCGCCACCGGCTCGGTGCGCAGGCCCATGGAGCGGGCCAGGCGCCGCAGGTCGGGCTCGTCCTCGGGCATCAGGTGGGTACGGCGGAGCTTGTGGAGCTGGATGCGGTGTTCCAGTGTGCGCAGGAAGCAGTACGCGGCGTCCAGCGCCTTGGCGTCCTCCCGGCCGACGTAGCCGCCGGTCGCCAGCGCCGAGAGGGCTTCCAGGGTGGCCGGGCTGTGCAGCGTCGCGTCGGTGCGGCCGTGCACCAACTGGAGGAGCTGTACGGCGAACTCCACGTCGCGCAGGCCGCCGGGGCCCAGCTTCAGTTCGCGGTCGACCTGGGCGGCGGGGATGTTCTCGACGACGCGGCGCCGCATCTGCCGTACGTCGGTCACGAAGTTCTCGCGCTCGGACACCTGCCAGACCAGCGGGGTGACGGCGGCCACGTACTCCTTGCCCAGCTCCGCGTCGCCCGCCATCGGCCGGGCCTTCAGCAGCGCCTGGAACTCCCAGGTCTTGGCCCAGCGTTCGTAGTAGGCCAGGTGGCTGTTGAGGGTGCGGACGAGCGGGCCGTTGCGGCCCTCCGGGCGCAGGTTGGCGTCCACCGGCCAGATCGTGCCCTCGGCGGTGACGTCGGAGCACACCCGCATCATCCGGCCCGCCAGCCGCGTCGCGGCCTGGAGCGCCTTGGCCTCCTCGGTGCCGTCGCGGGCCTCCGCGACGAAGATGACGTCCACGTCCGAGACGTAGTTCAGCTCCCGGCCGCCGCACTTCCCCATGGCGATGACCGCGAGCCGGCAGGCGGCGGCGTCGGTGGGCTGCTCCTCGCAGGCGATCTCCAGCGCGGCGCGTACCGTCGCGGTCGCCAGGTCGGCCAGTTCCGCCGCGGTTTCCGCGACATCGGTCGTCCCGCACACGTCGCGGGCCGCGATGCCCAGCAGACAGCGGCGGTACGCGGCGCGCAGCGCGTCGGGCCGCGGCCGGTCCCGGCCCCGCTCGCCGCGGACGCCCTCGGCGAGCGCCGCCTCGAACTCCGGCGTGCTCGGGTGGAGGTCGGCCGCCTCGTACGTGACCAGGGAGTGCCAGTCGTGCGGGTGCCGTACGAGGTGGTCGCCGAGTGCCTCGGAGGCGCCGAGCACGCCCAGCAGCCGGTCGCGCAGCGGCTTCGCGGTGATCAGCGTGGACAGCAGTTGCTGCCGCTCGTCCTCGTCCTGCGCCTCCGCCAGCCGGACCAGCGCGGTCAGCGCCAGGTCCGGGTCGGCGGTGGCGCCCAGCGCCTCCAGGAGCACCGAGTCGTCCCGTACGGCGGACAGTTCGGGCGCCTCAAGGAGCCGCCCGGCCGCCGACGGGTCGGTGAAGCCGTACCGCAGCAGCCGGGAGAAGGCGCTGCTGCGCCGCCCCTGCCCCTGGGGAACGGGATGTGCCATGGCCGTGCCGCCTCTCGAAAGGCTCTCCGAAGTCCGCCGAAGGTCGCTCAGGCCCCACGAGGGCCGCCGGTCACAGCACCGGCAGCATCTTGCGCAGCTCGAAGGCGGTGACCTCGGAGCGGTACTCCTCCCACTCCTGCTTCTTGTTGCGCAGGAAGAAGTCGAAGACGTGCTCGCCGAGGGTCTCCGCGACCAGTTCGCTGCGCTCCATCAGGGCGATGGCCTCGCCGAGGTTCTGCGGCAACGGCTCGATGCCCATGGCGCGGCGCTCGGAGTCGGACAGCGCCCACACGTCGTCGTCGGCGCCGGCCGGGAGTTCGTAGCCCTCCTCGATGCCCTTGAGGCCGGCGGCCAGCAGCACCGCGTACGTCAGGTACGGGTTGGCGCCGGAGTCGATGGAGCGGACCTCGACCCGGGTGGAGCCCATCTTGCCGGGCTTGTACATGGGCACGCGGATGAGCGCGGAGCGGTTGTTGTGGCCCCAGCAGATGTACGAGGGGGCCTCGCCGCCGGCGCCCGCGGTGCGGTTGGCGCCGCCCCAGATGCGCTTGTAGGAGTTGACCCACTGGTTGGTGACGGCGGAGATCTCGCCCGCGTGCCGCAGCAGGCCGGCGATGAAGGAGCGGCCGACCTTGGAGAGCTGGTACTCGGCGCCGGACTCGTGGAAGGCGTTGCGGTCGCCCTCGAAGAGCGAGAGGTGGGAGTGCATGCCGGAACCCGGGTATTCCGAGAAGGGCTTGGGCATGAACGTCGCCTGCACGCCCTGCTCCAGCGCGACCTGCTTCATCACCAGCCGGAACGTCATGATGTTGTCGGCCGTGGACAGCGCGTCGGCGTAGCGCAGGTCGATCTCCTGCTGACCGGGGGCGCCCTCGTGGTGGCTGAACTCCACCGAGATACCCATCGATTCGAGCATGGTGATCGCCTGGCGGCGGAAGTCCATGCCGACGTTCTGCGGGGTGTGGTCGAAGTAGCCGGAGGAGTCCGCGGGGCTGGGCCGGGTGCCGTCCACCGGCTTGTCCTTGAGCAGGAAGAATTCGATCTCGGGGTGGGTGTAGAAGGTGAAGCCGAGGTCGGAGGTCTTGGCCAGGATGCGCTTGAGGACGTAGCGCGGGTCGGCGTAGGACGGGGAGCCGTCCGGCATGAGGATGTCGCAGAACATCCGGGCGGTGCCGGGGGCCTCGGCGCGCCACGGCAGGATCTGGAAGGTGCCCGGGTCCGGCTTGGCGATCATGTCGGACTCGTACACCCGCGCGAAGCCCTCGATCGCGGAGCCGTCGAAGCCGATGCCCTCGTCGAAGGCCTGCTCCAGTTCGGCGGGCGCCACCGCCACCGACTTCAAGAACCCCAGTACGTCGGTGAACCACAGTCGTACGAAGCGGATGTCGCGCTCCTCCAGCGTGCGGAGCACAAACTCCTGCTGCTTGTCCATGGCTCACCAATCCTTGCAGGTCAATCGGCCTGTCCACACTCCGTCGGGCAACGAGGTGTGGCACACCAGTATCACGTGAGGGGGTTACCGTCACATTACGCACCCTGGGCCGAGATCAGAACCGCCGGGCCGGGCGGCGGCACCGGCACGTTTGCCCGCGAGCGGCGGACGGTACTCCAGGAGAGGGCGACCCGGATCGTCCGGCTTTGTTCCGTCGGGACGCGGGGCCGTGCCGGAGCGGCAGCGGTTGCGCACCGGCACCGCGCGGCGCCGGGACCGTACCGGTCGCCCAGCCCGTACGACGGCCGAGGAGAGCCCGTGAGCGACCACTTCGACGTCACGGCCGTGACGTTCCACTTCGACCCCGTGTGCCCCTGGACCTGGCGCACCGCGCAATGGCTGGTGGCCGCCGTCCGCCGGCGCGGCATCCCGCTCGCCTACCGCGCCTTCGACCTGTCCGACGGGGTTCCGCTCGACGAGCTGCCCGCCGAGCGCCGCCCGGCCGTCGCCGGGAGCCGCTGCCTGCTGCGGCTGGCCGAGGCCGCGCACGCCGACGGCCGGGACACGCTGACCGGCGCCGCCTACGCCGCGTACGGCGCCGCGGTGCACGACGGCGGCGCCGCGCCGTCACCGGAGCTGGCCGAACGCTCCCTGGCGGAGGCGGGCGGCGCGACCTACGCCGACGTGCTGCACGACCCGGCGCTGGACCGGCCGGTGGCCCGGGCCCGCGCACAGGCGCAGGAGTTCTCCGGCTCGAACGCGGGCTCGCCCGTCACCGTCCTGACCACGGCGACCGGCGAGCGCGGCTTCTTCGGCCCGGTGCTGGCGCCCGCGCCCACCGGCCCGGACGCCGACCGCCTGTGGGACGTGCTGGCCGGCGCGGCGTCCGTGCCGCAGTTCTTCGAGCTGCGGGCGCGGCGGACAGCGAAGCCCTGAGCGGCCGGGAGCGCCGGGGCGGCGGGCCGCGCGCTCAGCGGCCGCGCCGCGGGCCCTCCAGGTCCGGGTCGGCGGTGAGCGTCAGGACGGCCGCGGCGACCGCGTCCGGCGCGTCGGCCATCACCAGGTGCCCGGCCGGGGCGGCGACGGCGAAGGTGCCGCCGAGCCGCGCGGCCAGCGCCCGCTGGCGCTCCAGCCAGCGCAGCTCACGCGGCGTCTCGCTGCCCTCGTAGGCCGCCAGGACCGTCACCGGCACCCCGTCCAGCGGGTGGTCCGGGCGCAACGCGGCGACCTCGGCGGCCTGATGGCCGTACGTCGCGTTCTCCAGGACGCAGGCGCGCAGCACCCGGCTGGTGCGGTAGGCACCGGCCTCGTTCGGGTCGCGCGGGTGGTCGCGTACGGTCAGGACGCGGGTGGTCAGGCGGCGCGCGGCGGGGCCGAGGGCGCGCGGCACCCCGGCGGCCGAGAGCACCGAGGCCACGCCGCCCGCCCAGGCCGTACGGACGGTACGCGGCAGCAGCGGGCGCGGGTCCTCCTCCACGCTGCCGTCGGCGAGCACGAGGCCCGTGACGCGGTCCGGGTACAGCCGGGCGAACGCCTCGGCGTGGAAGGCGGCCAGGCTGTGGCCGACGACGGTGCACGGCCCGGGCAGCCCGAGCGCGTCCAGGACGTGCGCGATCCGGGCGGCCTCGCCCGCCGCGGTGGGCGGCTCCGGGGCGGGCGCGCTCAGCCCCAGCCCGGGCCGGTCGAAGCGGACGACCGTACGGTGCGGGGCGAGCCGGGCCGCGACCGCGTCCCAGTCGAACCAGCCCATGCCCAGCCCGCCGCTGAGTACGCACACCGGACCGCTGCCCTCGCGCAGCACGTGCAGCACCACGCCGTCGACGCGCAGCATGCGGCCGGGGGCCGCGCTCTTCCGCCTGCCGTCCCCACTCATGCCGTGTCCCCTTCCCTCCCCGTAGAGGTGCCCGCTCGCCCGACGCACCACGCGAGCAGCCCCACGTACAGGGCGACGAGCAGCACCTGGAGGCGCTGGCCGACGCCGAGCGCCCAGGTGCCGTGGCCCTCGGTGAAGGCCGCGATGGAGGTGAGCGTCCAGGCGGTGGCGGCCAGTTCGGCGAGGGTCAGCCACGGCGCGAGGCGGCCGAGCGGCGGCCACCAGCCGTACCGGCGGGCCGCGACGGTCAGCAGGACCAGCGCGGCCAGCGCACCCACCATGGCCAGCGAGCTGCTGATCGCGTGCGCGGTGTGGGTGGCGGGCACCAGGCCCGCGGTCTCGCGGGCCGCGCACTCCGGGTCGCTGGTCGGCGCGCAGCTCAGCGGCAGCCGGGAGTCGACGGCGGTGGCGGCGCCGAACAGCGCGAGCGCCATCCAGCCCGCCGTCGCCCAGGGGCGGCGGCGCAGGGTGCGCAGGGCCGCGACCGCGCCGGCCAGCACCAGCAGTCCGGCGAGCAGGTCCGTGGCGCGGAACAGGCCGCCGAGCGGCTGGTCGGCGGCGGCCAGTTCGCTGACGTACGTCCGGACCGGGTCGAGACCGGTGGACAGGACCACCTCCAGCACCCAGGCGGTGTACGTCACCGCGCCGAGCAGGAGGAGTACGGGGGCGGCACGGCGGCTCTTGCTCGGCTGCACGGACATCCTGGTGGTCGGGGCGCACCCGGGGCGGGTGTGCGGGACGTGCGGGACGCCAGAGGCGTGGGAAGGTCAAGGATAAGCAAAGTGCGCACAGGGCCCCGGGTGCGGCCCGGATCGGCCGGGGCGCCCAGGAGGGCCATACCCCGCAGGGGTAAGGTGCTGGACGCCGACGGTGTCAGGAGGACCGTTCACATGCCGTACGAGGTGCGAGAGCAGGGCAAGGCCGCCGCGTGGTGCGGCCGCCTGCTGCTGTTCGCCGCGCTGCTCGTCGGCATCGTCGGCATGCACACGCTGGGGCATCCGGTGGGCGGGCACGGCGCCGGCCCGATGCCGGGCCTGCACCAGGAATCCACGGCCCGGCACCACCACGGCCCCGCCCCGGCACCGGCCGCCGCCCCGGCACTCGTCCCGGCCGGCGCCTCCTCCGCCACCGCCGACGACCACCACGCCATGGACCCCGGAGCGGTCTGCCTGGCCGTGCTCTCCCTCTGCGTCCTCGTCCTCGTCCGTACGGGGCGGCTGCTGGGGCGGCAGGCCGCCGACCTCCTCGCCGCCGTACGGGCCCGGCTGCTGCGCGGCCTGCGCCCGCTGCCGCCACCGGTCCCCCGGCACAAACACCTCGCCCGGCTCTCGGTCCTGCGCGTATAGCCGCGCGGCCCGGCCGCCGACGCCTGCGCGCGTCCACGGCCCGGCCCCGCACGCTCACCGCGAACCGACTCCACCACGAGGTGTTTCTCCAGCATGCGTACACACACCCGCCGCGCCGTACTCGGCGCGGGCATCGCGGCCGCCGGCGGCGGCCTGCTCGCCGCCTGTTCGGCGGGCTCCGGCACGGACAGCACGAAGGGCCGCCCGGGCCGGGCCGGCGACCCGGCGGAGGCGCCGGGCGGTTACGTCTCGCCCGACGGCCCGGAAGTGGCCGCCGCCGAGGCGAAGCGGGGCTCGGGCCCCGTACGGAAGGTCGCGCTCACCGCCACCGCCGCCCGGCTCGACCTGGGCGGCCGTACGGTCGGCACCTGGGCGTACGGGGACGGCCTGCCCGGCAAGGAAGTACGGGTCACCGCGGGCGACACCCTGGAACTGTCGCTCGCCAACCACCTGCCCGAGGCCACCTCCCTGCACTGGCACGGTCTCGCCCTGCGCAACGACATGGACGGCGTGCCGGACCTGACCCAGCGCCCCGTCAAGGCGGGCGGCTCCTTCACGTACCGCTTCACCGTCAGCCACCCTGGCACGTACTGGTTCCACCCGCACTCCGGCGTGCAGCAGGACCGCGGCCTGTACGCGCCCCTGATCGTCGAGGATCCGAAGGAGCCGCTGGCGTACGACAAGGAGTGGGTCGTCGTCCTGGACGACTGGGTCGACGGCGTGGACGGCAGCACGCCGGACGCGGTGCTGGCCGAACTCTCCAAGGGGATGGGCGGGATGGACCACGGCTCCGGCTCGGGCGGGATGGACCACGGAAGCTCCGGCTCCGGCTCCGGTGGGATGGACCACGGCGGCATGGCTCACGGAGCGCACTCCATGGGCGGCCGCAAGGCGCCGTCCCCCGCCGGCCCCTCCCGCATGCTGATGGGCGCCACCAGCGAGCTGCTCGGCGGCGACGCGGGCGACGTGGACTACCCGTACCACCTCGTCAACGGCCGCACGCCGCAGGACCCGCAGACCTTCCGCGCGCGCCCCGGCGACCGGGTCCGCATCCGCTTCGTCAACGCGGGCGGCGACACCGCGTACCGTGTCGCGCTCGGCGGCCACACCATGACGGTCACCCACACCGACGGCTACCCCGTCGCCCACGCGCCGACGGACGCCCTGCTGCTCGGTATGGGCGAACGCTACGACGTGGTGGTCACGGTCAAGGACGGCGTCTTCCCGCTCACCGCGCTCGCCGAGGGCAAGAAGCGCACCGCGCTGGCCGTGCTGCGCACCGGCGGCGGGGCGGCGCCCGGGGCGTCCGTACGGCCGAAGGAGCTGGACGGGCGGCTGCTGACGGCCGACCGGCTGAAGGCCGGCGGGCCGGTGCGCCTGGCCTCGCGCGAGCCGGACCGGACCCTGCGGTTCGACCTCACGGGCTCGATGGCGAAGTACGACTGGGCCGTCAACGGCAAGAAGTACGCGCCGACGCGGCGCTACCCGATGCGGGCCGGGGAACGCGTCCGGCTGTCGTTCCGGAACAACACCACGATGTGGCACCCGATGCACCTGCACGGGCACACCTTCGCGCTGCCGGACGGCGGTCCGCGCAAGGACACCGCGATCGTGCTGCCGGGTCGCCGCCTGGACGTCGACCTCGACGCCGACAACCCCGGCCTGTGGATGCTGCACTGCCACAACGTCTACCACGCGGAGTCCGGGATGATGACGGTCCTCGGCTACCGGAAGTAGCCCTCGGCGGCGCGGTTCCGGCACCCCTGCCGAGGGCCCGCCCGCCGGACGGCACGAAGGAGGGCTCCCCGCCACAGCCGTGGCGGGGAGCCCTCCTCGTCGAGCTTCGGCGGGGCCGGTGCCCGGTTCAGCCCACCCGGCCCGGCAGTTCCGCCGGCACCTCGTCGGCGTCCTCGCTGCTCGCGACGATGCGCGAGGAAGCCGGGCCGCCGCGGTCGAGCAGTCCGGCGGTCACCGCGATGCCCAGGCCGATGACGGCCAGGACCGCGCCGACCAGCGCCGGGGAGGTCCAGCCCCAGCCCGCCGCGATGGCCACCCCGCCGATCCAGGCACCGCCCGCGTTGGCCAGGTTGAACGCCGAGTGGTTGGAGGCCGAGGCCAGGGTGGGCGCGTGCCGGGCCTTGCGCATGACCAGCATCTGGAGCGGCGTGGTGGTCATGAAGCCGACCGCGCCCAGGATGACGACACAGACCAGGGCCGCCCACTTGACGTGCACCGCGTAGGTGAACGCCACGAGGGTCGCGGCGAGGGCGCCGAGCGCCCCGTACAGCGTGGGCCGCAGCGCGCGGTCGGTGAGCGGGCCCGCGGCCAGCGCGCCCAGCGTCATACCGGCGCCGAAGAGCGCCAGGACGAGCGGGACGGACCCCTCGGCGAAGCCGGAGACCTCGGTCATCATCGAGGCGAGGTAACTGTAGACGGCGAACACGCCGGCGAAGCCGAAGACCGCGGTGACCAGGCCGAGGACGACCTGCCGGTTGCCCATGGCGCGCAGTTCGTGGGCCACGCCGCCGTGCTCCTCGCGCGGCATGTGCGGCACGAGGCGGGCCAGCGAGGCCATCGCGACCAGGCCGATGGCGGCCACGACCAGGAAGGTCGCGCGCCAGCCGAGGTGCTGGCCGAGCAGCGTGGCGGCGGGCACGCCGACGATGTTGGCGACGGTCAGGCCAAGGAACATGGTGGCCACCGCGCGGGCCTGCCGGCCCTCCTTGACCAGCCGGGCGGCGACCACCGCGCCGACGCCGAAGAACGCGCCGTGCGGCAGCCCGGCGAGCAGCCGGCCCGCGATCAGCAGGCCGAAGTTGGGGGCCAGCGCCGAGGCCAGGTTGCCGACGGTGAAGACGGCCATCAGCAGCAGGAGCATCCGCTTGCGCGGGATGCGCGAGCCGAGCGCGGTCAGCAGCGGCGCGCCGATGACGACACCGAGGGCGTAGGCGGAGACGAGATAGCCGGCCGTGGGCACGGACGTACCCAGGTCGCCCGCGACATTGGGCAGCAGGCCCATCATCACGAACTCGGTGGTGCCGATGCCGAAGGCGGAGACGGCCAGCGCGAGCAGCGCCAGGGGCATGAGAGACCTTTCGAAAACGGTGCGTACGGACCCCGGGCACGGTGGTGCGGTGCGCCGGGGCACCGGAGCGGGTCCGTGCGGGTGCGCTGGGGCACCGAGGGGGGTCCGTACGTCGTACGCGGCTGGATGTCCGTAAGTTCTTCTACGGAACAAAGTCTCTCAGCCCATTCATTCCGGCGGGAGAACGGAATGTTACGGCCCAGGGGCGAGCAGGCCCGGGCGGCCCCGCACAGAGCGGGAAGGGCCTGCTCGGCCGGGGTGCGGCGGCCGTCCCGGCTTTGTCAGATCTTGACCGAGGCGGCGAGCGGAAGATGATCACTGCCGGTGCGGGGCAGCGACCAGGAGGACACCGGGTCGATCCCCTTCATCATGATCTGGTCGATCCGGGCCATCGGGAAGCCGGCCGGCCAACTGAAGCCGAAGCCGTCGCCGGCCGCGCCCTGGGCCGAGCGCAACTGCGAGGTGACCGGGGCGAGCGAGCGGTCGTTCATCGTGCCGTTGAGGTCGCCGAGCAGGATGACCCGCTCGACGCGCTCCCGGGAGATCGCCTCGCCGAGGGCGGCGGCACTGTCGTCGCGCTGGTTGGCCGTGAAGCCCGCGTTGAGCTTGACCCGTACCGACGGCAGGTGCGCGACGTAGAAGGCGACCTGCCGGCCGTCGGGCGCCTGGACGGTGGCGCGCAGCGCGCGGGTCCAGCCCATCTTGATGTTGACGGGCGCGGCGTCGGAGAGCGGGTACTTGCTCCACAGCCCGACCGTGCCCTGCACCGTGCGGTACGGGTACGCCTTGGCCAGCCCCTCCTTGTACTGGGGCAGCGCGTCACCGGTCAGCTCCTCCAGGGCCACCACGTCCGCACCGGACTTCACGATGTCCCTGGCCGTGCCGGCCGGGTCGGGGTTGTCGGCGTCGACGTTGTGGGTGGCGACGGTGAGGTTGCCGCCGGTGCCCTTCTTGTCCGTGACCTGCCCGCCGAAGAGGCTGATCCAGACGACGGCGGGCAGCAGCAGCGCGACGACCGCCGTCGTGGAACGCCGCAGCACGGCGGCGATCAGCAGCACCGGGACGCCGAGCATGCCGAGCCACGGCAGGAACGTCTCCAGCAGACTGCCGAGGTTGCCCACCGTGTTGGGGACGTGCGCGTGCACCATCATCAGCAGCCCGAGCAGGACCGCCAGCACCGCGAGCACGATGCCCCGCCGCCACATGCCCTCCGGGCGCCACCAGTCGCGCAGGCGCCGCGCTCGGGAGGCGGTCCGCTCGGGGCCGTGCCCCTGACCCGACTCCGTCCTGAATGCCTGCGCCATGCCGCCGTCCTCACTGCCTTGCTCGTACGCCCCGCCTGTGATCTCCGACCCTAGGCGATGGCCCGTAATGCGCTTTCTTAGAAGTGATGACGGCACGCTGACGGCCCGGGGTTCCTCCTCCGGGGGTCATGGCGGCGGCTGTGACAGAACGGGCATAGTCCCGTCATGGAGCGGTCAGGTGATGTGCCTTTTGCGGCCGCTTGTCGCTCGATGGAGCGCTGCCGCGCCGTGGTTGACGCCCGGCGCGGGGGGCGGCCCGGTGGCCGTACACCTGCGGGCGATCAGCGCGGTGGCCGTACACCGACGGATGATCAGCGCGGTGGCCGTACGCCGTCCAGCACCGTGTCGACGATCTCCTCGGCCAGCCCCTCCGGCAGATCCGCCCACTCGTGCAGCAGGGCCCGGGAGAGCACCGGCCCGACGAAGAGGTCGGCGAGCAGGTCGATGTCCCGGTCCGCGCGCACCTCGCCGCGCTCCATGCCGCGGCGCAGCACGGACAGCAGCACCTCGCGCCGGGCCTGCACGACCGTCTCGTGGTACTCCCGCCAGAGCGCGGGCTGCGCCTTGACGTGCGTGACGACGGTACGCAGCAGCGCCGAGTTGCGCTTGGCCAGACCGCGGATGCGCAGGAACTCGATGATGCCCACGAGGTCGTCGCGTACGCAGACCCCGGCCGGCGGCGGGATGTCCGTGTCCAGCGAGCGCATCACGTCCAGCATCAGCGCGCTCTTGCCCGGCCAGCGCCGGTAGACGGTGGCCTTGCCGACGCCTGCCTCGCGGGCGATGCGCTCCATCGACAGCTCGCCGATGGAGACACCGTCCTCGATCAGGCGCAGGACGGCCTCGATGATCGCGGTGTCGGCGGCGGGGCTGCGCGGGCGCCCGCGGCGGGGGTCGGCGGGCCCGGTGTGTACCGCCGTGCCCGCCCCGCCCGTCCGCGACGTGTCCGCCCCCGCCGTCCCGCTCATGCCCGTGCTCCCGCCTTTTCCCGCTCCGCCCGGTCCGCACCGCGCGCGCCGGACCCCGTCCTGCCCGGCAGGAAGGCCGCGACCACCACGGCGCCGAGCACCGCGACGGCGGCCGAACCGAGCGCGGTGACGTGCATGGCGTGGATGAACGCGGCGTTCGCCTCGTCGGCCAGCGCCTTCCCGGCCGGGCCGAGGTGCCGGGCGAGGCCGAGCGTCGCCTCGATGGACTCGCCCGCCGCGTGCCGGGCGTCCTCCGGCAGGCCGGGGACGGACTTCAGCGTCCCCTCGATGCCGTCGCGGTAGACGGTGGACAGCAGCGAGCCCAGTACGGCGACCCCGAGCGTGCCGCCGACCTGCCGGAACGTGTTGTTGAGCGCCGATCCGGAGCCCGCCTTCTCGCGCGGCAGCGCCTGCATGACCGAGACGGTGACCGGCGGCATGATGTGCGCCATGCCGGTGCCCTGGACGAAGAAGAGCACCTCCAGCACCCAGATCGGGGTGCCGGTGTCCAGCAGCAGGAAACCGGCCATGGTGGCGGCGACCAGCAGCATGCCGACCGTGCAGACGGCGCGCGAGCCGAAGCGGTCGACGACGTGCCGGGCCCGCGGGGCGAAGATCATCTGGGCGGCGGCCAGCGGCAGGATCAGCAGGCCCGCCTGGAGCGGCGTGAAGCCGCGCACGCTCTGGATGTAGAAGACGACGAAGAACGTGACGCCCATCAGGGCGAAGAAGACCAGCGCGATGGCGCCGACGGCGGCGGAGAAGGCCGGCTTGCGGAAGAGACTGACATCGATCGACGGGTGATCGACCCGCTTCTCGTACAGCACGAAGGCGATCAGGACGAGTAGGCCGCCCAGGACGGTGCCGAACACCTGCGGATCGGTGAAGTCGGCGAGCTGGCCGCCCTTGATGATTCCGTACACCAGCAGCACCAGGCCGACGACCGAGAGCAGCACGCCGACCGGGTCCAGCTTGCCCGGCCGGGGGTCCTTGGAGTCGGGCACCAGGAGGAGCATCGCGACCAGCGCCACGAGCACGATCGGAACGTTCACGAGGAAGACCGAACCCCACCAGAAGTGGTCCAGCAGCAGACCGCCCGCGATCGGGCCGATCGCGATGGCCAGGCCCACGCCGCCCGCCCAGATACCGATCGCCTTGGGCTGCTCGTCCCGCTCGAAGACGTTCATCAGGACGGCGAGGGTGGCCGGCATCACGAAGGCGCCGCCCAGGCCCATCACCGCCCGGAAGGCGATGAGCTGGCCGGGCGATCCGGCGACGGCGGCCAGCACCGAGCCGGCACCGAACACCAGCAGGCCGAAGATCAGCACCTTTTTGCGGCCCAGCCGGTCGCCGAGCAGTCCGGAGGTGAACAGCAGCCCCGCGAAGACCAGCGTGTAGGAGTTGATCGCCCATTCGAGCTGGCTCTGCGTGGCCCCGAGGCCGGTGGGGGCCGGGGTGGCGATCGTCTTCATCGCGACGTTCAGGATCGAGTTGTCCAGCACCACGATCAGCAGGCTGAGCATGAGGACGGACAGGATCGCCCAGCGGCGGCGGTGGATGTGCTCGGGTACGTGCCGCGGCTCGGCGGCTATGCCGGGGGGTGTGGAGGAGCTGGCCATGGCGCCAGCTTACGCCCGTTCCGATACGGCACCGTTCCGTATCGGTCGCCGGTACGGCCGGGTCCGGCCGGGTCCTGAGGCTCCCCCCGCCGGCACCCCTTCCGCTCCCCCGGCAGCGCGTGCCAGCATGGAAGGGAGTCCGGAGACGCCGTCAGGGCGCTTCGAGATGATGAACAGGAGCCGTCACCATGACGCAGCTTTCGCCTGCCCGGAATCCGGCCGCGGACGGGACACCCGCGCCCGGTGGGACCGCCGCCAAGCCCGCATCCGACAGCAGTTCCGGCAAAGCGCTGTACGGAGGGAAGAGCTCGCGGCGGGTGACCGTCCGCGACATCGCCGCCGCCAAGGGGCGCGGCGAGAAGTGGCCCATGCTCACCGCCTACGACGCGATGACCGCGTCCGTCTTCGACGAGGCCGGCATCCCGGTGCTGCTGGTCGGCGACTCGATGGGCAACTGCCACCTCGGGTACGAGTCCACCGTGCCGGTCACGATGGACGAGATCACGATCCTGTCCGCGGCGGTCGTCCGCGGCACCAAGCGCGCCCTGATCGTCGCCGACCTGCCCTTCGGCGCCTTCCAGGAGAGCCCGGTCCAGGCCCTGCGCAACGCCACCCGCCTGGTCAAGGAGGCCGGCGTCGGCGCGGTCAAGCTGGAGGGCGGCGAGCGCTCCGCCCACCAGGTCGAGCTGCTGGTCTCGTCCGGCATCCCGGTCATGGCCCACGTCGGCCTGACGCCGCAGTCCGTCAACGCGTACGGGGGCTACCCGGTGCAGGGCCGCGGCGAGGAGGCGGCCCAGCAGCTCCTGCGCGACGCGAAGGCCGTGCAGGACGCGGGGGCCTTCTCCGTCGTCCTGGAGGCCGTACCGGCCGAGCTGGCCGCCGAGGTCACGCGCTCGCTGCACATCCCCACGGTCGGCATCGGCGCGGGCATCGGCTGTGACGCGCAGGTCCTGGTGTGGACCGACATGGCGGGTCTGACCAGCGGCCACGTCCCCCGCTTCGTGAAGCGGTACGCGAACGTCCGTGAGGTGCTGGGCGCCGCGGCCAAGGACTTCGCCGAAGAGGTCGTCGGCGGCACGTTCCCGGCCGAGGAGCACAGCTTCCGCTGAGCCGTACCGAGCCGTCCGAGCCGTCCCGGGCCGGCGGAACGCCCCGGGACGGCTCGGGCACGGCTGCCGGTCCGGCTGTCGGTCGGCTGTCGGTCGGCTGTCGGTCGGCTGTCGGTCGTTTGTCAGTGGGGCCTGTCATCGTGGGGGCATGACGCGAAAGACGACATCCAGCGGCGCGGGGAACGCCGTCGAAGTGCGGGGGCTGGTCAAGCACTTCGGCGCCGTGAAGGCCGTGGACGGGGTGGATCTCGACGTAAGGGAAGGCACCGTACTCGGCGTGCTCGGGCCGAACGGTGCGGGAAAGACGACACTGGTGCGCTGCCTGTCCACGCTGCTGGTGCCGGACGCCGGCACGGCGACCGTGGCGGGCTTCGACGTGGTGCGCCAGCCGCGCGCGCTGCGCCGCACGATCGGCCTCACGGGCCAGTACGCCTCGGTCGACGAGAAGCTCTCCGGCCGGGAGAATCTGTACATGATCGGGCGGCTGCTCGACCTCTCCCGCAAGGACGCCCGCACCCGGGCCGACGAGCTGCTGGAGCGGTTCTCGCTCACCGAGGCCGCGGGGCGGGCCGCCGCCAAGTACTCCGGCGGTATGCGCCGCCGCCTGGACCTGGCCGCCTCGATGATCGGCCGGCCCGCGGTGCTGTATCTGGACGAGCCGACGACCGGCCTCGACCCCCGCACCCGCAACGAGGTCTGGGACGAGGTCCGCAGCATGGTGCGGGACGGCGCGACGGTCCTGCTCACCACCCAGTACATGGAAGAGGCCGAGCAGCTCGCCCATGAGCTGACGGTCATCGACCGCGGCCGGGTCATCGCCGAGGGCGAGGTCGACGAGCTGAAGACCAAGGTCGGCGGCCGTACGCTCCAGATCCGCCCGGCGCGGACCGCCGAGCTGGACCGGATGGCCGGCGCCATCGCGCAGGCCGGCCTGGACGGCATCGCGGGGGCCACCGCCGACCATGAGGACGGCGTGGTCAATGTGCCGATCGTCAGCGACGAGCAGTTGTCCGCCGTGGTCGGCATGCTCGGCGAGCGGGGCTTCGTGATCTCCGGCATCAACACCCATCTGCCCAGCCTGGACGAGGTGTTCCTGGCCATCACCGGCCAGAAGACCTCGGAGGCCGGCAGCGGCCCGCAGGACGGGCCGCAGGACCCGCAGGGCGTACAGGACAAGCAGCTAGAGGAGGTTCCGGCATGAGTGCCGCGACGGTGGCGGCACCGGTCAGGCCGCAGCGGCCGGGTGCCGACGAGGGCCGGATCGGCCTGCGCGCCCATTTGCGTCACACGGGCGCCCTCGTGCGCCGCAACGCGATGCAGATCAAGAACGACCCGGAGT
Source organism: Streptomyces sp. NPDC018045 (assembly GCF_044327445.1). Classification (NCBI taxonomy): domain Bacteria; kingdom Bacillati; phylum Actinomycetota; class Actinomycetes; order Kitasatosporales; family Streptomycetaceae; genus Streptomyces; species Streptomyces sp. NPDC018045. Next base: position 447,752 of record NZ_JBIRFL010000001.1, read on the forward strand.
CGATGTTCGACGCCCTGTTGATGCCGATCGTCTTCACGCTGCTGTTCGTGTACGTCTTCGGCGGCGCGATGGGCGGCAGCCTGGGCGGCGACCGCTCCGCGTACGTGAACTACATCATCCCCGGCCTGCTGGCCATGGGCGGTCTGAACATCGCCATGTCGGTCGGCTCCGGCGTCAACGACGACTTCAACAAGGGGGTGATGGACCGCTTCCGCACGATGCCGATCGCCCGTTCCTCGGTGCTGACGGCGAAGATGCTCGTCGAGTCCGGGCGGATGCTGGTCTCCACGGTCATCCTGCTGTCGCTGGCGTTCCTGATCGGCTTCGACCTGCGGACCGGCCCGCTGGAGCTGCTGGCGGCCGTCGCCCTGGCGCTGCTCTTCGGCTCCTCGCTGACCTGGATCTTCATGCTGCTCGGGCTGACCATGAAGACCCCGCAGGCGGTGCAGGGCGTCGGCTTCATGGTGCTGATGCCGCTGCAGTTCGGCTCCTCCATATTCGCCCCGCCCACGACGATGCCGGGCTGGATGGAGGCGTTCACCAAGATCAACCCGCTGTCGAACCTGGCGGACGCGGCCCGCGCGCTGATGAACGGCCAGGGCGCGGTCGCCCAGCCGGTGCTGATCACCCTGGCCTGGACCGTCGGCATCACCCTGGTGTTCGCGCCGCTGGCGGTGAACAAGTTCCGCAAGAAGACCTGACGCGTCACCTTCGCCCGGCTCGCGTCAGATGAGGGCGGTGGCTTCCCCGAGGGAGAGGCCGCCGCCTTCTGCGTGCGCCCGTTCGTACGCGGCGTCGTCGAGCACCGCGCGGGTCGCGGCCTCGGCGGCGGCCCGGTTCTCCCGGACGATCCGCTGCGGCAGGTGCGAGCCGGACCGCAGCGCGTCGTACGCGCCGATCAGCCGTGCCGCGTCCGGACCGGCATCCGCGCCCCGCACGCACAGCAGTACCCGCGCGCCGGTCAGGAGCTGGACCACCGGCAGGTCGGGCGCGACGAGCTGCGTCAGTTCGTCCTGGAAGAGCGTCAGCGCCGTCCGGAGCCGGGGCAGCGCGTCGGCGCACTTGCCCTCTTCGACGTCCAGGGCGGCCAGGGCCGCCATCAGCACGCCCTTGAACATGTCCGGTCCGCGCTGGCCGAACGGCTTCTCCACCTCGTCCAGGTGGCGGCGCGCCTCCCGCAGCCGGCCGACGCAGGTGAGGTGCATGGCGAGCGTCAGGTGGGCGAACGGCACCGCGTCCCGGCCGCTGTGCTGCTTCGTCCCCAGCTCCAGCACCTCGTGCAGCAGGCGCTCGCCGACCGCTTCCTCCCCCGCCTCGATCAGTACGGCGCCCAGCCGCGTCCGCAGCAGCAGGGTCTGGCCGGACGCGCCGAGGTCCTGGGCGTAACGGATGGCCGCCCGGTAGTCCTCCGCGGCGAGCGCGTACTCGCCACGGCCCTCCCGTGACTCGCCACGTCCCGCGAGGGCTTCCGCCACGCCCCACGCGTCCCCGAGCCGTTCGAAGATCTCCAGGGATTCGTCGGCGTCCCGGCGGGCCTGGGCCAGGCCGCCCGGCCGGTCGTTGTAGATCTTGGCGCGCAGTTGCAGGACGAACGCCAGCTCCCACTCGTAGCCGTACTCCCGGCAGGCGCGGACAGCTTCGTCGGACATGTGCGCCAGGTCGGCGAACCGACCGGTCAGCAGGACCGCGTAGTACCACATGACGCCCGGCACCTTGCAGGTCTGCGGCAGGCCGCTGCGGTACGCGGCGAGGATGCCGGCCAGCTCCTCGCGCCGCTCCGGGTTGCGCAGCACCTCGATGTCGCTCTCCACACTGGCCAGCCCGACCAGCCGGACCTCGCGGCGCGCCTCCTTCAGTTGCTCGGGGTCCATCGGCGGCGGCGCGTCGATGGGCCGCGTGTGCAGGGCGGGCGCGGGCTCGACGGGCAGCGCGAAGGGGTCGGGGCCGAGGGCCGCCACGGTGGCCGACCAGACCCGGGCGTCGGAGCGGTGGTCGCGCAGCGACCAGAACCACTGGAGCGACAGCACCAGGCACAGCGCCTCGTGCTCGTCGTGGGCCGCGACGGCCCGGCGCAGCGCGGTCCGCAGGTTGTCGTGTTCCAGTTCCAGGCGGTCCAGCCAGCCGCACTGGGCGGGGCCGCGCAGCAACGGGTCGGCGGTACGGGCGAGTTCGCGGTAGGCGACGAGGTGGCGGTGTTCGGCCGCGGGCCGCTCCCCGGCCTCGTCCAGGCGCTCGCCGGCGTACTCCGAGACGGTCTCCAGCAGCCGGTAGCGCATCCGCCCGTCCCGGCCCGGCGCGGCGACCACCAGCGACTTGTCGATCAGCGAACCGAGCAGGGCGGCCACGTCCCGCGGGCCGACGCGGTCCTGAGGGGACGGTGCGGGCCCCGTGGCGTCCGGCCCGTCCCCGCAGACCTCCTCCGCCAGGGCCAGGTCGCAGCCGCCCGAGAAGACGGACAGGCGGCGCAGTACGGCCCGTTCGGCGGCGTCGAGCAGGTCCCAGGACCAGTCCACCACCGCGCGCAGCGTCTGCTGCCGGGGCAGTACGGTGCGGCTCCCGCTCGTCAGCAGCCGGAACCGGTCGTCCAGCCGGTCGGCGAGCTGCCGCGGGGTGAGCAGCCGCAGCCGCGCCGCGGCCAGTTCGATGGCGAGCGGCAGCCCGTCGAGCCGCCGGCAGATCTCGGCACACGCGACCGGGTCGTCCTCGACGCGGAACCCGGGCCGGGCGGCGGCGCCCCGGTCGGCCAGCAGCCGCAGCGCGACCGGGTCGGGCAGCGGCTCCACCGGCCGCAGCGCCTCGCCCGGCACCGCCAGCGGTTCCCGGCTGGTGGCCAGCACCGTCACGCCGGGGCACTCGGCCAGCAGCCGGTCCGCCAGCTCGGCGGCGGCGCCGATCACATGCTCGCAGTTGTCCAGGACGAGCAGCATCCGCCGGGTCGCGCAGTGTTCGGCGAGGCGTGCCATCGGGTCGTACGCGGTCGGGTCGGTGACGGCGCGCAGTTCCTCGGCGGTGGTCCGTACGACGGTCTCGCGCGCCCCGAGAGCGGTGAGCACCGCTTCCGGGACGGTCTGCGGGTCGTCCACGGGCGCCAGCTCCGCGAACCACACGCCGTCCGGCCACAGGCCGGGCGCCGCGACCGCCGCCGCCTCCGCGCTCTCCTGCGACAGCCGCGTCTTGCCCGCCCCGCCCGGCCCGAGCAGCGTCACCAGGCGGTGCGCGGCCAGGTCGGCCCTGATCACCGCCAGGTCGTCCTCCCGCCCGACGAAGGAGGTCGGCCGGGTCCGCAGATTGCCGAGGCGGGGCGCGGGTCCCGGGCGGGCGCCGTTCCCGGCGTCCGGCCCCGGGGACGTACCGGTGGCCGGCCCGGCCCCGTGCCGGTCGGGGCGTTCCGCACCGGGCGCGGGGGACGGTACGACGGTTTCCGGCGTCACCGGGCGACCGACGGACGTGTCCTCTGCTGCCGCCTGCGCCGCTGCCGCCTCCGCCGGACGGTCGACGGCCGTGCCCCCGCCCGCCGTCCGGGCCGCTTCCGCCACTGGCCGACCGCCGGACGTGTCCTCTCCCGCCCCCAGCGCCGGGCGACCGACGGACGCATCCCCGCCCGCCGCCTGTACCGCCTCCGCCACCGCCGGGTGACCGCCAGGCGCGCCCCCGCCCGCCCCCAGTGCCGCCTCCGCCCCGCGCCGGTCCGCAGATACGACGCCCTCCCCCGCGCCGCCCCCCGCGGGAGCGTCCTCCAGCCGCAGCAACTCCGCGTGCAGACCGCGCAGTTCGGGGCCCGGCTCCGCGCCGAGGCGGTCGGTGATCGCGGCCCGCACCGAGGCGTACGCGTCGAGCGCCTCCGCCGTGCGCCCCGCGGCCCGCAGCGCGCGCAGGCGCAGGGCCTGGAGCGGCTCGTCGAGCGGGTGGTCCTCGCACACGGCCGTCAGCGCGGGCAGCGCCTGGCCGGGCCGGCCGAGGGCGACCTCGGCGGCGAGCCGGGTACGCCGGGCGTCCAGGTGACCGCGCGCGGCGCGGGCGGCCTCGCCCGTCGCCGCCGGGAGATCGGCCAGCGCCGGCCCGCGCCAGAGCGCCAGGGCGTCGTCGAGCAGCGCCGCGGCCTTGACCGGGTCGGCGTCGGCCAGGGCCTGCGTCCCCTCGGAGGCGAGCTGCTCGAAGCGGTGCAGGTCCACGGCGGACGGGTCGGCGCACAGCCGGTACCCGCCGTGTACGGAGGCGATCGCGTCCCGGCCGACGGAGCGGCGCAGCCGCGCGACCAGGGCCTGTAGCGCGCCGTTCGCGTCGGCGGGCGGCTCCGGGCCCCAGACGTCATCGATCAGCAGCTCGACGGTGAGCGCGCGGCCGGGCCGCAGCGCGAGCGCCGTGAGCAGTGCGCGCAAGCGGGGGCCACCGAGGGCGACGGGCGTACCGTCGCTCCGGTGGGCCTGGGCGGTCCCGAGGATTCCGTAGCGCACCGACCCATTGTCCTGTACGGACGGCGGCCGCACCGTCGGCACTCCTCTTGCGTCGCGTCCGCCCCGAGGAGCACGCCGCACGCGGCCCGGTGCCGGGGCCGGTCGCCCCGGCCCCCGCCCCCACTGTCGGTCCGCCCCGTGCCCCGTATCCGTCATGGGTTCAGACTGCCCGGAAGCTCCCGCCCGCCGCCCGTCGTTTTCCGTGCACGGCCGCCCCGTCCGCCGATACGGTCGTGGCGACCCGTCACGCCCGCACAGCAGCCCTCAGCAGGCACCCAGCAGCACACCGCACCCCTCGGCAGCACAACAGCAAGCGCCCGAGCACCGCCCAGCACCACACCACACCGCACCACTCAGCGACACCGGGAGCACCACACGATGACCACAGCAGCTCAGCGCGCCGACCACCGCGTCAGCCCGGTCTTCCTCGCGCTCGTCGCCGTCATGGCGGTGTCGGGGTGGGCCGTCTGGACGGGGCGGCTCGCGGCGAGCCCCGGTTTCGCCGTCTTCCTGTTCGTGGTCTCCGGCTGGATCGTCTCGCTGTGCCTGCACGAGTACGCGCACGCCCGCACGGCGCTGCACAGCGGCGACATCTCCATCGGCGCGAAGGGCTACCTCACGCTGAACCCGCTGAAGTACACCCACGCGCTGCTCAGCATCGTGCTGCCGGTGATCTTCGTCATCATGGGCGGGATCGGCCTGCCGGGCGGCGCGGTCTTCATCGAACGCGGCCGCATCAAGGGCCGCTGGCGGCACAGCCTCATCTCGGCCGCCGGCCCCCTGACGAACATCCTCTTCGCAGCGGTCGTCTCGGCCCCCTTCTGGCTGGGCGCCATGGACGGCGTCCCCCAGCAGTTCCGCTACGCTCTCGCCTTCCTGGCGCTCCTCCAGGTCACGGCCGCCATCTTGAACTTCGTTCCGGTCCCGGGCCTGGACGGCTACGGCGTCATCGAGCCCTGGCTCTCGTACAGGATCCGCCGCCAGGTCGAGCCCTTCGCCCCGTTCGGCCTGATCGCCGTCTTCGGCCTGCTGTGGATCCCCGGGCTCAATCACCTCTTCTTCGACGTGGTCGACGCCATCCTGCGCGCCCTCGGCGTCAGCAACTGGGACACGTACTTCGGCCAGCAGCTCTTCCGCTTCTGGCAGAGCGGGCCGGCGCTCCGCTGAGCCGGCCCACCGCTGCTCCCGCCCTACGGGAGGGCGCCCACGACGTCCCGCGGCTCGTCCGACCCGCCACCCCCGTGCTTCTTGCCGCTGTCGCTGCCGTCCTGCGGGTGGCCCATCGCGGGCGTGTGACGCGGGTGCCGCCGGATCTCGTGACTCGCCTCCACGGCCACGAAAACGAGCCCCGCGGCCCGCGCCCCCGCACGACACTCGGCTTCGGCGGCGCAGCGGGCGCAGCCTTCCTTCGGGTCAGGGTTGATGTCCCTGGCGAAGGGGTCCAGGAGGTGTACGGGCCGGTCGAGGGTTCCTCGGTGTTCGTTCATGAGGCCACCATTTCGTCTCCGCGCGGGGCATTCCAGACACTCCGCGTGACAGTCCGGCGTGCGGGGGAACGCGAGCACCACGTGACGTGGTAGTCAACCGCTGATTCCCAGGTGGGAGGCGAGAGTTCGCATGTCTGCGGTGAGCGTGCGGGCCCGGGTAGACAGCACCTTGTCCAGTACGCGACGTGCCATCGGCTGATGACGCATCCACTCCGGCTGCGACCGGTAGATGCCCATGAGTTCGCCCGTGGCGTCATGGTGCGCGCCGGTCAGGCTGTGGGCACGTGCGACATCGAGCCGGTACCGGCCCCAAACATTGCTGGTGGGGGCGCCGTACGTCGTGAGACTGTCCCGGTGGAGCGGTCCGGTGTCCGCCCGTCGCAGCACTCCCCGCACGTCGCCCTTCAGCGACAGGTCCTCGATGACCTTGATCTCCGCCGTGGCCGGGCCGAACGCTCCCCATTGGGTCCGGAAGTCGGTGCGCTCGCGGCCGATGGCGTGGGCGGCCGTAGCGGCCATTCTGCGGGCGTCCTTCGCCTCCGGCTTGCGGTTGTTGCGGACTGCGGCGGCGGCGACGCGGAGCAGCAGCTCCCCCCAGACGGCCAGTTCCTGCGGCATCGCCTTCGAGATGCGGGGCTCCATCGCGTCAGCCGTGTCGGACGCGAGGTCCGCGCATTCGGCGAAGCGGTCCTGCCGCAGCAGGAGCCAGCACATCCCGATGACGCCGACGGCGGCTGTGGGCATCGCTTCGATCCCACGGGCGTCCCGGATACCTGAAGCCAGCGCCTGGTACGCCAAGTCGTACTGCCGGACCTGCGTCAGGTACTTGCCCGTCAGGAAAAGGGCGCGTGCTCTGGTCGACACCGACTGGTGCCGCTGCTCGTCTCCGTCGGCCACACACACGCCTCCCTCGGCGGCGGAAAGGATGCCGGGCAGCCGCCGCGCGACCGCGTCGTAGCGGTCGGCCTGGTAGAGCGCATGCGCTTCATCGATGTCGTGCAGCAGGCCGCCGCGAAGCCCTTCCCCCGCAGGCGGGCCGGCTTCGTCGGCGAGACCGACGGGCGGCATCAGATGGCGGCGGAGATCCAGTAGCTGCTGACGGCTGGGGCCGTCGTCACTGATCGGCTCGGGGCTGGCGGCCGGGGCGAACAGTGCCGCCGTATCGACGTCGAGGGCCTCCGCGAACCGCGCCAGCGTCTCGACGCGCGCCACGCCGCCCTGCTCCAGTTTGCGTACGGTGCCCAGGGACACTCCGGCCGCCTCGGCCAGCCGTTCCTGGCTCCACCCCAGGCAACGGCGGTGGTTGCGGATGTTGGCCGAGATCTCCGGAGACATGGACATCACCTACCTCTGGCACCCAGAGTAGGGGTCACTGCCGAGCCCCCGCGGCGCGGAAGCCGGGATCAGCCTGCCACGGCCGATCCTTCCCGCCGGGCGCGGTCCATCTTCGCCTTGCGTACGTAGAACCACGCCATGTTGCTGGAGATGCCCGCCATCAGGATCCACACGATGCCGAGCCAGCTCCCCTGGACGAACGAGACGACGGCCGCGGCGACGGCGAGGGCGCAGACGACGAGGGCGAAGACGGCGAGGCGGGGCATGGGGTCGGCTCCTGTGCGAGGGGGTATGGCGTTTCCTCCAGTGTCCCCCATGGCCTCGGAGGCGGAACCCGAGGGCCCGGCGGCCGGGGCGTACGGGCGGGGCCCCGGGCCGACGGGCCCGGGGGCGCAGGGCCGGAGGGGCGACGGAACGGCCGGCCGCTCTCCGCCCCGCGCGTCCAGGTCCCTCCGGCCGGGCTGCGTCCTACACGTCCGTGACCCGCAGCCCCGCGTGCGCCTTGTAGCGCCGGTTGGTGGAGATCAGGTTGGCGACCAGGGATTCGACCTGGTGCGCGTTGCGCAGCCGGCCGGCGAAGACGCCGCGCATGCCGGGGATGCGGGCGGCCAGGGCCTGGACCTGGTCGGTGTCGGCGCGGGACTCGCCCAGCACCATCACGTCGGTGTCGATCTCCGCGGTCTCCGGGTCCTGGAGGAGGACGGCGGAGAGGTGGTGGAAGGCGGCGGTGACCCGGGACTCGGGGAGCAGGGCCGCGGCCTGCTCGGCGGCGCTGCCTTCCGCCGGCTTGAGCGCGTAGGCGCCCTTCTTGTCGAAGCCGAGCGGGTTGACGCAGTCGATGACGAGCTTGCCCGCGAGTTCCCGCTGGAGAGCCTGGAGGGTCTTGGCGTGGCCGTCCCACGGTACGGCGACGATCACCACGTCGGAGCGCCGCGCGCACTCCGCGTTGTCGGCGCCCTCGACGCCGTGGCCCAGCTCGTCGGCGGCTGCCCGGGCACGCTCCGCGGCACGCGAGCCGATGATCACCTTCTGGCCGGCCCGGGCGAGCCGGTAGGCCAGGCCGCGTCCCTGGTCGCCGGTGCCACCGAGGACGCCGACGACGAGGCCGGACACGTCGGGGAGGTCCCACGGGTCCCGCTTGAGGGCCTTCTTGGCCTCGGTCGCGACATTCACAGGCTGCGCACCGTCGGTCGCGGGCCGCGCATCGTCAGAAGTAGTCATGACAGCGATACTGTCACGCCTTCACGCTGCCCTCGGTGAGTCCCGTACGCCAGTACCGCTGGAGGACGGTCATCAGCACCATCAGCGGCAGTACGGACAGGAAGGCGCCGCCCACCGTGTACTGGTACAGCTCCGGTTGCCGGTCCGCGTAGCCGGTCCAGGAGGTCAGGCCGAGCTGGATGGGGTACAGGTCGGAGTCGGAGAGCATGACCAGCGGCAGGAAGTAATTGTTCCAGATGTGCACGAACTGGAACAGGAAGACGGTGACCAGCGCCGGTGTCATCAGCCGCAGCCCCAGCCCGGCGAAGATCCGGGCCTCCCCCGCGCCGTCGATGCGGGCCGCCTCCAGGAGCGAGTCGGGTACGGCCGCCGCCGCGTAGATCCGGCAGAGGTAGACGCCGAAGGGGCTCACGACGCTGGGGATCAGCACCGCCCAGTAGGTGTCGGCCAGGCCCAGGGAGCTGAAGAGGAAGAAGAGGGGGAGGGCCAGGGCGGTGCCGGGGATGAGGACGCCCGCCAGGACGAGGTTGAAGACGGCCTCGCGGCCCGGGAACCGGAATTTGGCGAGCGCGTAGCCGGCCGCCGCGGAGAGCAGCGTGGCGGTGAGCGCGCCGAGGCCCGCGTACAGGAGGGAGTTGGCGAACCATCGGACGTAGATGCCGTGGTCGTAGGTGAGCACGGCACCGAGGTGGTCGAGGGGCCGCGGGTGCGCGAACCAGAGGCCGAAGGTGCCGAAGAGGTCGGCACTGTTCTTGGTGGCGGAGACGACGAGCCAGTAGACGGGGGTGAGGAAGTAGATCGCGGCGAGGGCGAGGAGGGCAGCGGTGATGATGCGGTGGCGGAGGGGCGGGAGGGTGGCCGTGCCGGAGGGACGGGTGGGGGCGGCGGGGCGTACGGGAGCGTCCCGGGCGGCGGGCCGGCTCACCGGTCGCTCCCGTCACCGCGCTGCCCGACCAGCCGCAGGAAGCCGAACGACAGCACGCAGGCGACCAGCGCCAGCAGCACCGCCTCGGCCGCCGCGACATGCTGATTGTTGCTGACGAACGCCTCGCTGTAGGCGTGCAGGTTGGGGGTGAAGCCGGAGTCGATGGTGGCGGCGAGGGGCCGTAGCACCATCGGCTCGGCGAACAACTGGAGCGTGCCGATGATGCTGAAGACCGTGGTCAGCACGAGCGCGGGCCGGATCAGCGGGATCTTGATGTGCCGGGCGAGGTGCCAGGCATTCGCGCCGTCGATGCGCGCCGCCTCGTACAGCTCGTCCGGTACGGCCTTGAGCTGGGAGATCAGTACGAGCATGTTGTAGCCGGTGAACTGCCAGGTGACGATGTTGGCGATGGACCACAGGACGGTGTCGCGGGCGAGGAAGTCCACGTGCAGGCCGAGCGACCCGGCGATCTCCACCAGTGGGCTGATGCCCGGTACGTACAGGAAGCCCCACAGGATGGAGGCGATGACGCCGGGGACGCCGTACGGCAGGAAGAACGCGCTGCGGAAGAACGTGATGCCGCGCGCGCTCGCGCTTTCCAGGAGCAGCGCCAGCACCGTCGCCAGCGCGATCATCAGCGGTATCTGCACGGCGCCGAAGAGCAGCACCCGCCCGAAGCCGGTCAGGAAGCGGTCGTCGGCGAGCGCCTGCGCGTAGTTGGCGAGGCCCGCGAAGACGTCGCGCTCCCGGCCACCGAGGCCGAGCGGGCCGGTGCGCTCGGTGCGGTGCAGGCTCTGGTGGACGGCGTGGACGATCGGGGCGACGAAGCAGAGCAGGAAGAGGGCGAGGAAGGGCAGGACGAAGCCGGCGGCGGCACGGGCGTTGCGGGCTTCGGTACGGGTGAGGCGGCGGGGCGTACGGCGTACGCGAGGGGCTTGTGTGTGCCGCACGGAGGGGCCCCGTGCGCGCCGTACGGAAGCGCCTCGTGTGCCCCGTACGCGCCCGGCGGCGTCCCGGATCCGGTTCCGACCCCGGCCCCGGTCCCGCTCCCGTCCGCTCACCCGCCGCTCTCCACCTTCAGGCCCTTGCCCCGCAGGTCGGAGACGGTCTGCCCCTGGACCGTCTTGAGTACGGACCGGAACGTACCGCCGCTGTCGAGCGCTTCGGTGAAGGCGTCGCCGAGCCGCTGGTAGAGGGTGTCCACGCCCGGCCCCCACTGCCAGCTCGTGTCGACGTGCGCGCCCGCGTCCGCGAAGACCCTGCTGTACGCCTGGCCGCCGAAGAAGTCGCGGTGCACGTCGAGGTCGGTGGTGGCGTAGCCCTCCTTCGCACTCGGGAAGCCGTAACCGCCCTTGATGAGCAGGGCGATGGACCGCGGGTCGGAGTTGAGCCAGACGGCGAAGTCCAGCGCGTCCTTCGGGTAGGCGGCCCCGGCGAAGACGGCGGTGGTCGAACCGCCCCAGTTCGCCTGCGCGTTGCCGCCCGCCTGCCACTGCGGCAGGGGCGCGGCCCGCCACTTCCCCTTGGTGCCGGGCGCGTTGCCCGCCAGCAGCGCGTCGCCCCAACTGGCACCTATCCAGGCGGGGATGGCGCCGGTCTGGATGTCCTTGTACCAGGCGTTCTGCCGGTCCGGGACGGTCTTGACGAGCTTGCGCCGGACCAGCGACTCCCAGTAGTCGGCGACCTTGCGGGTGGGCTCGTCGTCGATGTGCACGGTCCAGGTGTCGCCCTGCGCGGCGTACCACTTGGCGCCCGCCTGCCAGGCCAGCCCGGCGAAGCGGTTGCCGTTGGCGGGGGCGAACGTCTCGATCCAGGCGCCCTGCCGGCGGACCGCCTCGGCGGCCTCTTCGTACGCGTCCCAGGTCTGCGGGAGCTGGATGCCCCACCGGTCGAAGAGGTCCTGGCGCAGGAAGAGGCCCATCGGGCCGGACGCCTGCGGGATCGCGTAGACGCCCTTGCCGAACACCGACTGCTGCCACTGCCAGCCCACGAACCGGTCCTTGGAGCGGGCGGCGCCGAGCGCGGACAGGTCCATCAGGGCGTTGTCGAGCAGGAAGCCGGGGACGACGGGGAACTCGATCTGGGCGAGGTCCGGCGGGTTCCCGGCTCTGACGGCGGCGTGCATCTTGGCGTACTGGCGGCCGTCGACGGCGGACACCTTCTCCACCTCGACCCGGACGTCCGGGTGCTCGCTGTTCCACAGGTCCACCGGCTTGTCGATACCCGGCACCCAGGACCAGAACGAGAGCTGGATCCGCTGGCCCTTCTCGCGCTCCTTCGGGATCGCGCCGCCGTCCGCGTCACCGCCGTCGCCGCAGCCGGCCAGCGTGAACCCGGCGGCCGCCGCGGCGGCCCCGCCGAGCAGGGCCCGGCGGCGGATCCGGCGCGCCCGGAGACCGCGGTCCCCCTCGCGGCCCGCTTCGTGACCCCGGCCGCTGTCGTACGTACCGGTGCTCATACCAGCTCCTCCACGGGGATGCGGCGGAAGGTGATCGTCGAATAGGCGCCGAAGTCGCCCGTCTCGTAGAGCAGCCCGACGGTCGCGCCGTCGATCCGTACCAGGTCGGAGTAGGCGGCCGGCAGCCCGTCGACGGTGTGCGCGGGGCGCCAGGTCAGACCGCGGTCCCGGCTGGCCCGTACGGTCATCAGCGCGCGGGCGTCCGGGTCGGCGGGGCCGGAGAAGAGCAGCACGTCGGGCTCGCCCAGGTGCAGCACGCTGCCCTCGACGACGGGCCCGGTCAGTCCGGCCTGCGGGCGGAAGGGCCTGATCAGCCGCTCGCCGGCGTGGTCGGGGGCGGAGTGGGCGTCGGCGCGGTTGCCGGGGGCCGGGGAGTCGTTGCGGGTGTTGAAGTAGAGGGTGCCGTCCGGGAGTTCGGCGGCGGTCGTCTCGTTGGCGTTGATGTAGCCGTTGGGGTTGCTGTCCGTGTAGCCGATGCGCCAGTTCCCGCCGCCGTCGTCGTCGCTGAGCAGGACGTGGCCGCCGTTGTAGCGGCCCTCGGTGCCGTTGTCGCCGGAGACGGTGGGGGCGATGGAGTGGTTGGCGGGGACGACCAGGCGGCCGGCGTGCGGGCCGTACCGGAGCTGGAGGGCGTGCCCGGGAGTGGTGGCGTACCAGCGCCAGTTGGCGCGCTTGACCTGCGCGGTGATCTCGCGGGCCGGGCTCCACGTGGCGCCTTCGTCGTCGCTGTGCTGCACCCACACGCGCCGCCCGTCGGCGGCGGACACCAGGCCGCGGCGGATGCGCTCCTCGGTGGCGGTGGCGGCGTTGCGCAGGTGCACCAGCAGGACCCGGCCGCCGTCGAGCACGACCGGGGCCGGGTTGCCCGCCGTACCCGTGCCGTTGCGGGCGACGGCCTGGAGCGGGCCCCAGGTGCGGCCGCCGTCGGTGGAGCGCTTCAGCACGATGTCGATGTCGCCGTGGTCGGCGGCGTCGCGCACGCGGCCTTCGGCGAAGGCGAGCAGGGTGCCGGGGGTGGTGGCCGGGGCGGTGCCGTCCGGGGGGCGGGTGGTGACCACCGCCGGGATGCGGAAGCTCGCGTAGCCCTCGGACCCGGCGCGGAACGGAAGGGAAGTCTCGTGAGCCATGGGTCCTCCCCCGACGGCCGGACGTAGGACGTCCTCTGTCAGCGTGACCATAGGGAGCCCCCAACTGACCGTCAAGGCACGGCACACGTCTGGCGCGGGCCACCACCCGACTGCGCCGCCGGGGCGCGCACGGCACCGGAAAGCCGCCTTCCGGACACCTCGCGTCCACCTGCCGACCGGCCCCTACGCGGGCCCGGACTCGGCCCCGGGCCCGGACTCACCCCCGGATCCGGATCCCGGCCCCCCTCCCCTCAGGCCCCTCTAAAGGCCCCTCTAGGCACTCTCGCCCCTCAACCCCCTCAAGCTCCCCGGCCCCCCTCGGACCCCTAGGTCCCCTCAGGTCCCTTGGGTCCCTTCTCGTGCCAGCGGGGGTCGGTCTCCCACTCCAGATTGCGTTCGCGGGCGGTCTCCATCGCGTGGGCCGCCTCCTCGCGCGTCGCGTACGGGCCGAAGCGGTCGGCGGCGCGGCACTCGGGGCCTTCCTCGACCGTTCCGTGCTTGAGGCAGTAGTACCATTCGCCGGGTTTGCCGGCCGTCTGCCTCTTGAACAGCGCCATTACGGCCTCCTGTCTGCGACTCCTGTGCCGCCATCCTGCCCGATGGGCCACGGATACACTCGCTGGCATGTCTGGCCAGTCGCTTCTTGCCCCGGGGACGATCTCCCCCACCCGCCCCGTCCCCGCTTCCGTCCCGCGCCCCGAATACGTGGGCAAGCCCGCGCCCACCCCGTATACGGGTCCGGAGGTGCAGGACGCGGAAACGATCGAGCGGATGCGCATCGCGGGGCGGATCGCCGCCCAGGCGATGGAGGAGGCCGCCAAGCTGATCGCGCCGGGTGTGACCACCGACGAGCTGGACCGAGTCGCCCATGAGTTCATGTGCGACCACGGCGCCTACCCCTCCACCCTCGGCTACCGCGGCTTCCCGAAGTCTCTGTGCTCCTCGGTCAACGAGGTCATCTGCCACGGCATCCCCGACTCGACCGTCCTACAGGACGGCGACATCGTGAACCTGGACGTGACCGCGTACATCAACGGCGTGCACGGCGACAACAACGCCACGTACCTCTGCGGTGACGTGGACGAGGAGTCCAAGCTCCTGGTGGAGCGGACCCGCGAGTCGCTGAACCGCGCGATCAAGGCGGTCAAGCCGGGCCGTCAGATCAACATCATCGGCCGGGTCATCGAGTCGTACGCCAAGCGCTTCGGCTACGGGGTCGTCCGCGACTTCACCGGCCACGGGATCAACACGGCGTTCCACTCCGGCCTGATCGTCCCGCACTACGACAGCCCGCACCACACCACCGACATCAAGCCCGGCATGACCTTCACCATCGAGCCGATGCTGACGCTGGGCACGTACGAGTACGACATGTGGGAGGACGGCTGGACGGTGGTGACGAAGGACCGCAAGCGCACCGCGCAGTTCGAGCACACCCTCGTCGTCACGGAGACCGGCGCGGAGACCCTCACGCTTCCGTAGGCCGGTCGGTGCGGCCGGGGTACGGCCCCGAGCCCGCGCCCCGAGAAGCACATGCACCGCTGCCGACGAGCCCGCGCCCCGTGTCGCGGGCTCGTCGGCAGTGGTGTTTTGCCGACACGCCGTCGGGAAGGTTACCGACAGGGCGTCGGGAACGGGTTGACTTAGGTAAGCCTAACCAACCACAATCGGAGCCCGTACGCACCCCATCGGTCCCCGGAGGTCCGTCTTGGCCGCGCCCAGCTCGACCCCGTCCGCGCACTCCGCCGCATCGGTGCCGTTCTCCACCCTGATCCGCACCGCCTCGCACGAGCAGCACACGGAGGCCGAGAACTCCTCGTTCATGGGTGACCTGCTCGGCGGCAAACTCGGCGTCACGGCCTACCGGCGCTACACCGAGCAGTTGTGGTTCGTCTACCGCGCGCTGGAGGACGCCTCCGAGGCGCTCGCCGGGGACCCGGTCGCCGGGCCGTTCATCCGGCCGGAGCTGGCCCGTACGGCGGAGCTGGAGCGGGACCTGACCCACCTCGGCGGCCCCGCCTGGCGTACGGGGCTCCAGCCGATGCCGGCCACCGCCGCGTACGCCGACCGCGTCACCGAATGCGCCCGCCGCTGGCCCGCCGGGTATGTCGCGCACCACTACACCCGCTACCTCGGCGACCTCTCCGGCGGCCAGATCATCCGGGGCACGGCCGAGAAGACCTGGGGCTTCGCCCGCAAGGGCGACGGCGTGCGCTTCTACGTCTTCGACGGCATAGCCAACCCCGCCGCCTTCAAG
Source organism: Streptomyces sp. NPDC018045 (assembly GCF_044327445.1). Classification (NCBI taxonomy): domain Bacteria; kingdom Bacillati; phylum Actinomycetota; class Actinomycetes; order Kitasatosporales; family Streptomycetaceae; genus Streptomyces; species Streptomyces sp. NPDC018045. The sequence goes on from NZ_JBIRFL010000001.1 coordinate 463,016, forward strand.
CGCGAGTACCGCGGCCTGCTGGACGCGCTGCCGGTGGACGACCTGGAGAAGCAGCGGGTGGTCGACGAGTGCAAGCGCGCCTTCGCGCTCAACACGGCGGTCTTCCGCGAGCTGGGGGAAGCGTTCCCGCTGAGCGCGTGAGCGAGCGGCCGGCCGTTCGTCAGGGCCGCCGGACCGGTTCCCGCGCGCCGCGCCTGGACCGGTTCCCGTCAGGGCCGGACCGGCTCCCGTCAGGACCTGACCGGCTCCCCTCATGACCGGGCCGGCGGACCACGCCGGCTTCCTTCAGGACCACGCCGGTACGGGCAGGACGCGGCCGCCCAGTGCGATCGTGCCGTCCTCGTGTGGACGCGTCAGGATGCGGGAGCCGGTGCCCTGGCGGACGTCCAGGGCCCGGCCGAGTTCGTGGGTGAGGGTGAGCGCCGCGGCGCCCGTGGCCTCGTCCTCCACGATGCCGTCGCCGCGGCGCGGGAAGTAGCGGGCGCGTACCGTCCCCGCATCGCGGTCCCGCCACGCCCACACGTAGAGCGGGCCGTCCCCGGGCGGCGGCCCGGGCAGCGCGGCCACATCCGCCGCCGTCGCCAGCTCCTGGGTGCGGCGCCCCGTGGACCACTCCGGCCGCCCGCGCACCCAGACGTACTCCCCGTCGTACGTGACCGGCACCTCGCCGGCCGGCGGGCGCAGCGCGGCCACCGGCCGCCCGAGGTACCGCAGCAGCCACGCCGTACCGACCAGCGGATGCCCGGCGAAGGGCAGCCGCACGCCGGGCGTGTAGATGTCGAGCGGAGCGCCGCCCGCGCCGTCCGCATCATCCGCGCCGCCCATACCGCCCGCGCCGTCCACGGCCCCCGTACCGTCCGCGTCGTCGAGGAAGACGGTCTCGCTGAAGCCGAGTTCGGCGGCCAGCGCCTGGCGGGCGGCCCGTCCCGGCACGGCGGCGCCGTTGCGTACGACGCCCAGCGGGTTGCCGCCCCGGCCGTCGGGGCCGCAGAAGACGCGGACGACGTACAGGTCGTGGCCTGGCAGCTCATGGGGGGCGCGGGGCGAACGGGGTGCTGTCATGCGGACATCTTCGCCCCTGGCGCCCGCCCGGGAACGCCGGGTACCCGCCGCGCGGAGGCATGCGCGGCGGGTACGGCCGACCCCTGGGCCCGGGGCGCGCCTGTGTGGGGTGTGTGAGGGGAGGCGGCCCCTGGGGTGCGGAGCCCGGGGGAAGTGGGGGGTGGGTCCGAAGGGTTACCGGGTCATCGGGCGGTGCGGCGGCGTACGGCGTAGGTGGCGGCGGCGCCCGCCGCGATCAGGGCGGCGGCCGCGCCGGCCAGCGCGCCGTTGGGGGTGGCGGTACCGGTGGCCGCGAGCGCGGCGCTGCCGCTGCTGAAGCCGGCCGACCCGGCGCTGTCGACGGCGGCGCCCGGCGTACCGGAACCGGTCGCGGCGGACGGCAGTTGAGCGTTCGGGTCGACGGTGACGACAGCGGTCACGGGGTCGAGGGCCTGACCCGCAGGGTAGTCCGCGAACGCCTTGGCACCGGCGGCGGTCAGCGTCGCCGGCACGTTCTTGAGCGTGACGACACCGTTCTTCGCGGTGAGGGCACCGGTCGGGATCTTGAGGTCGGCGACCGCCATGCCCGCAGTGTTGGTCACCTTGCCGGAGGCGCGGGACTTCGCCGAGACGTCCGCGATCAGGGTGCCCTTGGTACCGGCGGCCTTGACCTTGAGGTTGGCGAACTTCAGGTCGAGGGCGCCCGCGTGGCCGGTGAAACGGACCGAGCCGTTGAACTCGACGGCGAGGGAGGCCGCCGCGCCGTCGTATGTGCCGTGGCCCTTGGGGAAGCGGTAGCCGGCGGCGGAGGGGGCGGCGCCGCCCGCGAGTTCGGCCTTGCCGCCGGCGATGGGGCCGGCGATGTAGTCGCGGAAGGACTTCTTGACGCCCCAGTCGAGGTTGCCGTCGACGATCTTGCCGGAGGCGGAACCGGAGGCGAGGGCGGAGCCCGCCGCGGAAGCGGGTGCGGCGGCCTTCTCGCCGGTGTCGCGACCGGAACCGGAGCCACTGCCCGAACCTCTGCCGGACGCCGGTCCCGACCCCGCGCCCGAACCGGAGCCGCTGCCGGCCCCCGCCTGCTCCCCCGTCTCGCCGCCCTTACCGCCCCGGCCGCTCTCGCCGCCCTGGTCCCCCTTGCCGCCCCGGCCGTCCTGTCCGCTCCCACCTGGCGCGGGCTTACCCGGTGCGGGCTCACCCGGCGTCGGCTCACCGGCCGTGCTCGCCGGGGTCACCGTCAGCGTGGCCGGGTCGAGTTGCTGGCCTTCCTTGTACATGCCGTTGAACGCCGCCGCGCCCTTGGCGGTCAGTTTCACCGGGATGCCGGCGAACTTCATCGTGCCGCCCGCGCCGCTGCCCGGCCGTACCGCCGACAGGTCGAGCGAGGCCAGCGCCACGTCGCCCTGTGTCGTGCCCGCGGCCGTGATGTCGGCGGTGATGGCGCCGGACGTGCCCTTCGTGGTGACCTTCAGGTCGGCCAGCTCGATGTCGAAGCCGTGTGCCTTGGAGGTGAAGCGGACACTGCCCTTGAAGGTGGTGGCGACGGCGTGCGTACTCATGTCGTACGTGCCGGTGCCGCCCGTGAAGGTGAACGGGCCGTTGCCCGGTGCCTGCCGCGCGCCGCCGGCGGTGGTGATGTCGCCGAGCGCCATGCCCTTGACGTACCTGCGGAAGGACTCCTTGACGCCCCAGTCGAGCGTGCCGTTCTTCAGCTCGGTCTTCGGCGTCGCGGTGCCGGCGGCGGGGGCGGCCGTGGCGGTGGACGGCAGGCACAGGGCAGCGGTGGTGGCGGCGGTGGCGATGGCTGCCGCGAGGGCGAGCGGACGGCGTATGGCGGCCATGGTCGGTGGCTCTCCTTGGTGGTGGGGGCGGTGGATCGGGTGGGTCAGTCCTGCGGGGGCGCCGTGGGGGTCGTACGGCGGCGGGCGCGCAGGACGAGGAAGGCGGCGACGGCGACCAGCGCGCCGGCCGCGACGAGGAGGATGACGGTGCGGCCGGAGCCGGACGAGGCGGACGCGGCCCGCTCGGGGGCGGTCTGCTCGGGGGCGTCCTGCCTCGCCTGCTCGCCGTCCGCGGTGGCCGATTTGGGGTCGGTGCCGAGGTCGGGGAGGGCGGGCAGCGCGGCCTTCTTGTCGACGGCGACGGCGAGCGAGACGGGGTCCATGTCCGTGCCCGCCCGGTACAGCCCGCCGAACGCCTCGGCCCCGTCGGCGGTGAGCCGGGCCGGTGCCTCGGTGAGCTTGACCAGGCCGTTCTCGGGCGTGAGCCGCTTGGCCTCGAAGGTGGCCAGCGGGGTGCCCCTGGCGGTCGTACCGCCGGTCGTGACGTCGGCGGCGAGGGTGCCGCGGCCGTCCCGCACCGTGACCGAGACGGCGGCGAGGGTGAGGTCCAGGTTCTGGCCGGTGAAGCGGATCCTGCCGGTGAAGTCGGCGTTCAGGGTGCCCCGTTCGGCGTCGTACGTGCCCTTGCCGCGCGGGAAGCGGAAGAGCGCGCCGCCGTCCTGGGCGCCGTCGGAGAGCTGCCACCTGCCGTGCGCGATGTCGCCGGTGACGTACTCGCGGAAGGTGCGGCGGACGCCCCAGTCGACGGCGGCGTCGGTGAAGGCACCCTGCCGGGCGTCGCCGCCCTCGGTGCCGTCGCGGGAGGGGGCGGGTGTCGGGCCAGGCGCCGCCCCGGCCCGTACGTCCGCGGACAGGCTCACCGGGTCGAGCCGGGTGCCTGCGGTGTAGTACCCGGCGAAGGCCCGCGCGCCCTGCGCGGTCAGCTTCGCCGGGACGTTCGTCAGCGCGATGGGCGTACCGCCGCCCCGGGTGTCGACCCCGTCGAGTCCGAGGGTGGCCAGCGGCACCCGGGCTGCCGTGGTGACGCGGCCGGTGCCCTTCTCCTTGCTGGTCATGTCGGCGAAGAGGGTGCCGCGACCGTCGGCGACGGCGACCCGGGGGCGGCTGATGGTCAGGTCCAGTTCGTACGAGCCGTCCGGCCTGCGGTGGCCGGTGAAGTGGACCCCGCCGGAGAAGCCCGCCGTCAGGGCGCCGCTGTCCGGGTCATAGCTCCCGGTGGCGGAGTGGAAGCGGAACCGGCTGTCGCCGACGGTGGCGGCACCGCCGTTCAGGGACCAACTGCCGTGCGCGATGGGCCCGGTGACGTACGACTGGAAGGAGGACTTGATGCCCCAGTCCAGCCGCCCGCCCGCGACCGTGCGGGCCGCCGCCTGTGCGGGGGCCGCGGGCAGTGCGGGGAGCAGCGTGCCCAGCAGTGCCGCCAGGAAGGCGGCGGCGAGCACGCGGGCGCGGCCGCGAGTACGGCCGCGGGCCGGTCTGAACGGCAGCATCGGGGACCCCTCCAGGGCTAGCGGATAAGGTAAGGCTAACCTAAGCTAACCGCGACCGAAGCGGAACCCCGGGACCCGGCCGGGCACCCGCCCGCTCCACCGGCCCCGGGCCAACCGACGTACACAGAAAGGCGGGACAGTGACAGCAGCCATCCGGGAGCCGGTCCGCCGGCGCCTGTCACGGCCCGCCGCGGCGCTCGCCGCCACCCTGGCGCTCGCCCTCGCGCTCACCGGCTGCGGCGACGGCCCGGACACCGCCGCTCCCCCGGCGACGTCCGCCGCCCGGCCCACCGCCGACCGCATCGAGCCGCTGTCCGGGCCCGCGCCCCGGCCCGCGCTGCCCACGACCGTACGGTCCGCGGACGGCCGGGACGTGACGGTGCGCAAGGCCGACCGGATCGTGCCGCTCACCGGCTCCCTCTCGGAGACCGTCTTCACGCTCGGGCTCGGCGGCCGGGTCGTCGCGCGCGACATCACCGCCACCTTCGAACAGGCCGGGCACCTGCCCGTGGTGACCCGGGCGCACGAGGTGTCGGCGGAAGGCGTGCTGTCGCTCAAGCCCGACGTGGTCCTCGCGGACACCACCACCGGACCGGCGGAGGCCATCGGCCAGATACGGGACGCCGGTGTCCCGGTCGTCACGTTCCGGCCCGCGACCCGGCTCGCCGACGTGGCCACCCGCATCGACGCGGTGGCGGCGGCACTGGGGGTACCCGAGGCGGGCGCCGCCCTCACGTCCCGGACGGACCAGCGGATCGCGGCCGTACGGAAGGAGATCCCGCACGCCGGTACGGCGGCCGACCGCCCCCGGGTGGCCTTCCTCTACCTGCGCGGCTCGGCCTCCGTCTACCTCATCGGCGGCGCCGGGTCCGGCGCCGACTCCCTCATCGAGGCGGCGGGCGGCGTCGACGCGGGCAAGGAGTCGGGGCTGAAGAAGGACTTCACGCCGATCACCAGCGAGGCCCTCGCCCGGGCCGCGCCGGACGTGATCCTGGTGATGGCCAAGGGCCTGGAGTCCGTCGGCGGGATCGACGGCCTGGTGAAGATCCCCGGCGTGGCGCAGACACCCGCCGGCATGGACCGGCGGGTGGCCTCCGTCGACGACGGTGTGCTGCTCAACTACGGGCCGCGCACGGACGCCGTCCTGCGCTCCCTGGTCCGGCAGATCCACGCCGAGGGGAAGTGAGATGACGGCACTCCCCCACGCGGACGCGAGCCCGGGTACGGATCCGGGAACGGGAACGACAGCGGGCACCCCTGCGGAACCGGGCACGGACGCGGGCACACCCCCTGCCGCGCCCTCCCGCCGCTTCCCCCGCACCACCCTGCTGACCACCGGCCTCACCCTCGCCCTGCTCACGGGCTGTCTGCTCTCCGCCGGTCTCGGCGCGTACCGCATCCCGCTCGGTGACGTCCTCGGCTCGCTGCTGCACCATCTGCACCTCGGCGGCGCGGAGCTGGACCGGGTCGGCGAGAGCGTGCTGTGGAACGTGCGCCTGCCGCGCGTCGTCCTGGCGCTGCTCGTCGGTTCCTCGCTCGGCTGCGCGGGCGCCCTCATGCAGGGCGTGTTCGGCAACCCGCTCGCCGAGCCGGGCGTCATCGGCATCTCGTCGGGCGCCGCGGTCGGCGCCGTGGGGGCCATCGCGCTCGGTCTCGGCTTCCTCGGCACCTGGACGGTCCCGGCCTGCGCGTTCGTCACCGGCCTGCTGACCGTCCTGGTCGTCTACGCGCTGTCCCGCTCGGGCGGCCGGACCGAGGTCGTCACGCTGATCCTCACCGGCATCGCGGTGAACGCCTTCGCGGGCGCGCTGATCGGCCTGTTCCTCTTCTTCGCGGACAACGCGCAGGTCTCCCAGATCACCTTCTGGCAGCTCGGTTCGCTGTCGCAGGCCGTGTGGCCCAAGGTGCTGGCGGTCCTGCCCTGCGCCGTCGCCGGACTGGCCGTCGCACCGTTCTCCGCCCGGAAACTGGACCTGCTGGCCCTCGGCGAACGCCCCGCCCGGCACCTCGGCGTCGACGTGGAACGGCTGCGCGTCGTCCTCATCCTGGTCGTCGCCCTGCTCACCGCGGCGGCCGTGGCGGTGGCCGGTGTCATCACCTTCGTCGGGCTGCTCGTCCCACACCTGCTGCGGATGGCGGCCGGTCCCGGGCACCGCTTCCTGATCCCCGGCAGCGCCCTGGGCGGCGCCCTGGTGCTGGTCGTCGCCGACCTCCTCGCCCGCACGGCCGCCCAGCCGGCGGAGCTGCCGCTGGGCGTCCTGACCGCCCTGTTCGGCAGCCCGTTCTTCTTCTGGCTGCTGCGCAGGACCCGCCGCAGGCAAGGAGGCTGGGCATGAGCCGGGGCCGGTTCCCGATGACCCGTATGTGGTGCGCGGGGCGCTCCCGGGCCCTCCCCGCGCCCGTCCCCGCGGGCACGGCCTACGCGCGGGCCCGCGGACTCGGCGTGAAGCTGGGCGCCCGTACGGTCCTGGACGGGGTGGACCTGGACGTGACCGCGGGCCGGGTAGTGGCGCTCGTCGGGCCGAACGGCGCGGGCAAGTCGACGCTGCTCGCCGCGCTCGCCGCCGACCTGCCCGCCACCACCGGCGAGGTACGGATCGACGGCCGCCCGGCCACCGGCTGGACCGCGCCCGAACTGGCGCTGCGCCGGGCCGTCCTGCCGCAGTCCGCCGCCCTCTCCTTCCCGTTCACGGTGGAGGAGGTCGTACGGATGGGCCGCGCGCCCTGGGCGGGGACGCCGCGCGAGGACGAGGACGAGTCCGCCGTCGCGGAGGCGATGGCGGCGACCGAGGTGACCGGATTCGCCGGCCGGCCGTTCGCCGCGCTGTCCGGCGGTGAACGGGCCCGGGCCGCGCTCGCCCGCGTCCTGGCGCAGCGCGCTCCGCTGCTGCTGCTCGACGAGCCGACCGCCGCGCTGGACCTGCGCCACCAGGAACTGGTGCTGCGGCTCTGCCGGGAGCGGGCGGCGGCGGGGGCCGCGGTGGCGGTCGTCCTGCATGACCTGGGGCTGGCCGCGGCGTACGCGGACCGGGCGGCCCTGCTGCACGGCGGGCGGGTCGCCGCGCAGGGCCCGCCCGCCGAGGTCTTCGGCGCGGAGCTGCTGAGCCGGGTCTACCGGCAGCCGGTCGAGGTGATCGGGCACCCGCGCACCGGTGTTCCCCTGGTCATGCCGGTGCGTGAATCCTGACCCGCGCCGGGACCCGCGCGGCAGCCGGTGGCCTCCCAGGTCACGGTGTGGACGCTGTTGCCGGTCCCCGCGCCCGCCCGCTTCCCCGCCCCCGGTAGGGTTGCGCCGAATCGTGCCACCCCGGCGGCCGCCCAGACCGCCCCGGCCCCGGTCGCCCCGAAGGAGCCCGAGCCCCATGACACGCAGGTCGCCGTTCCGGGTGCCCGTAGCGCTGACCGCCGCGAGCGCGGCGCTGCTGACGCTGAGCGGGTGCATGACCGTGCACGGCGAACGGGAGCTGCTGCCGGCGGTGTCGAAGGACGAGGCCGCCAAGGCGCTCCAGCAGTTCGTCGACGGCTTCAACACCTCCAACAGCACGCTGGACCCGAAGGTCAACCCGACCTACGAGACGGAGTCGCTGCTCGCCGTCGACCAGGCGCTCACCAAGGCGGGGCACGCGGTCAGCCCGCGGGGCAACCCCAGGTTCCCGCCGCTGAAGCTGACCAACCCGGCCTTCACCGTGCCCAAGCAGGCGGGCTGGCCGAAGGTGTTCCTCGCGGACGCGGTCAGCAACCGCAACAACGCGCGGTGGTTCCTGGTGTTCACCCGGGACTCAGCCGGCGCGAAGTGGAAGGCCGGCTATCTGTCGTCGCTGACCGACCGCGAGATCCCGCAGTTCAAGACGGACCGGGACGGCTTCGCCGAGGTGGTGCCGGCCGACGCCGGGGACTCCGGCCTGAAGATCGCGCCGGGCAAGCTGGGCGCGGCGTACGCGGCGTACCTGAAAACCGGCAAGGGCGACACCTTCGCCCCGGGGCCGCACACCGACCGGTGGCGGGCGCTGCGCGAGCGGCAGGGCCGGCAGCCGGGCTCCCGCATCCAGTACGAGGACCAGGCGTCCGGATTCACGCCGGTCGCGCTGCGGACCAAGGACGGCGGGGCGCTGGTCTTCTTCTCGACCTACTACCACCAGCAGAAGACCGTCTCCGAGGGGTCGCGGATCAGCATCGGCCCGGAGATCAAGGGGATCATGGAGGGGCCGGCGAAGCCGTCCAACCGGATGACCTTCACGACCCTGTCGCAACAGGCGGTGAAGGTCCCGGCCGCGGGCGCCCCCGGGAAGGTCGGCGTCCTGCACCGGCTGGAGGCGAAGACCTCCGCCAAGTCGCTGTAGGCGGGACCCGGCCCGGGCACCCCGGGCGTCCCGCTCGGGCGGGGCCCGGCGGCCGTGCCACGGACCCGGCCGCCAAGACGCGCGTCAGCGGCCGATCGGCCAGGCCGCCGCTTCGTGATCGTGGTCGGGCTGCTGGTCCGCGTACGCGGCGCAGGCGTCGGTGAGCGACTCCAGCAGCGTCAGCGGGTCCGGCACCGGCCGCTCGGGGCCGCGCAGCCAGGCCACCTCGGGCTGGTCGCCGGGCAGGCGGGAGGGCGGCAGGAGGACGTAACTGCCGCGGCAGTGCCAGCGCAGGCCCGGATGCTCGTCCATCGTCTCCGGATGGCAGTCCAGCTCACAGGGCCACCACTCGTCCTCGTCGTCCGGGGTGCCGCGGGTGGCGGTGAAGAACAGCATCCGGCCCTGCCCGAGCGCCGCGCCGCTCAGCGCGACCGGACCGACCTCGACGCCCGCAGCCTCCAGCCGCTCCAGGGCGCTGCGGCCCGCCTCGACGGGGACGTCCAGCACGTCGTGGGCGATGCCGGTGGCGGTGATGAAGTTGGCCTGCGGATAGGCGCGCGCCCAGCCGGCGACCTTCTCGCGGTCGGTGCTGGCGACGGTCTGCCAGCCGAAGGAGACGGGGTGCCGGCCGGGGGTGGGACAGCCGATGCGCTCACAGGAGCAGCCGTAGCCGGAGGGGTGGGCTGCCGGGGCGAGCGGGAAACCGGCGTCGGCGACCGCCAGCAGCAGGTCCTCGCGGCTCTGCGCCGCTGATCCCGTGTCCGTATCGCCGCCGTCCGAACCGCTCCTCGGCCGGCGAAGCCACTGGGAGAACCTGCTCTTGCGTTCCATCTATCCCCTCACTTCGAGCGGTGGTCTGGGATCAATGCTGCCACCATCCTCCTCTTCGGGTGACCGGAGTACGGATCCGGGGTGACCGGAGAACGGGCGAATCCCACCAATACGGTCGGTTTCCACCCCACTTCGTTCACTTTCCTTTACCTTTCACGCCCCCTGGGCGATCCCGGCGCCTCATCCGGGGATGCGGGCCGCCCGGCTCCGCGGATCACCCGGCGGCGCGGGGCCGCAGACCGGCGAGCGCCAGGTCGACCAGCGCGTCCACGTACGCGTACGTCAGCTCGCCGGTCCGCATCAGCCAGCGCTGCGAGAACGGGCTCAGCACCAGCTCGGCCGCCAGCCGCACGTCCACGTCCGGCCCGATCTCGCCCGCCTCCTGGGCGGCCCGCATCCGGTTCACATAGACCCGGATGCCGGGCTCCAGCAGCCGCTCGACGAACCGCGCCGACAGCTCCGCGTCGTTCGCGCCGGCCGCCGCGAGCGCCCGGTAGGGGGCCTGCCACTTCTGGTCGTTGAACTCGTCCGCGGTGGCCCGCAGGACGAACTTGAGGTCGGCGGCGAGGTCGCCGGTGTCCGGCAGCCCCGCCTCGTAGCCCTCCACGTCCTGGGTGAAGGCGTCGAGCAGGACGGCGGCCTTGGAGGGCCACCAGCGGTAGATCGTCTGCTTGCCGACGCCGGCGCGGGAGGCGATGCCCTCGATCGTGAGCTTGTCGTAGCCGACCTCGCCGACGAGACAGAGGGCCGCGTCGAAGATGGCGCGGCGCGAGCGTTCGCTGCGGCGGGTGGAGTCGGGCGCTGTCTTGTTGGCCATGTCCGGAGTCTACCGACAAGTGAACCGAGACGTATCGTCTTGACAATACGGATCGTCTCGCCTAGACTCGCCATCGAGCGAGACGACGCGTCTCGCCGGTCGGCGGACGAAGGAGATGACCCACATGGGCAAGGGCAGCGCGGGCAACATGCTCGGCGTCGGCGGCACCCGCAGCAAGCTCTCCCGCGGCGCGCTGCGCGGCGGCCGGGGCGGCAACGGACCGGGCGGCGGCACCGACCCGATGGCGCAGCGGCGCGCCCTGCTGCGCAAACTTCAGGAGCAGCGCGGCGCCGGGGAAACCCGCCAGGGGTGAAAATCACCCGATCGGATCACTGCGCAACAGGCTCCTCACGGTGGACGATTTGAGCGCGTACGCACCTCGTACGCCTCCGTGTCCCACCCACCGTGAGGAGCCTTCCTTGCGTACACCCCGGCGCAGCACCCGGCCCCGGCGTTATCTGATGTGCCCGCCGACCCACTTCAAGGTCAGCTATTCCATCAACCCCTGGATGGACCCGGACAAACCCATCGACCTGCCGCTGGCACTGGCCCAGTGGGAGGTGCTGCGCGACCGCTACCGCGCGCTCGGCCACACCGTCGAGGAGCTGCGGCCCCGCCCCGACCTGCCGGACATGGTCTTCGCCGCGAACGGTGCCACCGTCGTGGACGGCCGGGTGCTCGGCGCGCGGTTCGCCTTCGAGGAGCGCCGCGGCGAGGCCGCGGTCCACGCCGCGTGGTTTCGCGCGAACGGCTTCACCGACGTCCGCGAGCCGGAGAACGTCAACGAGGCGGAGGGCGACTTCGCGGTCACCGCCTCATGGCTGCTGGCCGGGCGCGGCTTCCGCAGCAGCCCGCTCTCGCACGCCGAGGCGCAGGAGTACTTCGGCCGCCCGGTGATCGGCCTGGACCTCGTCGACCCGCGCTTCTACCACCTCGACACGGCGCTGTGCGTCCTGGACGACGCGACGGACTCGGAGGTCATGTACTACCCGGGCGCCTTCTCGGCGGGCAGCCGGGCCGTGCTGGCCCGGCTCTTCCCCGACGCCCTGATCGCCTCGCGCGCGGACGCCGAGGCGTTCGGCCTCAACGCGGTCAGCGACGGCCGGCACGTACTGCTGCCGCAGGCCGCGGTGGGGCTCTTCGACCCGCTCCGCGAGCGGGGGTACGAGCCCGTCGGCCTGGACCTGACCGAGCTGCTCAAGGGCGGCGGCAGCGTCAAGTGCTGCACACAGGAGCTACGCGCGGCCTGACACCCGGCCCACCGCGTGCGCGCGGCGCGGTCGCGGGCACCACGTCCCGCGCAGCACCGCGCGCTGCCCTGTCGTGCGCGCGGCGCGGTCAGCCCGAGGGCCGCTCCCAGGCGTCGCCCCACTCGGCGTCACGGGCGGTCTTGTAGCGGTCGCCGTGCCGCTTGGTGACCGTGTCGCGCCGCAGCCCCTCCTCCGTACAGAGGTCCAGCAGGACCTGCCCCTTGCGGAGCTGGGGCTTGCGGACGATCCGCGCCGGGGCAGCGACGGCCGCCGCACCGTCCGCGCCGCCCACCACCGCCGGCCGCACCGCCGCGACATAGCTGAACTTCTCGTCCTCGTACGGCAGCGAGCCGCCCTTGACCTGGCGGTGCAGCGAGGAGCGGGTCACCCGGGCGGCCATGTGGCACCAGTCCTCGCCCGGCGCGATCGGGCACACACCGCTGTGCGGGCACGGGGCGAGGATGCGCAGCCCGGCGTCGGTGAGCTGCTCGCGGGCCTCGCGGATCCGCAGATAGCCGTCCGGGGTGCCGGGTTCGGTCAGTACGACGGCGTCCGCGCGCGCCGCGGCGGCGACGACCGCGCGGCGGTCCTCCGGGCGCAGCTCGCCGAGCACGTACGAGACGGTGACCAGGTTCGTGCCCTCCGGGACCGTCAGGCCCGCGCCGATGACCCGGCGCTGCCAGTCGGTGTCCGGCAGGACGCCGGCGGCCAGCTCGCGACCCAGCTCCAGGGCCGGTTCGGCCCAGTCGTACACGGTCGTGCGGTGTCCGGCCCAGGTGGCCGCGACCGCCCAGGTCGCGGCGCCGGTGCCGCCGCCGATGTCCACGTGGGAGGCGGGCGCCCAGTCCGGCAGCCGCGCCGCGAAGGCGTCCAGGGCGTGCCGTACGGCCTCGAAGGTCGCGGGCATCCGGTACGCGGCGTACGCGGCGACATCCGCGCGGTCCCTGAGGACCGGGGCATCGGTCGGTGTCCGGCCCCGGTAGTTGGCGATCAGCCGGTCGACGGCCCGCGCGGCCTGCGTGGGCGGCAGGCCGTCGAGCAGGCCGGCCAGTGCGGCGCGCAGTTCATCGTGCATTCCGGCCATTTTACGGGGCCGTGGCGGGCACCCGGACCCGTCTCACGGCGGGCCGGGAGGCTCGGTCCCGTCTCACGGCCTGCCGGGGCGCCCCGGCCCGGTCGGAGGCCGCCCCGGGGCCCCGGCTCCGGTTCCCGGTGGTCCGCCTCCGGCCCGTACCGCCCGCGCGAGCCGGGTCGCGGCCGCCGCCCGTGGCGCGCTGCCCGCCGCGCGCCGCCGTGGGTGCACCGTGTTGGCCAGCAGCACCAGGAACGTGTCGGTCGCCCGGTCCAGCACCAGGCTCGTGCCGGTGAAACCGGTGTGCCCGGCCGCGCCGCGCCCCGCCAGCTCGCCCATGAACCACGGCTGGTCCACGCCGAAGCCGAGGCCGGGCGGGTCCAGCAGCAGCGCCACCGACTCCTCGCCCAGGATGCGGGCGTGGCCGTACGCGCCGCCGCCGAGCAGCGTCCGGCACAGCACCGCCAGGTCCTGCGCCGTCGAGAACAGGCCCGCGTGCCCGGCGACGCCGCCCAGCGCCCACGCGTTCTCGTCGTGCACCGCGCCGCGCACCATGCCGCGGTCGGCCTTGGCCCACGGCCGCCGCTGGTCCTCGGTCGCGGCCACCCCCGCCGGGGCCAGCGGCCCGAACGACGTGCTGGTCATGCCCAGCGGGCCGGTGATCCCCCGGGCCACCAGGGCGTCCAGCCGCTGCCCGGTGAGCCGTTCCAGGACGAGCTGGAGGGCGATGAGGTTGAGGTCGGAGTAGCGGTACCCGCTGCCGGGCGGCGCGGCGGGCGCCGCCGCTTCCCGCCACAGCAGCTCCCACTGGGCCGCGCGCCCCCGGCGCTCGTGGAACGGCAGCTCCGGGCGCAGGCCCGAGGTGTGGGTGAGCAGGCTGCGGACCGTGATGCCGGCGGCGAAGCCCGGCAGCCAGCGGCCCGCCGCGGCGTCCAGGTCGAGCAGGCCCCGCTCGGCCTGCTGGACCGCCACGATCGCGGTGCACAGCTTGGTCAGCGAGGCCAGGTCGAAGACCGTGCCGACGCGCATCGGCTCGCGGCGTTCGCGGGGCAGCTCCACCCCGCGGTCGTGTTCGGGGTCGTAGCCCGCGTAGCGCAGCGCCCAGCCGGCCGCCTCCTCGGCGGCGACCACCGGGCCGCGCCCGGCGAGCACCACGGCGCCCGCGCACCAGGGCGCCGGCCCCTCGGTCGCCTCCCGTACCCCGCGGACCAGGCGCCGCATCCAGGCGGGGTCCAGCCCCGCGGCCGCGGGGGTGCCGTGGCGCAGTCTCGGTGCGTTCAGAGCCTGGTCCTCTCGCCGGTCCCGGTGGCGGTCTCCTCCCCACGCTGCCACGGGCGGCACAGTCCCAGGAAGCTCAGCAGCGCCAGTACGCCGCAGGAGAGCTGGACCACCGCCATCGGTACGGCGGTGTGCTCGCCCGCGATGCCGACCAGCGGGGAGGCGACGGACCCCAGGAGGAAGGTGGAGGTGCCCAGCAGCGCCGAGGCGGAGCCCGCCGCGTGCCCGGAGCGCAGCAGTGCCTTGGTGTTCGCCGACGGCATGACCAGGCCCATCGCGGACATCAGGACGAACAGCCCGCCCGCCATCGGCCACAGCCCGACGTCACCGAAGACGCCGCCGGCCATCAGCAGCAGCGCCGTCGCGGCGGCGGTGATCAGGCCCAGGCCGATGCCCAGCACCGCGTCCAGGCTGACCCGGCCGATCAGCACCTTGCCGTTGAGCTGGCCGACCAGGACCAGACCGATGGAGTTGACGCCGAACAGCAGGCTGAAGGTCTGCGGGGAGGCGCCGTAGATCTCCTGGATCACGAACGGCGAGGCGGAGATGTACGCGAACAGCGCGGCGAAGGCGAACGCGCCGACGATCAGATAGCCGGAGAAAGCGCGGTCGGCGAGCAGGGAGCGCATGGTGTGCAGGGCCTCGCCGAGGCCGCCGGAGTGCCGCCGCTCCGGCGGCAGCGTCTCGTGCAGACGGCGCCAGACCAGCAGGGTGAGCAGCACCCCGACCACGGTGAGCACGACGAAGACGCCGCGCCAGTCGGTGAACCGCAGGATCTGCCCGCCGATCAGCGGCGCGACGACGGGGGCGACGCCGGAGATCAGCATCAGGGTGGAGAAGAAGCGGGCCATCGCCACGCCGTCGTACAGGTCACGCACCACGGCCCGCGCGATGACGATGCCGGCCGCGCCCGCCAGTCCCTGGAGCAGGCGGAGGGCGATGAGCAGTTCGGCGTTGGTGGCCAGGGCGCACAGCGCGGTGGCGACGATGTAGACCACCATGCCGACGAGCAGCGGACGGCGCCGGCCCCACTTGTCACTCATCGGCCCGACGACCATCTGTCCCAGGGCCATGCCCGCGAGGCAGGTGGTGAGGGTGAGCTGGACGGTGGCGGCCGGGCTGTGCAGCACCTCGGTGACCTCCGGCAGGGCCGGGAGGTACATGTCCATGGACAGCGGCGGCACCGCGGTCAGGCCGCCGAGGATGAGGGTGACGAGCAGGCTGGTGCGGCGGGACGCGGCGGGCGCCGCCGCCACGTCCCGCTCGGCTATCGGAACGCTGTCCTGGGGCTCCGTCGTTCCGGTGCCGGGGTCCGTCATGAGTGTCTCCATGGATGATTGATGGCTTGACCATGGTGTCATGCACGGAACGGGCTCCGGCGCGCTTTCGGCCAGGACCTTGGACGGGAACCCCGCGACCCGAGGACCGGGGCGCGGGACCTAGGACCGGCGGCGGAGCCCTGGTCCGCGGGCCCGCCCGGCCTCCCGGGTACGGGCCTCAGGCCGGCTTGAGCCCCGGGTCGCCGGCCTCCGACACGAACGACCCCGCCGTGATCACCGGCGCCCCCGGCCTGGTCACCGCCGACACCGTCCGGAAGTCGGCGCGCGCCTTCTCCCGGTCCAGCGTGACGGTCACATAGCCGCGCCGGCCGTTGTAGAACTTCAGGTGCGGGTTGGCCGCCATGTACGTGCCCCAGTTGGCCGGCTTGTCCGCGCCGTCCTCGCCGCTGGCGATCGAGGTGGTCACGAACTCCACACCCGCGGTACGCGACTTCTCGTCCCGGAAGTCCCGCTTGATGTCGAACGCGTAGTGGACGTGCACATCGCCGGTCAGGACGACGAGATTGTCCACGCCCGCCGCCTCCGCCCCCTTCAGCACCCGCTCGCGGGAGGCGGGGTAGCCGTCCCAGGAGTCCATGCTGAGCTTGTAGCCGGGGCCGGTGGCGTTGCGGCGCTCGGAGAAGGTGACCTGCTGCGGCAGCACGTTCCACAGCGCCGACGAGGACCGCCAGCCGTCGATCAGCCAGCGCTCCTGCTGCGCGCCGGTCAGGGTGCGCCCGGGAGCGGTGGATTCGGGGCCCGGCGCGTGCCAGCCGTCGCCGTACGCCTGGTCGGAGCGGTACTGACGGGTGTCGAGCACGTCGAACTGGGCGAGCTGACCGAAGTGCGCGCGCCGGTAGAGCCGGGCATCCGGGCCGTGCGGGCGCTGTGGGCGGCGCAGCGGCTGGTTCTCCCAGTACGCGCGGTAGGCGGCGGCCCGGCGCAGCAGGAACTCGCCCTTGGGCGCGTTGTTCTCGCTGGTCTCGTCGGCGTAGTTGTTCTCGACCTCGTGGTCGTCCCAGGTGACGATGAACGGGTGCGCCGCGTGCGCGGCCTGGAGGTCGGCGTCGGACTTGTAGAGCGCGTACCGCAGCCGGTAGTCCTCCAGAGTCACCGTCTCGCGGTGGAAGCGGGCGGGCAGGTGGCGGTCGGTGTACTTGCGGGCGCCGCCGACGGCGTCCACCGGGTACTCGTACAGGTAGTCGCCGAGGTGGAAGACGACGTCGAGGTCCTCGGCGGCCAGGTGCCGGTGGGCGGTGTAGTAGCCGTCGTGGTATGCCTGGCAGGAGACGACGCCCAAGCGCAGTTCGGCGAGCCGGGCACCGCGCGCGGGGGCGGTGCGGGTACGGCCGACCGGGCTGATCCAGCTTCCGGCCCGGAAGCGGTAGTAGTACACGCGGTCCGGCGCGAGGCCGGTGGCCTCGATGTGCACCGCGTGGTCGAACTCCGGGTGCGCCTCGGCCCGTCCGCGCCCGGCCAGCCGCGTGAACCGCTCGTCGTACGCGACTTCCCAGCGCACCGTGACACGGGCCCGGGGCATGCCGCTGCCCGGTTCGTACGGCTTCGGGGCGAGCCGGGTCCACAGGACGACGGAGCCGGGCAGCGGGTCGCCGGAGGCCACGCCGAGCGTGAAGGGGTTCTCGGTGATCTTCCGGGCGTCGACCTCGGCCGCGGCGTACGCGACGCCGGTGCCCGGCAGGTTGGCCGCGAAGGCCAGCGCCGCGGCGGTCCCGGTGCCGGTGAGGAAGCGGCGCCGGGCGAGGTGGGCGGCGGCGGCCCGCATCTCGTGCGGGTGCGGGGCGCCCTGGGGCCCCTGCTCGGGCCGCGCGTCCTGCTCGTACTGACCTTGACGGGCCATCTGCCCCTCCCTGGACCGGTGTTGTCACCAGCGATTGGAGGGGCGGGCGACGGCATTCCGCTGTCCCACGTTCGACGCACACATGACAACCGGGTGATGTCTGCGCCCGCATCGGACGCCGGCGGACAATCACGGCGGGTCCGGCGCGGAGGAGCCAGTACGGAGGGCCCGGCGCGGCGAGGACCGTCCCGGTCCGCCCGGAAGCGGATTCTTCGCCGCGCCCCGGCGCCTCCGTAGGATTCGGGACATGGCTGAACTGATGGTGCGCGACGGCACATGGTCCTTCGACGGTGACCGGGTGTGGATCGTGCCGGGGCGGGAACGGGGCGTGCACCGGCTGCGACAGGACCTCGGCGAGATCTCCGTACCGCTGGAGGCGCTGGCGGGCATCGCGTACGAACCGGCCCGCAAGGGAGGGCGGTTGCGCCTGCGGCTGCGGGACGGCGCCGACCCGCTGCTGTACGTCACCGGCGGCGGCCTGCCGGACGACGCCAACCCCTACCAGGTGAGCGTGGACCCGGACCGTACCGGCGTCGCCGAGTACTTCGCCGACGAGGTACGCCAGGCCCTGCTGCTCGACCAGGCGGGGACCGGGCCCGCCGACCGCTATCTGCTGCCGGGGCCGGCCGTACCGCTGTCCGCCGCGGGCGTGGACGGCGTGGCGTCCTTCGACGGCGAGCGGGTGCACATCGACTGGCGCTGGACCACCAGCGAGAGCAAGAAGCACGCGGGCGCGCGGGACTTCGCCCTCGCCGACCTGGCCGGGGTCGACTGGCGCCCCGCCTCCGGCCTGGAGTCCGGCTATCTGCGCTTCCGGCCCAAGGGCGTCACGGCGCAGCTCAAGCCGGAGCACGACCCCAACGCCATCGAACTGTGGGGCTTCAAGAAGGAGAGCGGCCGCACGGCGCTCCTCGCGGCGGCGGTCGCGGCCCGGCTGCCGCACCCGTCGGGCGGGTCCGCGCCGACGGCCGTGGGCTCGGTGACCGGGGCACCGGCCGCCCCGGCCCTGGAGAAGACGGCGGGTACGGGCGGTACGGGCCACAGCGGCGGCGAGGGCGCGGACGTCCTGCTGCGCCGACTGCGCGAACTCGGAGAACTCCACCGGGACGGCATCCTGACCGCCGAAGAGTTCGCCGCGGCCAAGGCGGCGGTGCTCAAGGACTTTCACGCGGCCGGCTGAGCGGGGAGGCCGGGCCCGGGGGCGGCCCCGCGCCGTACCCTGCCGCCATGACGACACCCGACACCGGCCCCGCGGCCCCCACCGACGGCCCGCCCGTGCCCCCGCCCACCGCTCTGATCACCGGCGCCGGTTCCGGCATCGGCCGGGCCGTCGCCCTGGCTCTCGCCGGGGCGGGCTGGTCGGTGGCGCTCGCCGGGCGGCGCGCCGACGCCCTGGAGGAGACCGCCCGCCGGATGGAGCGGAGCCCGCACGGCTCCGGCGCCCCCAACGGCCCCGCCGCCCTGTGCGTCCCGGCCGACGTGTCCCGCCCCGACCAGGTGAGCGCCCTCTTCGCCGCCGTACGCGACCGTTTCGGCCGGCTGGACCTGCTCTTCAACAACGCCGGTACGTTCGGCCCGCCCGTACCGCTGGACGAGCTGACGTACGACGACTGGCGCACGGTCGTCGACGTCAACCTCACCGGCGCCTTCCTCTGCGCCCAGGCCGCCTTCCGCGCGATGAAGGAACAGGACCCGCGCGGCGGGCGCATCATCAACAACGGTTCGGTCTCCGCGCACACCCCGCGCCCGCACTCCGTCGCGTACACCGCCACCAAGCACGCGATGACCGGCCTGACCAAGTCGCTGTCCCTGGACGGGCGTCCGTACGACATCGCCTGCGGGCAGATCGACATCGGCAACGCGGCGACCGAGATGACCGGGCGGATGCGGACCGGCATCCTCCAGGCCAACGGCACCACGGCCGTCGAACCGGTGATGGACGCGGCGGACGTGGCCCGCACGGTCCTGCACATGGCGCAGCTCCCACTGACGGCGAACGTGCAGTTCGCGACGGTGATGGCGACGGCCATGCCGTACATCGGCCGCGGCTGACGACCGTCCCGCCGTCCGGTTCCGCCCGCCACCGGCCACCCGGCCGACTCCCGGCCGGTCCCCGACCGCCCCGGCCCCCCAACCGTCCGCCTTCCGGACTTCGGCGCGACGCGCTCCTGACAGACGGCGCGTCCGGTGGCACTCTTCCTGACGCACGTCCATCCGCACCGCTCATCTGCCGGGCTGCGGAACCCGCGGCCACGTAGTCGACGGCCGCGCGGTTCGTCACCCCGCGGCCCCGCAGAAGGAGTCACGCGTGAGACGAATCGTCAGCACCTCCCCCGGCCCCCGTCGGCACGGTGCGTCCCGTGCCGTCGCCGGTGCCCTGACCGCCGCCGGCGCCCTGCTCGTCTCGGCTCTCCAGACCGGCCCGGCGGGCGCGGCCGGCCCGGCGGGCGCGCCCGGTCCGCACGGTCCGGCCGTCACGGGCACCGCCTCCGTGGCCGGCTTCTGGACGGCGGAGCGGATGCGCGCGGCCACTCCGCTGGACCTGCTGCCGGCCGGGACCGACGCTGCGGCGAAACGATCCGGCAACGCGGCGGACCCGGCCGCCGCCCCGGTCCGGCGCGGCGCCGAACGCACCGTACGCCCCACCCGCCCCGCCCCCAGCACGAACACCCCCACCGCCGCCGCCCCCGCACCGGCCCTGAAATCCTTCCCCCAGGCAGGCGCCCCGTGGACCGGCGACGGCGCCGTGGCGAACACCGCGGGACGGGTGTTCTTCACGTACCAGGGCCGTACCGCCTCCTGCTCGGGCAACGCCGTCACCAGCGCGAACAAGAGCACGGTGGTCACCGCCGGGCACTGCGTGAAGCTCAACGGCGCCTGGCACGGCGACTGGGTCTTCGTGCCCGGCTACCACGACGGCCAGGCCCCGTACGGCAAGTGGGCCGCTTCCAAGACCCTCGCCACGCCGCAGTGGACGGCGAGCGAGAACATCAACTACGACATCGGCGCCGCGGTCGTCGCCCCGGTCGGCGGGCAGCGGCTCACCGACGTCGTCGGCGGCCAGGGCCTCGCCTTCAACACCGGCTACAACAAGCCGATGTACGCCTTCGGTTACCCGGCGGCCGCGCCCTACGACGGCAGCAAGCTCATCTACTGCAGCGGCAACACCATCAAGGACCCGCTGTTCTCCACGGACCACGGGATGTCCTGCAACATGACGGGTGGCTCCAGCGGCGGTCCCTGGTTCACCTCGTTCGACGAGGCCAGTGGCACCGGCCTGCAGTCCTCGGTGAACAGCTTCGGCTACACCTTCCTGCCCAACACGCTGTTCGGGCCGTACTTCGGTGATGACGCCGAGAACCTCTACGACGAGGCGCAGTCGAGCTGACGCACCGGCCCCGCCCGGCCCCGGTACGGAACCGGGCCGCCACCGGGCCGGAACCGGACACCGTCCGGAGGGGTGCGCCCACCGGCCACCCCTCCGGACGGCAGACACCGCACGGGGTTGTTCCCCGGAGCTCTCATTTCCGGGGCGGTCCGCCAATTCACGCACAGATTATGGTGCAGCCGGTATACCCGTAGCGTCATTCTCACGCTTTTCATGCCCTTCTCATGGAAAACTCATCGACGCCCGGCCACCGGCCACCATTCCTCTGAAGCAGCACACCCGGGCGGATCTTGAATTCCCTGTCCGATTTCTTTCCGTGCGGAATGAAGAACTCCCACTCCGGGCTTTTCGGTGCTAGCGTCACCGGACAGAAGTGCACTTCATGCTCACTGATTCCTTGCCCGACCATCCGTCGCCGAGGGGACTTCCATGACAGTGACCGACAGCAGTGCGGGCAACGGCCCGGCGCCCGCCCCCGAAGAGGTCGGCGCGATGTACGACCGGTTCGGCGACCTGCTCGCCATGGTGCTCGGCGGCAGCGCCCTGCACGTCGGCATGTTCGTCCCGCACGGCGACCGGCACCGGCCCACCACCCTCCTCGGTCTGGCCGACCTCGCCCAGGACCGGCAGACCGAGTTCCTCGCCGACGTCCTGGCCGACGGCCTCCCGCCGGACGCCCGCCTGCTCGACATCGGCTGCGGCACCGGCGGCCCGGCCATCCACCTGGCCCGGCGCACCGGCGGCCGGGTCACCGGCATCACCGTCAGCAGGGAGCAGCTCGCCCGGTGCGGGGAACGGCTGAGCGCCACGACCGGCCTCGCCGACCGGGTCGACTTCGCGTACGGCAACGTCATGCGGCTCGGTTACCCGGACGACTCCTTCGACGCGGCCTGGTCCATCGACTGCTTCCCGCACCTGTCGGACCGGCCCGCCGGGCTGCGTGAGGCCCGGCGCGTCCTGCGGCCCGGCGGCCGGCTGCTGATGACGGAATTCACCCGGCGCGGCACCGCCGCACCGGCCGAGACGGAGGCGTTCACCCAGTTGTGGACGAGCCCGCCGCCCACCACCTTCGCGACGCTTTCCGGCGAGATCGAGGAATCCGGCTTCCGCGTCGAGCGAATGCAGAACATGACAGCGAACGTCGCACTGTGCGGCGAACTGATGCACGTGCTCTACAAAGAACAGCGCGACGCCATCGAGCAGCGTTTCGGAAAAGAGGCGACCGCCCATACCGACCCGCTGATCGAGCCGTTCCGCACGTTCTGCCAGCACCATGTGGACTATCACCTGCTGCTGCTCAGCAAGCCGGAGAGCTGATCGCCCCGGGCCCGGCAGCCCCGCCCCGCACCGACCCGAGAGCCGACGTCCCCCATGTTCGCCAAATTGCCCTTCGGCCTGCCCGTTTCCCCGCCCCCCGCCGGGTCCGCGCCGTACTCACCCCCCGGCCGGCGCGCCCTCGCCCCCCTGGACGCCGTACCGGACCGCCGACCGCGCCGCCGCTGGGAGCTGTGGCGCTCGCCCGAGGGCCAGCCCCGCTGGGCGCGGCCCGCCCTGCTCGGCGTCGCGGCACTGGCCGCGCTGCTGTACGCGTGGAACATCACCACCAGCGGCCTGGCCCCGTACTACTCCGTGGCCGCGCGCAGCATGACCGAGAGCTGGAAAGCCTTCCTGTTCACCGCCTACGACCCGGCCGCCACGATCACCCTCGACAAGATCGGCGGCTTCCTGTGGCCGCAGGCCCTCTCCGCCCGCCTCTTCGGCTTCCACGCCTGGGCCCTGACCCTGCCGCAGTGCGTCGAGGGCGTCATCTCCGTCCTGGTCATGTACCGCGTCGTACGCCGCTGGCAGGGCCCGGCAGCCGGACTCCTGGCCGCCGGGCTGCTCACCCTCACCCCGGTCACCGCCGCCATGTTCGGCCACGCCATCCCCGACGCGGCCCTGATCATGTGCCTGCTGCTGGCCGTCGACCGGTTCCAACACGCCGTGTGCGGGGCCCGGTTGCGTTCGCTGGTGTGGGCCGGTGTCTGGGTGGGACTGGCCTTCCAGGCCAAGATGATGCAGGCGTGGCTCGTCGTGCCCGCCCTCGCCGTCGCCTACCTCGTCACCGCCCCCGTCACGGCGCGCGCCCGGATCGGCCACGTACTGACCGCCGGGGCCGTACTGTTCGCGGTGTCGTTCTCGTGGGTGCTGATGATGACGTTCACACCGAAGGATGTCCGCCCGTACGCGGACGGCTCGACGAACAACAGTGCGCTGTCGATGGTCTTCGCGTACAACGGGTTCAGCCGGCCGGCGGACAGCGGGCCGGGCGGGCCTGGAGGGGCGGGCGGTCCTGGAGGGCCGGGCCATGGCCAGGCAGCGGGCGGACCCGGCTCAGGCCGTACGGCAACCACCCCGCCCGCCGACACGAAGCCCCCCGGCACGAACCCCGTCGCCACCAAACCCACCGACACCGGAACCACCGGCTCCACGCCCACCGGCCCCGACCCCGCCCGCAAAATGGTCAGTCTGGGCAGCGAGAAGAACACCTGGTACAAGCTGCTCACCTCCCGCTTCACCTCCCAGATCGGCTGGCTCTACCCGCTCGCCCTGATCGGCCTGGCGCACGGCCTGGTGCTGCGCGGCAGGCGCCCCCGTACGGACCGACGGCGCGGCGGCTACCTGCTGTGGGGCACCTGGCTGCTGACCACGGCCGCCGTCCTGAGCGTGGTCGACATCCCGCACACCGCGTACGTGGCGGGCCTGGCCCCCGCGCTGGCCGCACTGGCCGCCGCCGGAACCGTCGCCCTGTGGCGGGTCCACCGCGCCGCCACCGACGGCCCGGAGCGCCGGCTCCTCCCCCTGGCCGTCGCCGCCCAGACCGCCTGGGTGTGCTCCGTCGCCGCCGACCACGCCGATTTCGCCCCTTGGCTCGTCCCCGTGGTCATCACGGCGGCGCTCGTCGCCATCGCGAGCCTCCTGACGTACGGCCGCGCCACCGGCCGCCGCCTGCGCCCCGTCGCCCTGACCGCTCTGGCCGCCACCTGCGTCGCCCTGTTCGCCGCCCCGGCGGCGTGGTCGCTGTCCGTACTGGACCAGCGGTACGCGGGCTCGTCCTTCGAGGCACACGCCGGGCCGGGCGGCCAGAACGCCACGGCCGGCGCACCGGGCAGCGCGGTCTACGGGGGCGCGGGCGGCGCCTCGTACGACATGTCACCGGCCCCGCTGACCGCCGCCCAGAAACGCCTGCTGGACTACGTACGCCGGCACAACGGCAACGCCGCGTACACCCTCTCCGCCGACGGCGGCTGGGCCCGCTCCCGGGCCATCACCCACACCGGCCTGCCGATCCTGCCGCTCGGCGGCTTCGCCGGAATGGCCACGTCGTTCACCCTCGCCGAGTACCGGCACCTCGTCGCCTCGGGCCAACTGCGCTTCGCCCTGCTCGGCCCCGCCACGCCCGCGGGCGTGGCCCCCTCCGAAACGGCGAGGATCAACGCCTGGGTCCGCGCCACCTGTACCGAGGTCGGCCCGAAGGCGTACACCGCGGACCCCTCGGTCCCGGACCCCCTCTACAACTGCACTCCCTGAGCCCCTCCCTCTCCTCTCCCCCCGTACCCTCCCACCCCTCCCCTCGTTCTCCGTGATGTGTCTCACGAGGTGTGTTGTGTCCCGTGAGGCGGGTATCCGGCCCCGAGGCTGCGGAGCAGGACACCGCTGTGAAATGGTAGAAATGCGGAGGAAAGCTCCCCAAAGCCCCACGGAGAGGAGACGCCATGTCGTCGAAGCGACGCCGTAAGAAGAAGGCACGCCGCAAGAACGGTGCCAACCACGGCAGCCGCCCCCAGTCCTGAGCGGCAGCGCCCGCCGGACGCCGCCCGCGGCGCCCCCGCCCGGCCATGCCGGGCATTCGGAGACTTTGCGGCTCCACGCGAAGACCCCCGGGACACCGTCCCGGGGGTCTTCGCTCGTATCGGCGCGGTGCCGCGTTACGCGGCGTCCACCACGCCCGAGGCCTGCACCTCGATCTTCGCGGAGGTGGCACCGGAGCGCGAGCCCAGCCCCTCGATCTTCTTCACCAGGTCCGAACCCTCGACGACCTCGCCGAAGACCACGTGCGCCCCGTCCAGCCACGGCGTGGCCACCGTCGTGATGAAGAACTGCGAGCCGTTGGTGTTACGGCCGGCGTTCGCCATGGACAGCAGGAACGGACGGTCGTGCTTCAGCTCGAAGTTCTCGTCCGCGAACCGGTCACCGTAGATGCTCTTGCCGCCGGTGCCGTTGCGACGGGTGAAGTCGCCGCCCTGCAGCATGAACTCCGGGATGACCCGGTGGAAGGGCGAGCCCGCGTAACCGAAGCCGTGCTCACCGGTGGCCAGCTCCCGGAAGTTGCGCGCGGTCTTGGGCACGACGTCGTCGTACAGCTTGAAGACGATGCGGCCCGCGGAGGCGCCGTCGATGGTGATATCGAAAAATACGTTGGAAGTCATGGAACCCATCCTTCCACCTCCCCGGCCCCCTCCCGCGCAGCAGGTCAACGTCGCTGGTCAACGTCGTCCGTCAGCCGTTTGTCCGGCCCGCGTGGGGTTGAGCACGCCTGTGCAGGCCCAGCCGGGCGCTCCCCGGAGCGCCGGGAAGCGGACGGCCCGATGCCGGGAAGGGCCCCTGCGGCCCGGGTGGCCATCGGCACGCTCAGCACGGGGAAGGGTGCCGATGGGGCCGCGGCCTGCCGGTGCCAGGTGGCCGGGGTGGCCTTGACGTAGCCGAACTCCCGGAAGTTGGGCAGGCCGGTGTTGAACATCTGGAGCCATCCCTCGCCGCCGACCGAGTAGGTGACGCAGTTCCGGGTGGGCCAGGTAGTACGGCTTGCCGGACACGACGGGGTCCGCCGCCGGTGCCGCGGCGCTCGCGCTTGGAGCGGCGCGGGTCATCATCACGGCGAGACAGCCGGCTCCCGCAGCGGCCGCGGTGCGGGCGGGACGGCGGAGTAACGCGCGCATCACGATCTTCTCCTCCCATGGAGACGGGGTATGCCGATCTTCGACGTGAAGATCGGGCCGCCGTCGCCACAGGAGCCCTGAACAGGAGGTTTCCACTGCCAGTAACGACTCGAACACGAAGAGTGCCGTTCGAATCTGCATGCGGATGACTGGCGCGGGCAACTCGCCCCGGCCGGGCCGGCCCATGAGGACCACCGCGCTCGCCTAGCTCCAGTCCACGGTTCCGGATTGGACGATGCGGCCGAGGAAGTCACTGTCGGCGATGTCGGTGCCGCCGCACTGGTCGACCGATCCGCCGAAGGAAATGCCGACGAGGAGACCGGTACCGGTTCCGGCGCCGTGGGCGGTGGCACCGGCGGCATGGGGCGACGCGCCCTGGGCGCAACGATTGCCGAACGCCGGAGACAGGAATGCCCCGACACCTCCTGCGGAGGCGGGTGCGGCAGCGGCGAGAGTCTGTGCGCATACAGCGGCGACGACACCCAGGACGGCGCCGATCCGAAAAGTCATGACAGACAGCGAACGACTGACCCATGGTTTGGGTCACCGCCACGCCGGCCGGTACACCGGCACCGCCGTCCAGCAGGACCAGGCGGACGGTCGTGGGCATGGAGGGCGGGCCCGGGTGGACGATCGGCGTATGGCCTGGACCGCGGCAGGCCATGGAAGGCGTCGGAGACAAGCGAAAGGCGGCCCGGGCGCAGGTCAGCCCGCCCGCCTGCCGGAGCGGGGAAGTGAGGCGGACGAGTCGGCCTGTACGCCGGGTTCTGTCGCCGGCGGGCCTTGCGGCCCGTCGGGAGACGGCCATCCATCTAGGGCTGCCGTTGCCGGCAGCCTCGTGCGGTCTACCCGCGGACTCGGGCGGGCAGCCCTCGGTCGTCCGCGCAGGGCCGTCAGCCGACGGCCCCTCTTGACCTTGCTCCGGGTGGGGTTTACCTAGCCCCCCGAGTCACCTCGGAGGCTGGTGGTCTCTTACACCACCGTTTCACCCTTACCGGCGCCTCGCGGCACCGGCGGTCTGTTTTCTGTGGCACTGTCCCGCGGGTCACCCCGGGTGGGCGTTACCCACCACCCTGCCCTGTGGAGCCCGGACGTTCCTCGGGAGGATCTCGATGACCCCCACGCGGCCGTCCGGCCGGCTCGTCCGCCGTGCGGACCATGGTACCTGCCTGCCGACCGGGGCTTGACCTTGTCGCTGCGGCAACGTTTTTACTGTGAACCGTGAGGAGACCGCTGGGGAAGAACTGCCGGAAGGGGAGTGCCGTGGGGGGCTCGGGGAGTGTGGGGAAGGGGCGGCTGCTGCTGGCCTACGAGGGGCGGTGGATGGCCGGCCTGGGGTTGTGGGTGGCGCGGCGGCGGCATGGTGTGGGGGCCGGGGAGCGGCCGCTCGGGTACGCGCGGGCGCAGGCGCCGATGATGTACGGGTTCGCGTTCGTGTGCGTGGTGGAGACGGTCGGCCTCGGGTTCCTGCTCGCGGACCATCCGGTCGTGCACTGGGTCATGTTGGTGCTGGACGTCTACACGGTGGCCATGGTGCTGGGCTTCCAGGCCGCCGCCGTGACCCGGCCGCACGTCGTGGGGCCCGGCGGGCTGCGCGTACGCAGCGGTGCCCGGATGGACGTGTGGATACCGCTGGAGCGGATCGCGTCCGTCCGTTACGACCTGCGCTTCCCGAAGACGGAGCCGGCCGGGCGGCTGGCCGTGGAGCGGGACGGGGTGCTGGAGCTGCCGGTGGCGGCGCAGACCTGCGTGAGCGTCGAGCTGACCGAGCCGGTCACCGCCGTGAAGCTGCTGGGCCAGCGGGTGGCGGCCCGTACCGTCCGGTTCCACGCGGACGAGGGCCGGGCCGCGGTCGCCGCCATCAGGGAGCGGTTGGCCGCGCGGGAATCGGCCGCGGAGCAGCCGGTCGCGGGACAGTCAGTCGTGGGGCAGTCGATCGCGGGGCAGCCGGTCGCGGGGAAGGGCGCTGCTACGCCGGTGTGAAGCGGACGGGGGCGACGCCGGGGGCGGCCTCGGTGAGGCGGACTCGTAGGCGCCGGCCCAGCGGCAGGTCCGGGACCTGCTCGCCGCCGTCGACGCGGCCGATGACCGCCGGGTCGTCCAGGTGCACCGTGCCCCGGTCCGGCCGCTCGTCCTGGACGTCGACCACGTACCCGTCGAAGATCTCGCCGAGCCGGTCCTGCATCAGGGCCGCCTCGATCAGGTCGACGCACTCCCGCTCGACCTGACCGGCCCGGCGGCTGCCCTCCGCCATTTCGCCGGGGAGGCCGGACAGTGCCGTACGGGCCCAGTCCGGCGCTTCCCGGCCGGCCGCCGCGGCCAGGCACAGCTCGGCGCCGTAGCGGTCGGCGAGGCGGCGCAGGGGCGCGGTGACGTGGGCGTACGGGGCGGCCACGGCAGCGTGCCGGGCGTGTGCCGGGACCGGCGGGTCGCCGTCGAAGACGGTGTAGCCGGCGCCGCGCAGCAGGGCCGTGCAGTCCTGGAGGAAGGCGGCGTGCGTGGTGCGGGAGGGGTCGAGGGTGCGGATGAGGGCGGCGTACGAGGTGTGGGGCGGCCAGTCGACGCCGAGGGCGCGGGCGGTGCGGCGCAGGCGGGCGACCGCGCCGTCCGGGGCGGCGGGCAGCGTACGCAGCACGCCGGTGCCGGAGGCGAGCATCAGCTCGGCCGCGGCCATGCCGGTGAGCAGGGAGATCTGGGCGTTCCAGGCGTCGGCGGGGCGGGGCGCGCGGTAGGCCAGGGCGTAGCCGTCCGGGTGCTCGATGATCTCTTGCTCGGGGACGTTGAGGGAGATGCCGCCGCGGGCGACCTCCAGGTCCTCGCGGAGGCGGCCGATGTCGCGCAGGAGGGCGAGCGGTTCCTCGGCGGCGCCGGAGTCGATGGCGCGCTGTACGCCTTCGTAGTCCAGCCGGGCCCGCGAGCGGACGAGGGCCCGGCGGACGTCCGTGGAGCGCAGCGCGCCGTCCGCGTCGAGGTCGAGCCGCCACAGGACGGCGGGGCGGTCCTCGTCGGGGAGCAGGCTGGCGGCGCCCTCGCCGAGGACGGGCGGGTGCAGCGGGACGTGTCCGTCGGGGAAGTAGAGGGTTGTCACGCGGCGGTGCGCCTCGGCGTCCAGGGCACCGCCGGGGGTGACGAAGGAGGCCACGTCGGCGATGGCGTAGTCGACGCGGAAGCCGCCGCCGGGGCGCCGGGACAGGTACATCGCCTGGTCGAGGTCCATCGAGCCGGGCGGGTCGACGGTGAACAGCGGGATGTCGGTCGCGTCGGTGGCGGCCGTGTCGGCGGGCGGGTGCGGCCAGCGCGCGGCGCTGTCCGCCTCGGCCTGCGCGGAGGGCGGGAACACCTGCGGGATGTCCAGCCGCGCCCGCAGCTCCCGCAGCGCGGTACGCACGGGCGCCTCGGCTGCGGCGGTCACGCGGAGGTGGCGGCGGGGCATGTTTTTGAGCGTAGGGGGCTTACGGGGCGGGGGCACGTCAGGGACGGGAGGGGCGGGGTCGCTGTGCGGGGCCGGCTCTCCCCGAACCGTAAAGTGGCGGAGCCAGTGCACAGGAGGCTGAGGAGAAGCGCGTGCTCGTGTTGTTGCCGCCGTCCGAAGGGAAGGCCGCGTCCGGGGGCGGAAAGCCGTTGGACCTGGGCTCGCTGTCGTTGCCCGGGCTGGGCCCGGCGCGGGAGGCGGTGCTCGAAGAGTTGGTCGGGCTGTGCGCGGCGGACGAGACGAAGGCGCAGGAGGTCCTCGGGCTGAGCGACGGCCTCAAGGGCGAGGTCGCGAAGAACGCCGGGCTGTGCGAGGCCGGTACGCGGCCGGCCGGGGAGATCTACACCGGCGTGCTGTACGACGCGCTGGGGCTCGCCACGCTGGACGCGAAGGCGCGGCGCCTGGCCGGGTCGTCGCTGCTGGTGTTCTCGGGCCTGTGGGGCGCGGTGCGGGTCGGCGACCGGATTCCGTCGTACCGCTGCTCGATGGGGGTCAGGCTGCCGGGGCTGGGTGCCCTGGGCGCGTACTGGCGTACGCCGATGGCCGAGGTGCTGCCGGAGGCCGCCGGGAACGGGCTGGTCCTCGACCTGCGATCGGCGGCGTATGCGACGGCCTGGAAGCCGAAGGGCGAGGTCGCGGGCCGTACGGCGACGGTACGGGTGCTCCAGTCGAAGATCGTGGACGGGGTGGAGAAGCGGTCGGTGGTCAGCCACTTCAACAAGGCGACGAAGGGGCGGCTGGTACGTGACCTGCTGACGGCGGGGCGCGCGCCGGAGGGGCCCGCGGAGCTGGTGGAGGCGCTGGGCGACCTCGGGTACGCGGTGGAGGCCGAGGCGCCCGCGAAGGCGGGCAAGGCGTGGGCGATCGATGTGGTGGTGCAGGAGTTGTAGGGGCGCGGCATCGCCATACAGTCGCGTTGCAGCATCCGCAACGATCATTGCGGATGCTGCCGCATCGGCGCACTATGGGCACCGTGACCGACGCTGCCCCCACTCCCGCCGCCCCGTCCTCCGTGCTGGGCCTCGCCCCCGTGATCCCGGTCGTGGTCCTCGACGACGCGGCCGACGCCGTCCCGCTCGCCCGCGCGCTCGTGTCGGGCGGACTGCCCGCCATCGAGGTGACGCTGCGCACATCCGCCGCGCCGCAGGCGATACGGGCCATCGCCGACGCGGTCCCGGAGGCGGTCGTCGGCGCGGGCACGGTCCTGACCCCCGAGCACGTGGACACGGCGGTCGCGGCGGGTGCCCGCTTCCTGGTGAGTCCGGGGTGGTCGCCGCGGCTGCTGGCCGCGCTGAAGTCCTGCGGCCTGCCGTTCCTGCCGGGCGTCTCGACGGCGTCGGAGGTGGTGACACTGCTGGACGAGGGCGTGACGGAAATGAAGTTCTTCCCGGCGGAGGCCGCGGGCGGCACGGCGTACCTGAAGTCGCTCGCCTCCCCGCTCCCCCACGCCCGGTTCTGCCCGACCGGCGGCATCGGCCTGGCCTCGGCCCCCGACTACCTGGCGCTGCCGAACGTGGGCTGTGTGGGCGGCACATGGATGCTGCCGGCGGACGCGCTGCGCGCCAAGGACTGGGGACGGGTGGAGCAACTGGCCCGCGAGGCGGCGGCGTTGCGCTGAGGGGCCGCACCGGAGAACCTCACCTGGGCGCCGCACCGAGGCACCGTACCTGCGGCGTCGCCCCGAGGCACCGTACCTGCGGCGCCACACCGAAGGACCGTACCGAGGAGCCGCCCGGCGGACGGGACGCGGACCGGCGGGAGTACGGATCGGCGTGCGCACCCCGACCGGCCCGGCCCGCCCGGCGTTACGCCGGGCGCTCCCGCCGCGGGGTCACGATCGGGAACGACGGGTCCGGCGCCGTCAGGTAGCCGAAGACGGTGTCCGCCGCCGCCTGGTCGTCGACGCGGACGGTGCCGTCCTTGACCGCCGCGTCGAAGTTCCGCTGGAAGAGCGGGCCCTCCAGGGCGAGCGCGTCGAAGGCCGCCCTGGTCAGCACGATGGTGGCCTGCGGCTTGCCCGCGTAGAGGTCCTCACCCGCCACGTACACCAGGACGCCGTTGCGCAGGGTGGTGGTGCACTCCTGCCCGGTGTCCGTGAAGCTCCAGCGCAGCACGATCGCGGCACGCTGTTCCCGCGCCGCCCGCGGCCCGTCCACGCTGCGGGCCATCGCGGCGAAGACCTGGTCCAGGGTCATGCTGCGGACCAGGTCCGGCGCGCCCTTGCCGGTGGGCTTCTGCGGGCCGTTGCGCAGTTCCTCCG
Organism: Streptomyces sp. NPDC018045; assembly: GCF_044327445.1. NCBI lineage: Bacteria > Bacillati > Actinomycetota > Actinomycetes > Kitasatosporales > Streptomycetaceae > Streptomyces > Streptomyces sp. NPDC018045. The sequence goes on from NZ_JBIRFL010000001.1 coordinate 494,249, forward strand.
CGCCGGTCAGGAAGAAGTTGCGCCACGGGCCGTTCTCCGCGCCGTAGCCGAGCTGGGTGAAGGTCTTGGCCTGGAGCGCCTTGGCGTCCTGGACCGCCTGTTCGGAGACGGTGGCGGGGTCGGCGAAGATGACGTGGTTGAGGAGTTCGACGACCCAGCGGTACGCGTCCGGGTCGCCGTCGTGGCGGTCGTACGTCTCCTGGGCCTGTCGTATGACGTTCTCGGCGCCGCCCATCGCGGCCACATAGCGGGTGCCGGCCTCGGTCGGCGGCAGATTCCACAGGTGGGCCGGATTTCCGTCGAACCAGCCCATGTAGCGCTGGTACACCGCTTTGAGGTTGTGGCTGAGCGAGCCGTAGTAGCCCTGGTTGTACCAGTGGTCGGCGAGGCCGGGCGGCAGGTGCCGCAATTCCTCGGCGATCTGGATTCCGGTATATCCCCGGTTGACGAGCCGCAGCGTCTGGTCGTTGAGGTACGCGTACATGTCCCGCTGATCGCTCAGGAATTCAAGGATTTTCTCCTTGCCCCAGCGCGGCCAGTGGTGCGAGGCGAATTCCACATCGGTGTGCTCGCCGAAGGTCTGGATCGCGTCGGTGAGGTAGGCCGCCCAGGCGTGCGCGTCCCGCACCTGGGCGCCGCGCAGGCTGACGATGTTGTGCTGATTGTGGGTGGCGTTCTCCGCCATGCACAGGGTGCGCAGCTCGGGGAGGTAGATGTTCATCTCCGCGGGCGCCTCGGTACCGGGCGTGAGCTGGAAGAGCAGCCGTACGCCGTCGATGACGCGGCGGTGCAGCCCCTCCCGCCACGGGATGACGTCGGCGGGCGACCAGTCGTCGCTGGTGACGGCGCGGGTGGCGCCGATGCTGTCGGTCGGCGGCAGCAGGGTGATCTCGCCGGTGGAGACGGTCAGCCCCAGGCCGGTACCGACCTGCGCGTACGGGGACTTGTCGAGCGCCGCCGCGTACATGTACTCGGCGCGGCGCGCCATGGCCGGGCCCGCGTAGACGTTCTCGCTGACGGCGTGCTCCAGGAATCCGTCGGGCGCGATGACCGGCAGTCCGGCGGGTACCTCGTCGCCGCGCTCCGCGAACAGGCCGCGGGCGCCGCCGAAGTGGTCGACGTGGCTGTGGGTGTAGATCAGCGCGGTGACCGGGTTCCGGTTGCCGGTGGTGTCGCGGTACAGCCTGAGAGCGGCCTGCGCGGTCTCGTAGCAGGCCAGCGGGTCGATGACGATGATCCCACGGTCGCCCTCGATGATCGTCATGTTGGACAGGTCGTAGCCGCGCACCTGGTAGACGGCCCGGTTCTCGGCCGCGGTGACCTGGTACAGGCCGGCCTGAGCGGTCAGCTTGCCCTGGCGCCACAGGCTCGGGTTGACCGTGGGCGGCGCCTGCTCGTCGCTGGTGAGGAAGTCGTACGTCGCGAAGTTCCAGACCGCCTTGTCGCGGTCCGTGCGGGAGACGATGACGGGCACGTCCGGTGGCGCGAGCAGCCCCCGGCTCGCGTCCTCGAAGTCCTGCGAATCGCCCGTCGGCATGCGTTCCGCGGCCTTCCGGTTGGCTTCCCGCACGGTCGGGGAAACCTCGACGGGCTCGGTGTACTCGCTCGGCATACCAACCTCCGTACAGGCATGCGAAATACACGCATGCGGCGGGGAAAAGGGCGCTGACCGCGCCCTGGTGTGCGAGCGACGCTATGAAAGAGATGTGCGGGGTACAAGGAACCAATCAAGCCAGCCGCACGCTCAAGCCCCGCACGGATGAAAAGCGCAGGAATCACGCCAGGCGGAAAGGGGCTGGAAAGGGGGGAGCCGGAGGCCGGAGGCGGACGGGGAATTCCGAGCCGACGGCAAGGAAACCGGCGGCCGCCCGGCCCCTGCCCCCTCACCTCAAATGCGCCGTCTCGTTCACCAGCCGCACCGACGCGTTCCCGTCGGCGTAGTAGGCGACGGCCGACAGGGACGCGGCGGAGAGTTCCATGCGGAACAGCGACTCCGGCGGGGCGCCGAGGGCGAGCCGTACCAGTGTCTTGACCGGGGTGACGTGCGTGACCAGCAGCACCGTGCGGCCCGCGTACCGGGCCAGCAGCTTGTCGCGGGAGAGGGCGACACGGCGGGCGACGGCGGCGAAGGACTCGCCGCCGGTGGGGGCGGCCTTGGCGGAGCCGAGCCAGGCGGCGAGGTCTTCGGGGTGGCGCTCCTGGACCTCGGCGAAGGTCAGGCCCTCCCAGGCGCCGAAGTCGGTCTCGCGCAGCCCCTCGTCGACGCGGACATCCAGGCCGAGGCGGGCCGCGACGGTCCCGGCCGTCTGCCGGCAGCGCCTGAGGGGGGAGCTGACGATCGCCTGGACGGTGCCGCGCGCGGCGAGCGCGGCGGCGACCGCCTCGGCCTGCCGGTGTCCGGCCGCGGACAGTTCGGGGTCCGAGCCACCACTGCCGGAGAACCGCTTCTGCGGGGTCAGCGCGGTCTCGCCGTGCCGCAGCAGGACGAGCGTGGTCGGCGTGCCGAGGTCGGCGGGCGCCCAGCCGGCCGGCGGCGCCTTCGGCTCGGCCGCCGAGGCGGCTCCCGCCGTGTCCGCCGCTTCATCGGCCGCCCGCGCCGCCGCGCTGCGCGCCGTACCGCCCGCGTCGAGCTCGGCCCGGGAGTCCCGCGGCTCCCACGGCCGGCCGGCCTGGCCCGCGTCCATGGCCTCGTTGGCGAGCCGGTCGGCGTGCTTGTTCCGCTCGCGCGGGATCCACTCGTACGTCACCCGGCCGGGCGGGAAGACGCTCCGCGCCTCGGTGGCCAGCGGCCGCATGTCCGGATGCTTGATCTTCCAGCGGCCCGACATCTGCTCGACGACGAGCTTGGAGTCCATCCGTACCCGCACGTCCGCCTCCGGGTCCAGCGCGTGCGCGGCGCGCAGCCCGGCCAGCAGGCCGCGGTACTCGGCGACGTTGTTGGTCGCCGTGCCGATGTACTCGGCGGCCTCGGCGAGCGCCTGCCCGGTCTCCGGGTCGAGGACGACCGCGCCGTAGCCCGCGGGCCCCGGGTTGCCCCGGGACCCGCCGTCGGCCTCGACGACGAACGTTCGGGACACGGCCTACAGGCCCGAGTCTGGCGTGCGCACCAGGATGCGGCTGCAGTTCTCGCAGCGCACGACCTTGTCGGCGGGCGCGCTGCGCACGTCGTTCAGCTCGGTGATGTCCAGCTCCAGGCGGCAGCCCTCGCAGCGGCGCTGGTAGAGGCGGGCGGCGCCGAGACCGCCCTGCTTCTCGCGCAGCTTGTCGTAGAGCTTGAGCAGGTCGGCCGGGATGTCGGCGACGGTCAACGCGCGCTCCTTGCGGACCGTGTCGGCCTCGGCGTCGATCTCGCCCCAGGCGGCGTCCCGGCGGCCGGTGGCGTCGTCGACCTTGGCCTGGACGGACGCCACGCGTTCGGTCAGCTCGGCGACCCGCGCCTGGGCGGACTCCCGGCGCTCCATGACCTCCAGGACGACGTCCTCCAGGTCACCCTGGCGCTTGGCGAGGGAGGCAATCTCCTTCTGGAGGTTCTCCAGGTCCTTGGGCGAGGTGATGGCACCGGAGTCCAGGCGCTGCTGGTCGCGGGCGGCGCGCTGGCGCACCTGATCCACGTCCTGCTCCGCCTTGGTCTGCTCGCGGGTGGTGTCGCTCTCCTCGGTCTGCGCGGCGACGAGCAGGTCGCGCTGCTGGGTGAGGTCGCTCTCCAGCGTCTGGATCTCGTCCAGCTCGGGGAGGGTCCGGCGCTTGTGCGCGAGCTGGCTGAGCCTCACGTCCAGGGCCTGGACGTCGAGGAGGCGGATCTGGTCGGCGGGCGCGGCGTTCAGCGGGGGGCTCCTGTGGTGTGCGTAGGGGTCATGCGGGCGTCGGACGCCGCGTGGGCGGTCCAGGGGTCGGTGACCGTGCGCGACACGTGGGTGCGCAGGTTCCAGCCGTGCCGGTCGGAAATCTGGTCGAGCTGGGCCGCGGCCTGCTCGCACCAGGGCCACTCGGTGGCCCAGTGGGCGGCGTCCAGCAGCGCCAGCGGGCTCTTCTGGGTCGCCTCGGAGGCGGGGTGGTGGCGCAGGTCGGCGGTGAGGAACGCGTCCACGCCCGCCGCCCGTACGTCGTCGAAGAGGCCGTCGCCGGAGCCGCCGGAGACGGCGACCGTGCGGATCGTGCGGGCCGGGTCGCCGGCGATCCGGACGCCCTGCGCGGTGGCGGGCAGCCGGGCGGCGGCGTACGGGCCGAACTCCGCGAGGGTCATCGGGTGCGGCAGCTCGCAGATCCGGCCCAGGCCGCGGCGGCCGTGGGCGTCGGTGGCGTCCGGCACCAGGGGGCGCAGGACGCGCAGGTCCAGGGCGCCGGCCAGGGCGTCGGAGACGCCGGGGTCGGCGGTGTCGGCGTTGGTGTGCGCCACGTGCAGGGCGATGTCGTTCTTGATCAGTGTGTGCACGACGCGGCCCTTGAAGGTGCCGGCCGCGACCGTGGTCGTACCGCGCAGGTAGAGCGGGTGGTGCGTGACGAGCAGGTCGGCGCCGAGCCGGACCGCCTCGTCGGCGATCTCCTGCACGGGGTCGACGGCGAACAGGACCCGGCGCACCTCGGCGTCCGGATCACCGCAGACCGTGCCGACGGCGTCCCACGATTCGGCCCGCTCGGGGGGCCAGAGGGCGTCGAGCGCGGAGAGGACTTCAGACAGTACGGGCACGGGTGGAAGGTTACCTCCCAGCCGTGCCGCCGTGCCGGGCCGCTTCGGGCACCGGCCCCGGGCGGCCCCCGCGGGCCGGGAGCCCGGTGGCCACCGGGGCGCATGGCGGGCTCCGGGGCTGCCGGGGCGTGCGGCGGGCGGGGGCCGTTCCACGAGGACGGCGGCGTCCCCCCGTAGCCGTCCCCGGCAGTCCCGGTTCACGGAGCACAACCGTCCCCCACGCCTCAGGCGAACCGGACATCGGCCACTCTTTTGCGTGAAGTGCCGCAACCTTCGCTGCTCGTTTGGGAGTGCGAAAACTAGCTTCGAGCGCACTGACTGGAGGTGAGCACTCGATGACGGCCTGTGTCACCGCGGAAGCCGCGACGCCGGACACCCGGCAGCACCGCGCGGCGCTGACGATCGCCGCCGACGGCTCCTACGCCGCCCGGCTCGCGCGGCACGAGAGCACCGGGGGCTGGTTCCCCGAGCGCTGGACGCTGGCGGGGCCCGAGCCGTACGCGGTACCGCTGCCCGGCCACCAGCCCGAGGAGGCGGACGCCGGGCTGCTGCCCCTCGCGGACGGCCGGGTCCTGATCCGGCGCCGGGCCGCGGACCGCTGCACCCTCGGCCTGCTCTACCCGACCGGCCCGGGCACCGGCGAACTGCCGCTCGGCGCCGTCGAGGCGGCGGAGCTGACGCTGCTGCCGGCCGCGCCGTGCGGCTCGCGCGCGTACGCCCTCGCGCCCGGCGAGCACTCCACCGTGCTGTGGCTGGTGCACGACGGCCGGCCGTCCACCGTCCCCGGCCGGCCGCGCTCCGTGCCCGCCTGCGTCGCCGAGATCGAGGGCCGCTGCACGGGCGGCGTCTGGCTGGACCGTACGGGCCGGCTGCTCGCCCTCGACCAGGAGCTGGACGGGCGCACCAAGACGGTGGCGGTCGACCTGGAGCGCGGCGGCGAGGTCAGCCCGCTGCTGGAGATCACCGAGGAGAGCAACGACCGGCTGCTGCTGGCCGACCCGGACAGCGGGCTGCTGGTGCTGCGGTCGGACGCGGCGGGGCACGACCGGCTGGGCTGGGGCGTGCTGGGCAGCGCGCTGCCGGTGCGCTTCCCGGAGTGCCTGCGGCTGCCGGACGCCGCGCTCCAGCCGTTCGCCGTGCAGTCGGGTCAGGCGCTGGCGCCGGAGAGCAGCGCGGTGGCGTTCCGCATCGACGCGGCCGGCGGCACCTGGCTGGGTGTCTGGCGGCCAGCGGAACGCAAGCTGCGGCAGTTGCCGCCGCCGCGCGGGTGGCTGGCGGGCACCGGCCTGTGGACGCCGGACGGTGAACTGCGGCTGCCGTTCGAGACGCCGGCGGTGCCGTGCGGGGTGGCCCGGATGCCGGCCCCCGCCACGGGGACGCGGTCCGGCGACGAGGCGCCCGGCGCGCCGTCCGCCGACGCCGGGCGTCGCGCGGACCCGCCGGCCGCGGACACCGCCTCCACGGGCCCTTCCGCCACGCCGCTCCCCTCCGGGGAACTCGCGCCCACCGGCTTCCCGGTCAGAACGGCACGATGGGTGCGAGTCCCCTCAACTCCCCCGCCGCTGTACCTGCGTACGTACGCTCCGCACCCCGCGGCCTCCCCACCATCCGCAGCAGCGGAGTCCGTGCCGCAGGAACCGTTCGGCGCGTCCGCGCATCCCTCTCCGTGCAGACCGGTGCCCCTGCAACAGGCGCCGTTGGCGGCCCGGGAGGCCCGGTAGAGCAAGATCTTCCGCTTCGTTAGTATCGGGCGGGGGCTGCGCGGCCGGTCGGCCGGCCATCGACGGCATCCGCCGCGGCACATCCCGGCGGCGGCCGGGAGAGGTCCCGACGCGTACAGCCGCAAGCGATCCGACGGAGTGACTCCTCGCATGTCCGAAGCCCGAACCCACACGACCCAGGCGCGCCCGCAGGACGCCGCCCAGGCCGCCGCGGCGGCAGGCTCCGGCAAACACCGTGGCCCGGCCGCCTCGGAGGACACCGACGCGTCCCCGAACGGCAGGCACCGCCGGAGCAAGCAGACGCAGGACGCCTGAGCCCGCGGGCCCGCCCCGGACCACGCGCCGCGCGACGGCCGTGGCGCCCGTACCGCCCGGTCAGGGGTACGGAGGCCACGGCCGTCGTCGTGCGTGCCGTACCCGGCGGCGCTCAGCGGCGTTTGAGGGCGAGCACCTGCGCCGCCGCGAACGTCTCGTCCGGCGGGCGCTGCGCGTAGTACGGCGTCAGAACGCCGTCCAGCTCCGCGTACGTGAAGGCGTCCTTCGCGGTGTCGAACTGCGCGGCCACCTTGGGCCGTTCGACCACCGCGACCATGCCGCCGTGCACCACGAGCACCTGCCCGTTGACCCGTGCGGCGGCGGGCGAGGCCAGATAGCCGACCAGTGGCGCGACATGTTCGGGGGCCAGTGCGTCGAGGGCCCCGTCCCCCGGCACCTCGAACCCGGCGAAGACGTCCTCGGTCATCCGGGTGCGGGCGCGCGGGCAGATGGCGTTGGCGGTGACCCCGTACTTGGCCAGGGCGAGGGCGCAGGAGGTGGTGAGGCCGACGATGCCGCCTTTGGCCGCCGCGTAGTTGGGCTGGCCCGCCGAGCCCGCGAGGAACGCCTCGGACGAGGTGTTGACGATCCGTCCGTACACGGCGGTGCCGGCGGCCTTGGACCGCTCGCGCCAGTGGGCGGCGGCGAAGCGGGTGGTGTTGAAGTGTCCCTTGAGGTGGACGCGGATCACCGAGTCCCACTCGTCCTCCGTCATGGAGAACACCATCCGGTCGCGCAGGATGCCCGCGTTGTTGACCAGGACGTCCAGTCGGCCCCAGCGTTCGACGGCCTGCCGGACCAGGTCGCGGGCCGTCTCGTGGTCGGCGACGTCACCGACGTGCGCGACGGCCTCGCCACCCGCCGCGCGGATCTCGGCGGCGGTCTCCTCGGCCGGGCCCGCGGACGCCGCGCCGGAGCCGTCGCGCCCCGGCTGCCCGTAGTCGTTGACGACGACGGCCGCGCCGAGCCGGGCCAGTTCCAAGGCCTCCGCCCGGCCCAGGCCGCGGCCCGCCCCGGTGACGATCGCGGTCAGTCCGTCCAGCGGCCGGGCGGGCCGTTCCGTGGGAGCGCTCACGTTCTCGGCTTCCTCTCGTGGGTCGGGGCGTCCGTCGGGGCCGGGCCGTGTCGGCGGCCGGCTCACATCTCGATGCACGTACGCAGGGCCGTACCGGTCCGCATCTGCTCCAGCGCCTCGTTGATCTCGGGGAGCCGGACCCGGTGGGTGATCAGCCCCTCCAGGTCGATGCGGCCCGCCCGCCACAGGCCGATGGCCCGCCGGTAGGAGCGCAGCACGTCCCCGCCCCCGTACAGCGACGGCAGGATGCGCTTCTCGTCGAAGAACAGCTCGAACATGTTGACCTGGAAGTGGTCGTCCACCGCCCCCGCGCCGACGACGCAGAGGGTGCCGCCGCGCCGTGTCGTCTCGTAGGCGGTGCGGGCGGTGGCGGACCGGCCGACGACCTCGAAGACGTAGTCGAAGCCCTCACCGGCGGTGATCCGCTGCTTGGCGTCGGCCAGCCCGTCCGGGGACACCGCTTCGGTGGCGCCGAAGCGCAGGGCCGCCTCGCGGCGCGCGGCCACCGGGTCCACCGCGACGATCTGCGCGGCGCCGCACACCCGCGCGCCCTGCACGGCCGAGATGCCGACGCCGCCGCAGCCGATGACCGCGACCGACGCGCCGGGCTCCACCTGGGCGGTGTTCAGCGCGGCGCCCAGCCCCGTCGTCACCCCGCACCCGATCAGCGCCGCGATCTCGTACGGCACGTCGTCCGGGACCGGTACGGCGCAGTGGGCGGCAACCACGATCTCCTCGGCGAAGGTGCCGGTGCCCGCGAAACCGAAGACGTCGCACGGATCGGCGCCGGGGCGGCGGAAGTTGGGGGTGCCCGCGCTCATGAAGCCGGCCAGGCACAGGTGGGTCTGGCCGCGCTCGCAGGACGGACACGTCCCGCAGGCGGGCAGCCAGCACATCAGCACCCGGTCCCCCGCCGCGAGGCCCTCGACACCGTCGCCCACCTCGACGATCTCGCCCGCGCCCTCGTGGCCGGGGACGAAGGGCGTGGGCTGCGGCAGCACCCCGCTCATCGCGGAGAGGTCGGAGTGGCACAGCCCGGTCGCGCGGATGCGGACGCGCACCTTGCCCGGCCCGAACCCCACCGCCTCGACACCGTCGAGGACCTCCAGTTTCTCCTGCCCTGTCTGGTGCTGTATCGCTGCGCGCATGGTGCGTTCCCTTCGGGGGGCGGCGGGTCGGATGGCCAGGTGGCGGACAGCGCTCCCCCGTGCTGAACGGCGCGCTCCCGTGCCGTGCGGCGTGTCACCTGTCGTGCGGCGTGCTCACGTGCCGGACGGGCTGATGTCGACGGCGGTGTCCGCCAGGATCGGCGCGTCCTCCCGGTCGGCCGCCGTGACCGACACCAGGACCCGCTCCCGCGCCGGCTCCTGCTCCCGCCACATGCGGACGCGCAGCGTCTCGCCGGGAAAGACCACCCCCGCGAACCGGGTCGTGTACGCGGCGACGCGCGCCACATCGCCGCCCAGCACCTCGTCCACCACCGCCTTCAGCGTGATGCCGTAGGTGCACAGCCCGTGCAGGATCGGCCGGTCGAAGCCGGCCAGCTCGGCGAACTCGGGGTCGGCGTGCAGGGGGTTCCAGTCGCCGGACAGGCGGTAGAGCAGCGCCTGGTCCTCCCGTACGTGCCGCTCGACGGTATGGTCCGGCGCGCGCCCGGGCAGTTCGAGGCGGCTGGACGGGCCGCGCTCCCCGCCGAACCCGCCCTCTCCCCGCACGAAGATCTGCGTGTCGCACGTCCACAGCGGCCCGTCGTCGTCGGCCGTCTCGGAGCGCAGCACGATGACCGCCGCCTTCCCCTTGTCGTACACGGCGGGCACGGTCGACGTCTGGACGGCCCGCCCCCGTACGGGAAGGGGCCGGTGCACGGTCACGGTCTGGCCGCCGTGCAGGACGGCGGCGAGGTCCACCTCGATGCCGGGCGCGGACAGGCCGCCGGCCAGCGCCATGCCGCCGCCCGCCACGGTCGCGAAGCTGGGCAGCACGTGCAGCCTGCTCTCCAGGGTGTAGCGCAGTTCACCGGGGTCGGTGGCGGGCACGCCGGCGCCGATACCGAGGTGGTAGAGCTGGACGTCCTTGGGCTCCCAGGCCAGCTCGGTGGTCCTCGGCTCGGCCGAGGTGGCCTTGGCGGCGTCGATGGGCATGGGGCTGCTGCTCCTTCACCACGGTGTGAAGACCCCGGCCCGGCCGTCCGCACCGTCGGCCGTGCCGGGGTCGCCTGCGGTCGGCGGTCCGGGCCCGTCATGGCTGGCGACCGCGCCCGGGCGTGCCGTTCTAGAACGCGTTCTATCCGACGGCTTTCATGTATAGCCGATCCGGCGGAAGCCCGGAACCCCCTGACGCCCCGTCAGCACAAGGCGGCGCCCGGGCCCGCCCACGCCCGTGACATTTGTCGGTATCGGCCGCGTACATTCACCTCTGCCGGGTCCGTCGGCAGCGTCGGTAACGTCGCGAGCGGAGCGCGGCAGAGAACGGATTCGGCGGCGCGGAAGAGGAAGAGGCAGTACGGAACGTGCGCGGGAAACGGCAGACCGGACAGAACGGCCAGTGCGGGCGGGGCGAGCGGGGTGGACCCGGCCGCCGCCGTACCCGCGGACCGGCCGCGCCGGGCTGGGCCGGCCTGCTCGAACTGGACGCCGGACCACAGGAGGACGGAGCGCGCGGAAGCGGCGAAACCGGAGGCCGCGGCCGACGCGGCCCCGCCAAGGGCGAGGGTCCGCGCGGCTACACCTTCCTGCCGTGGCTGCTGATGGGCGTCGGCGCCCTGTCCAACATCTTCAGCGGCAAGTCCCAGAACACCTGGCTGGCCGGCCTCGGCCTGCTCGCCTTCAACTCGATCTACATCTTCGTCGTCTTCGCGGCCTTCAATCCCCGCTACCGCGACTCCCGGGTCCCCGTGTACGGCCTCGCCGCCCTGGCGGCGGTCACCTATGCCATCGCGATCGCCTTCGGCCACTCCTGGCTGCTGTTCTTCCCCCTGCTCTCACTGGCCTCCGGCGCGGTCCGCAAGATCCACGGCAGACCCCACTTCATCCTGCTGCTCGTCCTCAGCGCCTCGGCCGGCACCATCGCGGGCCGGCTCTTCGGCGACCACTGGATGGCCGCCGCCATCGGGTACGGCACCTTCGTCTCCGGCATGGTCGCCGCCACCGTCCTGAGCCTTTTCGACACCGTCAAGCAGCTCGACGCGACCCGCCAGGAACTGGCCCGCACCGCCGTGGAGAAGGAGCGTCTGCGCTTCTCCCGCGACCTGCACGACCTGCTCGGCCACACCCTCTCGGTGATCGTGGTCAAGGCGGAGGCGGTACGGCGGCTGGCGCCGCGCGACCTCGACGCGGCGCTGGCCCAGGCCGCCGACATCGAGGCCGTGGGCCGCCAGGCGCTCACCGAGATCCGCGAAGCGGTCACCGGCTACCGCGAGGGCAGCCTGAGCACCGAGCTGGACCGCGCCCGCTCCGCCCTCCAGGCCGCCGGCATCGAACCCGTCGTACGCCACTCGGGACCGCCGCTGCCCCCGCAGGCGAGCGCGCTGCTCGGCTGGGTCGTCCGCGAGGGCGTCACCAACACCGTCCGGCACAGCGGCGCGACCCGCTGCGAGATCGAGATCCGCACGGACACCGCCAACGACCGCGCCCGCCTCACCATCACCGACGACGGCACCGGCCCCGCACCGTCGGACCCGCCCCCCACCACCGGCGGCACCGGCCTCAAGGGCCTCACGGAACGCCTGGCGGCCGCCGGGGGCACGCTGGACTCGGGTCCGGACGGGCGGCACGGGTTCCGGCTGGTGGTGGAACTGCCGGTGGACGTGGAGGAGCCGGGACCGCGGTAGCCGGCGAGGAGCGGCCGGTCCCGCTCGCGCAGCGCGCCGGGCGCGGCCGGCGGCTGGCTAGGCTTGTCCCATGACCGATCCGGGCGGCGAGCAGGCCGAAGCGTGTGTGAAGGTCCTCCTCGCCGAGGATCAGGGGATGATGCGGGGCGCCCTGGCGCTGCTGCTCAATCTGGAGGACGACATGGAGGTCGTCGCCCAGGTGTCGGCCGGGGACGCCATCGTGCCGGCGGCGCTGGAGGCGCGGCCCGACATCGCGCTGCTGGACATCGAGCTGCCGGGGCGCAGCGGGCTGGACGCGGCGGCGGAGCTGCGGGAGGCGCTGCCGTCCTGCAAGGTGCTGATCGTGACGACGTTCGGGCGGCCCGGGTATCTGCGGCGGGCGATGGAGGCAGGCGCCTCCGGGTTCCTCGTCAAGGACGGGCCGGTGGAGGACCTGGCGGCGGCGATCCGGCGGGTGCTGGCCGGGGAGCGGGTGATCGACCCGGGGCTGGCCGCGGCCGCGCTCAGCGCGGGGCCGAATCCGCTGACCCAGCGGGAGCGCGACGTGCTGACCGCCGCCGTGGACGGGGCGACCGTCGCCGACATCGCGGGAAAGCTGCACCTGTCGCAGGCGACGGTGCGCAACTACCTGTCCGGCGCCATCGGCAAGACCGGGACGCGCAACCGTATGGAGGCGGTACGGACGGCGCGGCAGAACGGCTGGCTGTAGGGGGGCGGGAGCGGTGGGTCACCCGGCCGACTCCTCCTTGAGGTGGTTCTCGTAGCCCTTCGCGTCCAGCAGGCCGTCGAGCTCGGCGGGCCGGGTCAGGCGCAGGACGATCAGCCAGCCGGAGCCGTACGGCTCGTCGTTGATCTGTTCCGGGGCGTCGTTGACGGTGTCGTTGACCGCGAGGACCGTCCCGGTCAGCGGCACGTAGACCTCGGTGACGGCCTTGACCGACTCCAGCGAGCCGAACGCGTCGCCCGCCTCGAACCGTTCGCCCTGCTTGGGCAGTTCGGCATAGACGATGTCACCGAGCTGCCGCTGCGCGTGGGCGGTGATGCCGACGGTGACCTGATCACCTCTGATCCGGACCCACTCGTGGTCCCTGGTGTACGAAAGGTCCGCGGGGATGTTCGCCATGCGGCGGACGGTGCCACCCCGCCCCGGCGGAGGGAAGGCTTCCGGCGGAGGGAGCCGAGCCCCTGGGGCGCGGGGGCGGATACGGCGCCTCCGTCACGTACGCAGATACGACGCCCCGTTGAGGTCCAGCACCGCGCCCGAACTCCACTGCGCCTCGGGGGAGGCCAGCCACCGTACGGCGGCCGCGACCTCTTCCGGGGCGGCGACGCGGCCGAACGGGCTCTGCCCGCGGATCGCCGCGCCTTCGGTGCCGGTCAGGCGGTGGGCCACGCGGTCCGTGTCGATGAAGCCGGGGGCGACGGAGGCCACGGCGATGCCGTGCGGGGCAAGGGCGACGGCGAGGGACTGGCCGAGGGCGTGCACGGCGGCCTTGGTGGCGCCGTAGGCGGGGTGGTCCGGTTCGCCGCGGAAGGCTCCGCGGGAGCCGATGTTGACGATCCGGCCGCCGGTGCCCTGCGCGATCATCGCCTGGGCCGCGCCGTGGCTGAGGTGAGCCGTACCGAGCAGGTTGACGGCGACGTGCTGCTGCCAGACGGCGGTCCACTCGTCGTACGGGGTGGTCGCGGGCGGGTGCGGGGTGTTGACGGCGGCGTTGTTCACCAGGACGTCGATGCCGCCGAGGGCCTCGACGGCCGCGCCGGCCAGGGCGGCGGCGCCGGACGGGTCGGACAGGTCGGCGCCGAGCAGGGCATGGCCGCTGCCGGGCAGCGACGCGAGGGTTTCCTCGGCGTCCGCGCGCCGCGATCCGTAATGCACCGCGACCCGGTCGCCGTTCCCGGCGAAGGCGTGCGCGACGGCCCGGCCCAGGCCGCGCGAGGCGCCGCTGACCAGCACCCGGCGGCCGGTGGCGGGGAAGGCGGCGGCGTCAGTCATGGTGGGCGTCCTCGGGGCGGCGCGGCAGGGCCAGGACCATCAGGAGCACGCCCGCCAGCAGGATGACCGTGCCGACCTGGAAGGCGAGGCCGTAGCCGTCGGCCAACGCGGCGGGGCTGCCGTGGCCCGACGCGATGCGGGTGGCCGCGACCGTGGACAGGACCGACAGGCCGAGCGCGCCGCCCATCTGCCGCGAGGTGTTGATCAGGCCGGAGACCAGGCCCTGGTCGGAGGGGGCGGCGCCGGAGGTGGCGATGGCGGCGACCGGGGTGGCGGTCAGGCCCGCACCGAACGCCATCAGGATGCCGGGGCCGAGCAGCGTGCCGAGGTACGTGCCGTCGGCGCCCATCTGCCCCTGCCAGAACATGCCTGCCGCGGAGATCAGCGCACCGGCGACCGCCAGCGTCTTGGCGCCCGCCCGGTGCATCAGACGCGGCGCGATCTTGGAGCCCAGCACGATGCTCAGCGAGTGCGGGATGAAGGAGAGGCCGGCTTCGAGGGGCGTGTAGTCGAGGACGTTCTGCACGTAGAGGGAGAGGAAGTACCACATGGAGAACATCGCGGCGCCCGCCAGCACCATGGCGCTGTTCGCCGCGTACACCGAGCGCAGCCGGAAGAGCGTGAGCGGCATCAGCGGTGCCTTCGTGCGGGCCTCGACGGCCACGAAGGCGAGAAGCACCAGCAGCCCCGCCGCCAGCGGCAGCAGCGCGCTCGCCGAGGTCCAGCCGACCGACTCGGTCCGCACGATGCCATATGCCACCAGCGCAAGGCCCGCCGTCACCAGGAGGGCGCCCGGGACGTCGAGCCGCCGGCCCTCGCCGCGCCGGCTCTCGGTGAGCCAGAGCACCGCCCCGGCCAACACCAGCGCGCCGACCGGCACGTTGATCAGCAGCACCCAGCGCCAGGACAGGTACTCGGTCAGGACGCCGCCGACCAGGCCGCCGACGGCGCCGCCGCCCGCGCCGACCGCGGTCCAGGTGGCGATGGCGCGGGTGCGCGCCGGGCCGGCGGGGAACGCGGTGGTGAGGATGGTGAGGGTGGCCGGGGACAGGATGGCCGCGCCGACGCCCTGGACCGTACGGGCCGCGATGAGCTGCCACGGCTCCTGCGCCAGGCCGCCCGCCAGGCTGGCGAGGGTGAAGAGGGTGAGCCCCACGACGAATATGCGTTTGCGCCCGAATATGTCGGCCACCCGGCCGCCGAGCAGCATGAACCCGGCGAAGGTGATCACGTAGGCGTTGACCACCCATTGGAGGCCCAGCTCGCTGAGCCCGAGGCCGGTGCGCATGCTCGGCAGCGCGACGTTGACGACCGAGACGTCGAGGACGACGAGGAACTGTCCGGCGCAGACCAGCAGGGTCACCAGCCAGACGGGTGGTGCGGGGCGGTGGTCGTTTCCGGGCAGCGTGGCGGGAGTGGCTGTCGGGGGCATGGTCTCCATAGTTGCACCCGGCACGCGTCAACGGCATCGGATTATCGGCCTGGAAGCCGCCGGTCACGGGACCTAGGCCGAAGGGCCCGGGGTCCTCCCGCGCCGCTCATCCACCGCACCCCTCCCATCTCACCCCGTCACCCCGTACGTCTCATTCCTTCCACCTCACCCCGTCCACCTCATCCCTTCCGCAGCAGCGTCACCACCGCCGCCCCGCCCAGCCCGATGTTGTGTGCGAGTCCGACGCGCGCTCCGGGCACCTGTCGCGCACCGGCCGTGCCGCGTAGCTGCCACACCAGCTCGGCGGCCTGGGCCAGGCCGGTTGCGCCGAGTGGGTGACCCTTGGAGATGAGGCCCCCGGAGGGGTTGACCACCCACCGGCCGCCGTGAGTCGTGGCGCCGTCCTCGGCGAGCTTCCCGGACTCGCCCTCCGCGCACATGCCCAGCGCCTCGTACGTCAGGAGTTCGTTGACCGAGAAACAGTCGTGCAGCTCGATCACGTCCACGTCCTCGATGCCGAGTCCGCTCGCCTCGTACGCCTGCCGGGTGGCCGCCCGGGACATCGGGCGGCCGACGACGTCGATGCACGACCCGGAGGCGAAGCTGTCCGGGGTGTCCGTCGTCATGGCCTGCCCGGCGATCTCCACCGCCCGGTCGGCCAGGCCGTGTGCGCGGACGAACCGTTCGGAGGCGACGACGACGGCGGCCGAGCCGTCGGAGGTCGGTGAGCACTGGAGCTTGGTCAGCGGCCGGTGCACGGTCCTGGCGGCGAGGATCTCCTCGACCGTGTAGACGTCCTGGAACTGCGCGTCCGGGTTGTCCGCCGAGTGCCGGTGGTTCTTGGCGCCGACCGCGGCGAGCTGCCGTTCGGTGGTGCCGTACCGGTCCATGTGCTCGCGCGCGGCGTTGCCGAAGATCTGGGCGGTGGGCGGGGTCGTCTCGAAACCGTGCGCGGCGGCCATCACGCCGTAGTGGCGGGCCACCGGCGATGTCGCGAAGTCGCCGCTGTCCGCGCCGCCGCCGAGCGCGCCGCGCTTCATCTTCTCGAAGCCGAGGGCCAGTACGCAGTCGTTGAGGCCGGAGGCGACGAACTGCCGGGCCATCATCAGCGCGGTGGCGCCGGTCGCGCAGTTGTTGTTGACGTTGTAGACGGGGATGCCGGTCAGGCCCAGTTCGTAGAGGGCGCGCTGGCCGGCCGTGGAGGCCTGGTAGCAGTAGCCGACCGCTGCCTGTTCCACGGCGCCGTACGGAATGTCCGCGTCGGCGAGGGCCGTGCCGCCCGCTTCCCCGGCCAGGTCCCAGTACTGCCGGTCGCGGGTCTCCGGCTTCTCGAACTTCGTCATGCCCACGCCGATGATGTACGCCTTGCCGGCCATGCCCGTCCTCCTCGTCGGTGACGCCTGGGGTCGAGTACCCGGGGTTCAGGTGCCCGGGTCAGATCAGCGGGCGCGGCTCCGGGTCCCTGGGGAGGCCGAGCAGCCGCTCCGCGACGACGTTGAGCTGCACCTGTGTCGTACCGCCCGCGATCGTCAGGCAGCGCGACATCAGGAAGCCGTGCAGCGCGCGCTCCGCCTCGCCCTCCCCCGTCGCGCCCTCCGGGCCGAGCAGTTCGAGCGCCAGCTCGGCGACCTTCTGCTGGTGCGCGGTCTGCACCAGCTTGCGGATGCCGGCCCCGGCGCCCGGATCCCGGCCCGCCACCTGCTGGAGCGTGGTACGCAGCCCGATGCAGGCCAGCGCGTGCGCCTCGGCGGCCAGCGCGCCCACCCGTTCGCGTACCGCTCCGTCCAGCCCGGCGGACCGCTCGATCAGGGCCTCCAGGCCGGTGCTGAAGGTCACCTGGTCGGCCATGTGGACACGCTCGTTGCCGAGGGTGTGCCGGGCCACCTTCCAGCCGTCGTCCACCTCGCCCACCACCGCGTCCGCCGGCAGCAGTACATCGTCGAAGTACACCTCGCTGAAGAGCGCGTCACCGGTGATCTCCCGCAGCGGCCGGACCTCGATGCCGGGTGCCGACATGTCGACCAGGAAGAAGGTCAGTCCCCGGTGCTTGGGGGCCTCCGGGTTCGTCCGGGCGAGCAGGATGCCGTGGCCCGCCCACTGCGCCGCCGAGGTCCACACCTTCTGGCCGTTGACCCGCCAGCCGCCGGCCACCCGTTCGGCCCGGGTACGCGGCGCCGCCAGATCGGACCCGGCCTCCGGCTCGGAGAAGAGCTGGCACCAGAGCTGGTCGCCGCGGAGCGTCGGCAGCAGGTGGCGCTCCTTCTGCTCCGGCGTCCCGTAGGTGATCAGGGAGGGCACCACCCAGGTGGCGATGCCCAGGTCGCTGATCCGGACGCCCGCGTCGCGCAGTTCCCGCTGGACGGCCAGTTGCCGCACGGGGCCGGCGTCCAGGCCGTACGGGGCGGGCAGGTGCGGCGCCGCGTACCCGGTGGGTGCCAGCTCGCGGCGTACGGCACCGGGGTCCAGGCCGCGCACCTTCGCGATCACCTCGCGGGCCTGCTCCCGGTACCGGGCCACCTCCCGCGAGCGCTCCACGGGCGGGTCCATCCGCAGCTCGCGCCGGGCACCCCGGGCACCGTGGTCGGCCGCCCGCAGCCGGTGTCCGGTGCCGCTGCCCAGCAGTTGGCGGGCCACGGTCGCCCGCCGCAGGTACAGGTGCGCGTCGTGCTCCCAGGTGAAGCCGATGCCGCCGAGGATCTGGATGCAGTCCTTGGCGCAGGTGAAGGCGGCGTCCAGGGCGGTGGCGGCGGCCAGGCCGCGGGTCTCCGGGGCCGCGTCCGCCGCACGCGCCGCGTCCCAGGCCAGGGCGCGGGCCTGTTCGAGGCATACGAGCATGTCCGCGCAGAGGTGTTTGACGGCCTGGAACCGGCCGATCGGCCGCCCGAACTGCTCCCGTACGGCGGCGTGCGCGGCAGCGGTGTGCACCGCCCGGTCCGCCGTGCCGCACGCCTCGGCGGCGAACAGGGCCGCGGCCAGGTCCCGTACGAGGCCGGAGTCGACGTTCAGCACCCGCGCGGCCGGAACCGTGACGTTAGCGGCCGTCACGCGCGCGACCGGGCGGGTCGGGTCGGCGCCGGACGGCTTGCGCACCTCCTCCGCGGGCACGGCCCGGGCCGCCCATCCCCGTACCGCCTCGGCCAGTTCTCCGTGCTCCGGTGTGACTCCGATGCCCATGCCGGGCAGACTAGAACACGTTCCAAACTGACGATAGGTCAGGTGGGCCCCTTCTCGGGGCCGGCCGGGCAGGCCGGGAGGACGGCCGCACCCCCATTCCGCACGGGCGCCCGCACCGCCGCATTCCCCCCGGAATTCCACGGCCCATTCCCCGCCGCTCCACCGCCGAACCCCGCCGGACGACCGCCCGCCCGGCCCGCGCATTACCGGCACGTACGATCCGTCGTTATGAGTCACCGGCGTACTCCGGTGACCGTACGACAGAGGAGGAATCCCCATGGCCGCCGCGAACGCTCCCAAGCCGGAGATACTCGCCGCATTCGAGGCCGCAAAGGGTTTCATGCCGCTCGACGAAGGGCTGGCCCTTTACGAGGCCGCCGGTGAAGCGGCCGCACTGGGGCTGCCTCTGGTCGAGGTCGGCACCTATTGCGGCCGTTCCACGATTCTGCTCGCCGACGCCGCGCGCGCGGCGGGCGTGCCGGCCGTCACCGTCGACCACCACCGCGGCAGCGAGGAGCAGCAGCCGGGCTGGGAGTACCACGACCCGTCCGTGGTCGACCCCGAGGTGGGCCTGATGGACACCCTGCCCACCTTCCGCCGGACCCTGTACGCGGCCGGCCTGGAGGACCACGTCGTCGCAATGGTGGGCCGCTCCCCACAGCTCGCCGCGCTCTGGAACACCCCCGCCGGCCTGGTCTTCATCGACGGCGGCCACACCGACGAGCACGCCACCGCCGACTACGAGGGCTGGGCCCCGCACGTCGCGCCCGGCGGGCTGCTCGTCATCCACGACGTCTTCGCCGACCCGGCGGACGGCGGCCAGGCGCCGTACCGCGTCTACCGGCGCGCCCTGGAATCCGGCGCCTTCACCGAAATGTCGGTACACGGATCGCTGCACGTCCTGCGTCGCACCGGTGAAGGGCACTGATCCCCCCACTACGATCGCGATGTGTCGAACGGCCGTACATTCCCCCCGCGCCGCCGCTTCGGCGGCACCCTCGTCGTCGTCCTGGCCGCGCTGCTGGCCGCCTGTGCGGCGGGCTGGCTGATCTGGCGGTCCACGAGCGGGCACGGCGGTGACAAGCCGCCCAAGGCCCTGCCCGCGGCGAGCCCGGACTCCCCCGGTGGCGCGCCCGGCAAGGACGGCGCGGGCAGACCGGACGGCGGGGGCGCCGCGGGCGACCGGGGCCCGGACGGCAAGGGGGACGGGGCGGGGCCGGCCGGCCGCGCCGGGACCCGCCTCAAGGGCAAGGTCGTCCTCCTCGACCCCGGCCACAACCCCCACAACCGCGACCACCCCCGCGAGATCGCCCGCCAGGTGGACGTCGGCAACGCGCGCAAGGAGTGCGACACCACCGGCACCTCCACGAACGACGGCTATGCCGAGGCGTCCTTCACGCTGGACGTGGCGCGGCGCGCCCGTACCCTCCTCCAGGCCGAAGGGGCCGAGGTCGTCTTCACGCAGGACGGCGACCGCCCGTACGGCCCGTGCGTGGACGAGCGCGCCCGCGCCGGGAACGAGGCGAAGGCCGACGCCGCGGTGTCCGTGCACGCCGACGGGGCGGGCCGGGGCAACCGGGGGTTCCACGTGATTCTGCCCGCGCGCGTCACCGCGGGCGCGGCGGACACCTCCGCCATCGTGGGCCCCTCGCGGCAGCTCGGCGAGCGCCTGGCGGGCCGCTTCGTGGCGGCCACCGGGAGCGCGCCGGCCAATTACCTCGGCGGCGGTACCGGGCTGGTCGTACGGTCCGACCTCGGCGGTCTCAACCTCTCGGCCATTCCCAAGGTGTTCCTGGAGTGCGGCAATATGCGCGACCCGCAGGACGCCGCGCAATTGACCGATCCGCAATGGCGGGAAAAGGCGGCGCGTGGGATCGCCGAGGGCATTACGGGCTTCCTGACCCGGTAGCGGCCACTGCCGATACCGACTCGATACCTGACCGATACCGACAAGACGACCCACAGGATCCGGCGGTAGGTTCCCCCTTACGATGGGGGGCCACCCCGTGCCTCGCCACGCGCCCACCAGCGCATACGGCAGCGACAGCGAAGACAGAACACCGGAACCGACAAAGGACCCTTACGTGAACATCCGCTCCCTCACTAGAGGCGACGGCGTGGTGATCGGAGCAGCGGTGTTGCTGTTCATCGCCTCGTTTCTCGACATCAGCTCGTACGACGGATCCGACTGCACCGGCAGCTTCTGCCCGAAGATCACGTCCTCGAACGCCTGGGACTCGCTGTCCCTGCTGATGGGCATGTTCCTGGCGGGCGTGATCGCGGCCGCCCTGATCGTGGTGGCGCGCGCCCTGCCGCAGCCGCTGAAGGTCGCGGGCCTGGACCTCGGGCAGTTCGGCGTCGCATGGACCGTGTTCGTCGCCTGGCTGGCCTTCTGGACGACCATCAACAGCGGCAGCGCGGGCGCCGGTCTGATCCTCGGCCTGATCGCCGCGCTCGTGCTGGCCGGCGCGGCCGTGGCCACGCCGCTGGTACCGGCGCTGAAGGCCGGCCTCGTCCCGGCCCCGCGGCCGCAGACCCCGTCCCCGTACGGCGCGGCGCCCGGCCAGGGCTACGGCTATCCCGGCGCCCACCAGCAGCAGCCGGGCCACGGCGGGTACGGCTACCCGGGCGCCCCGCAGCCCGGCCAGGGCCAGCCGGGTCCGCAGTCGTACGGCGGGCAGCAGCCCGCGCCGGCCGCCGCGCAGCAGCCGGCGCCCGCGGCCGACTTCGCGCCGTTCTGGTTCGCGGTGCCGGTGGCGCGCCCGCTGTACGGCGAGGACGGCGCACCGACGCCGATCGCCGAACTGGCGCCCGGCACGTGGTATCTGGCCGTGGACCAGCGCGGTCAGGCGCTCATCGCGCAGACGCAGGACGGGCGCCGCGGCGTCCTCCAGGACACGACCGGCATCCAGCGCGGCTGACACCGGCCGCGCCGCCCCCGCCGTCCGGCCCCTCGCCCACCCGGGCGGGGGGCCGTCGCCGTTCCGCGGACGGGGTGACGCCACACCCGCTCTTCCCTTCCCCTCCCACCCCTCGTACAGTGCACCGACCGCACCTGAGGACCGGACCTGACGGGCCGTCAGTACGCCGCCGGCGTCCGGCAGGCCGCCACGGGAGGGCACCGTCATGCGACTCGGCCTGGCACTCGGCTACTGGGGACGCGGCCCCGACCCCCGGCACGTCGAACTCGCCCAGGAGGCCGAACGGCTGGGCTACGACTCCGTGTGGACCGCGGAGGCCTGGGGCTCGGACGCGTTCACCGCGCTCACCTGGATCGCCGCCCACACGTCCCGGATCAAGCTGGGCACCGCCGTCGCCCAGATGGCCGCCCGCACCCCCACCGCCACCGCCATGCAGGCCCTGACCCTGGACCACCTCTCCGGCGGCCGGACACTGCTCGGGCTCGGCCTGTCGGGGCCGCAGGTGGTCGAGGGCTGGTACGGCCGCCCGTTCCCGGCGAGCCCGCTCACCGCCACCCGCGAGTACGTGGACATCGTGCGCCAGGTGCTGCGCCGCGAAGCCCCGGTGGCCCTCGACGGCCGCTTCCACCCGCTCCCCTACCGCGGCCCCGGCAGCACCGGCCTCGGCAAGCCCCTCAAGCCCATCACCCACCCGCGCCGCGCCGGCCTCCCCGTCCTCCTCGGCGCCGAGGGCCCCAAGAACATCGCCCAGACCACGCGCATCGCCGACGGCTGGCTCCCGCTGTACTGGTCCCCGTACCGCACCGACGTGTACGCGGCCTCCCTCGCCGGCGCCCCCGAAGGCTTCCTCGTCGCCCCGATGGCCCGTGCCCAGGTCTGCGACGACGTGGCCGCGGGCCTGCTCCCGGTCAAGGCCATGCTCGCCTTCTACATCGGCGGCATGGGCCACACCTCCCGCAACTTCCACGCGGACCTGATGGCCCGCATGGGCCACGAGGAAGAGACCCGCCGCATCCAGGACCTCTTCCTCCAGGGCCGCCGCGACGAGGCCGTCCACGCCGTCCCCGACACCTTCGCCGACGAGATCTCCCTCATCGGCCCCCGCCCCCGCCTCGCCGCCCGCCTGACCTCCTGGCGCACGGGCCCGGTCACCGACCTCCTGATCACGGCCCCGGACCTGGAGACACTACGGGTACTGGCGGAGCTGAACACCTGACCCGGCAGGCCGGACACCCCGCTCGGATGAGCCTCTCCTCTCCACCACTGCTCCAGCCAGGTGCGCTTCCCGCCGCGCGCTCAGAACCGCGCTGCCTCCAGCCACTCCTCCAGGAAGGCCCGGTCGCCGGTTATCCGTACGCCGGGGGTGTCCGTCGGGAGGCGGCGGTAGTAGACGCGGAGGAGGTCGGCGAGGGGGGCCTGGAGGGTGACGGTGGCTTCTTCGGAGGAGTGGCGGTAGGTGAACGCGTCGCCGGTGAAGTCGAGGAGCCAGTCGGCGGGGGCGCCGGGCGGGGCGTCGGTGGCGTGGAGACGGAGGGTACGGCCGGTGCCGAGGAGGCGGTTGGCCGGGTGGTCGGGCATGAGGCGGGGGACCAGGCAGATCAGTTGGGTCCACTCCTCGACGGTGTCGGCGGCCACCTCGGGGTCGAGGCTGAAGGCGGCACCCGTCGTCGCCGCCGCGTCCGCCCGGTGGACGGCCGTCTCGTGGACCATCCGCCGGGCCCAGAAACCGGACGGCTGGTCCGGCGCCCAGGTCCAGATCCGGGCGTCGGGGCCCACTTCCCGCAGCGCCTCGACGACGCGCCGCGCGCCGTCCGCCAGCCAGGCGTCCAGGGCCGCCGGGTCGCTGCCCGTGGGGCCCTTGTGGTTCGGCGTCGCTTCGTGCGGCACCATTTCGGTGGCCCTGGTCCGTACGACCGTGTCCACCCAGCGGTACGCGCCGCCGACATGGCGCAGGAGGTCTTCCAGGGTCCATTCCGGGCAGGTCGGTACGGTCGCCTTCAGGTCGGCGCCGCGGACGGTCTGCCGGAGCAGGTCGGTCTGGGCGAGGACTTCGGCACAGTAACGGTCGTGGTCGAGTGTTCCGGTCATGGTCGTCATGGGTCGCACAGTAACGGGTGCAGGGAACGGACGGCTTCCGGGTTTCCGGTGAACGACGCGGGTCCGCGCGGGAGTTGTTTATGACGCACTCATGCGGCTACCCGGGCACCATGCCCAGGAGACACCGGTACGGAAGCAGCCACGCGGCCACGGCCGTCACCGTCATCGCGGACCTCACGGCCGTCATCCTCGGCCTGTGGATCGCGATGTACCTGCTCGACGCGAACCACGCCAACGACTTGGTGCACTTCGTCCAGGGCGCGGCGCGGTGGCTGGCGGGCTGGTCCTACAACCTCTTCACCTTCGACACGGACTGGCTGCGGACGCTGCTGAACTACGGGCTGCCGGCCATCGTGTACCTGGTCGTGGGGCACGCGCTGGCGGCCCGTATCCGGCGTATCGAGCACTGAGGGACCGAACTGGGGGACCGAGGGGCGGGGCGGCGGCGCCCCACCCCGTCAGCGGCAGCAGTCCGGGTCCAGCCCCGTCGGCAGGCGCTCACCGCCGAAGACGGCCGTGGTCGCCTCGTCCCCGCCCAGCGCGGCCACGGCGAGCAGCATCGAGCCCGCCGTCCAGGACGTCTGCTCCTCGGGCCAGACCGCGTCGTCGTCGAAGACGTAGCCGGTCCAGTACATGCCGTTGTCGGCGCGCAGATGCTGGACCCACTTGAGGATCTGCACGGCGCGGTCGGACTCGCCCATCACCCAGAGCGTCAGGGCCAGTTCGGCGCTCTCGCCGCCGGTGACCCATGGATTGGGCAGGACGCAGCGCACGCCGAGGCCGGGGACGACGAAGTCCTCCCAGGCGGACTCGATGCGGTCCTTGGCGGCGGTGCCGCGCAGGGCGCCGCCGAGGACCGGGTAGTACCAGTCCATCGAGTAGCGCGCCTTGTCGAGGAAGCGTTCCGGGTGGTGCTGGATGGCGTGGCCGAGGCGGCCGAGGGCCAGTTCCCAGTCGGGCTGGGGTTCCTCGCGCTGGTCGGCGATGGCCAGGGCGCAGCGCAGCGCCTGGTAGATGGAGGAGGAGCCGGTGAGCAGGGCGTCGGTGACGGGGGTTCCGTCGTCCTCGCGCTTCCAGCCGATCTCGCCGCCGGGCTGCTGGAGTTCCAGCACGAACTCCACGGCCGCGTAGACGGCGGGCCACATGCGGTCCACGAAGGTGTCGTCGCCGGTGGACAGGTAGTGGTGCCAGACGCCGACGGCCAGGTACGCGCAGAAGTTGGTCTCCCGGCCGCGGTCGGTGGGGGCGGCGGCGTCCCCGTCGGCGTACGCCGCGTACCAGGAGCCGTCCGGGTTCTGGTGCCGGGCCAGCCAGTCGTACGCGGCCTCGGCGCGCTCGTGCTCGCCGGCCGCGTCCAGGGCCATGGCGGCCTCGGTGTGGTCCCACGGGTCGAGGTGGTGGCCGCGGAACCACGGGATCGCGCCGTCCTCGCGCTGGGCCGCCAGGATGCCGGCGACCGTGCGGGCCGCTTGTCCGGCGGTCAGCACCCCCGGCAGGACCAGGCGTTCGGTACGTCCTGGTGTCGTCACTTGGCGGCCCCGGCGGCGGACTCGTCGGTGGCGGCGGCCCGCGCCGGCAGATGCGGCTTGGTGGCGTACGCGACGAAGCTCTTGCCGATGACCGGGTTGAGCACCTGCTCGGCCAGCCGCGTGGCCAGCGGCTTCTTCATGATGTCCCAGACCAGCAGCTTGTGGTACGCCTTGACGGGCAGCGCCTGGTCGTTGTCGACGCCGAAGGCGCACTTGAGCCACCAGTAGGGACTGTGCAGCCCGTGCGCGTGGTGGGTGCCGTACGGCTTCAGGCCCGCCTCGCGCATCCGGCCGAGGAGTTCGTCGGCCTTGTAGATGCGGATGTGGCCGCCCTCGACCTCGTGGTATTCGTCGCTGAGCGCCCAGCAGACCTTCTCCGGGCCGTAGCGCGGCACGGTCACCGCGATCCGCCCGCCGGGCCGCAGCACCCGCACCATCTCGGCGAGCACCCCTTTGTCGTCGGGGATGTGCTCCATGACCTCGGAGATGATGACGACGTCGAAGCTCTCGTCGGGGAACGGCAGGGCCAGCGCGTCGCCCTCCATGGCGGTGGCGGTGGCCCCCGCCGGGGCCTCCCCGGCCTCCTTCATCGCGGCGAACCACTTGGCGACCTCGCGGATCTCCTCGGCGTTCTGGTCGAGCGCCACGACCTGCGCGCCGCGCCGGTAGCACTCGAAGGCGTGCCGGCCCGCGCCGCAGCCCAGGTCCAGGACACGGTCGCCCGGTGCCAGCGGGAATCGGGAAAAGTCGACGGTCAGCAAGGGCTCTCTGCTTTCGTCCTGGGGTCGCGGGCGGGCCGGGCCCGACGGCGGTGGGTCTTGGCGGTGGTCGTGGCAGGGGTGGTCGGTGCCCGGCCGGGCCGCATCAGGCGCGGCCGGCGGGGGACGGGGCGGGCGCGGTGGTGCGGGCGGTCCGGGCGGCACGCCCGCGCGGGTGGTGCAGGGCGATGGCCTCCCGGTAGCGCTCGGCGGTACCGATGGCGGCCTGACGCCAGGTGAAGCGGGCGAGGACGCGTTCGCGGCCGGCGGCGCCGAGCCGGCGGCGCAGGGCGTCGTCGTCCAGCAGCCGGGTCAGCCCGGCGGCCAGCGCGTCCGCGTCGCCCGGCGGTACGGACAGGCAGGTCTCGCCGTCCGGTCCGGAGACCTCGGGGATGGCGCCGCCGGTGGTGGCCAGCAGCGGCGTACCGGTGGCCATGGCTTCGGCGGCGGGCAGCGAGAAGCCTTCGTAGAGGGAGGGGACGCAGGCGACCTGGGCGCCGCGGACCAGGTCGACGAGTTCGGCGTCGCTGATGCCCTTGACGAACTCGATCGCGTCGCCGAGGCCGTGCCGTTCGATGGCGGAAGCCACCGGCCCGTCGTCGGCGCGCCTGCCGACGACCACCAGGTGGGCCCGCGGGTTGCCGGCCCGGACCTTGGCCAGCGCCTCGACGAGGTGGACGAGGCCCTTGAGGGGGACGTCGGCGCTGGAGGTGGTGACGATGCGGCCGGGGATCTCGGGCACCGACGGGTCGGGCGAGAAGAGATCGGTGTCGGCGCCGATGTGCACGACGTGGATCCGGCCGTCCCGTACGCCGAGGTGGTCGACGATCTCCTGGCGGGAGGAGCCGGAGACGGTCAGCACCGACGGCAGGCGGCGGGCGACGCGCTTCTGCATCCGGGTGAAGCCGTACCAGCGGCGCACCGAGGCGCGGCGCTTCCAGCCCGCGGCGGCGTCCAGGTCGAGCTGCCGGTCGACGGTGATGGGGTGGTGGATGGTGGTGACCAGGGGCGCGCCGAGGTCGCCGAGCAGGCCGTAGCCGAGGGTCTGGTTGTCGTGCACGACGTCGAAGTCGCCGCGGCGGGCGGCGAGGTGACGGCGGGCGCGCAGGGAGAAGGTGAGCGGCTCGGGGAAGCCGCCGGTCCACATCGTGCCGACCTCGACGGCGTCGATCCAGTCCCGGTACTCGTCGCGCTTCGGCGTACGGAAGGGGTCGGGCTGCCGGTAGAGGTCGAGGCTGGGCAGTTCGGTGAGGGTGACCGCGCCCCCGGAGCCGGCCCGGGAGGGGTCCACGTGGTCCAGGACCGGGTAGGGCTGGGCGCCGATCACTTCCACGGTGTGGCCGAGGCGGGCCAGTTCGCGGGAGAGGTGGCGGACGTAGACGCCCTGGCCGCCGCAGAACGGGTTGCCCTTGTAGGTCAGCAGGGCGATGCGCAGGGGGCGGTCACCGTCCGGCCCTGCGGAGGCGGCGGGGGCCTCGGCGGGGTGCGGCGCGGCTGCCTGGACGGCCTCGGCGGACACTCTCGGCCCCCTTCTCGCTGGACTTTCGCCGGAGCGTAACCGCTGGCGCTAATCTAGAACAAGTTTCAGTACGGTTCGGCCGCGGCCGGCCGGCGGCCGGTGCGCGGCATCCGCGGGCCGCGACGGCCGGCGGGCTACTGATCAGTTCAAGGAGCCTCGAATCTACCGGCCGGAAACCCGGCGGAAAGAGCCGCACCAGGTGATTCGCGCCACCACCCGCGCCCCTGCCATGCTGTGCCGATCGCATGACCGGTACGTACCGCACCGCGGACGGACTGTCACGGAATGGGACATATGACTACGGACTCCACAGCGGCCGGAGCGGCGCTTCCCGCCAGTCCTCCCCTGACCGCGCGTCAGGAGGCCCGACGCCGCCGCATCCTGCACGCCAGCGCCCGGCTGGCCGGCCGGGGCGGGTTCGACGCCGTACAGATGCGCGAGGTCGCCGAGTCGTCCGACGTGGCGCTCGGCACCCTCTACCGGTACTTCCCGTCCAAGGTGCACCTGCTCGTGGCGACCATGCAGGACCAGCTCCAGCACATGCACGAGACGCTGCGCAAGCGCCCGCCGACGGAGCGGGAGCCGGGCGCGCGGGTCGCCCAGACCCTGATGCGGGCCTTCCGGGCGCTCCAGCGCGAACCGCACCTGGCGGACGCCATGGTGCGCGCCCTGACGTTCGCCGACCGCTCGGTGAGCCCGGAGGTGGACACCGTCTCCCGGCTCACCACGGCGATCATCCTGGACGCGATGGGGCTGGACGGCGCGCCGACGCCGGAACAGCTCTCCGCCGTCCGGGTCATCGAGCACACCTGGCACTCGGCGCTGATCACCTGGCTCTCCGGGCGCGCCTCGATCGCTCAGGTGAAGATCGACATCGAGACGGTCTGCCGGCTCATCGATCTCACCGCGCCGCGGCGCGGCACCTGACGTAAAGGCTACGAACGGGTAACCCCTAACGCGGCGCATTCGGGGCGCGCGCAACCCCAACGCGCGCCCCCACGACCCTGCTTGGCCAATTCTCCGGGTCCATGACAGTGGCATTGCCGGTATGAATTCCGGGTACTCGCAACGGTGCCGGTACACGGGGGTCTGGAGGGGGACTGCAGTGATCCGGGTGTTACTCGTGCATGACATTTGTCTGTTCCGGTGGGCATTGACAGAAGTTCTCGACCGGGAGAACGACATCGAAGTCTCCGCCGCCACCACCCGGGACGCGGCGGAACGGGTGCGCGCATTGCGCCCCGACGTCTGCGTGGTGGACGCGGAGAGCCCGGAGCCCACCGGGCACGGCATATGGCGCAAGTTATCCAGAATCCCGAAAGGGAAAGGCCCGGGGAAATCACCGGCCCTGCTGGTGCTGGGCTCCGCCCACCGGCCCGGCCCGCTGCGCCGGGCCTACGAGGCGGACGCCCTCGGCTACGTCGACAAGGAGGCCACACCGGTGCAGTTGACCACCGGGATACGGCAGGTGGCGGCGGGGAAACGGTTCATCGACGGGTCGCTGGGCTTCGGCTT
This sequence comes from Streptomyces sp. NPDC018045, assembly GCF_044327445.1. NCBI lineage: Bacteria > Bacillati > Actinomycetota > Actinomycetes > Kitasatosporales > Streptomycetaceae > Streptomyces > Streptomyces sp. NPDC018045. The sequence goes on from NZ_JBIRFL010000001.1 coordinate 522,817, forward strand.
CCTCCAGGCGGCCGACATACCGCTGACCCGCCGCGAGCTGAGCGTGCTGTCACTGGCCGCCGAGGGCTCCTCGGTCTCCGAGATCGCCGGCGTCCTGCATCTGTCGACCGGGACCGTGCGCAACTACATGTCCGCCATCACCCGCAAGACGGGAGCCCGCAACCGCGTCGACGCCATCCGCATCTCGCGCGGGGAGGGCTGGCTGTAACGGCGGGGCGGCCGGGACCGCGGCGGCCCTCCCCGGTTCCCCGTGCGCCCACCCGCCCGTCAATTCGCGGTAGAGCGCCGACCGCCGCAGCAGCTCGCCGTGCCGGCCCGTACGGACGTGCGTACCGTCCATCACCAGCACCCGGTCGGCCCGCAGCGCCGAGCTGATGCGGTGCGCGACGACGATCAGCGTGCCGCCGGGCCGGGCCGCGAAGGCACGCTCGGCGCGAGCCTCGGCCTCCGGGTCGAGGTGGCAGGTCGCCTCGTCGAGGACGACCAGCGGCGCCGGCGCGAGGTAGGCGCGCACCAGCGCGAGGAGCTGGCGCTCCCCCGCGGACAGTTCCGCGGGGGCGAGCGTGGCGTCCGGGCCGCCCAGCCGGGCCAGCAGCGCGTCCGCGCCCACCTCCGCGGCGGCGGCCCGGACGTCCGCGTCCGTGACCCGGCCGCCCGGACACAGGTAGAGCAGGTTCTCCCGCACGGTGCCGGAGAAGACGTACGCCTCCTGCGGTACGAGCACCCGGTCCGCGGTGGCGGGGCGGCGGACCTCGCCGCTGCCGGGCTCCAGCATGCCCGCGACCAGCGCGGCGAGGGTGGACTTGCCGATGCCGCTCGGCCCGACGACGGCCAGGTGCCCGCCGGCCGGCACGCTCAGGTCGAGGCCGCGCACGACCGGGTCGGCGTGCGGGCCGTACGCGAAGGTCACGCCGGTGAGTTCGACGGCGAGCCCGTCGCGCGGCGCGCGGTGCGGCCGGGCGTCCGCCGACCCGGTCGTCGGCTCGGCGGTGAGACGGCGCAGCACCACGCCCAGGCGGGTGCCGGCCGTACCCAGTCCGTGCATCAGACTCTGGAGCGCGGGCAGCAGCGACTGCGTGAGGTACGCCAGGGCGCCCACCAGCGCGCCGGGCGTCACCCCGCGGTCGAGCAGCCAGGGCGCGGCGAGCAGCAGCAGGACGATGGGCAGCCGGCCGCTGAGCCCGAGGGCGAGCACCCGGCACACGCTCCAGCGGGCCAGGGCGCCGGACGCCCGCAGTTCGGTGTCGAAGCGCTCGCCCGCCGCGGCCGCCACGGTCCGCTCGGCGCCGGCCGCGGTGATGTCGCGCAGTCCGCCGACCGCCGTACCGGTCTCCGCGGCGATGGCCTCGTCCGCCGCGAGGAACGTCTCCTGCCGGCGCGCCATCGGCCGCAGCGCCCCGGCGAACAGCGCCAGGCCGAGCACCAGCGGCGGCAGCACCAGCAGCAGCAGGACGGGGGCGAGCGAGCACAGCCCGACCAGCGCGCCGGCGGTGACGAAGACGAACGAGCGGGACACCAGCACCAGTCCGGCGAAGGTGTCGCGGGCGATCTCCACCTGATGGGTCAGCCGGGAGACCGCCGCGCCGTCGGGGGCGTACAGCCCGCGGGTGACGACCTTGCGCACCAGGGCGTCGCGCAGCGGTTCCACCAGGTCGGCCACGGCCCGGTAGACCCGTGCGGTGCCGTACGCGCCGGCGCCGACGCACAGCGCGGCGGCGGCCAGCCAGGCGACGCCGACGGCCGGGCTGCCGCGCAGGAACCCGTCGTCGAGGGCGCGCGCGAGCGCGAACCCGAACAGGAAGGTCTGCGCGGACTCGACCAGCGACCAGCCCGCGAGCCGGGCCAGGACAGCGCGCCGCCGCTTGAGGAAGCGCAGTCCGGACCGCCGCAGGGGGGCGCCCGGGACGACCCCCCGCTGCTGGGCTTCAGACATGCGCGGTCTCCTTCGGGGCCGTGGCGAACAGCGCCCGGTAGGCGGGGAGCTGCCACAGGTCGGCGTGCGGCGCAAGGGCGCGAATGCGCCCGTCGTCGAGCCAGGCCACCAGGTCGGCGCGGGCGGCGGTGGCGGCCCGGTGCGCGACGACGATCCGGGTGGTGGCCCGCACGTCGTGCAGCAGGGCGCGGGTGACGTTCAGCTCGGTGACGGTGTCCAGGCTGGACGTGGCGTCGTCGAGGATGAGCAGCCGCTCGGCGTGCGCGAAGGCCCGCGCCAGGCCGAGGCGCTGGGCCTCGCCGCCGGACAGCGGGGCGTTCGCGCACGGGGTCGCGTAACCGTCGGGCAGCCGGTGGATGAAGGGCGCGGCGCAGGCGGCTTCGGCGGCCGCCGTCACCTCCTCGCGCCCGGGGTCGTACGAGCCCAGGGCGACCGTGTCGCGGAGGGTGGCGCCGAGCAGCGCCGGGCGCTCGAAGGCGTAGCCGACCGCGCGGCGCAGCGCGTCGTGCGACAGGTCGGGCAGCGGTACGTCGTCGAGGGTGATCATGCCGGAGTCGGGGTCGGCCAGCCGTCCGGCGACCGCGGCCAGGACGGACTTGCCGGTGCCGGAGCGGCCGACGACGGCGACCGACGTGCCGCCGGGCACGGTCAGGTCCAGGCCGCGCAGCACGGTGCGGTCACCGCGCCGCACGGTGACCCCGTGCAGCTTCAGCGTGCCGCCCCCCGCGCCGAGTTGCCGCCTCCCGTAGGGCATCGCCGGGATCTCCAGGACCTCCGCGACGCGCCGGGCGGCGGCGCGGGCGTGCACCAGACTGTTCAGCCGGCCGACGAGCTGGCCGACCCCGGTGGCCAGCGCCGCGTACCGGGACGCGGCGAGCAGCGCGCCGACGGTCAGCGCGCCCTGTGAGAGCCGGACGCCCGCCGCGCACAGCACGGCGATCTGGAGCAGCGGTACGAGCATGGCGGCCTGCGCCGTGGACCGGCCCAGGACGTGCCACATGCGGTGGCCGTGCACGGCGAGGCCGGGCAGCGGGGCGAGGACACGGGCGGCCTCGCGGCGCTGGGTGCCGGCGGCGGCGATGGTGCGGGCCCCGCCGACCGCTTCGACGAGGCGGCCCGCCATGTCGCCCTGGCTCTCCTGGTACCGGCCGACGCAGTCACCGGTGTCGCGCGCGAAGGCGCGCAGCAGGAGGGCGAGCAGCGGCATGCCCAGGAGGAAGACGGCGGCGGTCCACACGTCCACCAGCGCGAGGGCGGCCAGCGCGCCGACCGGGGTGGCGACGGCGGCGAGCGAGGCGGCGAGGGCGGTGGGGGCGGTGCCGGCGTGGGTGGCGTTGCCGACGACGCGGGTGACCAGGTCCCCGGTCCCGTACCGCTCGGTGGCGCGCGGCCCGGCGGCGAGGAGGTGGTGGGTCAGGCGCCGCCGTACCCAGGCGGTGCCGCGGGCGTCGGTGGTGCCGGTGAGCAGTCCATCGAGGGCGTCCAGCAGGACGATCAGGCAGGTCAGGGCCGCGCAGGCGGTGAGCCAGCCGGTTGCGGGCCGCCGTTCGAGCAGCAGGTCGAGGGTGTGACCGAGGGCGGCGGGCAGGGCCAGGCCGAGTCCGGCCGAGGCGGCGGTGAGCAGCAGGAGCGCGGTGGCGCGCAGGGCGCTGTGGCGCAGGGCGCCGCCCAGCAGCCGGTCGGCGGGGGTCACGGTCACGGCCTCTCCCACGGGGTGTGCGTGCGGCCCGCGCAGGGGCCGCACGCACGTCCGGATCACACATCCCGGATCTGGGCTACCGGTTCAGGCGTTCCGGTAGCGGTGTCCGACCGGTCAGGTCAGAGACACAGGACGATGCTGGCCTCGCTCCAGCAGAGCAGCAGGCTGGCCTCGCTGCCGCCACCGCCGCCGCCGTGCTCCGGAGCGTCCATCGCCTGGAGGTCGAGAAGCGCCATGACACTTTCCTCTCACTATGGGGACGTTGTTGTGCTGGTGTTGCTGGTGTTGCTGGTGTTGCTGTGTTGCGGGTGTTGCTGCGGTGCCGGGTGGCGGGTCTCCCCGTGACACCCGGTGGTACGGCTCCGGCACGACGGCCGGGGCCGGCTCTAGGGCCGCCGGGCCTCCGGAGAGGGCGGTGGCGGGAGGAAGGGCAACTGGACGGGCCGGTCGTGCAGCGCGGCACCGAGGGCCAGCAGACAGCCCGCCGTACCGGTCGCCAGGTCCATCGACAGGCGCATCATCTGGTCGCCGGGGAAGGCGAGCTGCTTCCGGTAGGGCATGGCGTACCAGCTCAGGTACGAGATCTGGGCCGCCAGCTCACCGTCGAGGTCGGCGCCCGGCGTGGTCGTCCGCGCCAGGTGCAGGACACAGCCCGCGCGGCCGCGGAAGAGGCCGGGCTGCGCGTAGAAGCGGGACCTGGCGGCGGGCAGGATGGCGACCCGCGCCTCCTGGAACTCCTCGTCCGCCCGGTGCGCCAGGTAGTCGTCCAGGACGGCCGCGATGCCGACGCTGCCGCCGCCGAGGTACGGCAGCGTCCGCCACCCCTCGTCGACCACCAGGGCGCCGTTCTTGTTCCGTACGCAGCGGGCCAGGTCGCGCCGGAGCGCCTCGGCCGCGAGGTCGAGCAGGCCCGGGTCGCCGGTGGTCTCGTACAGCCGCAGGAAGAGCAGCGCGGGTCCGCTGGCGCCGCGCAGCAGGCCGGCCCGCTTTCCGCAGGCGTCGAGCCGTTCGGCGGTGTGCCCGGCGGCCTCCAGGGCCCGGTCGCGCAGCTCGCGTTCGCCGCTGGTGCGGGCGAGGTGGTCGAGCGCCAGGCCGACGCCGGCCAGACCGCCGTGCAGGTCGGGGGCGAGGCGGTGCCACTTCTCGGCGAGCACCCGCTCCATCAGCTCCCCGGCCCGCTCGGGGTGGCCCAGCCGGTCCAGGACGCAGGCGACGCCGGCCAGGCCGTCGTAGAAGCCCAGCGGGGTGCCGGGAGGAGGCGGGGCGGTCTGCCGCAACAACCACTCCTCGCCTTCCCCGTACCTCCCGGCACCGGTCTCGGCGAGCGCGTACAGGACGCCGGCGGCGCCGTACGCGATCCCCAGGCCGCCGCCGTCCGTGAACTGGGCGATGTCGCCGGGAAAGAGCCGGTCGGTGCGTTCGGGGGTGGCGGAGGCGAGGATGCCGGCGGCCATCGCGTCGCGACTGTGCGGCCAGTCGGCGGGCTCGGCGGGGAGGTAGGGCGTGGAGCCGGTGCGCCGCTTCGCGGGCGGGGCCGCCGTCGCGGGGGCGGCCGGTGCCGGTTCCGGCGCGGCCGGTGCCGTCTGCGCGGCCGGGTCCTGCGCGGTCCCCTGGATCACGGCCACCGCCTCGGCCAGGAACTCCGCCGGTACGTCGGGAAATTCGTGCGCCACGATCTCGGCGAGGTGCGCGGCCTTGTCCCGGTCGATCACCAGCAGGGTGGTCATCGGCAGGAACAGCGCGAGCCGCAGGCAGGCGAGGGCGTACCGGTCCACCGCGAAGCCGGTGCGGTCGGCCGGGGCGATGAAGCCGGGGTGGGCCAGCGTCTGCCGCTGTGCCGCGCCGGCCTCCGCGGCCGCCTCGAAGTCCAGGAGCCGCACGCCGCTTTCGTCGGGCGCGACCATGATGTTGAACATGTGCAGGTCGTTGAAGACGACGCCGCGCCGGTGCACGGCGGCCACCACGTCCTCGACCGCGGCGTGGATGCCCAGCGCCCACCGCGTGTAGTCGGCCAGCGCGGACGGCTCCGGCGCGGCCCCGATCAGCGGATGCCGTTCGGCGAAGAACGAGTTGAGGGTGCGCCCCTCCAGGAAGTCCATGACCAGGAAGCGGTGGTCGTCCAGGGTGAACCAGTCGCGGACCTCCGGCGCGACACCGAGCCCGGACAGCTTCTCCAGTGCGGCCCGTTCGCGCTCCAGGCGGGTGACGGCGTCGGCGCGGTCGGCGGCCAGTCCGGCGTGCGGGCGGGCCTCCTTGAGCACCACCTTGTCGCCGGTGCGCCGGTCACGGCCGAGGTAGACACCGCCGCCGTTGGAGAAGTGCAGTGCCGACTCGATCTGGTACGGCAGGTCGGTGACGGTGGTGGAGTTGCGGGCGGCGAGCTGCGGGGCGAGGAAGTCCGGCAGTTTCACCCACTCCGGCACCTGGAAGCGCGGCTCGCGCCGGTCGGGGACCAGCTTGCCCTCGGGGTTCTCGACGGCTCCGACCAGGCTGCCGTGCTCGTCGACGCAGTAGCGCCGGGTGAATCCGCCGTACCGCACGTAGAGCGGGCCGTCCTGCCAGCGCAGGTCGCTGAGGATGTACGGGCCCGGCTCGCCGGCCAGCAGCGCGCCCAGCTCCCGCAGGACGGTGTGCAGCTCCTCCTCGTCCGCGGGGTAGAGGGTGGCGAACTTGCCGCTGGAACCGCGGTCGGCGTACTTGGAGTTGCGCAGGTGCAGCGGGCGCGGCCCCGGCACGAACTTGAACGGGATCAGCCGGGCGACGCAGTAGTCCCACACCTGGGACGCCAGCTTCTCGGCGTTGTCGGTACAGGCCGAGACGTGGATCTTCCAGCCCTGTGCGGGCAGTCCGGGGCACGCCTGCCCCTCGGCGTCGACCGGGTTGACGTGGAGCCAGTCCCCGGAGAGGAAACACCGCCAGCCTTCGGGGACTGCGCGCTGCGCCGCTTCGTACAGGGGACCGCGGCCCGACGGGGCTTCGGTCCCGGCGGACAACCGGTCCGGGGTCTCGTAGAAGAATCTGTCGGCGAGACAGTAAACCTCGTACCGCTTGTCCATCGTCTCCCCCCTCGGCGGCGTGGCACCGAGATTTCCACGCCGCCGGGGAGCGTTAACAGTCGCAGATGTCACGAGGTAACCGTGAGAAGTTCACGGGTTACCGACGGTACGTACCGGTGGGTGCGGGGGCTCGTACCCGTACCGCCCAGCGGGAACGCCCGCGGCTCCGGTGGCCGGAAGCCGCTCACTCCTCGGGCGGGAAGACGGCCTCCCCCGTGGCGGCGAGCGTCACGGTGATCGCTTCGACGGGGCAGTTCTCGGCCGCCGCCAGCACGTCGTCGGACGCCTCGCACTCGGGCCGCACGGGGTGCGACTGGCGGGCCGAGTCCAGCTCGAAGCCGCCGGGCGCGGTGGCCGCGCACATACCGGAGCCGATGCACACGCCCCGGTCGACCGCCACGTGCCAGCGAGGCCCGGGACGCGCCTCCCCGGGCGCGCTCCCGCCGGCTCCGGCCGCGTCGCCCGCAGCGGCCCCGTCGTCCTTGTCGGCCGTACCGCTCATGTCGTCCCTCATCCCTCCGCCGGCAGGTGGATCATCTTGTGCTCCAGGTACGCGCCGAAGCCCTCGGGGCCGAACTCCCGCCCGATGCCGGAGTTCTTGTAGCCGCCGAAGGGGCCGAGCATGTCGATGCTGAAGGTGTTCACGGAGTACGTGCCGGTGCGCACCCGCCGTGCGACCTCGATACCGTGCTCGGTGTCCGCCGTCCACACCGAGCCGGACAGCCCGTAGTCGGAGTCGTTGGCGATCCGGATCGCGTCGGCCTCGCTCTCGTACGGCAGCAGGCAGATCACCGGACCGAAGATCTCCTCGCGGGCGATGCGCATCCCGTTGGACACGTCACCGAACAGGGTCGGCTCGACGTACCAGCCGGTCTCCAGGCCCTTCGGCCGCCCGCCGCCCGTGAGGACCTTGGCCCCCTCCCGCTGCCCGAGGGCGATGTACTCCAGCGACCGCCGCTGCTGGCGCCGGGCGACCAGCGGGCCGACCTCGGTCGCCGGGTCCAGCGGGTCGCCCACGCGCAGCGCGGACGCCGCGGCGGCGAAGCGTTCGGCGATCTCGTCGTAGCGCTCGCGCGGCGCCAGGATGCGCGACTGCGCGATGCACGCCTGCCCGTTGACCAGGTACGCGAACGGCACGATGCCGGCCACCGCGGCGTCCAGGTCGGCGTCCGGCAGGATGACGGCGGCCGACTTGCCGCCCAGTTCCAGCGTCACCCGCGTCAGGTTGCGCGCCGCGACCTCCATGACCCGCTTGCCCGCCGCGACCGACCCGGTGAAGGCCACCTTGTCCACGTCCGGGTGGCCGACCAGATACTCGCTCACCTCGCGGTCCGCCGGGAGGATGGACAGCACCCCCGGGGGCAGCCCGGCCTCGCTCGCGATGTCCGCCAGCAGGTAGGCGTCCAGCGGCGTCTCGGGCGACACCTTGAGCACCACCGAGCAGCCGGCCAGCAGCGCCGGCGCCAGCTTGGCCGCCGCGGTGAACTGCGGCACGTTCCACGGCACCACGGCCGCCACCACGCCGACCGGCTCGCGCCGCACCAGCAGCGGCCCGAGCGCCCCGGCCCGGCGCTCCTCGAACGGGAAGCCGCGGGCGACGGTGACGGCCGCGTCCCACGCCATCATCGCGGCCAGCGCCTGCACCATCACACCGGAGGTGTACGGGGTGCCGTTCTCGGCGCTGATGACCCGGGCGATCTCCTCGCTCCGTACGGCGAAGGCGTCCTTGATGCGCGTGACCACCGCGATCCGCTCCGCGAGCGGTGTGTCCGCCCACACCCCGGAGTCGAAGGCGGCGCGGGCCGCGGAGACGGCGCGGTCCACGTCGGTCCGCGAGGCGTGCGGCACCCGGCCGATGACCTGCTCGGTGTGCGGCGAGACCACCTCGATGGTGCCGCCGCCGGCCGGGTCGGCGAACTCGCCGCCTATGTAGAGCTGTTCGTACTCGACGAGTGCGCTCATGGCTGCCGCCTCCTGCGGGTCGACCGGTGGAGTGCGAACGTACGGAAAGTTTCTGACGCCGCATCAGGACTGATACCAGTTCTAGTTATGCTGGGCAATGCCCGGCACAGGGGCGCGGCGCGTCCGCGCGGAAGCGGAGGTGCGGCGGATGACGGCAGCAGCCCGGACCGGGACGGCGGAGGCCGGGCCCCGGGTGACCGACCACCGGGGCGGCGTGTGGTCGATCGCCGTCCCCATACCGGACAACCCGCTCGGCCACACTCTCGTCCACCTCCTGGAGACCGGCCGCGGGCCGGTCCTCGTGGACACCGGGTGGGACGATCCGGACGCCTGGGACACCCTCACCGCCGGGATCGCCGCCTGCGGCTTCGGCGTCACCGACCTGCACGGCGTCCTCGTCACGCACCACCACCCCGATCACCACGGCCTCTCCGCCCGCGTACGGGAGGCGTCCGGCGCGTGGATCGCCATGCACGCGGCGGACGCCGCCGTCGTACGCCGTACCCGGCAGACCGAACCCGGGCGGTGGCTGGAGTACCTGATCACCAAGCTGGCCGCGGCCGGGGCGCCCGACAGCCACCTCGCCCCCCTGCGGGCGGCCCGCGCCGAGGGACGGGCGCGCGACCTCCCCGGGCGGCGCGCCGCGCTGCCCGACCGCGAGATCGCCCCCGGCGCGCTCCTCGACCTGCCGGGCCGCCGGCTCCGCGCCGTCTGGACACCCGGCCACACGCCCGGCCATGTCTGCCTGCACCTGGAGGAGGACCATCCGGCGCGGCGCCCCGGCCACGGCCGGCTCTTCTCCGGCGACCACCTGCTGCCCGGCATCAGCCCGCACATCGGGCTGTACGGGGACCCGGACGACGCGGCGCCCGCCGACCCCCTCGGTGACTACCTGGCCTCCCTGGAACGCGTCGCCCGGCTCGCGCCCGCCGAGGTGCTCCCCGCCCACCAGCACGCCTTCACGGACGCGGCCGGCCGGGTGCGCGCACTGCTCGCCCACCACGAGGAGCGGCTGGCCGGCCTGCGCGCGCTGCTCGCCGTACCCCGTACGCCGTGGCAGCTCGCCGAGGCCATGGAGTGGAACCGGCCGTGGGAACGGATCCCGTACGGGTCGCGGAACATCGCCGTCTCGGAGGCCGAGGCACATCTGCGGCGCCTGGTCCGGCTGGGGCTGGCGGAGGCGGTGGCGGGGTCCGAGCCGGTGACGTACCGGGCGGTGTGAGGGCCGGACTGGGCGGGGGCCGGGCGAGGAGCGGGGCGGGGCGGTGCGCGGGAGTGCCAGCCGGGCCCGTGGCCGGGGCCCGCCCGGCCTGCCGGTTAAGGTGTGCGGGACAACTTCATCCCGTGCCCGATCGGGGGAAGCCGGTGGAAATCCGGCGCTGACCCGCAACCGTGATCCGGGACGTACGGCATCGACGCACCGGCCGCCCGCCGGGACCGTGACCAGGCCCCCGCGCCGGCCGCCCGTACCCCCGGCGAGCCGGAGCACCCGCTGGGGCACGGCCAAGGCTCCCGCCACCGCAAGGCCGCGCCTGCTCGCGCGGACGCCCGGTGCGCGGCACCGTCGAGGTATGCGGAGCTGAGCCCGGTGTGCCACCGCGGCCGATCACGATCGGCGGGCGGCGGGGCGTCCGAGTGCGGCTGCGCACCCACCGCAGACCCACCGCGGTCCCACCGCAGCGAACCGACCCGAGAGGCACCGACCCGATGGCCACCACGGCTTCCCAGGCTCCCCTGGCCCCCCTGGCCCCCAGGGCTTCCACGGCCCCCACCTTCGCCGCCCTGGCGCGCCGCGCCGCCGCGGCGCTGGCCGGGGCCGCCGTGCTGTGCGCGGCCGGTGCCCCCGTGGCGGCCGCCGACTCCCCCGCCCCCGCCGCCAAGGCGTCGAAGCTGCCCGAGGGGCTGTACGGCACCAAGGACCCGCAGTACGACGGCGTGTGGCGGCAGTCACTCGCCCTGCTCGCGCAGCGCACCGTCGGCGTGCGCCCGTCGGTGACGGGGGTCGACTGGCTCGCCGGGCAGCAGTGCTCCGACGGTGCCTTCAGCGCCTACCGCGCCGACCCGGCCAAGGCGTGCGACGACAAGACGATGCGGGACACCAACCAGACGGCCGCCGCGGTGCAGGCGCTGGCCGCGCTCGGCGGGCACGACGACGCCGTACAGAAGGCCGTGAAGTGGCTGAAGTCGGTGCAGAACGACGATGGTGGCTGGCCGTCGATGAGCGGCTCGCCCAGCGACGCCAACTCCACCTCCGTGGTGATCGGCGCGCTGAAGGCGGCGGGGCAGAAGCCGGAGTCCGTGCAGAAGGGCGGCAAGTCCCCGTACGACGCGCTCGTCACCTTCCAGCTCGGCTGTGCCGCGAAGGAAGGGGAGCGCGGCGCGTTCGCCTTCCAGCCCAAGGACGGCAAGCTCGCCCCGAACGCGGACGCCACGGCCGCCGCCGTGCTCGGCGGGCTGGGTGAGGGCTTCGTGGTCGACCCGGCGGGCAAGGACGTCAAGGAGCCGGTCGCGCCCCTGAAGTGCGACGGCGGCGAGGACCGGAAGCCGGACGCCGAGCAGGCCGCCGAGGGCGGCGCCGCCTACCTGGTCGCGCTGCTCGACGCGGGCGGCGGGCACCTGAAGTCCGCGCTGCCCGGTGCCGGGGACCAGCCCGACGTCGGCAACACCGCCGACGCCGTCGTGGCGCTCGCCGCCGGCTCGCACGGCGACGCCGCGCAGAAGCCACTGCGGTGGCTGGAGAAGAACTCCGCGAACTGGGCCGAGGAAGCCGGCCCGGCCGCGTACGCGCAACTCGTGCTGGCCGCGCACGCCGCGGGCGCCGACCCGCGCCACTTCGGCGGCGCCGACCTGGTCGCCCAGCTCAACGCCACGGGCCCCAAGCCGGCCGGCAGCTCCGCGCCGTCCGCCGCGCCCCGCAAGGACGCCCAGGACCAGGACGAGCAGGGCTCCGGCGTGTGGTGGATCTTCGGCATCGTGTTCGTCGCGTGCGTCGGCGTCGGGTTCCTGCTCAGCGGCCGCCGGAAGAAGAACGGCCTCTGATGCGCTCACCACGGCCCCGCCCCGCCCGCCTCCTCGGCGCCCTGGCCCTGGCCGGTACGGTCACCGGCCTGGGCGCGGCGCCCGCCCAGGCGCAGGAGTACCGCTACTGGTCCTTCTGGGACGGCCCCACCGCCGGCGCTCCGGCCGCCGGGGACGGCGGCTGGTCGTACGCGACCGAGGGCCCGGCCACCAGCCGCCCCCGGGACGGCGCCGTGGCGGGCTTCCGCTTCACCGTCGGCGCCGACTCGGCGGCGGTCGGCAAGCCGCGCCACGCCGCGGACTTCGACGCGCTCTGCGGAAAAACGCCCGCGCGGGACGGCACCAAGCGCGTCGGCCTGGTCCTCGACTTCGGCACGAAGGCCGACGCACCGGCCGGGGAGCACCCGCCGCCGGTCCGTACGGAGTGCGCGCGGCTGCCCGAGGACGGGACGGTCGGTGACGCGCTGGCCGCCGTCGCGGGGCCGCTGCGGTACGACGCGAGCGCGCTGCTGTGCGCGATCTCCGGTTACCCGAAGGCGGGGTGCGCGGACAAGGCGGGGTCGGGGGCCGGCTCCGGGTCCGCCTCCGGGGCCGGTTCGCCGGAACCCGGGGCTTCCGGTGACGCTTCCGCTTCCGGGCAGGCGGACGACGACGCTTCGGGCGGCCCCTCCGCCGGACTGATCGGTGGCATCGCCCTGGTGGTCGTCCTGGGCGCGGCGGCCGGGTGGCAGGCCCGCCGCCGCCGCGGATGAGCGCCCGCGTCCCCCGCGCCACCCGCTCCACCGCCTTGCACGCGGGCGCCTGGTGGCTGTGGGCGCTGGGCCTGGCCACCGCGGCGTCCCGGACGACCAACCCGCTGCTGCTGGGCCTCCTGATCGGTGTCGCCGGGTACGTCGTCGCGGCGCGCCGCACGGACGCGCCGTGGGCCCGCTCGTACGGCGCGTTCCTGAAACTCGGCCTGCTGGTGATCGGCATCCGGCTGGTCTTCGCGTTCTTCCTCGGCTCGCCCATCCCCGGGACGCACACCCTGGTGACGCTGCCCGAAGTGCCGCTCCCCGAGTGGGCGCGCGGCGTGCGGATCGGCGGCCGGGTCACCGCCGAAGGCATGCTCTTCGCCTTCTACGACGGGCTGAAGCTGGGCACCCTGCTGATCTGCGTCGGCGCCGCCAACGCGCTCGCCAGCCCGGCCCGCCTGCTGAAGTCGCTGCCGGGGGCGCTCTACGAGGCGGGCGTCGCGGTCGTCGTCGCGATGACCTTCGCGCCCCACCTCGTCGCCGACGTCCAGCGGCTGCGCGCCGCACGCCGGCTGCGCGGCCGCCCGGACCGGGGCTTCAAGGCGCTGCTCCAGGTCGGGCTGCCGGTCCTGGAGGGCGCACTGGAACGTTCGGTGTCGCTGGCCGCGGCGATGGACGCGCGCGGTTACGGCCGTACGGCGCGGGTACCGTCCGCCGTACGGCACACCACCACCGCGCTCACCCTCGGCGGCCTGCTCGGGGTCTGCGCCGGTACGTACGGGCTGCTGGCCGACACCGGAGCCGCGTACGGCCTGCCGGTGCTGCTCGCCGGGCTCGTCGCGGCGCTCGGCGGACTGTGGCTGGGCGGCCGCCGGTCCGTACGCAGCCGCTACCGCCCCGACCGGTGGGGCGTGCGCGCCTGGCTCGTGGCGGGCTCCGGCATCACGGTGGCCGCCCTGATGATCTGGGCCAACTCCTCCGACCCGGCCGCCCTGCACCCGCCCGCCGTCCCGCTCACCGCACCCGTCCTCCCGCTGTGGCCCGCGGCCGGGGTCCTGGCGGGGCTGCTCCCGGCGTTCGTCGCGCCCCTGCCGCCACGGGCGGCGCGGACCGGGCCGGGGACGGCGGAGGCCGGACCGGGGGCGGGAGAACCGGGCGCCGGGCGGGCACGAGCAAGGAAGTCACCGGCGCAGGGCGCGCCGCACACGAAGGAGTCCCCGCAGTGATCCGCTTCGACCAGGTGTCGGTCACCTACGGGGACGCGGCGCGGCCCGCCGTCCAAGGCCTCGACCTGACCGTGCCGGAGGGCGAACTGTGCCTGCTCGTGGGCCCGTCCGGCGTCGGCAAGTCCACCGTCCTGAACGCCGTCTGCGGCCTCGTACCGCACTTCACCGGCGGCACCCTGCGCGGCCGCGTCACCGTGGCCGGCCGCGACACCCGTACCCACAAGCCCCGCGAACTGGCCGACGTCGTCGGCACCGTGGGCCAGGACCCGCTCGCCCACTTCGTCACCGACACCGTCGAGGACGAACTCGCGTACGGCATGGAGTCGCTGGGCCTGGCCCCGGACGTCATGCGCCGCCGCGTCGAGGAGACCCTGGACCTCCTCGGCCTCGCCGACCTGCGCGACCGCGCCATCACCACCCTCTCCGGCGGGCAGCAGCAACGCGTCGCCATCGGCTCGGTGCTCACCACCCACCCCAAGGTGCTGGTCCTGGACGAGCCGACCTCCGCCCTGGACCCGGCCGCCGCCGAGGAGGTGCTCGCCGTGCTGCAACGCCTGGTGCACGACCTCGGGACGACGGTCCTGCTGGCCGAACACCGGCTGGAGCGCGTCGTCCAGTACGCGGACCAGGTCATCCTGCTGCCCGCGCCCGGCGCGCCTCCGGTCGTCGGCGCGCCCGCCGACATCATGGCCGTCTCCCCCGTCCACCCGCCGGTGGTGGCCCTGGGCCGGCTCGCGCACTGGTCGCCGCTGCCGCTGTCGGTACGCGACGCCCGCCGCAAGGCGTCCGCCCTGCGGCAGCGACTGGCGGGGGTGGAGCCGGGGGACACGGGTGCCGCTGGGGTCGCGGGTGCGACAGGTGCCGCCGGGATCGCGGGTGTCGGCGTGGCGGCCGGGAACGGTACGGGGCCGGAGGCGGTCGGTGCGGGCGCCGGGAATGGTTCGGGCGCCGCCGGAGCCGGAGCCGGAGCCCGTAGGCGTTCGGGCTGGTGGCGCCGGCGCGACAGCCGTACCGGTTCCGACGCGGGGGCAGGTGCCGACGCGCGGTCCACACCGGGACCCACGCCTCTCCCTGGCCCCGCCGGTGCCCCGCTCGCCGCCGAGGCCGTGGCGCTGTCCGTACGGCGCGGCCGGATCGACGCCCTGCACCGCGTCGGCCTGACCGTACGCGCCGGCGAGACGCTCGCCCTCATGGGCCGCAACGGCGCGGGCAAGTCCACCCTGCTCACCACCCTCGTCGGAATGCACGAACCCGCCGCCGGCTCGGTCAGCGTCGGCGGCGCGACCCCGCACCGCACCGCACCGCGTGACCTGCTGCGGCACGTCGGCCTGGTACCGCAGGAGCCGCGCGACCTCCTGTACGCGGACACCGTCGCCGCCGAGTGCGCCGCCGCCGACCACGACGCGGACGCCGCCCCCGGCACCTGCCGCGACCTGGTCACCCGGCTGCTCCCGGACGTACAGGACGGCACCCACCCACGCGACCTCTCCGAGGGCCAGCGGCTCGCCCTCGCGCTGGCCGTCGTGCTCACCGCCCGCCCGCCGCTGCTCCTGCTCGACGAGCCGACCCGCGGCCTGGACTACGCGGCCAAGGGCCGCCTCGTGGAGCTGCTGCGCGGCCTGGCCGCCGAGGGACACGCGATCATCCTGGCCACCCACGACGTCGAGCTGGCCGCCGAACTCGCCCACCGCGTCGTCATCCTCGCGGACGGCGAGATCGTCGCGGACGGCCCGACCGCCGAGGTCGTCGTCTCCTCCCCCGCCTTCGCACCGCAGGTCTCCAAGGTGCTCGCCCCGCTGCCGTGGCTCACCGTGCCCCAGGTCGCGCACGCCCTGGAGGCCACGGCATGACCCGTACGCTCCCCGCTCCCCCGGACCGGCAGGCACGGGCGGTACGGCTGGGCCCGCGCGCCGTGGCCGCACTCGTCCTGATCTCCGCCATCGGTGTGATGGCCTTCGGCTGGCCGCTGCTGGCCGGCTCCGCCTCCGGCCTCGCGCACTCCAAGGACGCGCCGTGGCTGTTCGCGGCGCTGCTGCCACTGCTGCTCGCCGTCGTCGTGGCCACGATCGCCGACACCTCGGCGTCCTCGGCGGCGGGCGGCGCGCCCGGCCTGGACGCGAAGGCCATCGCCATGCTCGGCGTGCTGGCCGCCGCGGGCGCCGCGATGCGCCCGCTGGGCGCGGGCACCGCCGGTATCGAGCCGATGTTCTTCCTGATGGTGCTGTCCGGGCGGGTGCTGGGGCCGGGCTTCGGGTTCGTGCTCGGCTCGGTGTCGATGTTCGCCTCGGCGCTGCTGACCGGCGGCGTGGGGCCGTGGCTGCCGTTCCAGATGCTCTCGATGGGGTGGGTGGCGATGGGCGCGGGCCTGCTGCCCGGCCCGAACCGGCTGCGCGGCCGCCGTGAACTGGTCATGATCGCGATGTACGGCGCGGTCTCCGCCGTCCTGTACGGGCTGCTCATGAACCTCCAGGGCTGGCCCTACATCGGCGGCATGGCCAGCGGCGTCTCCTTCGTGCCGGGCGACCCGCTGCCCGACAACCTGGCCCGCTTCCTCGCCTACTGCCTGGCGACCTCGCTGGGCTGGGACCTGCCCCGGGCCGTGGTCACGGTCGTTCTCACCCTCACCCTCGGCGGCACCCTCCTCAAGGCCCTGCGCCGCGCCACCCGCCGCGCGGCATTCGACGCCCCGGCGACGTTCGACACCACTCCGTAACGCCTGAATCCGGACTGAACCCCTTACCCCCCTCTCCCCACCCCCCTCTCCCCTCGCCCGGTTCCCTGTGACTCCGACCACAGGACTTCCGTCCCATACGACCGGCCTTCGTAGACCCGGCCCTTCGCGTGATCCGCTCCCCCTGGGGCCGGAGCGGGCGGGACTTTCCACCTTCGGTGCGAGATCCACTAGTACGTGCGGGTATTGCCATCCCCGCCGACCACTTCCCAGGGTGGAGGTGTCGCCGAGCGCAGCGTGCTTCTTCCCCCCTGGCCGCAGCCTCGGCGGCGCCCCTTGCACCCCGTCGGAAGGTAACTCCTCCGTGAGCGTCACCTCGTCCACGATCACCCGCCGCCTCGCCGCCCACAAGAAGGCCGTCGTCGCCGCCGGCGCCGTCGCCCTGGGCGCTTCGGCCGCCGCCTTCGCCGTCACGCCGGCCCAGGCCGCCACGCCCGCACAGGCACCGTCCTCCGCGAGCGCGAGCGACGCCAAGGCCGCGGCGCACAAGCTGATCCCGGACCAGGCGCAGTACCAGTGCTTCAGCAACATCGTCGAGCGGGAGAGCGGCTGGGACCCGACCGCCACCAACCCGTCCAGCGGCGCCTACGGCCTCGTGCAGGCACAGCCGGGCTCGAAGATGGCCTCGGCGGGCCCGGACTGGAAGACCAACCCGGAGACCCAGATCAAGTGGGGCCTGGACTACATGAACTCCACCTACGGCAGCCCCTGTGACGCCTGGAACTTCTGGCAGTCCCACAACTGGTACTGAGCCCCCGCCCCTCCTCCCCCAGGACTCGGGGAAGACCCCCATACCCCTTCCCCATGGGCCGCCCTAACATCGGCCCATGTCCCGTCACACCAGTAACCGGCGCCCGGACAAAGGCGGTTGGCGAGCCCGGAGCACCCGGCGGCCCGCCGCCGGCGCGACAGCGGCACTTCTCGCGGCGGCCACCGCCCTCGTCCCGCTCGCCACCGCACCGCCCGCGACCGCCACACCGGTCCACCCGGCCGCACTCCCGGCGACGCGCCCGGCCACACCGCCGCCGGCCCGCCCGGACTCCGCCTCCGTCGGCCGTGGCGCCCTCCTCACCGTCACCCCTCTCGGTACGCGGGATCGCGCCCAGCTCGTCGCCGCCGCCCGGCAGGCGCACTTCGCCGGCAGCGCGGCGGACTGGCGTCACGCTGTACGGCACGACGTGTCCGCGTACCGCGTCGGCTACCGCACCATCACCCCGGACGGGCGGCCGACCACCGCCTCCGGGCTGCTCGTGCTGCCACGCGGCGCCCCGGACCGGCTGCCCGCCCTCGTGCACACGCACGGCGGTATGACGGCCCGCGACCGGGCACCCTCGGTCAACGCCCAGGGCCCGGACCGCCTCGCCACCGCCCTCTACGCCGCGGGCGGCCGGGCTGCCGTCGCCCCCGACTACCTGGGGCTCGGCAAAGGACCGGGCCGGCACCCTTTCCTGCACACCGCGGCCACGGTCTCCGCCTCCCTCGACATGCTCCGCGCCGCCCGTACCGCCGTCCCCCTCCTGAGCGCCGCCCACTCGGCTGGCACAGACCACCCCGAGCACGCCTCCCCGCCCCGGCGCACCTCGCTGGACGGGCGGGTGTACGTCACCGGCTACTCGCAGGGCGGCCACGCCGCCATGGGATTCGCCCGCGCCCTGGCCGCAGGAGCCGACCCGCGCTTCCGGCTGCGCGGGCTGGCGCCCGGCGGCGGCCCGTACGACCTGCTGAACGCCGAGATCCCGGCCGCGTTCGACGGCCGCGTCAGCGGTGTGGCCGCCGTGCTCACGTTCTCCCAGGCCCTCATCTCACACCACCACTTCCTCTCGCCACCCCTCTACTCCGACCCGCACGAGGTCTTCCGCCCTCCGTACGCCTCCTTCATCGACGAGCTGTTCAACGGCGAGCACCAGCAGGACGAGGTCATCGAGAAGCTCCCGGGGACGCTCAGGGAACTGCTCACCGACGCCTGGTACGAGAAGCTGCGCCGCCCGTCCGGCCGCCTGCTCGACGTGTTCCGCGCCATCGACACCACGTGTTCCTGGGCGCCCGAGGTGCCCGTGACGCTCCACACCGCGTCCGGCGACCACGACGTGGTCAAGGAGAACACGCTGAGCTGCGCCCGGCAGTTGACCGCACGGGGCGCCTTTGTGACGGTCGTCGACCGGGGCGCCGCCGGTCACAACGAAGTGTTCCAGCAGTCGGTCCTGGACGTGACCCGCTCCTTCCCGCTCACGGACTGAGGACGCCCACCGGCCCGGCTCCCATCCGACCGCCGACGGCTGACGGCCAACTCCCGACGCCCCCACCCCTCACAACCGCTGAATGATCGTCCCCGTCGCCAGCCCCCCGCCCGCGCACATCGTGATCAGGGCGAATTCCTTTTCCGTACGCTCCAGTTCGTGCAGGGCCGTGGTGATCAGGCGGGCGCCCGTGGCGCCGACCGGGTGGCCCAGGGCGATGGCGCCGCCGTTCACGTTGACCTTCGCCAGGTCCTGGTCGAAGACCCGGGTCCACGACAGGACGACCGACGCGAACGCCTCGTTGATCTCGACCAGGTCGATGTCCTTGAGGGACATCCCGGCCTTGCCCAGTACGGCCCGGGTCGCGTCGATGGGCCCGTCGAGATGGTAGTGGGGGTCGGCGCCGACCAGGGCCTGTGCGACGATCCGGGCCCGGGGCCGGAGTTTCAGCGCGCGGGCCATCCGTTTGGACGCCCACATCACCGCGCACGCGCCGTCCGAGATCTGTGCACAGTTGCCCGCCGTGTGCACGGCGGTCGGCATGACCGGTTTGAGCCCGCCGAGCGCCTCCGCGCTCGTGTCGCGCAGCCCTTCGTCGCGGTCCACGAGCCGCCACATGCCCTGTCCGGCGGCCTGTTCCTCCTCCGTGGTCGGCACCTGCACCGCGAACGTCTCGCGCTTGAACCGCTCCTCGGCCCAGGCCGCCGCGGCCCGCTCCTGGGAGAGCAGCCCCAGCGCGTCGACGTCGTCGCGGGTCAGTCCCCGGTTGCGGGCGATGCGTTCGGCGGCCTCGAACTGGTTGGGCAGGTCCACGTTCCACTCGTCCGGCCAGGGTTTGCCGGGGCCGTGCTTGGAGCCGCTGCCCAGCGGCACCCGGGACATCGCCTCCACGCCGCAGCCGATGCCGATGTCGATGACGCCGCCCGCGACCATGTTGGCGACCATGTGGTTGGCCTGCTGGGACGAGCCGCACTGACAGTCCACGGTGGTGGCGGCGGTCTCGTACGGCAGGCCCATCGTCAGCCAGGCGGTGCGGGCCGGGTTCATGGACTGCTCGCCGGCGTGGGTGACGGTGCCGCCGACGATCTGTTCCACGCAGTCGGGCTGGATGCCGGTGCGGGCGAGCAGTTCGCGGTAGGTCTCGCCGAGGAGGTAGGCGGGGTGGAGGTTGGCGAGCGCGCCGCCGCGCTTGCCGATCGGGGTGCGTACGGCTTCCACGATGACGGGTTCCGCGGCCATGACTGACTCGTCCTCTCCTCACGTCCCGCAGGACGTCCCGGCACCCCCGACGACGGAACTGGTACGCGTTCTAGTTCCACGGTCAGTCTCTTTGAGCCGCGGGCGGCGGCGCAAGGGTGCTGCACGGGCGTTCCGCCCCCGACGACCCCGCGGCGGAGGCACTTGACGCCCCGCGCCCCCTTGCCACTTGTGGAACTCGTTACTACCTTCACCATGAGCTGACGGCCCGTCAGTCCCGCCGGACGGCATCCGCACGACGACAGGCCGCCAGGACCCGCTACCGGCACCGGGCCGGACCAGAGCTGGAGTCGCCGAGATGCCATGCCCCGCGCTGCCCGACGGGTTCGACTTCACCGACCCCGACGTCTACCAGCACCGCGTACCGCTGCCCGAGTTCGCCCAGCTCCGGCGCACCGCGCCCGTATGGTGGAACGCCCAGCCGCACGGCATCGCCGGCTTCGGCGACGACGGCTACTGGGTGGTGACCCGCCACGAGGACGTCAAGGAGGTCTCCACCCGGCCGGAGATCTTCTCGGCGAGCCTCAACACCTCGATCATCCGCTTCAACGCGGCCATGACCCGCGACAAGATCGACGTGCAGAAGCTGATCATGCTGAACATGGATCCGCCGGAGCACACCCGGGTCCGCCAGATCGTCCAGCGCGGCTTCACGCCCCGCGCCATCCGTGCGCTCGAAGGCGCCCTGCGGGACCGGGCGCACGCCATCGTCACCGCGGCCCGCCGCAAGGAGTCCGGCGACTTCGTCACCGACATCGCCTGTGAGCTGCCGCTCCAGGCCATCGCCGAACTGATCGGCATCCCGCAGGACGACCGGGCCCGCATCTTCGACTGGTCGAACAAGATGATCGCGTACGACGACCCGGAGCTGGCCACCACCGAGGAGGTCGGCAACACCGCGGCGGAGGAGCTGATCTCGTACGCGATGGACCTGGCCGCGGCCCGCAAGGAGTGCCCGGCCCAGGACATCGTCAGCCGGCTCGTGGCGGCGGAGGACGAGGGCAACCTCGCGTCCGACGAGTTCGGGTTCTTCGTCCTCCTGCTGGCCGTCGCGGGCAACGAGACGACCCGCAACGCGATCACCCACGGGATGCACGCGTTCCTGACCCACCCCGACCAGTGGGACCTCTACAAACGGGAGCGCCCCGGCACCGCGGCCGAGGAGATCGTGCGCTGGGCGACGCCCGTCGTCTCCTTCCAGCGCACCGCCACCCAGGACACCACCCTGGGTGGCGCGCGGATCGAGAAGGGCCGGCGGGTCGGCCTCTTCTACGCCTCCGCCAATCACGACCCCGAGGTCTTCGAGAACCCCGGGACGTTCGACATCACCCGCGACCCCAACCCCCACCTGGGATTCGGCGGGGGCGGCCCGCACTTCTGCCTCGGCAAGTCGCTCGCCGTCCTGGAGATCGACCTGATCTTCCAGGCCATCGCCGACACCGTGCCGGACATCGCCCTCGCGGGCACCCCGCGCCGGCTGCGGTCGGCCTGGCTCAACGGGGTGAAGGAGCTGCGGGTCCGGTACGCGTAGGGCGGCCGCGTCCCGGCCGTGGCACCGCGGCTCTTTTTGCGCCTCCTGTGGTTCCTTCGGTCCCCAACCTTGCCAACGGCTACTGGCAGACTTACATTCAACTCGCCAGTAACACCGGCCAGTTCTTCACACCCTCCACATGATCATCACGCACCTCCCTCTCCTGGCCAGGTGTCCAGCACGTCCCCCCACATCTCTCGGCTGCGCGATTCACCGCACTTCGAAGGGGACCACTCTCATGAAGGACGCACACGGCAGACACGTCACCGGGCGGGTGAGCTGGCGCAAGTTCGCCGTGCTGTCCGTCCCGGCCTTCGCCGGGACCGCCGCGCTGGCCATCGCCCTGGCCAACGGCGCGCTGGCGGCTTCGTTCGCCGTATCGGGACAGCAGTTCAAGGTGTCCGCCGCTTCTCTCAAGGGCGACGGCTTCGCCCAGTACGGCGGCGTCGACCAGAACGCCAGGGGCGACCTGCTGCCGGTGGCCGTGACCGCCATCAAGAAGGCCGAGCTGCGCAAACTGTGCCAGTCGGTCGTCACCTCACTGCCCGTCATCGGTGACATCTCGCTCAACCTCACCGCGGGCGGCGGCAGAACGCCGGTCAAGGCGACCGACCTCTTCGTGGACGCCACCCAGCTCTCCGGCAACGCGGACTTCACCAACATCGAGATCGGCCGGGACGCCTCCACCCTCGACAAGGGACCGGCGACAGCCCAGGGCATGCAGGACCTGTTCGCCCAGCAGGCCGACGACGTGAACATCACCAACCTCAAGCAGACGGCCTGGGCCACCAACGCCGGGACGTTCCGTCTGGCCGGCCTGAGCATGAACATCTCCAAGGGCAAGAAGGAATGCTTCTGACCGGGAAGGGCTCCTGGCGGCGCGGACGCGCGGCCTGGCGCCGCTGGCGCAAGGGCCGTCCCTTCTGGGGCGGGCTGGCGGCCGTCGTCGCCGGTGCGGAGATCTGCGCCATCCCGCTGGCGCCGCTGAAGGTCATGCTCCAGCAGGGCATCGCCGGGATCCCGTCTGTCCTGATGGGCCTGGTGATGATCCTGATGGGCCTGTCCGCGTGGTTCGCGCCGCACTACCGGGGGCTGGCCGGCATCCTCACCGTCCTGGTCGCCACCGCCGCGCTGGTGATGTCCAACCTCGGCGGATTCCTGTTCGGCACCATCGTCGGCATCCTCGGCGGCGGCATGATCTTCGCCTGGCAGCCACGCCCGCTGCCGGACCCGGACCCGGGGGCGGACACCGGGCCGGACGCGGTCCCGGGCACGGACCCGGCGCAGGGGCCGTCCGGCAGCGAGCCGTCCGCGCCGCCCCGCTCCCGGCCGCGGAGCTGACAGGACCGCACGGGACCGCCGTACGCGTACGGCAGCGCCTGCACACGCGTACGGCGGTGACCGCCGCGGATCCCGTCCGCGGACGACCGTCCCCCGCTCGCGCTGCCGTCACCCCGGCAGCCCGCGCCCGGACCGTCACCACCGGCACACCCCCCTGACCCGCAGGTACGCACCGGCACCTGCGTCGCCCCTCCCGCACCAGGGGCAGTAACAGCACCACCCGTTCCATCGCCCCATGAGCACCACCGGTTCCACCGCACCATCTCCGTACCACCCATACCGCTCGCAGAAGGAGATTCGCGATGACGCACAGACCCGCACGCTCTCGCGCACATCACCCCGTCGTACGGCGGCCGCGCGCCCTGCTCGCCGCCGGTACGGGAATCCTCGCGACCGCGTCCCTCTCCCTGGCCCTGACCGGCTCGGCCACCGCCCAGCCCACCGGGGCCCCGGTCGCCGCCGGCCCGACCACCGTCACCCCGGCCGGTCACGCCTACGCCGCCGACCTCAGCGGCAAGGCCACGTTCAAGGCCGGTTCGGTGACGGTGACCTGCGCCGTCTCGCACGCCGCCGGGCAGGTCCCGGACGCCCCGGACAACACCAACGCCGCCGGCCCGGTCGACAGCACCCTCTCGGCGCCCACGTACAGCTCCTGCACCACGAGCATGCCGGGCGTCAGCGCCACCATCCAGACCTCCGGCACCTGGGGTGTCTCGATGCAGAACGGCGCACCGAGCACCGCCGGGCTGACCATCCCGACCGGCGGTTTCGTCCTGAAGACCAGCGGCCTGGCCAGTTGTACGGTGACGGCGGCGCCCACCGCCGCGGCGACGGTGAACGGCGTGTGGACCAACGGCGCGCCGTCCGGCCTCGTCTTCACCAACGCCTCGGTGCCGGTCAAGGTCGTCGGCGGCTTCGGCTGCCCGACCAGCGCCACGACGTCGGCCTTCAACGCCACGTACCAGGTCACCGACACCACCGACCCGGCGTCGCAGATCACGGTCACCGGCTGACGGGCAGCCCCCGGCCGACAGCCGGGAGGTGCCCGCCGGCCGCCCCCTCAGCCGCGGGGCCCCGGCCGTCGTCAGGCCGTCGTCAGGCCGTCGCCCTCACCCGCCGGTGAGGGCGACGGCGACCGTCACCGCGCCGGCCACCAGCGCTCCCGTCACGGCGAGCAGCCCCGTCACCAGCCGGCGCCGCAGCACCTGGTGGACGCCCTCGTACTCGGCGCGCAATTCCCCGCTGCGCGCCGCGATCCGCCGCAGATACGCGCGGGAGAATTCCAGTTGGTCGGCCTGGTACTGCCGCTCGACCTCCTCCCGCTGCGCCCGGGTCAGCCACGGCAGCCGGGCGCTGAATTCGCGGGCCCGGGCGCGGGCGCGGTCCTTCTCGGCCTCCCAGAGCAGATAGCCTTCGATCTCGTTGATCGCCTCGGCCGTACTCACCGGCGTACCGCCGCTCATACCAGTACACCTCGTTCCTTCTCACTGACCGGTTCGGGCGCGCCGACCTCGGGGTGGTGCAGGTCGAACGCGGGGGATTCGGAGCGGATGCGCGGCAGCGAGGTGAAGTTGTGGCGCGGCGGCGGGCAGGAGGTCGCCCACTCCAGCGAACGTCCCCAGCCCCACGGGTCGTCGGAGGCGACCTTCTCCCCGTACTTCGCGGTCTTCCAGACGTTGTAGAGGAACGGCAGTATCGACAGGCCGAGCAGGAACGAGGCGATCGTCGAGATGGTGTTCAGCGTGGTGAAGCCGTCGGCGGCCAGGTAGTCGGGGATGCGGCGCAGCATTCCTTCGGCGCCCAGCCAGTGCTGGACGAGGAACGTGCCGTGGAATCCGATGAACAGCGTCCAGAACGTGATTTTCCCGAGCCGCTCGTCGAGCATCTTTCCGGTGAACTTCGGCCACCAGAAGTGGAAGCCGGCGAACATCGCGAAGACGACGGTGCCGAAGATGACGTAGTGGAAGTGGGCGACGACGAAGTACGAGTCCGTCACGTGGAAGTCCATCGGCGGGGACGCCAGGATGACGCCGGTCAGGCCGCCGAAGGTGAAGGTGATCAGGAAGCCGACGGCCCACAGCATCGGTGTCTCGAACGAGAGGCTGCCCTGCCACATCGTGCCGATCCAGTTGAAGAACTTCACCCCGGTCGGTACCGCGATCAGGAAGGTCATGAACGAGAAGAACGGCAGCAGGACGCCGCCCGTCGCGTACATGTGGTGCGCCCACACCGTGACCGAAAGGCCCGCGATCGAAATCGTCGCGGCGATCAGACCGATGTAACCGAACATCGGCTTCCGGGAGAAGACCGGAATGACCTCGGAAATGATGCCGAAGAACGGCAGCGCGATGATGTACACCTCGGGGTGGCCGAAGAACCAGAAGAGGTGCTGCCACAGCAGCGCGCCGCCGTTCGCCGCGTCGAAGACGTGCGCACCGAATTTGCGGTCCGCCTCCAGGGCGAAGAGAGCCGCCGCCAGCACCGGAAAGGCGAGCAGGACCAGCACACCGGTCAGCAGCACGTTCCAGGTGAAGATCGGCATACGGAACATCGTCATGCCGGGCGCGCGCATACAGACGATGGTGGTGATGAAATTGACCGCGCCCAGGATCGTCCCGAAACCGGACAGCGCCAGGCCCATGATCCACATATCGCCGCCGATCCCCGGGGAATGCACGGAGTCGGAGAGCGGCGCGTAGGCGAACCAGCCGAAGTCGGCGGCGCCCTGCGGCGTGAGGAAACCGCCGACCGCGATCAGCGAGCCGAAGAGATAGAGCCAGTACGCCAGCATGTTCAGCCGGGGGAAGGCGACGTCGGGGGCGCCGATCTGCAGCGGCATGATCCAGTTGGCGAAGCCGGAGAACAGCGGCGTCGCGAACATCAGCAGCATGATCGTGCCGTGCATCGTGAACGCCTGGTTGAACTGCTCGTTCGACAGGAGCTGATGGCCCGGCCGGGCCAGCTCGGCGCGCATGAGCAGGGCCATCAGGCCGCCGACGCAGAAGAACGCGAACGAGGTGATCAGGTACAGGGTGCCGATGGTCTTGTGGTCGGTGGTCGTCAGCCACTTCACGGGGGACTTCATGCACCGTAGGTGTCCGGGGCCGCGGAAATCTTCACCGCGGGCGGGTGTGAAGATCCTGTACGTGCCGGACACCAACAGATCATGAGCAAGGACGCAGGCGCCGAGGACGGCCCCGGCCAGGACTTCGACACGGGCGTCGACACAGGCGTCGATGAGGCCTTTGCCGACGCCTACCGCGCGCACTACTGGGCGGTCAGCCGCTTCGTCGCCCGCCGGCTGGACAGCGGGCAGACGGACGATGTCGAGGAGGTGGTGGCGGAGGTCTTCTCCATAGCCTGGCGGCGGCGCGCCGAGCTGCCGTCGTCCCCGCTGCCCTGGCTGTACGGCGTGGCCCGCAACTGCCTGTCGAACACGGTGCGCGGCTTCGGCCGCTACCGGCGTCTGCTGCACCGTCTCGGCAACCACGAGGCCGCGCACCGCCGCCAGACCGTGGACAGCCCCGACGCGGAACGGCCGGGCTCCTGGGTGCACGAGGCGCTGGAGCGCCTCTCCCCCGCCGACCAGGAAGTGCTGCGCCTGACGGCCTGGGAGGAACTGACCCTCCAGGAACTGGCCGTCACCCTCGACTGCAGCCAGAGCGCCGCGGCGATGCGGCTGCACCGGGCGCGCAACCGGCTCCGTACACAGATAGACCGCCTCCGCCCGAAGGGGGCGCCGGAGCCGGGGCCCGGCCCGGGCCCCGCCCCTCCCCCGCCGCGCCCGCGCGCGCACCGTACGCCCGCACTTCCCCCCCTGCCCGCTCCCGCGGTGCCGACCCGAGCCGGAGGCCGCAGCCTTGACTGACGAACTGGGGCTGCTGCGGCAGGCCGATCCCGTACGGTCCGACGAAGGGCCCTGGCGTGACCGCCCGCTCACCGCGCGCGCCGAACACCGGCTGACCGCGCTGATGGGCGCCGACGCGCCGGCTCCCACGCCGGTGCGCGCCCAGGAGCACGCCACCACCCACGAGCACACCACCAACGTCCACCGGCACACCGTCAGCGCACACCAGCGCGCCGCCCGCGCCCGCCGTCCACGCCGCACCCGCCGCCTGCTCATCGGCGCCACCGCGGCCTCGGCCGCCGTACTGGCGGTCCTCACCCTCACCTTCTCCGGTGCCGGTACGACACCGGCGGAGGCCTCCCCCGCCCCGCTCGTCGTGCAGCGCGACGCGCCCGCTCTCCCGCTCGACGAGGTCGCCCGCAACGCGGAGGCGTACGCCCGCGCCCAGCGCGACGCTCCCAAGCCGCACCGGGGCAGCCACCTCCAGAGCTGGTACCTGAGCATGCGGACGGGCCCGAACGCCGAGCCACCGGTCACCGTCCCCGAGGAGCGCATCACCCGCTGGAACCCGGACGGCAGCGGCTCGGAACTCGTCGTCGCCACCGACCCCCGGCACCCCGGCCGACCGGTGATCAACGACGCCGACGGCGCATGGCGCACCGTCAACGACGGCAAGGTCCTGCACCGCAAGACGTATCCGGCGGGCACCCGCCTGGACGACCCGGTCACCGGCGAGGGCACGCTGCCCGCCCGGCCGCCCGCCGACCCCGACGAACTGCGCTCCTACCTCGCCACGTTCTACAGCGGCGCCGGCACGAAGACGCAGCCCCTGCTCATGGCCCTGTCCTCCTTTCTCCAGGAGTGGACCCCGGGCCCGCGCGAGTCGGCGGCGCTGGCCCGGATGCTCTCCCGGCTGCCGGACCTGCGCCCGGCCGGGCAGGTCGTCGACCGCCTCGGCCGGCGGGGCCAGGCGTACGCCTACCACGGCACGGACACGTCGGACGGCGCCATGGACGGGGCCCTGCAACTGGTCATCCTCGACCCGGAGACCGGCCGGGTCCTCGGCCTGGAGACGACGTTCACGAAGGACGTCCCCGACTTCAAGATCAAGAGAGGTGATGTGCTGTCGTACGAGGCGTGGCTGCCGTAAGAGGCAACGGCCCTGCGGCGACGGATTCCGGGGCCCGGCCCGGCGCCCTGCACAGGCAGCCACCGGCCGCCACCCGGGCAGGTCCGCGCTCCTCCGAGTGGCGGGGTGCGGCCGGAGGGCCGATGCTTGATGGGCGCGACGATCCCGCGGCGCGGCAGTGCGACACTGCCGCGCCGCGCACGTCCGAAGGGGTCAGGCCAGCGGAACGTTGACGCAGGCCAGGCGGGCGCCCGCGGTCCCCGCGTGGCCGGGTTCGGTGTGGGTCCGGTGCTCGTGGACGACCACGGAGCGGGCCTGTCCGTGCCGGACGTGCCAGTTGACCCTGGCGGCCGAGGCGCCGTCGCCGTCCTCGTCCGTCCTCAGGTCGAGCCACACCTCGTTGCGCGGGTTGGCGTAGGCGGGGTCGGTGGAGGGCTGCACGGGGTCGGGCACGTTCTGGTAGTGCGGGCCGGAGTCGTTGGGCTTCGGCCCGCACGGCTTGGTGTGGACATGAGCGCCGTACGTACGGTCCGGGACCAGGCCGGACAGGCGCAGGGCGACGACCGTACGGGCGTCCTTGCCGGATCCGTACCGCTTCTCCACCACCGTGACCCGGCTGCCCTCGGGCACCAGGGCCGGGTCGTAGGTGACGGCCTCACCCGTCGGCGAGGCGGCGAAGTGGGCGCGGACGGTCACGCTGGTGCACTGCACTCCCATGGATGGCGCGGCGGCCGGCGCCATCGCCAGTGATGCGGTCAGCACTGCCGTAGCGATAGACATGCGACGCACCCTCGCGTCCCGGCGCGCCGGTCCGGAACCGGGTATCCGGTCAAGCGGAACGTACGGGAGAGTTATGGAAGAGGGGTGGGGGAAGGGACCGCGGGGCACCCGGGAGGCGGCGTGAAGTGGGCCGCCGCGGGCCCCGGAGAAATTCTTCGGCACGGCCTGCATACATCGGCGCGGAGTGGGCAGGGTCAGGTTCGTGCGCTGCGCATGTGGCGCAACACAGGGCAATTCGGTTGCGGTGATCACCGCGAGATGGATCACATTCATAAAGGCCGGATAAAGACCCTCGGGACGCCGTTTCCCCTGCCGGGAGCTGGGCTGCGCGCTGTTGCGCGGTCAACCGTGCACTGTCCGTGATGAGCCGCTCTGCCCCTATGGTCGACCTTTGCCCGTCACGCCATGACGGGCCGGACCCGCCAACGCGGGTGTTCCATGCAGTCGACCCAGAGAGCGCAGGCGAGCGAGCACGTGCCGACGCAGTCACCCGTCGCACCGCGGACCCGTACCGGTGGTCCCGTACCCGACCCGGCCAAGCCGGAGAAACCGGAGAAGCGGGGGCAGGGCAGCGACGACGTCACCGTCGTCGACCCGACCATGGTCAAGCGCGCCGTGTCGGCAGCCGCCGTCGGCAACGCGATGGAGTGGTTCGACTTCGGCGTCTACAGCTACATCGCGGTCACGCTGGGACAGGTCTTCTTCCCGTCCGGCAACCCGACCGCGCAGTTGCTGTCGACGTTCGGCACCTTCGCCGCCGCCTTCCTCGTCCGCCCCATCGGCGGCATGGTCTTCGGGCCGCTCGGCGACCGTATCGGCCGGCAGAAGATCCTCGCCATCACCATGATCATGATGGCCGCGGGCACCTTCGCGATCGGTCTGATCCCCTCCTACGCCTCCATCGGCGTCTGGGCACCGATCCTCCTGCTGGTCGCCCGGCTGGTGCAGGGCTTCTCCACCGGCGGTGAGTACGGCGGTGCCTCGACCTTCATCGCCGAGTACGCGCCGGACAAGAAGCGCGGCTTCCTGGGGAGCTGGCTGGAGTTCGGCACGCTCGCCGGTTACGTCGGCGGCGCGGGCCTGGTCACGCTGCTGACCTACCTCTTCCGCCACGATCACGACGCCCTGCTGTCCTGGGGCTGGCGCATCCCGTTCCTGGTCGCGGGCCCGATGGGCATCATCGGCCTCTACCTGCGGATGCGGCTGGAGGAGACGCCGGCCTTCGCGCAGCTCGAACAGGAGGCGCGGTCCAAGGAGAAGGAGCGGCGGGAGGTCGAGAAGAAGATCGGCCTGCGCGAGATGATCTTCGGTCAGTGGCGCTCGATGCTGCTCTGCGTCGGCCTGGTGCTGGTCTTCAACGTCACCGACTACATGCTGCTGTCGTACATGCCCAGCTACCTGACCTCGGAGCTGAAGTACGACGAGACGCACGGACTGCTGGTCGTGCTGGCCGTCATGGTCGTGATGATGTGCGTGCAGCCCTTCGCGGGCCGGCTCACCGACCGCTTCGGGCGCCGCCCGGTCATCGCGACCGGCTGCGTCGGCTTCCTGGTGCTGTCCGTACCGTCGCTGCTGCTGATCCGGCAGGGTTCGCTGGCCGGCATCGCGCTGGGCATGGCCGTCCTCGGCCTGCTGCTGGTGTGCTTCACGTCCACCATGCCGTCCACGCTGCCCGCGCTGTTCCCGACGAAGGTGCGCTACGGCTCGCTGTCCATCGGCTTCAACATCTCGGTCTCCGTCTTCGGCGGTACGACGCCCCTGGTGGTGACCGCGCTGATCGGCGCCACGGGCAACAACATGATGCCCGCGTTCTACATGATGGCCGCCGCCGTGGTCGGCGGAATCGCGGTGCTGATGATGTCGGAGAGCGCGGGCAAGCCGCTGCCGGGGTCGCCCCCGGCGGTCGAGACGGAGTCGGAGGCACGCGCGCTGCGCCGGGCTTCCGGCCCGGCCTCCAGGCCGGCTGCGGGCAAGCGGCGGGTGGCGGCGAAGTCTCCTGCCTGATCCGCCCGGTGGCGCGAGCCACCGCCGCGCACCCCCACGACGCCGGTGCGCGAGGACACCCTTGTCCTCGCGCACCGGCGTTTTCGGCGGTACGGGCGCGGCGTGGGCTGCGCACGCCCCGTGGGTCCCACGCGCCCCTGCGCCCCGTACCTCAGGTGTCGCTCGGGCGGTTCGGACCCACCCAGCCGCCGTTGTCGCAGGTGCGCCCCAACGGGTCCTTCTTGCCGTGTGCGTAGAGCCCGTCGCCCGTGATCGCGCCGGTCGGCGAGGGGAAGAAGCTGGTGTAGGCGAAGCGGCAGGAGTCACCGCCCGCCGAACGGTCGTGCGCGGGACAGGCCGACGCGGCGGGAACGGCGGTCAGCACGGCGCCGGCCACGGAGACCGACACCACCGCGGCACGGGTGAACTTCCGCATGGGGTACAAGAGGTTCCCTTTCGTCACCGGGCCGCGCCCTCGCGCGCCCAGGTGGCCATGCTGGCGGGAAACCGCCGCCCGGACCCGGCCACACTCCGGTGTCCCCGCGACTGCAACCCCAACAGCGGACCCGGCCGTCACCTCCACCGCCGCCGCCCCGTTGACTCCTCCCGGCCGCCCGCGTCACTGCTCCACGAGCCGTACGAACGGTATGTTCTCCCCCGCCTGCCGGTAGCCCTCCGGCGTGCCGTCGACCTCGAATCCCATGTACGCCGTCAACTGTCTGGCCGCCTTCGGGTGCTTCGGCGCATACCGCGCCATGACCCGGCCGCCCTCCTCGGCGGGGAGGAAGTGCGCGATGACGGCACACCGCCTGCGGCCGACCTGGATGGTGGCCCTGGGCTGCGCCTGGAGATTGCGGTACCACTGCGCGCCCGGACCGAAGCCGGAGGCCAGCGTCCACGTACGGGCCTGCCGGTCGTACGACACCACTTCCAGGACGACCCGGCGGGTCTTGCCCGACGTACGGCCGAGGTGCTCCAGAAGCAGCAGCCGCTTGCCGAAAAGGCCGCCGAGACCGAGCCGGTAGAGGTGGATCGGAGCACGGAAGGCAAGCCGTTTCCAGCCCGTCGGCCGCTCCGGTCTGCTGACCCGCCGCGCCGCCCGCGGCGTCTGCGACGATCCCTGTCCCGCTTCTGAGTTCGACATGCTCCGACGCTAACCCCGCCCACCGACAACGGGAGTGACGCAACCGGCCGAGCTGTGGCCCGGACGCGGGACCGCCCGCGGCCCCGCGGACCGGCCGACAAGGTGATCAAGGCGCGAAGCCGCCGGCCCGGCCCGCGGCACCGGCCCGGCGGGCGGCCCTGGCCTCCGCCCGCCGGCCGGCATGGGGCACGATGTTCGGTATGAGCATCGTGAAGATCAATGTGCTGACCGTCCCCGACGAACAGCGGGAGGTCCTGGAGAAGCGCTTCGGCGCACGCGCCGGTTCCGTGGAGTCCTCGGACGGCTTCGAGTGGTTCGAGCTGCTGCGCCCCGTCGAGGGCACCGACCAGTACCTCGTCTACACGCGCTGGCGGGACGAGGAGTCGTTCCAGGCCTGGATGGAGGGGCCGATGAAGGCCGCGCACCAGGGTGGTGGCGCGGAAGGCGGCGAGCGGCCCAAGCCCGCCGCTTCCGGATCCACGCTGTGGTCCTTCGAGGTGGTGCAGCAGGCCGGACCGAAGGCGCAGGGCTGAGCGACCCGGTGACCGGGGCGGCTCAGAAGTCGAGCAGCCGCTGGGCCGTCTCCCGGTAGTGGCGCAGGGCGACGCGGAGCTGTTCGGTGTCGGTGCCGCCCTGCTCCCAGGACGTGTGCAGGGCGCGGCGGCGGGCGGCCAGGGCCTCCGGGAGGAGAGCGGCCAGTTCCTCGTAGATGCCGTCGGCTTCCTGCACGGCCTCACGGGGGCGGTCGACGAAGCCGTTGACCGCGTGGTCGAGCCGCTGCCGCAGCTTCTCCCGGGCGTCGGAGGGGAGCAGGGGCTCGGGGGACCCCGCCCGGCCGGGGGTTTCGGACGGGGTGGATGAGGCGGGTGTGCCGGTCGCGCCGGACCCGCCGGGCGTTCCCGCGGGGTAGTCGGTCCCGGTGCCGGGCAGGCCGGCGTACACGCCCGGTTCGGACTCGGTGGCGCCCTGCGTGGCGGTGGGCGGCGGTGCGGTCGGCTGCTGGGCGGTCGGCTGCTGGGCGCTGCGGTCGCCCTCGTACGCCGCGGCTCCGCGCTCCGGGGGCGGCATGCCCTCGCTCGCCGCGCGCTCCCCGGGCGTCTCGACGGGACGTCCGGTCCCGCGTTCGTCGTAGCTGCTCATCGCGCACCGCCTTCCGCGGTGTCGTGCCCGTGGCCGCGGCCGTGCGTCCAGGGAGAACGCAGCCGGTCGCCGAGCCGCCGGGCGGTGGGCTTGTGGTGCCGGGCACCGGGCCGGCCGGTCGCGGGGCCGTGGCCGTCGCCGGACGGGTCGGTCCGGCCGTGCGCCGTGCCGCCGTGGCCGTGGCCCCGGGGGCCGTGCGCGGCGGAACGGCCCTGGCCGGCTTCGAGCAGTTCGGTGAACAGGGCGCGTGCGTGGACCACGGCGGCGCGCAGTTCCTCGGTGCCGGCGGCGTTCTCGGGCCGGTTGTTCCGGGCGCGTACGGCCGTCTCGTGGGCCTTGCGGTAATCGTGGACGGCCTGCGCGTGGTGCACGGAGAGCGCGTCGGTCTGCTCGTCGTAGGTGTCCGCCGGGTAGCCGCGCTCGCGGGCGAGCCGGCCGATCAGCAGGTCGGCCTCGACGACGGCCTGCTCGGGCTCGTCGACGAACTGTCGCTGTACGGCCTCCCACCGCTCCTCGTACTGCAGGCGCAGTTCGGCGCTCAGCGGCAGCGGACGGAACGCGCCGTGCCGGTCCAGCCGCTGGTTCAGCTCGCGTTCGGCGGCCGTGGTGTCGCCGTCGTGCACGGCGACGGCGCGTTCGTACTCGGGGCCGAATCGCCGTCGCAGACCTCTGCTGCCACTGCGGGCGACCTTGGCGCGTGCCATGAGGACGAGAGCGGCGATCACGAGTAGTGCCACGATGGGGACGATGATGAGAGTGATGGACATACGGGGCGGGTTGCCCGGCCCCGGGGCGCCAAACACCGCCAGGTGAAGGGCCCTTGGGGCATGACGGTCCGGTACGGCGGCCCGGTGCGGCGGGGCGTACGGCGGCCCGGCGGGGCGGTACGGCGGCGCGGTGCGGTGGCGCGGTGCGGTGGCGTGCCGCGCGATATTCGCGGGCGGCCGTGCGGGCCGTACCGGCACAATGCCGCCATGACCGACGCCGCCACCAGGCTCCCGCCCGTGACCTGGCACCTCTCGGCCGAGCCCGACGACTCGCCCGCCGCCACGGCCCTGTTCCGTGAGTACTACACCGAGGTCGCGCAGCGGTACCACACCCTGCACGGGCGGCCACGGATCACCCCCGAGGAGATCGACGAGGGGGTCGCCGGGTACCCGCCGGGCCAACTGGCGCCGCCGATGGGCGTGTTGTTCGTGGCCCGGCAGGCGGGTGCGGCCGCCGGGTGCGCCGGGCTGCTGCTCATCGACGGCGGGCGCACGGCGGAACTGAAGCGGGTCTTCGTCCGGGCGCCATGGCGCGGACGGGGCGCGGCGGGCGTGCTGATGCGCGCCGTCGAGCGCCGCGCGGCGGAACTGGGCGCCGAACGCCTCCGGTTGGACACCCGGCGCGATCTGACCGAGGCGGTCGCACTGTACCGCGCGTACGGGTACGCGGAGATTCCCGCCTACAAGGAGGATCCGTACGCGGATGTCTTCTTCGAGAAGCGGACGGGGGCGGCGGGAGGTGGGGCGGCAGGCGGAGAGTAGGGCAGCGGAAGGCGGAGCGGGCAGGCCGGGAGCAGGGCGAAGGCAGCCGGGGCAACGCCGGGATGCCGGGTTCCGTGGGGCGGGGAAACCGGTACCGCCGCGCTCGGCGGCACCGGTTCAGCGCGGCGCCGCCGGCGGGCGCCGCCTGCGGATCTCACCGTCGTGCTGCGGACTCTCCGCGTCCGAGCCGCACAGTTCCGCGGTCAGCTCGTCGACCAGCTCCGCCAGGTCGGTCGGCCGGTCCTCGGTCCACCAGTCCCCGAGCAGTTCGGCCAGCGACCGGCGGCGCGCGTCGGCCAGCCGCTCCGCGACCGCGCGGCCCTTGTCGGTGAGGACCAGCGGCAGCCCTTCCCGTACGGCCAGGCCGCGTTCCTCGACCTGCCGGGCGGCCTCGGCGATCACCCGGAACGGCACGATGCTGCGCTCGGCGAGCAGGGCGGGCTCCACCGACCCGTAGCGGTTGATGCGCAGCAGCATCCAGCTCGCCGCGGGCCGCAGGTCCAGCCCGGCCTCCTCGGTGATCCGCTCGTAGACCGCCTTGCGGCCCTCCAGGCTGCCCAGCTTGGACAGCGCGCGGCAGACCTCGTCGTACGAGGAGCGCTGCACGGGGTTCGAGGACAGCACCTCGGAGGTGTCGGGCGCGGTGACGCCGCGGCGCAGCGGCTCCTCGCGCAGGAACCAGGCCAGGACGAAGGCGACCAGCACGACCGGGGCCGCGTACAGGAAGACGTCGGTGATGGAGGTCGAGTAGGCGTCGAGCACACCGGACGCGGCGTCGGCGGGCAGTTGCCGCACCGTCCGCGGGTCCTCCGCGATCTTCGACGGATCGATGCCGGGCGGCAGTTGGCTGCCCGCGAGGGCGTCGGCGATCCGGGGCCCCAGCTTGTTGGCGAAGATCGTGCCGAAGATGGAGACACCGAAGGAGGAGCCGATCGACCGGAAGAAGGTGGCGCCCGAGGTGGCCACCCCGAGGTCCCGGTAGTCGACGGCGTTCTGCACGATCAGCACCAGGACCTGCATGACCAGGCCCAGCCCGAAGCCGAAGACGAAGAAGTACAGGCTCATCACGGGGACACCGCTGGACGGGCCGAGCTGGTGCAGGAGCAGCAGGCCGACGGCCGTGACGGCGGTACCGGCGATCGGGAAGACCTTGTAGCGCCCGGTCCGGCTGACGAGCTGCCCGGAGGCGGTCGAGGACAGCAGCATGCCGACGACCATCGGCAGCATGTGCACCCCGGACATGGTCGGCGAGACGCCCTGCACCACCTGGAGGAAGGTCGGCAGGTACGTCATCGAGCCGAACATCGCGAAGCCGATGACGAAGCCGATGACCGCGGTCAGCGTGAAGGAGCGCAGCCGGAACAGGCGCAGCGGCAGCACCGGTTCGGCGGCCCGCCGCTCGACGGCGACGAACGCCGCCAGCAGCACGAGCCCGAGCACGCCGAGGCCGATGATCTGCCAGGAACCCCAGCCGTAGCTGACGCCGCCGAGCGAGGTCATCAGGACGAAGCAGGCGGCGACCGCGGCGATCAGCACGGTACCGAGGTAGTCGATGCGGTGCGGGGTGCGGCGGACCGGGATGTGCAGCACGGCGGCGATGACGGCCAGCGCGACGATCCCGATGGGCAGGTTGATGTAGAAGACCCAGCGCCAGCTCAGATGGTCCACGAACAGGCCGCCGAGCAGCGGCCCGAGCACGCTCGTCGCACCGAAGACCGCGCCGAACAGGCCCTGGTAGCGGCCGCGGTCCCGGGGCGGCACGATGTCGCCGACGATCGCCATCGACAGCACGATCAGACCGCCGCCGCCCAGCCCCTGGACCGCGCGGAACGCGATCAGCTCCGGCATGTTCCGCGCGATGCCGCACATCGCGGATCCGATCAGGAAGATCACGATGGCGGTCTGGAACAGCCGCTTGCGCCCGTACTGGTCGCCCAGCTTGCCCCACAGCGGGGTCGCGGCGGTCGAGGCCAGCAGGTACGCGGTGACCACCCAGGACAGATGGTCCAGGCCGCCGAGGTCGCTGACGATGGTGGGCAGCGCGGTGGCCACGATGGTCTGATCGAGTGCCGCGATGAGCAGACCGAGCAGCAGCGCGCCGATCGCGACGAGGACCGTCCGCCGGGACTGGCCCTCGCCGGGGACGGCCGGAGCACCGGTGTCCTGCGCCATGAGCGCCTCTCTTCGTGCGGGCGGGGTCGGACTTCCCTCCATCCTGATCGTTTCGGTGGGATACGGCCTGCTGAGAGCCGTGGGGCCCGGTGGCTCCCGGATGCTCCCTGTGCAGGAAGGGGTCAGACCGGGATAATCGCTGACCGATCGAGGGCTTCAGGAGGGGGAAGGCTCGTGACGGCTCAGACCTGCCCGCACTGCTCGGCACCCGCGCGTGACGACGGCCGGCCGAGGTGTCTGTGCCAGGCGGTGGGCGCCGAGGACTTCGATCCCCTGCGGGTACGCCCGTACGTGCGCCTGCCGGACGGTACGGACACCACCGGGGCGGCGGGCACGACGGCGGACGCCCTGCGCCCCGAACCGCGCCCCGCGCCACGTTTCGGCTTCCGCACGGTGCCCCCGGCCGGGTCCAGGACCGGGGTACGGGGCGGGCCGGGGACGGATGCCGGGGGCGGGCCCGGGGCCGGCCTCCTTCCCGACGCGCGCACGGCAGCGCGTGACGACGCCGCCCGCCGCCGCAAGAAGCAGGCGGCGCTGGCCGTCATGGCGGTCGCCGCG
Organism: Streptomyces sp. NPDC018045; assembly: GCF_044327445.1. Taxonomy (NCBI): domain Bacteria; kingdom Bacillati; phylum Actinomycetota; class Actinomycetes; order Kitasatosporales; family Streptomycetaceae; genus Streptomyces; species Streptomyces sp. NPDC018045. The sequence goes on from NZ_JBIRFL010000001.1 coordinate 559,824, forward strand.
GCGTCCTTGGCCGCGGGAGCGGTGCTGCTCAGCGGGGCGCTGCTGTCCGACACGGATCAGTACCGCGCCCTGCCGGACGACCACCGGCACATGCCCAGCGCCGCCCGGACACCGGACAGCCGCGACGACGGCCCCGCGGGCGGCGGTCCGGGCCGCCGGGCCGCGCCGCCGTCCGCCGCGCCCACCCCGGCGCCTCAGCGGCCGACCAGGGCCCGGCCGTCGCCCGGCCCGTCCCGAGCCGCGTCCCCGCCGCCCAGCCCGTCGGCGGCCGCGCGTACGGCCACGGCGTCCGGCAGCATCACCGGCGCCCCCGAGAGCCGCGCGCCGAGCAGCCCGCCGGCCGGGCCGCTCGTGCTGCGGGAGGGGGCCGGCGGGCCGGAGGTGCTGGAGCTCCAGCGACGGCTGGAGCAGGTGGCCGCGTACCCGGGTCCGGTGGACGGCCGGTACGGCGCTGCCGTGCGCGAAGCCGTCGCCGCGTACCAGTGGTTCCACGGGCTGCGGCAGGACCCGACCGGCGTGTACGGGGTGCAGACCCGCCGTTCACTGGAGGCCCGTACGGTCGAACCGTGAGCCGGGGCGCGCGGCCGGACGGACGCGTGCGGACGGGCGGGCGGCCCGTCGGCCGAGGGGGCGGTTGGCCTCACACCGGGGGCTCTTTGTATCGTGTAGGAACAAAGTGGTTCCGCCCGCACTCCCTGACCGGCGGGCGGAGCCGCTTGACTCTTTCCTCAGCGCCCAGGAGCCCGCCGATGCCGGCAACCACCACGCTCACAGCCCGCGCCCTGCTGCTGGACATGGACAGCACGATCGTGAACTCCGAGGCCGTGGTCGAGCGCTGCTGGCGCCGCTGGGCCACCGAGCAGGGGCTCGACACGGACGAGGTCCTCAAGGTGGTGCACGGCCGGCAGGGCTGGGCCACGATGGCGGCGCTGCTGCCCGACCGCCCGATGGAGCTGAACCACGAGGACAACCGGCGGATGCTGGAGCAGGAGACCGCCGACGTCGAGGGCGTCGTGCCGGTCCCGGGCGCGCCCGCCTTCATGGCCGCCCTCGCCCGCCTCCCGCACGCGCTGGTGACCTCCGCCGACATCGCCCTCTCCGACGCCCGGATGGGCGCCGCCGGACTGCCGATGCCGGACGTGCGGATCACCGCCGAGTCGGTCAGCGCCAGCAAGCCGGACCCCGAGGGCTTCCTCAAGGGCGCGGCCGAGCTGGGGTACGCGCCCGAGGACTGCGTGGTCTTCGAGGACTCCGAGGCGGGCATCGCGGCCGGCCGCGCGGCGGGGATGCGGGTGGTCGGCGTCGGCGAGCGGGCCGGGGCCTTCGGTCCCGACGTCCACGTACGCGACCTGGAGCAGATCCGCGTCGAGGCGCTCGCGGACGGCTCGATCGCGCTGCACGTCGACGCCTGAACCGCCCTGCGCGACGACACCTGAACCGCCCGCGCGTCGAGGCCTGAACCGTCCGCGCCTCGGCGTCTGGAACCGCCCGCGCATCGACACCTGAGCTGCGGCCCGCCCGTCGGCAGGGCGGGCCGGGTCACCGGTCGGCAGGGCACGCAGCCGACCGGTCACGACCCACCGGACCAGCCACGGCCCCACCGACCGGCCAAGCCCCGCCGGACCAGCCACGGCCCCGTCGGCCGGCGCGTCGGCGGGGACGTGGCCCGGGCCGCGCTCAGCCCACGATCGCCTCGTACAGGCTGAAGCCCGCCAGCAGCACCATCACCGCTGCCGCCACCTTCGTGATCAGCTTGAGCGGTACGTACTTCATCAGCGTGCGCCCGCCGAGGATGCCCAGGCCCGCCACCGCCCACAGGGCCAGCACCGCGCCGACGCCCACCGAGACCGGGTCGTCGTAGCGGGCGGCCAGGTTCGCGGTCATGATCTGGGTCAGATCGCCGAACTCGGCGACCAGGATCATCGTGAAGCCCGCCCCGGAGACCTTCCAGAAGCTTTGGTCGGCGGGCTTCTTGACCTCCTCCTCGTCCTCGTCCTTCTTGAAGAGCAGGACCGCCGCGCCCGCGAGGAAGAGCACGCCGACGACCGCCTGCACGAGGCGGTGCGGGAGCAGGGACAGCACACTGCCCGCGGCGATGGCGAGCGCGACGTGCACGGCGAAGGCCGCGGCGACGCCGGCGAACACGTACGAAGCGCGGTAGCGGGTGCCGAGCATCAGCCCGGCCAGGGCGGTCTTGTCCGGCAGCTCGGCCAGGAAAACGACGCCGAAGACGACGGCGGCGACGGTGAAACTGAACACGGGGTGTCTTACCTCGATCGGTCGGGCCGCACCGAGGGGCCCGGGAAAGGGGTCGCTTCGGCACGGCAGCGTCCCTTGCGCAGACGTGCGTCTGCGCAAACACTGCGGCCGAAGGTCTCGCTGGCGCGGCAGGGACACCGGTCACCTGCCACGCTCCGGGCGCCGGCCCACCGCGGGCGGCCTGTCACCTGTGCGGTGGCGGCCGACGGGCGGGCAGTATGTCGACGGTCCGGCGAAGAGCTACTCCCCTTCTGCTGGGGGCAAGGGTACGCGGTGCAGCCGCCCGCGGGCCACCAGCTCCAGCACCACCGCCACGGCCGCCGCCTGTACGGCGAGCAGCGCGACGAGGACGAAAAGCTGCACCGCGCCCGCCTGAACGGGTGACGCGCCGCCCAGCAGCATGCCGACGAAGGCGCCGGGGAGCGTGACGAGTCCCACGGTGCGGGTCTGGTCCAGGCCCGGCAGCAGCGCGTCGGACGCGGCCGGACGGGCGACCTCCATCCGGGCCTCCCGGTCGAGCAGGCCCAGCGCCAGCCCCGCCTCCACCTCCCCGTGCCGTGTCTCCAGCTCGTCCAGGGCCCGCCGCCCGCCGAGAACGGTGGCGGTGAGGGCGCCGCCGATCAGGATGCCGGCGACGGGGACGAGGGTGACGCCGCGCGGCGGGACCAGGCCGGTGAGCAGCAGGGCGCCGACGACCGGCACGACCCCGGCGGCGAGCGGCGCGGCCGCCCACCACCAGGTGCGGTTCGGGGTGAGACGGCGGCCCGCGGTCCGTACGGCAACCGCGAACATCAGTACGAGGAAACAGAGCAGCCAGGGCACGTCCCGTACCACCCAGCCGATGAGGTACGAGACGGCGGCGAGCTGGAGGGCCGCGCGCAGGCCGGCGAAGGCGATGGCCCGCGCGTGATCGAGGCGGGCGAGCGCGGCGACGGCCACGGCGGCGGCGAGCAGGACGGCGAGAACGACCCCGAGGGTGGTGTTGACCGGCAGCAGCACGCGATCACTGTAGGGCGCGGCGGACGGCGCCCCGGAAGGGCGCACGCGCCCGCGCACGCCACATCCCGGGCCGCCGGGGGCGGGTGACGTCATGTCAACCCCTTGAAGTGACGTGAGCATGTCGTCACCCTGTTACCTGGGGACTGCCTCGCGGTAACCCCACGGCACCACCATGAGGCCCCGTCCCGCACCTCGACTTCCCCCCACAGCAAGGGAGTTCCGATGCCCAAGGTCTACGCGCGTCGTGTCACACTCGCCGCCGGATCCGCCGCCGCCCTCGCCTGCACGCTGGTGCTCGGCACCCAGCCCGCCCAGGCGGCGCCGCCCACCCCGCCGGACGCCGCGACCGCCCGCGCCTATCTCGCGCAGATCAAGGAAGCCCCCCAGGGCTCGCAGGACGGCTACAGCCGCGACAAGTTCCCGCACTGGTCCGACCAGGGCAAGAACTGCAACACGCGCGAGGTCGTGCTCAAGCGGGACGGCGAGAACGTGCAGACCGACAGCAAGTGCGCCTCGACCGGCGGCACCTGGAAGTCGGCCTACGACGACGGCGTGTGGACCAAGGCGTCCGACGTGGACATCGACCACGTCGTACCGCTGTCGGAGGCGTGGAAGTCCGGCGCCTCCAAGTGGACGACCGAGCGCCGCGGCCAACTGGCCAACGACCTCACCCACGCGCAGCTCATCGCCGTCACCGACAACGTCAACCAGGAGAAGGGCGACAAGGACCCGGCCAAGTGGCTGCCGCCCAAGACCTCGTACCACTGCACCTACGCGCGGATGTGGGTGTCGGTGAAGCACGTGTACGGGCTGACGGCCGACACGGCGGAGAAGGCGGCACTGAAGAAGATCCTCGACCGCTGCTGAGGGCCGTCGCCCGGCACGGCCCCGAACGGTGGGCGCCCGGTGGGTGATCGGCCGCTGACCGGCGGATGACCGGGTGACGCAACCGTACGACCGGACGGCTCCGTCTTTCTCCGCGAGGAGGCCGGAGCCGTCCCGTCACCCGCGCTCGGCTCCTATCCTCTGAGCACACACGTACGGGCACCGGCCCGTACGAGGGGAGGATCGCCGATGGCCGGGCTGCTCCTGGGGCCGCTGCTGCGGTACGTGGACGAGATCAGCGCGACGGTGTGGGTCGAGACCGACCGGCCCTGCGAGGTGCACGTCCGTTGCGAGAACGGCGCGGGCGGCGCCGAGCGCACATGGCAGGTGGCCGGTCACCACTACGCGCTGGTGCCCGTCGCCGGACTGGCGCCGGACAGCGAGACCCCCTACCGCGTCCTGCTGGACGGCGAGCAGGTCTGGCCGCTGCCCGGCAGCCGCTTCCCGCAGAGCACGATCCACACCCCGGCGGCCCCGGGCGATGCCCCGGCGGACCAGCACCTGCGCGTCGCCTTCGGCTCCTGCCGCTGGGCCGCGCCGCCCGCCGACGCCCACGACCCGGTCGGCCCGGACGCCCTGGACACCCTCGCCGCCGCGCTCGCCGCCGACCCCGCGCTCCGCCGCCCGGACGTACTGCTCCTGCTGGGCGACCAGGTGTACGCCGACCAGACCTCGGACGCGACCGCCCGGCTGCTCGCCGCCCGCCGCGACACCTCCGAGCCGCCGTGGCGGCAGGTCGCGGACTACGAGGAGTACACCCACCTCTATGCCGAGTCCTGGCTCGACCCGGAGGTGCGCTGGCTGCTGTCCACCGTCCCGAGCTGCATGATCTTCGACGACCACGACGTCATGGACGACTGGAACACCTCCGCGGCCTGGCAGGCCCGGATGCGCGCGACCCCCTGGTGGCGGGAGCGGGTGCTGGGCGGCCTGATGTCCTATTGGGTGTACCAGCACCTGGGCAACCTCTCCCCCGCCGAGCTGGAGAAGGACGAGCTGTACGCCCGGGTCAGGGCGCTGCCGGACGGCACGGACCTGGTACGGGAGTTCGCCGCGGCCGCCGACGCCGACCCGGGCTGTGCCCGCTGGAGCTACCGGCGCGACTTCGGCCGCGTACGGCTCGTCATGGTCGACACCCGCGCCACCCGCGTCCTGGACGAGGGACGGCGGGCGATGCTCGACCCGGCCGAGGCGGGCTGGCTGCGCGAACAGGTGCTGGCCGACCACGGCGCGTACGACCACCTGCTGATCGGCAGCTCACTGCCCTGGCTCCTGCCGAACCTGATCCACGACGCGGAGGGCTGGAACGCCGCACTGTGCGCCGGCGCGCGCGGCGCACGCTGGGCCCGCCGGAGCGAGTCGCTGCGGCAGCGGGCCGACCTGGAGCACTGGGCGGCGTTCCCGGAATCCTTCGCCGCGCTCACCGACCTGCTCACCGAGGCCGGCACGGGTGACGCGGCACCGGCGACGGTATGCGTGCTGTCCGGCGACGTGCACCACGCGTACGTGGCCGAGCCGCACTGGCACGACGGCTCCACGCCCGCCGCCCGCGTGCTCCAGCTCACCTGCTCGCCCGTACACAACAGCATCCCCGCCACCATGCGGGCCGGCTTCCGCTTCGGGTGGAGCCGGCCCGGCCGCCGGCTGGGCCACGCACTGGCCCGGCACGCCCGGCTGGAGCGGCCGCCGATCGGCTGGCGCCGCACGGGAGGCCCGTGGTTCGGCAACCAGCTCATGACCCTGGCGCTGGACGGGCGCGCGGCCCGGCTGCGGCTGGACCAGGCACAGCGCGAGCAGGGCGGCGGCGCGCGGCTGGTCCGCGCGTGGGACGAAGAGCTGACGGGCGGGAAGGCGCCGGGAGCGGGGAAGGGCGCGGAGGCGGACGCGGGGGCGGCCTCGGAGAAGGGCCCGGGGGCGGACGCAGGGGAGGGCCCAGGGGAGGCACCGGGGGCGGACGCGGGGAAGGGCCCAGGGGCTGACGCGGGCTAGATGGCGGGCCGCCTCACCCGGCCGCCCGGGCGCTTTACCCGCTCTTTTGCCTGGCCTGTCGCCGGGCTTTGCGCCGGAGCTGCCTTCTGCTGCCGCCGAAGCGTTCCGCCCGGCGGAGGGCCACATTCCAGGGCATCCCGGGGTGAGTTCGGTGGCCAGGGCACACACTGATGCCGTCGCTCGGGCGGCACTTCGGGCCATGACCATTTTCGGCCACCGGCCGGATATGGCCAGATGTTGAACTTGCAAGTACCGATTAGGTCTCCCTAACCTTTCTCCTTGTCGGTTCCCGTCCCCGAAACCGCAGGAGTTCCTCCATGTCCGCGCAATCCCCGGTGACCGAGCTCACCGAACGAATCAAGCCGCACACCCTCTCGCTCTTCCGCGTCGTCACCGGCCTGCTCTTCGCCTGCCATGGCGCGTCCTCGCTGTTCGGCGTCCTCGGCGGCGCGATGGGCAAGGGCCTGACCGTGCCCGTGGGAAGCTGGCCCGGCTGGTACGCGGCCGTCATCCAGTTCGTCGGCGGCGTCCTGGTCATGCTGGGCCTCGGCACCCGCGTCGCCGCCCTGATCAGCTCCGGCTCCATGGCGTACGCGTACTTCTCCGTGCACGCGGGCCAGTCCCTGTGGCCGCTCCAGAACGGCGGTGAGCTGTCCGTGCTGTTCTGTTGGGCATTCCTGCTGCTCGTCTTCACCGGCCCCGGCACCTGGTCGCTGGACCACCTGTTCTTCCGCTCGCGGCAGCCGGCCGAGGCCACGACGGGCGCCCAGCGCGAGCCGAGCGCGGCCTGACGGCAGCACGGCGGCCCTTCCAGCCACCACCCGGCGTCGAGCGGCGGCCCCCGGTACACACCGGGGGCCGCCGCTCGTTCACACGCCTAAGGGTGCCGCCGGGCCGCGCCGAGTCCGCTGGACCGGGCCGTAGGCGGAAGGCAGGTCCGGACCCGCGGTCAGAAAAGCTTCCCCAGGAGGCCGGAGACGGCCTTCGCGGCTTCCTTCGACTGGTTGAACGGCACGGAGTAGCACGCCACCACCCGGCCGGCCGTGCCCGCCACCCCGGCGCCGGTCGCGGTGCGCCGCTCGTGGATCGCCACGGACCGCGCCTCGCCGGACCGGAAACGCCACGCGTGCCGGGACTCGGCGCTGCCCTCGCCGCGCCCGTCGGTCGTGAAGTCCAGCCAGACCTCGTTCTTCGGGTTGGCGTAGGCCGGGTCGACGGACGGCGTGCGCGGGTCCTTGCGGTGCTGGTAGTGCGGCCCCGAGCTGTCCGGGCTGACTCCGCACTTGCCCGTGTGGACGTGCGCCCCGTAGGCGCGATTCGCCACCAGGCCGGCCACCCGCAGGCCGACCCGGGTCCGTGCGCTGTCGGCACGCTCACTGACCGTCACGCGGGAGTTCACGGGCACCAGCTTGGGGTCGTACGTCAGCGCGCTGCTCAGCATGGCGCTGTTCGGCCGTGTGAACTGCGCCGCGGTCGTGACGGCGTACTCCTGGTTGACGGTGTTCTTCACGATCTTGTCGCCGTCCGCCGCCACGGCCGCCGGTGCGAGCAGGAGCGCGCTCGCCGTGGCGAGGACCGCCGCGGAGGCACCCGCCGCCCTGGCCGCCGTCCGCCTGCGCGCCGCACCGTTCCCGGACCGCCCCCCGCTCACGGCCCTTCCCCTTCCAGTGGCCGGTTCCGCCGCGCTGTCCGACGCCGTCGACGGCTCCCTCAACGTCTGCATGCCTGTCTCCATTCGTGTGCCGTTCCGCTCCGGAGCGCCCTGCTGTGCGCACTTCACAAGGCACTTATATCGGCACATAACATGCCCAAAGCCGCGCTCTTTTGCGCCACGGCCGGAGCAGACGGGTGACAGTGCCGCCCGGGACGGTTCCGCGCGGGTGTGAACCCAACAACACCGGGCGCCCCGGAACGTCACTGCGGGCACGCCAGGCGTACGCTGTATGGCGGTAAGCCGCCCCAGCCGCCGATGCGACGTCGCGGCAGGGGTTCGGATCAGGAGAAGGACGTTGTTGGAAAGCCTGGGGTCGTTGAGCGACACCCCTTGGGTCTACGCGATCGTCGGACTCTCCGTACTCCTCGACGTCTTCGTGCCGATCCTGCCCAGCGGCGTCCTCGTGATCACCGCGGCCACCACCGCCGCGGGCACCCGCACCGCGGCCGGCGCGGTGGGCGTCTCCACCTCCGTACGCGGCGACGCCGACCTCTTCGAGATGCTGGCCCTGGTCCTGTGCGCCGCGACCGCCTCGGTGCTCGGCGACATGGTCGCCTACCGGCTCGCCTGGCGCGGCGGCGACCGCTTCGACCGCGCCATCGCCCGCTCCCGCCGCCTGACCGCGGCGCAGGAACGGCTCGGCGCGGCCCTGACGCGCGGTGGCGGCGGCATCGTCGTCCTGGCCCGCTTCGCCCCCGCCGGGCGCTCGGTGGTCAGCCTGGGCGCGGGGGTCGCGCACCGTACGGTCCGGGAGTTCCTGCCGTGGTCCGCGCTGGCCGGGCTGGCCTGGGCCGTGTACGGCGTGTGCCTGGGCTATGTGGGCGGTACGTGGCTGGGCGCGTCGTGGATCAGCACCGCCATGTCGGTGTTCGCGCTGTTCGCGGCCGGGTCGGCGGCGGTCTTCCTGATGCGCAGGCCGGAGCGGCAGGCCGCCGCGGCGTTCCCCGCGACCAGCTCGGACTGATCGCCCGCGGCACGGGGCGGGAAAAACGCGCGGGCGGATTGTCGGACCCCGATGCGACCATGTGGGCATGAACAACTGGCAGTGCCGCCCCGAGACCCCCGAGGACATCCCGGCCGTCCGCCGGATCGGCCTCGCCGCCTTCGAGACGGCCGGCGAGGCCGACCTCGTCGACGCGCTGCGGCGTGACCCGGCGGCCTGGCTGCCGGGCCTTTCGTACGTGGCCGAGCCCGCCGCCGGGCCGGGCGGCGAGTCGGCCGGCGCCGTGGCGGCGTCCGCGCCCGTCGTCGCGCACGCGCTGCTCACCCGCTGTCACATAGCCGGCGAACCGGCCGTCGCGCTCGCGCCGTGTGCCGTGCTGCCGGAGTTCCACCGGCAGGGCGCGGGCAGCGCCGTCGTCCGCGCCCTGCTGGACGCGGCCCGGGCCGCCGGCGAGCGGACGGCCGTCGTGCTGGGCCACCCGCCGTACTACCCCAGGTTCGGCTTCGAGCCCGCCTCCCGCTCCGGCATCCTGCCGCCCCAGGAGTGGCCGGACGAAGCGTTCCTCGCGCTGTCCCTGGACGGCAGCACACCGCCGCGCGGCACGGTGCGCTATGCGGAGGCGTTCGGCATCGACTGAGGGGGCCGTGGGGGCTTCCCTGGCGCGTCCTGCTCGGCTCGCGTGGCCTGCTCCCCTTGCCTGTCCTGTTCTCCCTGCGTGCTCTACTCCCCCTGCTCGCTCTGCTTCTCCTGGTTGCTGCGCTCGGACGCTTCCGGTACGACCGCGATCGGGCACACCGCGTGCAGCAGTACGGCATGGGCGACCGAGCCGAGGCGGCGGCCGACCGGCAGGCGCCTGCGGTGCCGGGCGACCACGACCAGGTCGCTGGACCTGGACGCCTCGACGAGCTGCCCGGCCGCGTCCGCCTCCCGCAGCTCGGCCGTCACCGCCACCTCGGGGTAGCGCTCACGGTACGGCGCGAGCGTCAGCGTGACCTGCTCGCCCAAGGCGTTCGCGTACTCCTGCTGGGTGCCTTCGTAGGCCGCCATGTATTCGAAGGACGGCGCGGTCAGCATCGGCCAGGCATAGCCGGAGACCACCTTCAGGCGCGCGCCGCGGCGGCTCGCCTCGGCGAAGGCGAAGCCGATCGCGCCCGGCTCGTCCGAGGAGGCGTCGACGCCCAGCGTGACCTGTGGCGGATCCGACCGGACCAGTTCGCCGTCGGGGCCGCGTTCGGCGCCGGCGCGGTCCGGGCGCGGCACGACCACCACGGGCCCCTCCGAATGCGCCGCGCACGCCATGCCGTTCGAGCCGAGCAGCAGGCTGGCGAAGCCGCCGCGCCCGCGCGAGCCGAGCACCAGCAGTTGCGCCTCGGCCCCGAGGGCGGGCAGCAGGGTGTCGGTGAGCCCGCTGAGGCTGCGGAATTCGATGCCCGGCAGACCGGCCGTGTCGGCCTGCCCGTCCAGCGTCTTGCGCAGGCCGTCCAGGACCGGGTCGCCGATGCCGGACTCGGCCGCCGCGCGGCCCTCCGAGGTGACGTACGGCCAGACGTGCACGACCTGGAGCGGCGCGGAGCGCAGCCGGGCCGCCTCGATCGCCCAGCGCAGTGCCCGTTCGCTGTCGGGGGATCCGTCCACCGCGACAATGACCGGCATGGTGTCCATGTCCGCCTCCATACGACCAACAGCGAGTGCTATGCCCAACTATTTCCATACTCCTACCCCGCGCCGTTCCGGCGACAGGGGACGAAGGTCCCTCCCCGGCACGGAGTAGAGTCGAACGTCACTTCTCAGCCCCTTACCTGGGACGCAATGAACACACTTCAGGCCCCGCAGTCCGTCGCGTGGACCGAGGCCGGCGCCGCCCGCGCCGCACGCTGGCGTTCCGAGAGCGGCGCCCCGGCGCCCCGGCGGGTGGTCGTCGCGGACGACCGCACGAAGGCCGACGACGCCTACAAACTCGCCTGCGAAGGCACCGCGCTACTGTGGCGCGGCGACTTCCACAACGCCCGCCAGTTGCTGACGGCGCTGGCCCGCCGTATCGACCGCCGCCCGCGCAAGCGGCCGCCGGCCGACCCAGCCCAGGCCTTCCACCAGCACCGGGCCGCGCAGAGCCAGCGCGCCCGCATCCTGGGGATGCTGCTGGTGCCCCTGGAGCCCGGGTACGGGCTCGCGCTGCGCCGCGCGCCCGACGTACGGGAGGCGTGCCTCCACGCGTACGGCCCGGACGACGCCGGAAGGCCCGCCGAGGGGGCGCGAACGGCACCCGTCGGGGCGGATCCCGCCCTGCCCCTGATCGTTTCGCTGCGCGAACTGCTCGGCGTGATCGGCGCGTACGAATGGCGCAGAAACGGCGTCGTCATACCGGCGCTCGGCGGCGACCGCGTCCACCCGTACTACGGCGTCTTCTCACCCGTCCGCGGCGAGTACGTCGACCTGGTGGCCCGGGCGCCGCTCCCGTCCGTCCCGGGTCCGGCGTTCGACATCGGCACCGGCACCGGCGTCCTGGCCGCGGTGCTGGCCCGGCGCGGCGTGCCCCGGGTCGTGGCCACCGACCAGGACCCGAGGGCGCTGGCCTGCGCCCGGGAGAACACCGAGCGACTGGGGGTGGCCGGCCGCGTGGCGGTCGTGGCGGCCGACCTGTTCCCGGCCGGGCGCGCGTCGCTGATCGTCTGCAACCCGCCGTGGGTGCCCGCCAAGCCCACCTCCCCCGTCGAGTACGCGGTCTACGACCCGGGCAGCCGGATGCTCCGCGGCTTCCTGAACGGCCTGACCGACCATCTCGAACCGGGCGGCGAGGGCTGGCTGATCCTGTCCGACCTCGCCGAACACCTCGGGCTGCGCCCCCGCGCCGAGCTGACCGCCGCCTTCGACGCGGCGGGCCTGACGGTCCTGGACCGCCTGGACATCCAGCCGCGGCACCCCCGCGCCAGTGACGCCACCGACCCCCTGCACGCGGCGCGCGCCGCCGAGGTGACCTCGCTGTGGCGGCTGGGGGTGGCGGGAGAGTCGGAGTAGGCCGACCGCCCCACCGAACCCGACCGCCCCACCGAACCCGCCCGTCCGAACGGACCGGCCCACCGAACCCGCCCGCACCGGCCGTCCCCATCGAACCCGTCCGCAGCCGGCCCGAAGGAGGAGCAGGAACCGCGATCATGGAACTGCAGCAACTCGTCACGCGCGCCCGGCGCCTCGCCGCCTCCGCCTCCGTCTCCGCCATCCCGGCCCGCCGGCGGCTTCTCGGTATCGCGGGGCCGCCCGGCTCGGGCAAGTCCACCCTGGCCGCCCACCTGGTCTCCGAACTGGCCGGATCGGCGGTGCTCGTCCCCATGGACGGCTTCCACCTCGCCGAGGCGGAGTTGCGCCGCCTGGAACGTACGGACCGCAAGGGCGCGCCGGACACCTTCGACGCCACCGGATACGCGGCCCTGCTCGCCCGCCTGCGCTCCCCCGAACCGGACACCGCCGTCTACGCCCCTGCCTTCGACCGCCGCATCGAGGAACCGGTGGCGGGCAGCATCGCCGTAGCGCCCGACGTGCCGCTCGTCGTGACGGAGGGCAACTACCTGCTGCTCGACGACCCGTCGTGGAAACGGGCCAGGGACTGCCTCGACGAGATCTGGTACGTGGACCTGGACGACGCGGAACGGGTACGGCGCCTGATCGACCGGCACGAGCGCTTCGGCAAGTCCCGCGCGCACGCCGAGCACTTCGTACGCACCTCGGACGAGGCCAACGCCCGGCTGGTGGCGGCCGGGCGGGAGCGCGCCGATCTGGTCGTCAGGTTCGGTGCGGGGGCGGAGCCGGGGCCGTGCGGGGGAAGCTGAGGGGTGTGCGGCTGCGGGCCAGGACTCGCCAGTCAGGTTTCGGGGCCGTAGGTCCGGGCTCGGCTTTCGGCGGGTGGGTCACCGCACCTTTTCGTAGACCTCTATACGGCGGCCGACGGTGTCCGTACGGTCGGTCCGCTGGAAGTGCTGGTCGAGGACGCGGAGCTTCTCGGTCTCGCGTACGGGGGCCGGCGGCGCGGCCCGGCGGGTGTCGGTGACCACCACTATGCGGGACTTGGCCAGCATGGCGATACGTATCTGCTCGGCGCTGCCCTCGACGCCCTTGATGGTGCCGGAGGCCACCGGGCCCTCGGCCAGCGCGAGGTCGTCCAGACCCGTGAACGCCGACGGCGTCACCAGCGCCGTGTCGCGCCGCGCGGCCGGTATGAACAGCACGCCGTCGCCCGTGCGCGCGGTCGCCGCGACCCGGTCCGCCGCCCGCAGCACGTCGTCCGCCCGGCTCTCCGGCTCGCGCAGGCCGGTCTCCACGGGCAGCAGTGCCACAAAGGCCAGCACCGTGACGCCCGCGAGCAGCGCCCCCGTACGGACCGGGAGCGCCTGCACGGCCGCGGCCACGCCGACGCCGAGGAGCAGGGCGAAGCCGATGTTCGTGTAGAGGACATAGCGGTCGAGGTAGAGGGGTTCCACGAGGACCGAGGCCAGCAGCAGGCCGCACTGGGGCACGGCGAGCAGCGGCAGTCCGACGGAGGCCGGTGACACGGGCGCACGGCCCCGGCCCGGGTACGGGACGCGGGCGCACACCAGCGCCACGAGCAGCAGAACGGCGATGCCCAGCACCGTGGACCCGGCGACGGGCCTGATCCACGACACCTGGCCCGCCTGGGCCCGGCTGGCCTGGATGAGCGGCAGCGCCCCCGCCAGCACCACGGCGGCGGAGACCGACCACGGCGCGAGCAGCGGACGTCCACCGCGGCGGCGCGCGACGAGCACGGTGACGGCGTGCGCGGGCAGGACGAACAGCGAGAACCAGTTCAGCAGGGCCGTGGTCAGCAGGGCCAGGACGTAGCCCACCCAGCGCGGCCAGTGGTGCCAACCGGGCCGACGGGGCCGGCGGTTCCGACAGGGCCGCACCGTGGCCGACGCGCGGTCGGCGACTGCCGGAGCGTTCCCGCCCTTCGAAGCGGCCGGGCCGACGCCGGCTTCGGCGGCGCTGACCAGGAGCCAGGTGGCCACCGCCGTACCGGCCGTGACCAGCGCGTACGCCCGGCCCTCCTGGGCGTAGTGCTGGATGTTGGGGATCAGTGCGAGCACCAGCCCGGCCGCGAGGCCGGCCCACGGCCCGGCGAGGCGGCGTCCGGCCGCGGCGGTCGCCGCAGCGGCCACGGCGACGGCCAGTACGGACGGCATCCGGAGTACGGCCGGTCCGGTGCCGAAGACTTCGAAGACGCCGTGCATCAGCACGTAGTAAAGGCCGTGCACGACGTCCACCTGGCCGAGCATGTCCCAGATCTCCGCCACCGAACGCTGCCCGACCTGCCAGGTCACGGCCTCGTCCCGCCACAGGCTGCCCTCCCGTCGGATGCCCCACAGACCGAGCGCCAGCGCCAGCAGCGCGGGCAGCACCGGGACGGCGAGCCGCGCGAGGGCGGAGGCCGAGCCGAAGGGCGCGGGGCCGGGGCCGGGGCGGCCGGGGCCGGAAGCGGAGGGGCCGGTGGGGACGCCGCGTTGCGTGGGAGGAGTGACGGCCGGTGCGGCGGGGACGGCAGGGACGGCTTCAACGGGCATGACGGGGACTCTACACTGCACGTATACATTGCATGTATACACCCCGTGGGTAGCCTGTTCGCCTGCCGTCTCCGCAGGTCAGGCACATACCGCCCCACTCGTACGAACGGAGCCCCGGCACAGTGCCCGACCAGACCACCGTTCAGGCCACCGGACGGGTCACCCCCCGGGCCGCCGATCACGCCGACACCCGGAAGACCGCGGTTCACGCCGACACCCGGTCCGCCGATCAGGCCGTCAGCCCGACCGCCGATCACGGCGCCGAGGGGACCACCGTCCAGGTCACCGAACGGATCGCCCACCAGGCCACCGACCGCCCCATCGGGCAGACCACGGCGCAGGCTCCACTCCCGAAGCGCCGCCGCGCGGCGTTCCTTCCCCTGCTCGCCGTCTGGGTCCTCACCCGGCTCTGGCTGGTGCCGGCGGCGCTGAAGATCAGCCCGTTCGTGGGCGGCGGCGGGCTCGATCCGTCCGTGAGCAGGGTCTACACCGGCTGGTACATGGTCCTGAGCGGTGGCGGCTTCCCGCTGCACGACGTGAGCTGGCAGTACCCGCCCGGCGCGGCGCTGCCGATCCTGGCCCCCGGACTCGTCCCCGGCCTCGCTTACGGGCACGCCTTCATCGTGCTGGCCGCCCTGTGCGACGCCGCGATCTTCGCGGTGCTGGTGTGGGCGGCGCGGCGGCGCGGCCGCTCCCTCGCCGCCCCCTGGCTGTGGACCGTGGGTCTGGCCGTCCTCAGCACCATGCCGTGGAACCGGTTCGACCTGCACGTCACCGCCCTGGCGATACTCGCCCTGGTGGCCGCGTCCGCGCGGCGCGCCTGGTCCGACCGGCTCTTCGGCGCCGTGACGGCCGTCGCCGCCGTCATCAAGGTCTGGCCCGCGCTGCTGCTCGCCGGCACGTCGCGGGGCCGCCGCACGCGTACGGCCTGGGCGGTCGCAGCCGTCACCGGCGCGGCCGTGACCGCCGGGTTCGCCCTCACGATGCCGAACGCGCTCTCCTTCCTCTCCGCCCAGGAGGCGCGCGGCATCCAGATCGAGTCGGTCGGCTCCCTGCCGTTCCATGTGGCGCGGCACCTCGGCTGGAGCGGTACGTGGGCGGCGAAGGACGGGTCGCACGAGTTCGTCGGCCCGTGGGTGCACGGGGTCAGCGTCGCCATGCAGGTGTCGACCGTGTCGGCCTTCGGCTGGCTGCTGTGGTGGCGGCGCCGCTCGGACCGCACCGCCGCCCGGGTCCTGCCGGACGCCGCGCTGACCGCCACGCTGCTGTTCGTGGTCACCAGCCGGGTGATCAGCCCGCAGTACATGGTCTGGCTGCTCGGCCTGGCCGCCGTCTGCCTGTTGCGCGGCGACACCACCCAGCGCCCGGTCGCCGCGCTGATCCTCGCGGCCTGCGTCTTCACCACGCTGGACTTCCCGCTCCTCTACCGCGGGCTGCGGGATGACGCGGCCTGGCTGTCCATCGCCAACCTGTACGCGCGCAACCTGCTGCTGCTCGCCGCGGCCTGGCTGTCCGCCCGCCGCCTGTGGCGCGGAACCGTGCCCGTGCGCCGCCTTTCCTGACGGGGCGAGAGGAAGCGATACCGGTGCGGGAACTTCGGCGCGCGTTCGTCCGTACATACAGCGGAATCCCCGGATTTTGCGGGGCCGGCGGATCCGATGGGGCCGGCGGGTGTCCGGAAGGGTGTGAGCGCCGGGCGTACGCCGCAACTGCCGGGCGCGTGGCGCGACTTCCGTAATGACACTGTCGATGTCATCATGACACCATGAGTGTCACTGAGGGCGGCGCGGACTCCGCCGAGCACCTCGCGTACGAGGTGCTCCGCCGCCTGTGGCCGCTGCACCGGACGGTCGTGCGCGCAGTGGAACGGGAACTGGCGGGTACGGGCCTGACGGCCGGTCAGTGCGCGCTGCTGGACGCCCTGCGCTCGCAGGGCCCGCGAACCGTACCGGAGCTGGCCCGCACCCTGGAGCTGGACCGGCAGCCGGTGCAGCGCTGGGTGAACCACGCGACGGGACTGGGCCTGGTGGAGGCCGTCCCCAACCCCGCGCACCGACGCTCTCCCCTGATCCGGCTCACGCCGGACGGCTCCGAGGTCATGAGTGCGCTCCAGCAGTCCGAGGCGGCCGGGCTGCGGCGGGTGCTGGCCGGGGTGCCGGCTGCCGACGTGGCCACCACGCTGCGTGTGCTGGACCGCCTCGGCGAGGAGTTCCGGGCCCTGGCCCGGGACGACCCGGCGCGCCCACCCACCTCCCGGGCGCCCCGAGCACCCCACGCGCCCCGAGCGCCCCACCCGACACCAGCACCCACAGGACGGCACGGAGCATGACGACCGAAGGAATCCACGAAGCCAACGGGATTCGAGAGACTCAAGGGGCTCTGGGCACCCCGGGGATATTGGCGGTCCCGGGGAACTCGGCCGCCCCAGGATTTCTGGAAGCCTCAGGGATCTCGGGCACCCCTGGATTCCTGGATGCCCCTGGGTTCCTGGCTGCGCCAGGGGCTCTGGAGGCCCCAGGGGCGCTGGAGTCCCAGGGGGCTCCGGCAGCCGACGCATGGTTCGGGGTGGAGGTCGAGAACGACACGGTCCCGGTCGAGAACGGTGAGCTGTTCTACGAGGCGGCCGGCGCCGGAACGGAGGGCGACCCCTCGGTGGTGCTGCTGCACGGCGGGATGCTCGACCAGCGCATGTGGGACGAGCAGTTCGCCTGGCTCGCCCGCTCCGGCCTGCGCACGGTCCGCTACGACGCGCGCGGTCACGGCCTGTCCTCCACCGTCGACGGTGACTACGCCAACCACGAGGACCTGCGTACGCTCCTCGACCACCTCGGCATAGCGAGTGCCATCCTCGTCGGCCTCTCCCACGGCGCACGTATCGCCCTCGACATGGCGCTCACCCACCCGGACCGCGTCTTCGCGCTGGCCCTGGCGTCGCCCGGGGTGAGCGGCCGGGCCTTCACCGATCCGTTCATCCTGGAGCACATCAAGGAGCAGGTGGCCGCCGTCACCGAGGACGAGGACGGCACGGAGCGCTACATCGAGCACTTCCTGCGCATGTGGGTGGACGGCCCGCACCGTGGTCCCGACGCCGTGGACCCCGCCCTGCGCGAGCGGATGCGGGCGTCGGCGGACGCCAACGTGGTGGTGCACGCGGGCGGTATGGGCGCCGGGGTGCCGGTCGAGGTCGGCGCGTACGAGCGGCTGTCGGAGATCCGCGTACCGACCCTGGTCCTGGACGGCGACCTGGACAGTTCCGACATCTCCGCCAACGCCCATGCCATCACCCTCGCCGTGCCGGACGCCCAGCGCGTACGGATCCCGGGCGCCGGCCACATGGTGAACCTGGAGAACACCGGCCACTTCGACCACGCCCTGCATGCGTTTCTCTCCGGGCTGCCGTACTGAACCCGACGTGGACCCGGGAGCCGGAGCTGGACCTGGGCCTTGCACCTGGACCACGCCTGGATCTGGGCTCAGGCCTGGGCCCGGGCCTGAGCACGTACCTGGATCTGGGCCTACCTCGCCCCCTTTCCCTGCCCCTGCCGTCCGGCGTCCGGAGCGGGGTGCAACGATGTGCGGGTCATGATTGCGGGGCGCGTTCTCAGGGGATTGCGGGCCGGGGTGTTCGCGGCGGTGTGTGTGCTGCTCGCCGCCCTCGGCCACGCCCTCATGTCCGGCGCGCCCGTGCCCTGGTGGGTACTGCTCGGCACGGTGACGCTGACGGCCGGCGGGGCGTGGTGCCTCGCCGGACGCGAGCGGGGACCGCTGTTCGTCACCGCGCTGACGCTGGTGACACAGGCCGCGCTGCACGCCGCCTTCTCCTTCGGTCAGTCGGTGGCGGCCAGCGTGTCCGCCGCCGGGGCCGGGGGCGAGCAGGCGTCCTTGGCCCAGCGGTGGGCGGCCTCGCTGACGTGCGGCACGGTCGGCCCGATCCCGCAGCGTCAGGCCGAACAGATGCTGTACGACGTGGGGATAGGGCGGCAGTACGGCGATGCCGTGACCGGCATGCAGGGGACGCACGGGCTGCACGCGATGCACGGGGCCCACGGAACCCACGGGGTCCATGGCGGCCACGGGATACATCACGTACATGACATGCCGGGGATGGACGGCAGCATGACCGGCATGGTCGCGGCGCACCTTCTGGTCGCGCTGCTGAGCGCCTGGTGGCTGTGCGGCGGCGAGCGGGCCGCGTTCCGCGTCGTACGGACCGTCTCCGTACGGCTGTTCGTGCCGCTCGCCCTCGTCCTGCGCGCGGTCCTGCCCGAGCCGCCCCGGCCCGGCCGTCCGGTGCGCCGCGAGCCCCGGCAGCCGCTGCGGCGGCTGGTCCTCGTCCACGTCATCTGGCTCCGCGGCCCGCCCCGGGAGACCGCTGTCTGCTGACAGCACGGTCACACCCAGGACTACGCGCCTCTCGGTACCTCGTGCTTCTTGGTGCCCGCGCCTGCGCCGCCTTTGGTGCCCGCGTCATGGGCGCCCGCACCTCTTGGCCCCTCGTACCTCGCGCCGCGCCGTTACGCGCTCCCGCGCAGGCGTGGCCGGAGCCGGTCCTGGTCCTCGTAATCGTCACCGGTCCCGATCGCCGTCGTCCGTTTCGTACACGGCGGGACCGGTTCTCCCGAAGGACTACTGATGTTGACTCCTGTCCGGAGAGCGGCGGCGCCGGCATGCCCCGCTTCCACCTCCGCGGTCAGGCGCGCTGCCGAAGCGCCATGCGCCGACACGTCGAACGCCCAACCGTCGGGCCCCGAAACGTCGAGGCCCGAAATGTCGAGGCCCGAGCCCTCCGGCTCCGGGCTCACCGGCTCCGGGCCGGTGGGCGAACGGGGCAGCTCCCGCTCAGGGCCGCTCGCCATCGCCGTGTGCGGCGGACCGTCGCAACCGGTCGAGCCGCCCGTCCGGAGCCGGCGCAGCCGCCGGATCGTTCCCCGTACCGCCGAAGGCACCGCCGACCGCACCGCCCACCGCGCCGCCCACCGCGCCGTCGTCCGCGCCACCGGCCGTCGTCCGCGCGGCCGAGATGAGACGCTGCAACCGTGCGGCCCGCTCCCGCCAGAGACGGCAGTCCGCGCAGCCCGCCAGGTGGGCGTCGAGCTGCCCGCCCGTGACGCCCGGCGGCAGTTGTTCGCCGTCCAGGCGGGCGGAAACGGCGGTTCGTACGCGCGAGCAGTGCATGCCCCCATCCTCCCCGACATGCGCGGCCACGGTTCCGCGGCCGGCGGCGAGGGGGTGCGGCGTGCGCGATGACAGTGCGGTGACGGCCTGGGCCCTGGCGGCCCGTACCGGGGACGAGACGGCCGTGGAACGGTTCGTGCGCGCCACACAGTTGGACGTACGCCGCTACGTCACGCACCTCAGTGGCGACGCACAGGCCGCCGACGATCTGGTGCAGGACACCTATCTGCGGGCCCTGCGCAGCCTGCCCCGATTCGAGGGCCGGTCGTCGGCTCGTACCTGGCTGCTGTCCATCGCCCGCCGTACGGTCGCCGACCGGCTGCGGTCCATGGCCAGCAGGCCCCGGCTCGCCGGGACCGACGACTGGCAGACCGCGGTGGAGCAGGCTCAGCCGCGTGGCGTGCCCGGTTTCGACGAAGGCGTCGCCCTCGCCGACCTGCTGTCGGCGCTGCCCGCACCCCGCCGGGAGGCGTTCGTGCTGACCCAGTTGCTGGGCCTGCGGTACGCGGAAGCGGCGGTGATCGCCGACTGCCCGGTGGGGACGGTGCGTTCCCGAGTGGCCCGGGCCCGCGAGACGCTGGTGGCGTTGCTGGCGGAACAGGAGGAGCGGGGCGAGGGGCACGAGCGGGAGCACAGGAGTCCGGCCCACTCCGTGGGCGCGCTCGCACGGGCGCACGCCCGCGTGCCGGCGGGGTCCGCCGCGTGAAACGGGCGGCGGAAGCGGGTGACTGTTCCGGTTTCCTGAAGCAGTGCCCTGAATCCGGCCGTGTTTGAACCGGATGCCTCAACAGACCGGTGCCCCGGGTGCGCGCCCGGGGCACCGGCCTCCGGCGGGGCGCTCATGGCCCTCGTCGGCTCAGAGCCTGTGTCATAGCCGTAGCTGACCCGGGCGTACCGCGACGGCCTGGGCCGTGACGGGTCCGCTGTCGCGGAAGTGCAGGGTGAAGCTGAGCCGGTCGCCCGGTTCGAGACGGGGCGGCGGGCTGATCATGACGTCCAGGCCGGTCGGCGCCATGCGCAGTTCGCCGCGTGCCGGGACGGTGACGGCGCCGGCCATCTCCATCCGGTGCGCTCCTTCGGCGACCTCGGCGTCCCGGCCGACCATGGCCCGCAGCCCGGCCGGGCCGGTGACGCCCGTCAGTTGGTCGGCGGTGGTGCCGGTGTTGCTGATGGTGAAGAAGGCGGCGGTGGCTTCCGTGTTGGAGGCGGTGAGGATACGGCCGTCGGTCACGCGCAGCCGGGGCGGAGTGCCCGCGTTGCCGGTGACGGTCCAGGCGGTGAGGCAGCCGAGCGTCAGCACGCCCGCGAGCAGCGGTACGGCGGCGGAGCGCAGGACGGCGCGGACCGCACTCGCAGGACGCCCGGCGCCAGCGCCGTCTGCGATGCCCTGAGCGCGTGTGGCGGAAGAGGTCATGGAGTGTCCCGGGAAGTCGCCGAAGGAATGCGGGAGGTGTCGGCCGTAGCGCGCGGGGCGGCGTACGCGGCACGTTTCCCGGGCCCGCTGCGCGGCCGGCCGTTCCGGTCCCCGCGGCCCGGGCCCCCGCCGCCCCGCTTGCGGCCGCCCGGCTGCCACGCACGTAGCCGCAAGCTGTTGCCCACCACCAGCAGCGAACTCGCGGACATCGCGGCAGCCGCGATCATCGGGTCCAGCCGTCCGACGGCGGCGAGCGGCACGGTGACCAGGTTGTAGCCGAAGGCCCAGACAAGGTTGACGCGGATGGTGGCCAGCGTGCGCCGGGCCAGCCGTACGGCGTCGGGTACGGCCTGGAGGTCCTCGCGCAACACGGTGACGTCGGCCGCGCCGATCGCGGCGTCCGTACCGCTGCCCATGGCGATGCCGAGGTCGGCGCGGGCCAGGGCGGCCGCGTCGTTGACCCCGTCCCCGACCACCGCGACCCGGCCGCCGTGTTCCTTCAACGTGGTGACCAGTGCGGCCTTCTCCTCGGGGAGGGCCCCGGCGTGGATCTCGGTGATGCCGAGGTGGTCGGCGACGGCCCGCGCGGTGGCCGCCCGGTCCCCGGTGGCCAGCACCGGCCGCAGGCCGAGGCGGCGCAGTTGGTCGACGGTCCGGTAGCAGTCGGGCCGCAGCGTGTCGCCGACGGCGACGACGGCCTGCGGAGTGCCGTCGACGGACACCAGTACAGCGGTGTGCCCGGCGGCCTCGGCCGTACGGACGGCGTCCGCGAGCGAGACGGGCAGTTCCGCCGGCTCGCCGGGCCGCCCGACGGTCACCGACCGCCCGTCCACCTCGCCGGTCACGCCGTACCCCGCGGTCGCGGCGAAATGGCGCACCACGGGAGACGGCCGATGGTCGGCGAGGGCCTTGCGGCGCAGGTCGCCGTACGCGGTGATGGCGCGCGCCAAGGGGTGCTCGGAGCCGTACTCCACGGCCGCGGCCAGGCGAAGGATCTCGTCGGCCGGGTAGGCGCCGGGCGCGTCCGCGGCTCCTGCGGGTTCCGTGGATCTCGCGGGCTCCGTGGCATTGGCGAGCTCCGTGACTTGCGCAGGCTCCGTGATTTCCGCAGACTCCACGGCTCCCGTGGGCTCCGTGGCATCCACGGCCCCGCTCGTTATCTCCGCGGCTCCCGTGGCCTGCGTGACCTGTGTGACCTGCGCGCCCCCTTCCGTGGCCTCCGCTGCCCCTCTCGCCTCCGCGATCTCCGTACGGGCCGTCACGGCGATCACGCTCATCCGCCCGGTGGTCAGCGTGCCGGTCTTGTCCAGCACCAGAGTGTCGATGCGCCGCAGCCGCTCCAGGGCTCGCGGACCGCTGACGAGGATGCCCAACTGCGCGCCCCGGCCGGTGGCGGCCAGCAGGGCGGTGGGCGTGGCCAGTCCGAGCGCGCAGGGACAGGCGACGACCAGGACGGCCACCGCGGCGGTCACGGCCGCCTGCGGGTCGGCGCCGGCGCCCAGCCAGAACCCGAGGACGGTGACGGAGACCGCCAGCACAGCCGGGACGAAGACCCCCGCGACCGCGTCGGCCAGGCGCTGCACCTGGGTCTTGCCGGTCTGTGCCTCCTCCACGAGGCGGGTGATCCTGGCGAGCCGGGTGTCCGCGCCGACCGCGGCCGCGCGTACTTCCAGGAGGCCGCCCGCGTTCACCGCGCCGCCGATCACCGCCGAGCCCGGCCCGACCTCCACCGGGCCGCTCTCGCCGGTGACGAGGGAGAGGTCGAGGGCGGAACTGCCGTCCACCACCGTGCCGTCGGTGGCCACCCGTTCCCCGGGGCGCACGAGGAATCGGTCACCGACCTGGAGCCGGGACACCGGAATACGGCGCTCCACGGTGGCGGCAGCGCCCCCGGAGCCGCTGCCGGAACGGTCACCGCGGCCGCTGCCGCTGCTGGGACCGCTGCTGGGACCGCTGTCCGTGGCGTCGGCCGCCGGTACCCGTACGGACACGTCCTTACCGACCAGTTCGGCCAGTGCCCGCAGCGCGGACCCCGTACCCCGCCGGGCCCCGGCCTCCAGCCGCCGCCCCGCGAGGACGAACAGCGGTACGCCGACGGCCGCTTCCAGATAGATGTGCGCGGTACCGCCGCTCAGGAAGAGCGCGTACGTGGACCAGGCGAACGAGGCGGCCACGCCGAGGGAGACCAGGGTGTCCATCGTCGCGGCGCCGTATCGCAGGCCATGCGCCGCGCGGCGGTGGAACGGCAGGGCGCTCCACACGGCGACCGGCGCGGTCAACGCGAAGCAGAGCCACTGCCAGTCGCGGAACTGCCAGGCGGGGACCATCGAGAGGACGAGGACGGGGACGGCCAGCAGCGCGGTGACGAGGAGGCGGTCGCGTTCGGTTCCCGGCGCCTCCCCCTCGGGAGACGCCGGACCGCCTTCGGGGGACGATGGGCCGCCTTCGGGGGGCGGCGCATCGCCTACGGGGAGTGGCGGGACACCTGCCGGGGGCGGCGCATCGCCTACGGGGAGTGGCGGGACACCTGCCGGGGACGGTGGCTCGCCTACGGGGGACGTCGGGGCACCCACCGGGCCGCGCAGTCGGGCCTCCGGTAGCCCCGCCGTGAACCCCGCGGCCTCCACGGTCGCCACGAGGTCGGCCACCGGCAGTGCGTCCGGGTGATGGACGCGGGCCTTGCCGGTGGCCAGGTTCACCGTGGCGGTCACCCCGTCGAGCCGGCCGAGCTTCTTCTCCACCCGGTTCACGCACGCGGCGCAGGTCATCCCGCCCACCGTCAGTACGGTGACACGCTCGCTCATCCCATCTCGCCCATGCCGCCCATGCCGTCCATCCCGCTCATGCCGTCCATGGAGCCGCCGCCCCCGGGTTGTTGCGAGGTTCCGGGGAGCGTGCCGCTCGGCCGGATCCCCGGCGCCACGGGACCGGCGGCCGCCCCCGCGACGTACGCGCACACGAACAGGACGGCAAGCAGCGCCACGAACCCGATCACCGGTTTCGCGGGCAGCGCGGATGACAGACGCCGCACGAGAGGCATGGCCGCTCCGATACACAGACGAGGGAAAGGAATGAGAGTGAGAGAGGGAGAAGGAAGGGGGAAAGGAAAGGGGCGGAAGTCTCCAAGGCCCGAACGACGAGGAGACGAAACCGGATCCGGAAACCGGCGAATAGCAATCAGAGGCTGGTCAGGAAGAAACCCGGAGCAGCCATCCTGGCACGCCGATCACCTCACGCGCTGTCCCGAACACACCCCCAACCACGTGAGGTTTGTCCTGCCCACCCGCCGGAACCCACCCGGCCGCCCACCCGACTACCTGAGGTTCCCAACACCGTCCTGATGCCGTCCCGACGCCGCCTCGATATCGTTCCCGCCGCCACCGCCCGCCATCCGCACGGCAATTGCCCTCCCTCAGTGGAATTCCCGTACCGCGCCGGGAACTCATCGCCCTTTCCGTCCGACCTCTGGGTGAAGCGTGTGCGCGACCGACCCCGGGCGTGTACGCGAAATCCTGCCGACCGCCGAGGGGTTCGGCCCGTGCGTGCCGGCACCGGACGGGTCTCGTACCGCGAGGCTCTTCGGCCCGACCGGGCCCATCCCCGCCCCACCCCAGAGGAGCCCTCATCCCATGTCCCTCCCCGAACCGCTTCCCCTCTACGGAGAGGACTACAAGCGTGACCCGTACCCCCTCTACGCCGAGCTGCGCGAGCGCGGTCCGGTTCACCGTGTCCGGTTCCCGAGCGGTGTGTGCGCCTGGCTCGTCACCGGTTACGAAGCCGCGCACCGGGCGTTGAACGACCCACGACTGGGCAAACATCACTCCCGGGGCAACGCGGCCTGGCGCGCCCGTGCCTCGATCATGCCGGAGCCGCAGCACTCCCAGCTCCAGGTGCACCTGCTGCACCAGGACCCGCCCCGGCACACCGCCCTGCGCCGGCTGATCACCGACGCCTTCGCTCCCAAGCGCGTAGCGGAACTCCGCCCGCGCTTCGAGGCCCTGGCGGACGCGCTGCTCGACGAGCTGCCGCCCGCGAGCCCGGCGCACGGCGGTACCACCGATCTCGTCGGGTCATTCGCCGCCCGCTTCCCCTTCCTCGTACTCGCCGAGGTCATCGGTCTGCCGGACGAGTTCGCCCGGCGCTTCGACCGGGACTGGGGCAAGGTCGTCCAGCCCGTCGGCCCGGAGGATCCCGGGCGCCCGGCGTACGAGGCGAGACTGCGCGGCCTGCAGGACTACATCGCCGGGCTGGTACGTCACAAACGGCAGGCCCCCGGTGCCGACCTGCTCTCCCGTCTCGTCGCCGCCCACGACGCGGGAGCCCTGGACGGCGCCGAACTGGACTCCATGATCTTCCAGCTCCTCGTCGCCGGACAGGAACCCGTCACCAACCAGATCACGACGGCCCTGATCGCCCTGCTGCGCCACCCTCAGCACCTCGCCGCACTCCGCGCCGACTCGGCGCTCCTCCCCCGCGCCGTCGAGGAACTCCTCCGTTACGACAGCGCCTTCGAGCTGACGACCTGGCGTTTCCTCGCCGAGGACGCGGAAGTGTCCGGCACCCGCGTCCCGGCCGGCGACTCCGTGATCGTCTCGCTGTGCGCGGCCAACCGCGACCCCGCCCGTTTCCCCGTACCCGACACCCTGAACCTCGACCGGTCCCCCAACCCCCACCTCGCCTTCGGCCACGGCATCCACTTCTGCCCGGGCGCCACGCTGGCCCGTACCGAACTGCACATCGCCCTGGAAACGCTGCTCCGCCGCCTGCCCGGCCTCCGGCAGGCCGTACCGGACAGCCGGCTGACATGGATCCCGGCAGTGCTCGCGCGCGGCGTCGACAAGCTCCCTGTCGCCTACGGGCCGGGCACCGACGGCGGAACGGTTACGACGCGGGCCGATGCCGGAACCACACCCGGCTGCCCGTTCAGCGGGACCAGCGGCACCGGGGAGGCCACCACCCGATGAAACCGACGAGACCGACGAGACCGACGAGCCCCATGCTCTCGATGCGCCCGATGTACCCGATGAACCCCATGCGACAGACGAGACCGATGAGACAGGCGACCGACTCGACGACGGACATGAACCCGAGCGACGCGGCTGCCGACCCTTCCACCGCCATAGCCAACGACATCCTCGCCCTCCTCCTCCCCCACCGCCGCACGCTGGAGACACCACACAGCGCCTACGACCACCAGGACCCCACTCCCGCCCACTTCCCCCACCAACTTCAGCAGGTGCGGCGCCTGGTGGCCGCCCGCCGCCCCATCCGTCTCACGCTCCCCGGCTTTCCCTGCAAGTCCCCCAACCCCGCCAAGGTCATCGGCCACCTCCCCGACGAAGGCGAACGCCTCGCGCTGCGCTTCCTCGACGGCCTCTGCGCCGCGATAGGCGAGCGGTACGCGCCGGGCGCGCGGCTCGTCATCTGCTCGGACGGGCACGTCTTCAGCGATGTGATCGGCGTGCCGGACGCGCACGTCGACGCGTACAACGACGCGCTGCGCGCCATGATCCGTACGGCCGGGCTGTCCCACCTCAGCACCTTCGACCTCCGGGACGTCTACGGAGACCTGCCCTGCGACGTCAAACGCGCGGAGGTGCACCGCCGCTACGCCCCGTCCCTGGACTCCCTGCGCGCCGAAACCCGCGGAGCGGCCGCCAACGACGGCATGCGCAGCGGCCACGGCGGTCGCGACAGCGATAGCCGTGGCGAGGGTGACAGCGATGGCGAAACACTGCGCCTCTATCGCGGCATCACCCGCTTCCTCTTCGAGGACAGCACCGGATTCGAGGGCACCCGCTCCGCCCTGCAACGTGCCTGCCGCAGCCGCGCCTACAGGGTCATCCAGCGAAGCCGCGCCTGGGGCGCGCTGATCGCCGAGCACCATCCGGACGCCGTACGGCTGTCCATCCACCCGCAGCCGCGCGGCGCGGCGAAGTTCGGCATCCGGCTGCTCGACGCACCCGACGTGTGGATGACGCCCTGGCACGCGTGCGTACTGCGGGACGCGGACGGCGGTGTACGACTGATGCGCGCGGCGGACGCGGCACAGCGCGGGCGGCTCGTCCACCGGGACGGCCACCCCAGCCACTACGTGCGCGAAGACTGATCGGATCGCCTCGTGCACGGAAGCCGATCGGACCGCCACGCGTACGGGAGCCCCTCCGGCCACCACGACTACACGGCCGGGCGGCCGGCACCGGATCAGCTACCGGCACCGACCCGCCTAACGGCACCGGCTCAACCACCAGCGCCAACGGCCCCGCGCTGATCGACGGCGATCAGCGGGTCCCCCGTCAGCGGGTGGTCGACCACCGCCGCCCGCACCCCGAAAACCTCGGCCAGCAGCTCCGGCGTCAGAACGTCGCGCGGCGCGCCGGACGCCACCACCGTCCCCTCGGAGAGCACGTGGAGCCGGTCGCAGACCACGGCCGCCGCGTTCAGGTCGTGCAGCGAGACGAGCGTTGTACAGGCCCGGCCGCGCAGCAGGGCCAGCAGCTCGACCTGGTGCCGTACGTCCAGGTGGTTCGTCGGCTCGTCCAGTACGAGGACGTCCGGGGCCTGGGCGAAAGCGCGGGCGAGCAGGGCCCGCTGCCGCTCCCCGCCGGAGAGCGCCGAGAACCGCCGCCCGCCGTGCTCCGCCAGCCCCACGTCGGCCAGGGCGCGGGCCACCGTCTCCCGGTCGGCGCGGTCGTCGCCCGCGAATGCCCGCTTGTACGGGGTGCGGCCCATCGCCACCACCTCGTGGACGGTGAGTTCGAAGTCGCCGCCGCGTTCCTGGGGCAGGGCGGCGATGTGCCGGGCGGTGCGCGTCGGCGGCATGGCCCGGATGTCCTCCCCCGCGAGCAGCACCCGGCCCGCTTCCGGGCGCAGATGCCGGTAGACCGTACGCAGCACCGTGGACTTGCCGCTGCCGTTCGGACCGACCACCCCCGCGATCTCGCCCGGCGCCGCCATCAGACGCACCCCGGCCACCACACACCGGCCGGCGTAGGACACCCGCAGATCCTCGATGTCGATCCGCAGACCGTGGCCCGTGGTCGTGTCCGTAGCCATGCGCGTCGGCGTGTCCATCGTCGCCTCCGTGGGCGTGTCCATCGCCGTCTCCGTAGCTGTGTCCGTAGCTGTGTCCGTAGCCATTTCCGTAGCTGTGTCCGTAGCCGTATCCGTAGCTCTGTCCGTCACCGGGCCCGTAACGGCAGCCGCGGCGCCCACACCCGTAGGCCCGCTCCCGCTCACGTCCCCATTCCCGTCCCCGCCCCCGTTCTCCTCCCCGCTGACGCTCTCGCCCCCGCTCACGTCCCGCCCCCCAGCCGCCGGTCCAGGACGTACAGCAGCACCGGCGCGCCGATCAGCGCCGTCACCACGCCCACGGGCAGTTCCTGGGTATCCATGGCGGTACGGCACACGATGTCCACCACCACCAGCAGGAGCGCCCCGGTCAGCGCGGCCAGCGGCAGCAGCCTGCGGTGGTCGCCCCCCACGATCAGCCTGCACAGATGCGGCACCATCAGCCCCACGAAGGCGACCGCCCCGGACACCGACACCAGGACGCCGGTGAGCAGGCTGGTCACCACGAACAGCGTGCGGCGCAGCCGGACGACGTCCACGCCGACGCTCGCCGCCGTCTCGTCCCCCATCGTGAGCGCGTTCAGCGCGCGGGCCCGCGCCTGGAGGACCAGCAGCCCGGCCGGCACGGCGAGCGCCGGCAGGACGAGCGTGCCCCACGTGGCGCCGCCGAGGCTGCCCATCAGCCAGAACAGCACGCCGCGCGTCTGCTGCTCGTCCCCGGCCTGTAGGACGAGATAGCTGGTGAACCCCGCCAGGAACTGCCCGATGCCGACCCCGGCCAGCACCAGCCGCAGCGGCGCGAAGCCGCCGCCCCGGCGGGCCAGCGTCCACACCAGCGCGAACGAGGCGAGCGCCCCGGTGAAGGCGGCCAGCGACAGACCCACGCCCCCACCCAGGCCGAACGTTCCGCCCGCGCCGAACACCCCGCCCGTTCCCGCCATCGCGCCCGCGCCCAGCACGATCGCGGCCACCGCGCCGAGCGACGCACCGTTGGAGATGCCCAGCAGGTACGGGTCCGCCAGCGGGTTGCGCACCAGCGCCTGGGTGGCCGTACCGACGAGCCCGAGGCCCGCGCCGACCAGCGCGGCGAGCAGCGCCCTCGGAACGCGTAGCTGCCAGACGATCAGGTCGTCCGTACCCGGCCGGGGCGGCTCACCGCCCAGCCGCCGGAACACCACCGACCACACCTCGGCCGGAGCGATGTCGGTGGCACCGAGCGCGACGGCCGCGGTCAGCGCGCCGAGCAGCGCGACCAGCAGACCGATGGCGAGCCATACGGTACGAGCCGCGCCTACGGCTCCCGTAGGGGCAGCGTCCGGGGCCGTACGGTCCGACCCGTTACGCTCCTCGACCCGCTCGGCCTGCCCGGCCTGCCCGGCCCCCTCGGCCCGCCCGGCTGACTCGGACCGCTCGGCCGACTTGGCCCGCTCAGCCGGCTCGGCCCGCTCGGACGTCTCGGCCCGTCCGGACGTCTCGGCCCGTCCGGCCGACTTGGCCCGCCCATCCCGCTCAACCTGATCGGCCCGCTCAGCACCGAACGGCGCCATCAGCGGCCCGCCCCGGACGTGGCCAGCCGGTCCGGGTAGAGCGTCTCCGCGATCTGCCGTACCGTGTCGGCATTGCCCACCCCGGCGATGGTCGTCCGCTCCGAGCCGATCCGAAGGAATTTTCCGTCCTTCACCGCCCGCAGCCCCGCCGTGGCCGGAAACTCCTTGAGAAATCTCTCGGCCTCGTCGAATGCCTTCTCGTTGGCCGCGGCGCTGCCCCGGTTCCGTACGCCGAGTTGAATCCAGTCCGGGTCCTTGCCGACCACGTCCTCCCACGACACCGGCTTGAAAGCGCTCGCGCAGTCCGCGAAGACGTTCCGCGCCCCGGCTTCGGTCAACACCGCGTTCGCCACCTGGCGATTGCAGACCGCGACGGGCTGTTTCGTCCCCGCGTCGAAATCGAAGAAGAAGTACGACGGCCGCTTCGCCGCGGGCACGTCCGCGAGGGCCGCATGTACCGAGGAGACCTTCTTCCGCATCTCCCTCACCAGTTGCGTCGCACGCTGCGAAGTGCCCGTGACCTGCCCGAGCCGCTGAATGTCGCCCTCCACCGCCGACAGATCCCGCTGCGGCACCTTCTTGCGCGGCGCGCACGCCGTCGACGCCAGATAGACGTGCTTGATGCCCGCCGCGGCGAATTCCTCCTCGGTCGGCCCGGTCGCCGCTCCACCCATGGTGCCCATGGAAGCGAACGTGTCGATATAGACGTCGGCTCCGGAACCGAGCAGCTTCTCCTTCGGAATCACCGTCTTCCCCAGCACCGGGACACGCTGCGCGCGGGCATCGAGTTCAGGCGGCAACGTGCCCTTTCCGGGCGGGAATCCGGTACCGATGACCCGGTCACCCGCACCCAGCCGGAGCAGCATTTCCAGGCTCGCCGCATTGCTCGTGACGATTTTCCGCGGCGCCTCGGTGAACGTCGTCCGCCGCCCGTCGCAATCGGCAACCGTGACGGGAAAGCCTCCCGCCGCGCCGCCCGAACCGGCCGATCCGCCCGCAGCCGTACGCCCGTCACCACTGCCGCAACCAGTGGCCAGCGCGGCCACCGCCAGCACCACCACTGACGCCGCCGTCGTCACCGATCGCTTTCCGGTCACCGACTTCACCAGACCCACGCGAGGACGCATACGTCCGCTCTCCCTGCCTCTCGACTGCCCACGGCCCGCGTATACGGGCCCAGGACCAGGTAGTCGAGCGGACGGCGCCCCGGGTTCCCGCCATGTTGGTCCGATGACCTTGTCCGACGCCCCTGTCCGATGACCATCCAGCGATCATGACCATGACCATGTGGCCAGCGGGCGTTAGAGTGTCCGGGCCGTGGTGTCGGGAAGACCGGTGAAGACCTTCGGGTCCAGACCGGAGCGGCCCTCGCCACTGTGATCGGGAAGTTCCCGCCCCTTTCCGTACGCGCCGGGCGCCCGTACGGAGCCACTGGCCGCAGCCCGCGGCCGGGAAGGCAGGGGCGGGCGCGTACACCCGTCAGCCAGGAGACCGGCCACGGCATCTCACGAAATGATCCACGAGGTGCTGGAGCGTGACCACCGGATGCCCCTGTCCGCCGATTCCCCTACGCCGTCCCCGACTTCTCCGCCAACCCCTCCCCCAGCCGCAACGTCGTCCCCCTCGCCTTCCCCCTCCCCGCCCCTTCTGCCCGGGTTTCGCTGGCGGCGCCAGGACACCGTGCGGACCGCGGGCCTGATGGCGGTCATAGCCGCCCTGCACGTCGTCGCCTTCGGTGTGCTCTTCCTGCTGGTCGTGCCGCAGCACTACACCGTGGGCTCGCAGGTCTTCGGGGTCGGCCTCGGCATCACCGCGTACACCCTCGGCATGCGGCACGCCTTCGACGCCGACCACATCGCCGCCATCGACAACACCACCCGCAAACTGATGGCCGACGGCAAGCGCCCGGTCTCGGTGGGCTTCTGGTTCGCGCTCGGGCACTCCAGCGTGGTCGTCGCCATGGCGGCCCTGGTCGCCGGCGGCGCACAGTTGGCCGGCACCCTGCTCGACGACGGATCGAGCGCCCACCAGGTGCTCGGCACCGTGGGCACCACGGTCTCCGGCGGCTTCCTCTACCTCATCGCCGCCCTCAACCTCGTCGCGCTGGCGGGCATCTGGCGGGTGTTCCGCGCGATGCGGCAGGGCCGGTACGACGAGACGGAGCTGGAACAGCACCTCGACTCCCGCGGCTTCATGAACCGCGTACTGGGCCGCTTCACCCGCTCCATCACCCGGCCCGGCCAGATGTACCCGCTCGGCCTGCTCTTCGGCCTCGGCTTCGACACCGCGACCGAGGTGACGCTGATGGTGATGGCGGGCAGCGGCGCGGCGGCCGGTCTGCCGTGGTACGCGATCCTGGTCCTGCCGCTGCTCTT
This sequence comes from Streptomyces sp. NPDC018045, assembly GCF_044327445.1. NCBI lineage: Bacteria > Bacillati > Actinomycetota > Actinomycetes > Kitasatosporales > Streptomycetaceae > Streptomyces > Streptomyces sp. NPDC018045. The sequence continues at coordinate 591,765 of NZ_JBIRFL010000001.1, forward strand.
CGCTGCGGGGATGAGCCTGTTCGACACGCTGGACGGTACGTTCATGAACTTCGCGTACCAGTGGGCGTTCTCGAACCCGGTACGCAAGGTCTACTACAACCTCACGATCACCGGCCTGTCGATCGCCGTCGCCTTCTTCATCGGAACCATCGAACTGGTCACCGTCCTGCACGAGAAGCTGGGCCTCACCGACGGCCTCACCGGCTGGATCTCGTCGATCGACCTGGACAACGTGGGCTTCATCATCGTCGGCCTGTTCGTGGTCGTCTGGGCGGCCGCCCTGGCGTACTGGCGGCTGGCCGGGGTGGAAAAGCGCTGGTCGGCCCGGGCGACGGAGGGCCGGGAGGCCGCTTGACCTAGGAGGCGCGGCGGCTGGGGGGCGGTAGGTCGCTTGGCGTGCGGGGGCGCGGAGCCGGGATCGGAAGGCTGCTTGGCCTACGGGGACGCGGAGCCGACCCGACCACGCGTACCCCGCTCTCAAGCTGCCGACCCGGGCGCCGCGCCCACCTTCCCCTTCGCACCGCCGACCCGGGCGCCGCGCCCCCTCCCCCTCAAGTCGCGGAACCGGCCGCCGCGCCCGTCTTCACGTCCCGCCCCCAGCGCGCCAGCTCGGCTTCGAGGTCGAGCGGACGGAGCCGGTCCGGTTCGTCCGGCCCCGGCCAGTCCTCCCGCGGCACCCGCCACATGACCTCGAACTCGTTGCCGTCCGGATCCTTGGCGTACACCGACTTGGACACCAGGTGATCGGTGGCGCCGACCAACGCGCCCCGCTCCGCCAGGTCCGCCGACACGTCCGCCAGCTCGCCGAGGGTGCCGACCTCCCAGGCCAGGTGGTAGAGCCCCACCCGCCCATGCTCCGGCCCGGGCGCCGCGGCGCCGACCGCGAACAGCCCGAGGTCGTGATCGTTCGCGGTCCCCTCGGCCCTGAGGAACGCGGCCCTCCCCGGGATCTCGCTGTCCACCCGGAACCCCAGCGCCTCCGTGTAGAAGTCCACAGCGCGCGCCACGTCCCGTACGTAGAGCACCGCGTGATTCAGCCGCCGCACCGCCACGTCAACCCCTCACCTTCCGCTTCTCCACTCACGTCGCTTTCGCTTCCTTCAAGTCCGCGTGGTCCCGGCCCGAGGACGTTTCCCCCGGCTCTGGCCCGACGTCGCTTTCCTCGGCAGCCGGCCCGACGTCGCTTCGCCGACCGCCGGCTCGGCGTCGCTTCGCCGACCTCTCGTGGACCTACGTGCCTGCACGTGGTCGTACGTGTCTTCACTCGACCCCGTGCGACCCCACGTGGGCCCATGCGGCGTCATGTGGGCCCACGCGGCTTCACGGGCCCCCCACGGCTTCAAGTGACCCCCACGGCTTCACGTGGGCCACGCCGTTTCACGTGGCCTCACATAGACCGGCACATAGCCCCGCGCGGCTCACATGACCGCACGCGCCCCCGCAGCCTCACGTACGCCAACCGCCCCCACGCGGCCTCACTTCACCCAGTTCCACCCAGCTCAGCCTCAGTCGCGTACCAGCAGAATCACGAACGCCGCGACCACGCCGAACACCAGGGCAGCCACCCCATATGCGAGCCGGTGCGTACGCAGCACCGGGAGCAGCCGGTCGACCGCGTAGCGGCCGGGCCCGGTCAGCGCGAGGGCGCCCGCGCCCGCCGTGAGCAGCAGCTCGTACTCCACGCCCTCGGGCGCGAAGAAACCACCGCCCCACTTCACCGCCAGCGCGTTCACCATCGTTCCGACGACCGCCGCGCCCGCCAACGGCGTCAGCAGCCCGAGCACCAGCCCGACGCCGCCGAGCGTCTCACTGAGGCCGGCCACCACGGCCATCGCCTTGCCTGCCGGGTAACCGCTGGCCGTGAAGAACTGCCCGGTCCCGTCCAGCCCGGCCCCACTGAACCAGCCGAACAGCTTCTGCGTACCGTGCGCGGCCATGATCAGACCGACCGCGAGCCGCAGCACGAGCAGACCGACGTCGTACGCGTGCGGAGTGGCGGCGTGCCGGTCGTCGACACCGCTGCCGTAGTCACGGAGGGGGCTGAGGGGGGAGGACATGCGAGTGCTCATTTCTGTCTGGTCTGCCTGGGCCGACGGACCCGGCACGGGGACCGGCCGTCGGCCACCGGAAGTACTTGAAACTTCAAGTCACACCTCGACGATACACACCACTTGAAAGCTGAACAACAACCCACGCCGCACACCGTCACCCTCCGGATGCCGACCCGCACAGCGCGTAACCCCAATACCTACCCTCCCCGACCGCACCCCACCCCACCGCACGCGCGCCCCGCCCCCTTCACACCCCTCACCCCTCCCCTTCCGAAACCGTCCACGTGTCCTTGTCACCCCCACGCCACTCGACCAGCCCCGGCGCGTCCAGGTCGATGTCCTCGGCATCCGGCGCCAGCCCCGCATGCCGCAGAAACTCGGCGACGTCACCGCGCCCGTGCGCCAGCCCGACGATCTGCCCGTGGATGGTGACCCGCCGCCTCCCGGACGACGAGGGCGGGTGCACGATCACCGGCGGATGCTCAGCCATGCTTTCAGCGTGCACCGGGACCGACCACCACGCATGTCGACCGCCCACCACGACGTCATCGCGCGCCTCCCGGAACGGCACAGCCCCCCGAACCAACGCCACTATCGGCAGCGTTGACCACACAGATCGGCCACACCAACCAGGCCCCGATAACCCCGCACCAACAACAGACCACCCCACAACCACCCCAACCCGCGCCCCACACCACCGCCCCACCCACCGGCCGGCAGTCCACGGCCCGGCCCCCCTCCAGCCCCACCAACCCCAAAAACACCAAAGGCCCCCCGTCAAGATCGACGGGGGGCCTTCACGCTGGTGGGCACAACAGGATTTGAACCTGTGACATCTGCTTTGTAAGAGCAGCGCTCTACCGCTGAGCTATGCGCCCTGGCTGAGCCGACAGACTACCTTGCTCCCCGGGCGATACCGCAAACCAGGGCGCACCCCTCACCGTGGGGCCGGTGAACCAGACCCCGCGATCGCGAACCAACCGGCCGCTGTGTTCGTTCCTACTGGGTGGGAGAATGGCAGTCGGGCCTGGGGCGATGCGATCGGGAGAGGGATGTGACGGCGACACACACGCAGCCGCACGAGCAGCGAGCGCGCCGTGCAGTACGCCGTCGCCCTCGACGGGGCGCGTTCCGGGACACGATGACGCTGCTCCTGCTGCCGCTGCCCCTGCTGGCGGCCGCGGCGCCGGCCGCGTTCGCGGGTGGCGGTACGCGGCGCTGGTTCGGGCGCGGGGAGAGCCAGCGTGCGGACGCGCAGGCCGCGAAGGATGCGGCGGCGGCGGCGTTCTACGAGCTGGACACGGCGCAGCGCGATCTCCGGATCTCCATAGAGACGATCACGGCGGTCGACAGATCTCCGGCGGCCAGACGTGCCGCGGAGGACTACGAGAACTTCGGGCGGCGCATCGACGAAGTCAGCCAGGGCTACATCTCCGCCGTCGACGCCCATGATCTCGACCGGGACGATCTCGACGCCGGTGCGGCCTCGCGGGCCCGCGCCGACCTCACCCGGGCCAAGGAGGAGCTGGAGCGGGTCAAGGCCGACCTCGACCGTTTCGCGCAGGGCCTCGGCCCGCTTCTCCAGACCGCGGAAACGCAATTGGCCCGGCTCGCGCCGGCGGTGGAACGGGCCCGGCAGGCCCTGCTCGCCGCGAGCAACGCACTGGACACCGTCCGCGCGCAGGACTTCCGGGCCGACGATCTGGCGGCCCGGCTGGCCGCCCTGTCGCCCGAGCTGACCAAGCTGAACCAAGGCGCCGGGCAGCACGGCGTGCAGGAGACGATCCGGCGCGCCGACGACGTACTGCGCCAGGCCGAGTCGGTACGGACCGAGGCGGAGCGGCTGCCCGAGAAAGCCGCGGAGATCGACAAGCGGCTGGTGTCGCTGCGCACCCGGGCCCAGGCCATCACGACACGGGCGAGCAAGGTCGACCCCGTACTGAGCGAACTGCGCCGGCGTTACAGCGCTGCCTGCTGGCAGGACCTCCAGCACGTACCGGACCAGGCCGCGGACGCCGTCGCGCAGGCCGAGACCAAGGTGCGGGAGGCCCAGCGGGCCCGGGACGAGCAGCGATGGGCCGACGCCACGAGCCTGCTGGCGACCGTACGGGCCCTGCTGAACACCACCGACGAGGCGGTTTCGGCGGCCGGCGACCGGCTGCGGCGGCTGGACGAGGTGTCCTTCGACCACGAGAAGGAGGTCGAGCGTACGCGCTTCGCCGTACGGGACGCGCAGCGCCTGGCGATGGCGGGGCGCAGCACGCCCGACCCGCGGCATGCGCGGCCGCTGGACGACGCGGTGGCGCGTCTGGAGCGCGCGGTCACCGGCCTGGAGGGGAGGCATCCCGACTGGTGGCACTTCCTGACCGAGACGGAAGCGGTACGGCAGACCGCGGCCCGGGTCGTTCAGGAGATCCGCGAGGAACGGGGTGGCGGAGCGGCGGGCTGAAGCCGACGCCTCCGGACGCCCGGCGGCCCAGCCGGCAGTCCGACGGCACAGCCGACTGCCCCTGGCCCCCTCCCCGCCCGGCCCCGCACCCGGTACCCGCCCTGGCCCGCGTCCCCTTCCCCAGCCTCATGACCTGGCACTATGGCGTCACGCCGCAGACAGGCGGATGCTGGACTCAGGCACGGCCCAGGCGGTTCATCGCGCTAAGGAGGCCGCACATGGAAGCTGGCCAGGCCCTGCACGGGCCCTCCCGGACGCTGCGCGGCAAGGTGCGGCGCACGCGACTCGACGAACACCTGCCCGTCGATCACCGGCTCAGCACGGTTTACCGTTTCGGAGCCGGACTGATGGGCCTGGTACTCGTCGCCTTCGGCATCCTCGGGCTGATCGACAAGATCGGATTCTTCGACACGGGTGGTGACACCGTCGCCGGTCTGAACACCAACGGCGCACTGAGCGTCCTGTCGATCATCGTGGGGCTGATCCTCTTCGGAGGCATGGTGATCGGCGGCAACTTCGCCTCCACGCTCAACATCGTGCTCGGAATGGCATTCCTGCTGAGCGGCTTCATCAATCTCGCCATCCTGGAAACCGGCTTCAACTACCTGGCTTTCCGCATCCAGAACGTCCTGTTCAGCTTCGTCGTCGGCCTGATGCTGCTGGTCTTCGGCATGTACGGACGGGTCTCCGGCGGCCTGCCGCACGACAATCCGTACTGGCGCGCGCGGCACCCTGAAGTGGCGCAACGGCAGACCCGGCGCCCTCCCCCGCCGCACACCGGCGCTCATGCGGCACCGCAGTACGAGACTGCCAAGCGAGGCCGCCATCGCGCCCCGAAGCACCGCAGACACGCCCTGTGACAACGGCCTCGCCAGACGCCAACGCCCGACACCGTTCCTCCCACTCCGCTCTCCAACCCCACCTCCATGTCCCACGCCCCACCGATTGATGGCCTCCACTCCCCGTGCCAACCTCTGGCCAGTCACAGTCACAGCCACAGTCGGAGAAAGGGCGGCGGCCCGTGAAGATCAGCCGTGTCGAGACGTTCTTGGCCCCGCCACGCTGGATGTTCGTCCGCGTGGAGACCGACGAGGGACTCAGCGGCTGGGGCGAACCGGTGGTCGAAGGCCGAGCCGAGCCGGTACGCGCCGCCGTCGAGGTCCTCTCCGAGTACCTTCTCGGCCAGGATCCGTCACGCATCGAGGACCACTGGCAGGTCATGACGAAGGGCGGCTTCTACCGCGGCGGGCCGGTACTGTCCTCCGCCGTCGCCGGACTGGACCAGGCCCTGTGGGACATCAAGGGCAAGCAGTACGGCGTGCCCGTCCACCAGCTCCTCGGCGGGCCGGTACGGGAACACGTCCGCGCGTACACCTGGGTCGGTGGCGACGAACCGGACGAGATCCGGGACGCGCTGGCCGCCCAGATCGAGGCCGGCTTCACCGCCGTCAAGATGAACGGCTGCGGACCGATGACACCGGTAGCCACCCGCGCGGAAATACGCGACTGCCTGCGTCGCGCCGAAACCGCCCGGGACGTGCTCGGCGACGAACGGGACTTCGGCCTGGACTTCCACGGCCGAGTCTCCCCCGCCAACGCACGACGCCTCCTTCCCCTGTTGGCCGAGCACGCGCCGATGTTCGTCGAGGAACCCGTCCTCTGCGACTACCCGCACGCCCTGCCCGACCTGGTCAATGCCTCCAACATCCCGCTGGCGCTGGGCGAGCGGCTCTTCACCCGCCAGGAGTTCCTGGCTCCTCTCCGAGCCGGCGTCGCCATCCTTCAACCGGACATCTCACACGCGGGCGGCATCTCCGAACTGCGCCGGATCGCCGCTCTCGCGGAGACGTACGGAGCCCAGCTCGCCCCACACTGCCCACTCGGCCCGGTCGCCCTCGCCGCCAGCCTTCAAATCGCCTTCACCACCCCCAACTTCCTCATCCAGGAACAGTCCATCGGCATCCACTACAACCAGGACGCCGAACTGCTCGACTACGTGGCCGACCCGGAACCCTTCCGCTTCCACGACGGCTCGCTCCTGCGCACCGACCGCCCGGGGCTGGGTGTGACGGTCGACGAGCAGGCCATACGTGCTGCCGACCGGCAGGGACACGCCTGGCGCAACCCGGTCTGGCGTCACGCGGACGGCTCATTCGCCGAATGGTGAGCGGCAACCGAGCCCCCAACCGACACGTACGCAGCAGAGAGGGAAGACAGAGACTCACCGCATGGGTTTCGCCACGCGCTACACACCGCGCCCAGCCGCCATCGCCATCGTCCCTGGCACGGACACCGACGCATCGTTCCGTACGGCCCTGACGCTCGCGAAGGCAGGCACCTCCACGACCGAGGCCTCCCTGGCCGAGGGATCCTCCACCCTGAAGTTTCCCTGGCCGAGGGCTCCTGCACGACTGAGGTCCCCCTGGCCGAGGAATCCTTCAGCGAGGCCTCCCTCGCCTGGCGGGACGCTCTTCACGTGATCCGCCACACCCACGTCGAACTGGGCGGTGACGCCCGGCTCGGTGCCGGAACCGTACTCACCACCGACGGCACCCGTCTCGCCGCCGAAGCCTGAGCGAACCTGACCGTCACCCCGTCCCGAGCGCGGGCCTGGACACCTCTGTACACCTCCGTCTGCCGGTCCTTGCCGAAATCCTCACCCCTTCAAAGTGATCGCTGCCGATGCCGCGGGAGCAACCGCACTGAAGCTCTTCCCGGCTTCAGTCGGCGCCCCGGCTACCTCAGAGGTCTCCGCACGTCGCCCCCTGATGCGTCGTTCTCCGATGCGCCGTTCGTGCCGGTCAGCGGGTGGACGCGGCAGCGGCCCACGCCTACCTGGCCGCCGGAGCAGTGACTGTCGGAGTCGGCCCCCTGACCGGGCCATCGCAGACGGCGGCGACCTGGCCGCCCTCCGAACCCGCGCAACCGACTGCCTCTCGATGCGCGCAGGATGAGCACCGACACGACCATCGACGCGGAACGAGCAGCACCGGTTACCCCTACCAGCGCGAGCCCCAGCCCGCCCCCAGCTCCGGGCGCCTGCACAAATCCGAATACCGAAGCGGCGCCGCGGCGCGTAGCTGGCCCAAATCTCCCAGCGGGTCCGAGTCCCGCAGCGGGTCTGGGACCCGCAGCGACCCCGGCTGGCGAAGCGAGCCCGGTTGGCGAAGTGACCCCGAGTGTCGAAACAGTCCCAAGTTGCGATGCTGATACGGGCAACAGCCGTGACGTTCTCGCCTTCGGCGAGACCAGGGTCGCGCTGCGCGGAAGCGGCCCGCTCAAGCTGGGCGGCACAACGAACGTCTCCATCGCAGGCGCAGAGAGCAACATCGCCATCGGCCTCGCCCGGCTCGGCCGCCCTGCCCGCTGGGTGGGCGCCTCCGGGAACGATAAGACCGACGGGTTCGTACTCCGTACGCCGTGAGTGGAAGCGGTGAACGTCTCGGGAGCCCGAAGGGGCCCCGGCGCCCCAACCGGGCTGATCCTCTCCGAGCCACGGCTGCCAAACCTGCCCCGGGTGTACTACTACCGCGGGGGCCCGGCCGACTCGCGTCTGGCTCCGGACGCACTCGACCGGGCCTCCACCACCGCCGCACCTCGGATCCTTCACCTGACCTGCATCAACCCGGCGCTGACCTCCACCGCCCGTGCGGCCTCGGCGCATGTTCTTCGACTGGCCCGGGGTCATGGCCCCTTGGCGTGCTGGGACGTCAACCCCCGGGGTCGACTGTGGACGGGTGACCACGCCTCGGCGGTGTCGCGGGACTGGATGCCATACGTGGGCCCCCTGGTCACCTCGGCCGACGAAGTCCCCCTGCGCTCCCCACCGGGCGCCCTGCCCGGCACCGCTGCTCAGGCGGGGCAGTTGCTGGCCACGGGCGCCAAGGAGGCTGCCTTCGAACTCGGCCAGGCCAGCGCCACCCCTTACACGCGCCCGAACCGCCCCGTCACCCCGACAAACAGGATAAGCAGCCCATACCCGACAGAGAGCCCGCACGACGCGCACGACACCGGAGGCGATTCGCTGCACCAGCCGGCCATAGCCGTGCGGGCCGTGGACGCGGTCTGCGCCGCCGACGCGCTCGTGGCGGGGCGCCTTTCCGCCCCGCTGGACTCCGCACTGCCGGATGGCGAGGGCGTCGCCGGGCGCTTGGAACGAACCGTGACGACCGATGCCTTCGCGGTCGCCTCGCCCGGCGGCTGGGAAGGGGCACCCACGCGTGCCGAAGTGAGCCTTCTCGGCGCCCCTCCGGGCACGGTCGAACGCTGCCCCGGACTGCTTCCGCCTCACGCCCCGCCCCCTCTCTCCCACTCGCGGGCTAATCTGTCGCCATGCCTCGTTACGAATACCGCTGCCGTTCCTGCGGCTCGACCTTCGAGCTGAACCGCCCGATGGCCGAATCCTCCGCCCCGGCCACCTGTCCGGACGGGCACGAGGACACGGTCAAGCTGCTGTCCACGGTCGCCGTCGGCGGCACCGCCGCAACCCCGTCCCAGACGCCCAGCGGCGGCGCAGGCGGTGGCTGCTGCGGAGGCGGCTGCTGCGGCTAGCACCGACAGCCACGGCTCCCGGCAGTCGACCGGCCCGGGGCCCGGGCGCCGACTCCGACGTCGGCCCGGTACCCGGCGCTGGGCACCCGTCTGCCGTCTGCCGTCTGCCGTCTGCCGTCTGCCAGCGTTCGGCTCTCGCCTACCGGCTGTCCATACCTGCGCCTTGGCGTCGTGTCTCGAAGCTGCGCCCCCGCCCGTCCCTAGTTCTGACGACCTCCGCTCCACCATCAGTCCACCTGCCCCGGCAAGCCCCATCGCCTCCACCCGCTCGTCCGCACTGGCGTGCTCGGTGAACTACCTGATGGCCGTGACTGCGCCTTCCGCCTGCGAGACGCCGACGGCCGACGTCGCGACCCCGTCAAAGAGGACGCTGTCCGCGATGATCAAGCCCCCGGATCGCAGACGCTGAATCAACTCGTCCCAGAACTCGGGTTAGTTGACTTTGCCCGCACCGAGGCAAGCGAAGCCGATGTGCGGCTCGGTGGGTATCGTCCGCAGGGTGTCCAGCACCGGTGCAATCCGCAGGTCGATCAAATCGGCCAAGCCGACCTTCTCCCACGCCTCACGGCCATACGCCGTCCGCTCCCCGGAGACGTCACAGGCGACCAGCTTGCCGCCCGGGGACACGGCCTGTGCCAGCACCAAATGCGTGGTCTCCACCAGCTCCCGCTGCACGGCGGCCGGCGGCGAGATGTGCGCGAGTACGTAGTCGGGCAGCTCCTCCGCGACGGCGGTGGTTTTGCTCTTGATCACTGGCCCTCCTCAGGTCCCCAGGTAGCGCAGTACGGCCAGAACGCGGCGAGAGTAGCCCGAGGTGCCGGTCAGGCCGAGCTTGTCGAAGATCGCGTTGGTGTGCTTCTCCACCGCGCTCTGCGAAATGTGCAGCCTCCCGGCGATGGCGGCGTTGGTGTGTCCCTCGGCCATCTGGGCGAGCACCCCACGCTCGCGGGCCGTGAGCGAATTCAGCGGATCGGTACGGCTGCTGCGGGAGAACAGGACGCGTACGACTTCCGAGTCGAACGCGGCCTTCCCGGAACCGACCCGCTCCAACGCGTCCAGGAACTCATCCACCTCTACGACTCTGTCCTTGAGCAGGTAGCCGACCCCCTCGCTGTCCTCGGTCAGCAGCTCGGCGGCGTACCGCCGCTCGACGTACTGCGAGAGGACAAGGACGCCGACGTCCGGCCAGCGTTCACGGATCTGCACGGCCGCCCGCAGCCCCTCGTCCGTGTGCGTGGGCGGCATCCGTACGTCCACGACCACCACGTCGGGCCGCTGCTCCGCCGACGCGCGCTCCAGCACGGTCATCAGTTCAGCGGCGTCCCCGACCGCGGCTGTCACCTCGTGGTCCTCTTCCGTCAGCAGTCGCACCAGGCCCTCCCTCAGCAAGGTCGAATCGTCGGCAAGTACTACGCGCACGGCAGCTCCGCGGTGATCGTGGTGGGTCCGCCGACCGGGCTGTCCACCCGTAACCGGCCGTCCATGGCGGCGACCCGGCGGGCCAGCCCGAACAGACCGCTTCCCGCGGCATTCGCCCCACCCCGGCCGTCGTCCTGAATCCGGACGGACAGGAGGTTGTCCTTCCGGTCGACGGTAACGGTTATTCCTACCGCGGAAGAGTGCTTGACCGCATTGGTGACCGCCTCGGAAACGACGAAATAGGTGACGGTCGCCACGGCGGTCTCGGGCTCTTGAGTGAGTCGGTACGTCAGCCGGACAGGGACCGCCGAGCGCTCCGCGACGGTTTCCAGTGCGGCCCGCAGTCCGGCCTCGTCCAGGACCGTCGGATAGACACGCCAGGCGACCTCGCGCAGCTCGGTCAGTGCCTGGCGGCTCTCCGCATGGGCCTGCCGCAGCAAGTTCACGGCGTGGGCCTCGTCCTTGCTGCGCAGCGCGCGGCCGAGCAACATCCCGAGGGCCACCAGTCTCTGTTGGACACCGTCGTGCAGGTCGCGCTCGATGCGGCGACGTTCGTCATTGACCGCGGCGACGACCCCGGCCCGGCTGGAGGCCAGTTCCGCGACCCTGCGTTTCAGTTCTCTCTCGTGCGTGGGGCCGAGGAAATGGCGCGCCAGACGGGCCTCCAGAGCCGCCACCCCGAACACCGACTGCAGGCTGAGGAAGAGGAGGAACAATGCGCCCACGCCGGTCTCCGCGACATCGACCGGATGCTCGATGTGGGAGAACATCCATGCCGTCGCCGCCCACAGAACGACGGTCGCCCCCATGAGCGCGGCGAGCACCACGCACGCGCCCAGGAGACCCAACAGCCAGCGCACCGCCAGGTACTTGAGCGCACGCTCGTCGTCGTACCCGTAGGAGAAATCGGCCCCGCCGAACCGCAAGCGGCGGCGCGCCGACTCGATGAGCCACCGGGCCATGGTCATCACCGGCTCCATTACCTTGCGTCTCCCACGCGGCCAGACGAACACGCAGAGCAGCGCGAGCCCCGAGAGCACGATGAACGGCAGCTCGACCGCCACCGTGCCCGCGCCGACCAACAATCCGACCGTGAGGCGCATCCCGCGCCGTGCCATCCCCCGCATGATCGAAACGCTAGCGGCTGCGCCGACACCACCGCACTGCGGAAAACCGCAGTGTTCCGTGCGGTTTTCCGCAATGTGCCGACGCCCGCGAATTTCTAACGTCGAAGCATGAACGAACACGCGGATATCGACTGGATCACCGGACTCATGGACACCCTCGGCGCGCCCGGCGCGGGCCTGGCGGTCGCCGCCGAGAATCTCTTCCCGCCCCTGCCGAGCGAGCTGATTCTGCCCCTCGCGGGCTTCGCGGCGGGCCAGGGCCGGATGACTCTGTTCTCCGCGCTCGCGTGGACGACGCTCGGATCGGTGCTCGGCGCACTGGCTCTCTACGGTGTGGGCGCGCTGCTCGGCCGGGCCCGGATGCTCGCGATCGCGGCCAGGCTGCCGCTGGTCAAGGTCTCCGACATCGAGAGGACGGAGCGCTGGTTCCAACGGCACGGCAACAAGGCGGTGTTCTTCGGCCGGATGGTCCCGATCTTCCGCAGCCTGATATCGATACCGGCCGGTATCGAGCGGATGTCGATACCGGCCTTTCTCGCCCTGACCACACTCGGCAGTCTGATCTGGAATTCGATCTTCGTCCTCGCCGGCTACGCACTCGGTGAGAACTGGGAGGAAGTGACCGGCTATGTGGACGCGTACTCGAAGATGGTGCTGGTGGCCGCCACCCTGGCTGTCCTGGCGTTCCTCGCCGTACGGCTCAACAAGAGCGGGCGGGGGCAGCACCGCGGGTGAAGGCCCGCAGGATCTCCTCGCCTGCCGCCACTCCGCGCTCGTCCAGCGCGGTGACATGCGGGGCGCTCCAGCCCGAGTCCGCCAGCTCCCCGTGGCCGGGTCGCCACCCGCGGTCCGCGGCCAGCAGCAGATCGGCGTCCAGGAGCGAGTCGCCGGCGGCGAGTACTCGCGAGGCCTCGGTCCGACGGACGACCTCGGCCACGGCCGCGCTCTTGGTCAGCGGTTTCGGCACGGCGTAGACCTTCCGGCCCTGGAGCGAGACGGTCCAGCCGCGGGCGTCCGCCCACTCGGCGAGTTCCTTGACCCAGGTCTGCGGCAGCAGCGAGCGCTCGACGACGAGGTAGGCGAAGAGTCCTTCGGCGACACGCTCCTTGAGCAGCCATGCCGGGTCGACGGTCCGCAGCAGATGCGTGCGGACCTCGTCGAGCGAGGCGCACTCCGCGCTCAGCCGGGCGGCGACGGTGTGCTGCCAGTCCCGGTCGGACTCGCCGTCGACGAGCAGGTGGCCACCGTTCGCGCAGATGGCGAACCGCGGGGCGGGGCCCGGGAGGTGGATGCGTCCATACTGCTCGCGGGTGCGCGTGGTCGTGGGGACGAACGTGGTGGTGTCGGCGAGGCCGGCGAGCAGTTCCGCCGCCGTCTCCGTCATGTAGGAGAGCGGTCTGTGTTCGTAGACCTCGACGCAGAGCAGGCGTGGCGCAGCGGCGTCGGGCATGGCCAGGTCCAGTGCGGCGGCCGAATAGATGAGGGTGCGGTCCAGGTCACTGGCGACGATCGTGCTCACGGCGCGGTCACCGCCTTGCCGTCCGCACCCGTCGCGCCCCGGGTGAAACGGGGGTGGATCAAGCCAACGCAGGTGTAGGGGAGTTCGTCGACCTCTTCGACGGGCACGCCCCGCTGTTCAGCCAGGAGACGCACATGATCGAGGTCCGTTCCGGCGCCGCGCCGGGCAAGAATCTTCCAGGGGACACGGCGGAGCAGTACCCGCGTGGTCTCGCCGACACCCGGCTTGACGAGGTTGACGTCATGGATGCCGTACACCTCGCTGATCCGCTCGACCGCGGCCCAGCCCGCCCACGTGGGCGTCCGGTCGGCCGCGGCCAGTTCCTTCACGTCGGCGGCGACCTGCTCGGCGACCTCGTCGAACCGCGCGGCGACCGCGTCGATCAGCACCCGCGACAGGTCGGCCCCGGCGAGGTCGCGGTAGAACTTGGCGCCGTGGAAATCATCGGGTCCCACGAGGTCGTCGCGCAGTACGGTGCGCGAGATCAGGCCCGACACCGTCGAGTTGAGGCACGCGGAGGGGATCAGGAAGTCGTCGCGGGTGCCGTAGGTGTCCACGCAGCCGCCGGGGTCGGCGAGCACGGCGATCCGCGGGTCGAAGCCCGGGAAGTCGCGCAGTGCCTGCGCCAGTTCCCGGGTGATGGCGCCCTTGCCCGTCCAGCCGTCGACGAAGACGACGTCCGCCGGGTCGTGGTGGGCCGCGAGCCAGCGCAGTGCGGTGGTGTCGATACCGCGCCCGCGCACGATCGAGACGGCGTAGTGCGGCAGGTCGAGCCCGTCGGCGTGCAGCGCCCAGCGGCGCATCAGCACGCCCACCGGGGTACCGGCGCGGGCCAGCGAGACCAGTACCGGGCGAGGGGAGCGCTCGGCGAGCACGGTTTCCGTGACCGCACCGACCGCCCGCGCGATGCGGCCGGCGGAGGTCTCCAGAGCGCTGTGGAACAGCGCCTGGTACTGCTCGCTCGGCTGGTATTCGACGGGCAGCGACTCGGCATAGTGCGCGCCGCCGGCCTGTATCGCCTCCTCGCGTTCCTCGGTGGGCGCTTCCAGACTGATCGAGGACAGGTCCTGGAGCAGCCAGCCGACCTCGTCAGGGGCGTAGGAGGAGAAGGCGGGGCCGCGCAGCGGCTCGGGGAGGGGCATCGGTCAGACCTGTCGTCGCGTGGCGTGGGGCGTGGACTTCGGGGCGGGCTCCGGCGTCTGCGGCAGCGGGTACGCCGGTGTGTAGGAAGGGATGACGGCGAGCAGCAGCCGGTCGGTGTGCGCGGCGAGCCGGTCCAGGAGACCGTCGGGTCCATGGAGTTCCGGGGTGTCGCCGTGCGAGTCCGTGACGGCGACGATCGCGTCGAAGCGTCGCTGCGGGTCCGCGCCGGCCGCGACGTTGTACGCGTACCGCTCCCCCGGGCCGTCGGCCGGCCGGTCGTGGGCGGGGAAGGTCAGCCGGGTGCGTATGGCGTAGCCCGGGTCGTCCACGGCGAGGACCGGCGAGCGGGTGGTGGTCGAGAAGTACACCTCGGCCGACGTGGAGTCGTCCAGGGCTCCGGCGAGGCGCAGCGGTGCGTACATCAGCTCTTCGTTGCCGAGGACCAGTATCCGGCGGGCGCCGGCGAGTTCGTCGGCGATCCGGTCCGCCATACCGGGGAGCGCGGCCTCCAGGTCGGCGCGGTGGGCGGGGGTGAAGCCGTGGCGCCCACCGTCCGGCACGGCCTCCGGCCAGCCGAGGTCGATGCGTACGGCTTGCGCCGGGCCGCCCGGAGCCGTGGTCCGGCCCGAGGTCGCCGACTCGCCCGAGGCCGCAGCCCCGCCCGCGACAATCTCCGTGGCCGAGGCCACCGACGCGCCCGCAACAACATCTGCGTCCGAAGCCACAACCCCGTCCGCAGCCATGCCTCCGTCCCCACCTCCACCCCAGCCACTGCCACTGCCACTGCCACTGCCACTGCCACTGCCACTGCCACTGCCACTGCCACTGCCAGCGTCTCCGGCGGGGGCCGCCGCTGCTTCCGGAGCCCGCGGCGCCTGTTCTGGCACGGGTGTCGCGTTCTGATGGGCGGCTACGAGGGCCTGGCCGCGTTCGAGGACGTCGGCCGGGAGCTGCACGCCTCCGGCAGCCAGGGCCATGAGGTCGACCCGGGCGCCCAGGTCGGCGGCGAACTTCTCCAGGTGGCCGCGGTCCGCGTCCGAGCGCATGTCGACCAGGGCGACGACGACGTACCGCTCGCGGGGGAAGCGGGCGTGCAGCGCCTTGATGGTGTTCAGGACCGTGCGACCGGTGGAGAACTCGTCGTCGACAAGGACCAGGGGGCCGTCACCGGCCAGCAGCTCCGGATTCTCCGGGAGCAGCAGGTGCGAGGTCGCGTGGCTGTGTTCCTCCTCGAAACCGCCCGCCTGCTCGACGCCCGCGACCGGCCGACGCGTGGAGTGCAGATACGGCGCGAGGGCCAGCCCGTCGGCCACACTGTGCCCGAGTCCTGTGGCGGTCTCGGCATATCCCAGGACGACGGCGCGTGCCGCCTCGGTGTCGCCGAGAAGTTCCCGGACCTGGCGGCCCAGCCCGAGGCCCGCGCCGTAGACCGTTTCAGGACGCTGCGGCACATGCTTGCCGAGCACGTTCGACACGAGCAGGTGAGCTCGCTTGGGGTTGCGCCGCAGCGCCAGTCCCAGCAGCCGGGGCAGCTCCGCCCCACCTCTCAGCGAGACACCGAGCCGCTGGGCGACCCACTCTCCCGTCCACACCACTGTGCCCGTCTCCTTCGTCTCTTCCGCCGTCGTCATCGTCCGTTGCTTGCCGGGCGTCGCGGGCCCGGTGGGGCGGTAGCCGCCCGGTCTGTTGAACCGTTCGCCGCCTCAGGTGTGCGGAAGGCTGGCCGTCAGCAGTTCCACGAAGCCGACGCCCTCGCGGGCGACGCCGAACGCGTCGGCGCGCAGCAGGGTCCGTTCGGCCCAGGCACGGTGCGGCTTGATCTCGTTCATCTTGTTCGTGTACGCCGAACGCAGTACGCCGCCGGCGCCCCGCTCGGGCCGCAGGATGTCCACGGCGTCGCTGAACTCCTCATGGCTGACGACCGACAGCGCGTGTACCGGTGCCACGTGCGAGGGGTGGATGCAGGTCTTGCCCTGCAGGCCGTTCGCACGGTCGAGTTCGATCTCGCGCAGCAGCCCGTCCATGTCATGTTCGATCAGGGCTGTCCGGAGTTCCTCCGCCCGGCCCAGGAAGGGGCTTTGCCGCAACTGCGGCTTGAACATCCGCTCATGCAGGCGGAAGTACTCCCACACCGGGCCGGTGACGGTGAATCCGGTGCCGTCCGCCCGGCCGAGCACGTTCACCACGTCGGCGATCACGGATGCGACGATCTGTACGTCGTACGCGGTCATGTCAGGTGCCCGGCGCAGGCCGTAGGCCGAGCAGAAATCAGTGACACCGAGCCGGAGTGCCAGGATGCGTTCGCGGTATTTGTCCACCGTGCGTGCGATGCCCCGCAGTGTCTCGCCGCGGCTCTCCAGGTGGAGCAGGTCGGGGGATTCGAGCACCGGCATCGCGAACAGCCGCCGCCCGCACTCCGCCTCCGCACCGGCCAGCGCCTCCAGGAACGGGACGCCGCGCTCCTCGGTGAACTTGGGCAGCACGAATCCGGACAGCAGCCGCACGTCGCGGCCCAGTCGGCGCACCAGGTCGGGTATCTGCGCGGCCGCGCGCACCCGGATGAACAGCAGCGGAAGGTCCGTACCTTTCTCGGCCTCCTCACCGAGGGCCGCGAACTGCCGTACGAGGTTCTCCTCACCGGCGACCACGTCCGCGTCGCTGATGGAGTCCTCCAGACACAGCACCATGGACACCACTCCACGGCCGGCCTGCTTGACGACGTCCTCGGCGAGCCGCGGACGGGTGGCCGGGCTGTAGAGGGTGGCGCCGAGGGCGACCGACAGCGTGCCGGGCGGGGAGTCGGCGGTGAACTCGACCGGCTCCTGGTGGAACAAAGCGTTCCGGATATCGGGCGCAAGGTGCCCAAAATGACGCATAGAACTCCCCGTGAGCAGGCGGGGCCGGGGCCACCCCGCGGCGACTCGTTGTCTGGATCCGGCCGGTAATCGTACGTGCGGCCGCATCGGGAAAGTTCCCGCCCACATGAAAAGCACATGACCCGCACGCGGCGGCCAGGTGTCGCGAGCACCGTGCGGGCCACGCCGGGAAGGCCCCCGCGTTGTCCCCCCGACCTCCGGGAAGGCAGGATTACGGACATGACGCACGCGATGCTGAAAGGGTCGAACGTACCCCTCGACACCACGGCGGTCCGGGCCGTACTGCGCTGGGCGCCCGGCGCGGGAGTGCCCGATGTCGATGCCTCGGCCCTGCTCCTGGGCACCGATGGACGCGTGCGTTCCGATGCGGACTTCGTCTTCTACAACCAGCCCCGGCACCCCAGTGGGCTGGTGCGGCACCTGCCGAAGACGCAGCTCGCCGACGCGGTGGCGGACACGATCGAGGCGGACCTGTCCGGGCTCGAAACGTCGGTGGACCGTGTCGTGCTCACCGCTTCGGCGGATGGCGGAACCTTCGCGCACGTACGGGATCTGCGCGTAGTGCTGCATGACGCCTCCTCGCCGGACGACGAGCCGGTCGCGGTCTTCGACGTGGTGCCGGAGACGGGCAAGGAGACGGCGCTGATCTGCGGCGAGTTGTACCGGCGCGGCGATCAGTGGAAGTTCCGTGCGCTCGGGCAGGGGTACGAGAACGGGCTGATCGGCCTGGCGACCGAGTTCGGGATCTCGGTGGAGGAGGACGAGTCCGCAGCGCCGGAACCCGGCACGGCTGCGGCGTCCGCCGCCACCGTCGCATCGGACGGCTCCGGCGAGGCGGAGTCCCTGTCGCCCGCTGCGGACCCTGACGCCGCGACACAGCACCTTCCCGACCCGGACCCGGCGACACTGACCCCGGCCCCGGCCCCGGCATCGCCCTCGACGCAAACTCCGGCCACGACCCCAAGCACGGCACCAGCCCCAGCCCCAGCCCCGGGCACCGCGCCGGCCCCGGGCACCGCGCCGGCCCCGGGCACCGCACCGGTCCCAGGCACGGCACCGGCGCCGGCCTCGGTCCCGGCGCCGGCCCCCGCTTCGCAGGCCGAACCGGACTCCTTCCCGCTTTCGCCGCCCACCGCTCCGCCCTCGACTGCCCCGCACGCGGCCGCGCCGGCTGCCGCGTTCCCGCCTCAGCCTCAGCCCACCGGCGGGGGCTACGGTTATCCGCAGAACGCTCCGAACATCCCGCCGCCTCCTGCCCAGCCCCCGGCCCAACCCGCGTACGGGTATCCCGGGCCGATGCCGCAGCAGCCGCAGCCCGCGTACGGGTATCCGCAGCCTCCGCAGCAGCCCCAGCACCAGCCGTATCCGACGGGTCCCGTGGCAGCGGCTGTTCCAGCGCCTCCCGCCTACGGCCACCCACAGCAGCCCCCGGCCCCAGGCCCCGGGCCTGGTCCCGGACCGGACCCGCACTTCGTTCTGCCGCCTCAGGGGCCGCAGTTTCAGCACCGTTGACCAACGGCAGCAACCGCCCACCGCCGGGAGAGGCTGACTGTAGCGCCTGGCCACCACGGCCCCTCCTCGCCCGGCAACGGCACCCCGGTGCGGCGAACCCGCCGCACCGGCCTCGGGCAGGGGCATCCCGCATCGGCTCCGGGCGAGCACTCCACACCGTCCCCGGGCAGGTACCCCACAGCGCCCCGGACGCGCACCCCACACCGGCCCCAGGCAAGCACCCCATACCGGCCCGGGCGGGCACCCCACACCGGCCCGGGCGGGCAACCCCCATACCGCCCCCAAGCGGAATGCCCAGACCATCCCCATACGGGCTCCCCACAGCGCCCCTGGGCGGAGTCCCCACACCACTCCCGAGCGAGCACCTCACACCCCCCGGACACGCACCCCACACAGGTCCCAGCCGGGCACCCCACACCGCCCCTGGGCGGAGTCCCCACACCAATCCCGAGGATCCCCGCCCCCAAACAAGGCCCCGCCCACCCCAAGCGCCCAAGCACCCCACCCCGAACGCCCCCACCCACAGCACCCCCCATCCACAGCCCACCCCCAAAGCCAAGCTCAACCACCGCCCAGCCATGCCGACAGATGCCGCCCCACCCACGGGACGGCACCCGCGTCGGATGTCTCACCACCGCGTCGGCCGGACCGTTTCCCCGTCCGGTCTCCCTGGGCCGCCGTCCCTCACACCTTTGTCTTGTACCCCCGTCCCCACTGCAGCCCCCAGCCGTACAGGCGGTCCAGTTCGGACTGGAAGCCGTAGACGTACTTCACCTCGCGGCGGACGGTGAGTTCGCCCTTGTTGTTCTCCAGCATGAAGATGGCGCAGGAGCGGGCCTGTGGCGCGCGTTCGTCGAGGCCGATCTCCACGCGGGGGCCGCTGCTCGGGTAGAGCGTCACGACGGCGTGGGTGCGGTCGAACGCCGGGGTGCCGTCGTAGATGTAGACGAAGATCAGCAGGCGCTTGATCTCGTCGCGGTGGTCGAGGTTGATGTAGAGGGTTTCGCCGGAGGGCGAGCCGAACCGGTCGTCGCCGCTGAGCTTCACGTAGGGCGCGGCGTTGATGTCCCCCAGGAAGTTGCCGAGGGGCTGCACCACGCCCTTGGTGCCGTCCTGCAGCTCGTACAGGCAGGCCAGGTCCAGGTCGATCTTGACGACCGCCGGCCCCTGCGCCTGCACCACCTCCGGTTTGAACATCTTGACCGGGTTGCGCAGCAGGCTCCCGCCGCGCTGCGAGCCCCGCATCCCGATGTCGGACGTGCGCATCTGCCAGGACAGGTTGACCCGCAGGTGGCCGGAGGCCGCGCCCTGCTTCGTCAGTGAGACGACCGGATTGCGTTTGGTCAGTTCGACCACGTACGACGCGCCACCGGCCTCGTATTTCGGCGCCCCGCCCCGACGCCAGTTGTCCAAGAACGACACCTTGCCCCACCCCATCGATCCGAACCGGAGGCCGCCCGCCCCGATGGCCGGACGGCCCGACTGCTGCTTGTCCCGGCTGTCCCGGCCGCCCCATGGCCCGGTACGGCCGCGGGGCGGCCATGGAGTGAGCACTCCATGGCCGCCCCGCTGAGAGCGTTCCTCAATCGGACCCTCGTCACACTCCGGAGGCGACTTCCGACTTTGCCGCGGAATCTTCGCCCGGTTTGCCGTCCTGCCGGTTCTTGCGCACGGACGACCAGAACGACAGCACGATCAGGACGATTCCGATCAGGCCGGTGACGAGCTCGTTGACCTCGTACTTGATCGTGACGAGCAGGAGGACGGCGAGCGCGCCGATGGCGTAGTGCGCGCCGTGCTCCAGGTAGACGTAGTCGTCCAGGGTTCCCTTGCGGACCAGGAAGACCGTCAACGAACGGATGTACATCGCACCGATGCCGAGACCCAGCGCCATCTCGAAGATGTCGTTGGTGACGGCGAAGGCACCGATGACGCCGTCGAAGGAGAACGACGCGTCGATGACCTCCAGGTAGAGGAACAGGAAGAACGCGGCCTTGCCCGCGAGCCCCACGCCCGAGACGGAGCTGCGGCCGGACGCCGCGCCGTTCGGCCCGGCCTCCTGGGCCGCCACGGCCCCCTTCGCCGCCGAGCCGTTCTCGACGTCCTCGTCCTCGTCCTCCTCGGCGTCCTCCAGCTTGTCCTCGAAGTAGCCGGAGATACCGCCCACCACCAGATACGTGAGCAGGCCGGCGACGCCGGACAGGAGCACCGTCGCGCTCTTGTCACCGCCGCCGTGCGCGACGTCGGTGGCCAGCGTCATCGCGCTGACGAGCAGGACGACGAGCGCGATGATGACGGAGAGCATGTCCAGCTTGCCCAATTTGGCCAGCGGCCGCTCCAGCCAGCCCAGCCACTTGTGCTCGCGCTCCTCGAAGATGAAGTCGAGGAAGATCATGAGCAGGAACATGCCACCGAAGGACGCGATGGCCGGGTGGGCCGCCGTGACCAGGTGCTCATACTGCGTCTTGTCGTTGATCGCCAGGTCGACGGCCTCGATCGGCCCCAGCTTCGCGGTGATCGCGACGATGACGACCGGGAAGACCAGGCGCATGCCGAAGACGGCGATGAGAATGCCGATGGTCAGAAAGATTTTCTGCCAGAAGGCATTCATCTTGCGCAGGATTCCTGCGTTGATGACCGCGTTGTCGAACGAGAGCGAGATCTCCAGGATCGACAGGATGCCGACGATCGCTAGCCCCTGCCACCCCCAGAGGACGCCGGCCAAGGCCAGTCCGGCCGCCGTGACGGCGAACGACCAGCCAAAGGTTTTCAGGAGCACTGCCTAACCCAATCCCTCGCTGTATGGGGTCCCCCGCGCGCAGCGCGCGGCGCTTTACGAAACGTTGACCCCGAAGTCTAGAGCGATGCCTCGCAACCCCGACGCGTACCCCTGGCCCACCGCGCGGAACTTCCATTCACCGCTGTAGCGGTAGACCTCACCGAAGATCATTGCGGTTTCGCTGGAGGCGTCCTCGCTGAGGTCGTAGCGGGCCAGCTCGCTGCCGTCCGCCTGGTTGACCACCCGGATGAAGGCGTTGCTGACCTGGCCGAAGCTCTGGCCACGGACATCCGCCTCGTGGATCGAGACCGGAAAGACGATCTTGTCGACCTCTTCGGGGACCGTGCTGAGGTCGACGAGGATCGACTCGTCGTCCCCTTCACCCTCACCCGTGAGGTTGTCGCCCGTGTGCTCGACCGAGCCGTCCGGACTCTTGAGGTTGTTGTAGAAGACGAAGTACTCGTCGCCGAGCACCCGCCCTGACCTGCACAGCAACGCGCTGGCGTCCAGGTCGAACGGCGCTCCCGTGGTCGAGCGCGCGTCCCAGCCGAGGCCGACCATGACCTGCGTGAGATTCGGAGCGGCCTTGGAGAGGGAGACGTTGCCTCCCTTTGCGAGCGTGACGCCCATGGTGTTCGCATCCTCCCCGGTGACGGTGGTGCCGCGGTGGTCCACGGCTTTCATACGGGTTCGTACGGGCCCGTACGGGACGGACACGGCCCCGGATACGCCACCTTTACGGCGCACGCGTGGACTCCGTGCGGTGCGCGTACGCCGCGTCGCGGGATCCGTGTCCCGTACGGCTCCCGTACGGGCTTCAAGCGCGCCCGGCGCCGTACTCCCCGGACAGGGGTGTACGGCGCCGGGTGCGGAAGGGTGACGGCTCGGGTCAGACGTTGACGCCGAAGTCCTGCGCGATGCCGCGCAGGCCCGAGGCGTACCCCTGACCGATGGCCCGGAACTTCCACTCCGCACCGTTGCGGTACAGCTCGCCGAAGACCATGGCGGTCTCGGTCGAGGCGTCCTCGCTCAGGTCGTAGCGCGCGAGCTCGTTGCCGTCGGCCTGGTTGACGACGCGGATGAACGCGTTGCGCACCTGGCCGAAGCTCTGCTGGCGGTTCTCGGCGTCGTAGATGGACACCGGGAACACGATCTTGGCGATATCGGCCGGCACCGCGGCCAGGTTCACCTTGATCTGCTCGTCGTCGCCCTCACCCTCACCGGTGATGTTGTCGCCGGTGTGCTCGACCGAGCCGTCCGGGCTCTTCAGGTTGTTGAAGAACACGAAGTTCTGGTCGTTGGCGACCTTGCCCTGGTCGTTGGCCAGCAGAGCGCTGGCATCCAGGTCGAAGTCCGTACCGGTGGTGGTACGGGCGTCCCAGCCCAGACCGACGACGACCGCGGTCAGATTGGGGGCTTCCTTCGTCAGCGAGACGTTTCCGCCCTTGCTGAGGCTGACTCCCACGAGTCCTCCCTGGGTTCGAGGGGTACGTATTGCTTTGCGCCCCCATCGTGCATGGCATCAGATCAACGATTTGATCCTAGTGACCGGTTCCCACCGATTACAGGTACCGGTACGGACACCGCGCCGATGTCGCGGCGGGAGCCGCTCCCGGCGGGGCCGGCCGCCGGAAAGGGCGGGCCGGGGACCGGCCGGGAACGGCCCGGCGCCCGGGATCAGAGGGTGTCGAGCGCCTTGAGGTAGTCGTTGAGGTCACGGGCGTCGGGCAGGCCGTTGACGACCGACCAGCGCACCACGCCCTCCTTGTCGATGATGAAGGTCCCGCGCACCGCGCAGCCCTTCTCCTCGTCGAAGACGCCGTACGCCCGCGAGGCCTCGCCGTGCGGCCAGAAGTCCGACAGCAGCGGGTATTCCAGGCCCTCCTGCTCGGCGAAGACGCGCAGCGAGAAGGGCGAGTCGTTGGAGACGGCCAGCAACTGCACGTCGTCGTTAACGAACTTCGGCAGCTCGTCGCGCAGGGCGCACAGCTCACCGGTGCACACGCCGGTGAAGGCGAAGGGGTAGAAGAGGAGGACGACGGCCTTCTCGCCGCGGAAGTCGGAGAGCTTGATCAGCTCACCGTGCTGGTTCTTCAGCTCGAACTCCGGAGCCTTCGAGCCGACCTCGATCGCCATGGGGACCGTTCCCTTCGCAGACACCGTGCGCGGACGCCTTCGCCGTGCCCGGCGCCGTCACCGGCGTGCGGCGCGGGGCACCGCCGGCAGCGTCCGCTCCGGCGGATTCCAACAGGTTGCGGCCAACCCTACGCGCCGGGGCGCACACGCCGAGCCCCCCACCGGATCATCCGGCGGGGGGCTCGGTACGGAACGTGGGGGCGCAGGTCAGCGCTTGCCCGACTTGGCACCCTTGGGGGTGACCAGGCGGCTGCCGCTCCAGTCCTTGCCCGCGTTGATGCTCTTGGTCTGGGAGAGGCCCGCGGTCTGCGCGGCTTCATTGATGTCGCTCGGCTCGACGTACCCGTCACGGCCGGTCTTGGGGGTCAGCAGCCAGACAGGGGCACCCTCGTCGATCAGACCGATGGCGTCCACCAGCGCGTCCGTGAGGTCGCCGTCTTCGTCCCGGAACCACAGCAGGACGACGTCAGCGACGTCGTCGTAGTCCTCGTCGACGATTTCCTGGCCGGTCACGGCCTCAATGCCTTCTCGGAGCTCCTGCTCGACGTCGTCGTCGTAGCCGATCTCCTGGACCACCTGCCCGGGCTCGAACCCCAGCCTGGCGGCAAGGTTGGTCCGCTCCTCCGCGTGGTCCGCGGTCGCGCTCACGGATTGCCTCCTGTCATGTTTCGGAAAATGGCTTGCACCCACGCGTGCGCGGGGCATTGGGCGTAGTCCACACGGGCCGGGCGGATCGCGCAAGTACCCGGCGGCCGAGACCGTCGAAACGGTGACGTTTACCGCCGTCTCGCCGCAACTGCGACCCCTTCACGCGCGGCGGTAAGTGATTCACCCCACACCGCTTTGCCGTCTTTATCAGGTTTTGGTAGAAGACTGGGCCCTTTGGGGGGCGTCGCTCGGTACGCGGACACCCTCTCGGGGTTCGCACGACCGTACGGCGACCGGTTCCGGCGTGGGCGTATGGTTGCGATTTGGCCGACCTCAAAAACCGGCCTTGCAGCGCCCGTCTCTTAGGGAGTGGTTACCCACCGGTAGAGATGACGTATCCCGGCGAGCCGGTACACGATGGAAGACGGCGCGACACCAAAGCAGAGCAAGACCGAACAGCGAAGGAACAGCGTGGCTTCCGGATCCGATCGCAACCCGATCATCATTGGCGGCCTTCCCAGCCAGGTCCCGGACTTCGATCCCGAAGAGACCCAGGAATGGCTCGACTCGCTCGACGCAGCCGTCGATGAGCGAGGCCGGGAACGTGCCCGCTACCTCATGCTTCGCCTGATCGAGCGGGCCCGCGAGAAGCGCGTGGCCGTGCCCGAGATGCGCAGCACGGATTACGTCAACACCATCGCGACCAAGGACGAGCCGTTCTTCCCCGGCAACGAGGAGATCGAGCGCAAGATCCTGAACGCGACCCGGTGGAACGCCGCGGTGATGGTCTCCCGGGCGCAGCGCCCCGGTATCGGCGTCGGCGGCCACATCGCCACCTTCGCGTCCTCCGCCTCCCTGTACGACGTGGGCTTCAACCACTTCTTCCGGGGCAAGGACGACGGCAAGGGCGGCGACCAGATCTTCTTCCAGGGCCACGCCTCCCCCGGCGTGTACGCCCGCGCCTACCTCCTGGACCGCCTGAGCGAGGCGCAGCTCGACGCCTTCCGCCAGGAGAAGTCCAAGGCCCCGCACGGCCTGTCCAGCTACCCGCACCCGCGGCTGATGCCGGACTTCTGGGAGTTCCCGACCGTCTCGATGGGCCTCGGCCCGCTCGGCGCGATCTACCAGGCCCGGATGAACCGCTACATGGAGGCGCGCGGCATCGCCGACACCTCCGACTCGCACGTGTGGGCCTACCTCGGCGACGGCGAGATGGACGAGCCGGAGTCGCTCGGCCAGCTCTCCATCGCGGCGCGCGAGGGCCTGGACAACCTGACCTTCGTCGTCAACTGCAACCTCCAGCGGCTGGACGGCCCGGTCCGCGGCAACGGCAAGATCATGCAGGAGCTGGAGTCGCAGTTCCGCGGCGCCGGCTGGAACGTGATCAAGCTGGTGTGGGACCGGAGCTGGGACCCGCTGCTGGCCCAGGACCGCGACGGCATCCTGGTCAACAAGCTGAACACGACCCCGGACGGTCAGTTCCAGACGTACGCGACCGAGACCGGCGCATACATCCGCGAGCACTTCTTCGGTGACGACCACCGCCTGCGCGCGATGGTCGAGAACATGACCGACCACCAGATCCAGCACCTGGGCCGCGGCGGTCACGACCACAAGAAGATCTACGCGGCGTACGCGGCGGCCAAGGCCCACAAGGGCCAGCCAACGGTGATCCTCGCGCAGACCGTCAAGGGCTGGACCCTCGGTCCGAACTTCGAGGGCCGCAACGCGACCCACCAGATGAAGAAGCTGACGGTCGACGACCTGAAGATGTTCCGCGACCGGCTGCACCTGCCGATCCCGGACAAGGACCTGGAGGACGGCCTGCCGCCGTACTACCACCCGGGTCGCGACTCCGAAGAGATCCAGTACATGCACGACCGCCGCAAGGCGAACGGCGGGTACGTCCCGACCCGTGTCGTGCGGGCCAAGCCGCTGCCGCTGCCGGACGAGAAGGCGTACGCGGGCGCGAAGAAGGGCTCCGGCCAGCAGAAGATCGCCACGACCATGGCGTTCGTGCGGGTCCTGAAGGACCTCATGCGGGACAAGGAGATCGGCAAGCGCTTCGTGCCGATCGCGCCGGACGAGTACCGCACCTTCGGCATGGACGCGTTCTTCCCGTCCGCGAAGATCTACAACCCGCTGGGCCAGATCTACGAGTCGGTCGACCGCGAACTGCTGCTGGCCTACAAGGAGTCGCCGACCGGCCAGATGCTGCACGACGGCATCACCGAGGCCGGCTGCACCGCCTCGCTGATCGCGGCGGGCTCCGCCTACGCCACGCACGGCGAGCCGCTGATCCCGGTCTACGTCTTCTACTCGATGTTCGGGTTCCAGCGCACCGGTGACCAGTTCTGGCAGATGGCCGACCAGCTCGCGCGCGGCTTCGTGCTGGGTGCGACCGCCGGCCGTACGACCCTGACCGGTGAGGGCCTCCAGCACGCGGACGGCCACTCCCAGCTCCTCGCCTCGACCAACCCGGCGTGTGTCGCCTACGACCCGGCGTACGGGTACGAGATCGCGCACATCGTCAAGGACGGCCTGCGCCGGATGTACGGCGAGGACAGCGAGGACGTCTTCTACTACCTCACCGTCTACAACGAGCCGATCCAACACCCGGCCGAGCCGGCGGACGTGGACACCGAGGGCATCCTCAAGGGCCTGTACCGCGTCAACCAGGGCGCGAAGGGCGAGCACGCGGCCCAGATCCTCGCCTCCGGCGTGGCGGTGCCGTGGGCGCTGGAAGCCCAGCAGATCCTGGCCGACGAGTGGAACGTCAAGGCGGACGTCTGGTCGGCGACCTCCTGGAACGAGCTGCGCCGGGACGCGGTGGAGGCCGAGGAGCACAACCTGCTCCACCCGGAGGAGGAGCAGCGCGTCCCGTACGTGACGCAGAAGCTCGCCAACGCCGAGGGCCCGAAGGTGGCCGTTTCCGACTGGATGCGTGCGGTTCCCGACCAGATCGCGCGCTGGGTGCCGGGCACCTACCAGTCGCTGGGCGCCGACGGCTTCGGCTTCGCGGACACGCGCGGCGCGGCCCGCCGCTTCTTCCACATCGACGCGCAGTCGATCGTCCTCGGCGTGCTCACCGAGCTGGCCCGGGAGGGCAAGGTGGACCGCTCGCTGCTGAAGCAGGCGATCGACCGCTACCAGCTCCTGGACGTCGCGGCCGCGGAGGCCGGCGAGGCGGGCGGCGACGCGTAGGCACCCGACGCGTCGTCACCCGCGCGAGCGCTGACACCGCGAGGCGCCCCCGGCCGGATCTCTTCGGCCGGGGGCGCCTCGCGTCGCGGTTCCGGTGGTCCTGCCCGCCCGTTTCCTCACCCGCGGGCAGGTGATCGCGTACGGCTGCGGCGGGACCCGCTCAGAACGGGGCCCCCACGGCCGTGGTGGTGATCCGGATGATCGCCAGTACCGTGTCGATCGCACCGAGGACGACAGCCACCAGCGCCGGGAGCGCATGGCTCCCGTTGCTCCACCGGCGGCCCATCGCGAGCCAGCCGAGCAGCACGGACACCGGCCCGAGAATGATGCTCAGGATGAAGAATCCGGCAACCGCGCAGATCAGTCCGATCACGCCCAGCGTCGCGCGGTCCGGCCCGGTCCGAGGCCCCGTCCGGTCTCGTGAGCGGGGGTTGCTCCGCAGGTGGGTACGCCATCGGGTACGGCTGTGCTGTCCGAGGCCCGCCATCATCCCTCCCGAGGGTCGCGTGGTTCGGGCTCGGAGCCCGGGTACCCCCCGTCGCCGTACCCACTCCCCCGGTCAGCGCTCCCAGATTTTGAACGCCCTGACCTGGTAAGGGGATTCGGGCACCCAGCTACCGCCGCCCGGGTAGGTGTCGAACTCCCCGGTTTCCTCGCACTCGGCGCTCTGGTAGGTGGTGACGGGCCGGCCCGTGCGGTTGGCGAACGAGCTGCCGCGGACTCCGGCGGGCAGCGTGACGCAGCTTTCGATGTCGGTGCCGGACAGTTCGTAGGTGTGCCGCTTGCCGCCGAAGCCGCGGGCCGGCCAGACGCAGAACTGGCCGGTGGCGCAGTCGCCCGCGGCCGGTCCCGCATGGGGCCGAGGCCGGTGCTGCGGCGCTCCGTGCGCTGACGGGACGCCGAGGTGGGCGGCGGTCAGTGCGGCGGCTCCGGTCAGCAGCGCGACG
Source organism: Streptomyces sp. NPDC018045 (assembly GCF_044327445.1). Taxonomy (NCBI): domain Bacteria; kingdom Bacillati; phylum Actinomycetota; class Actinomycetes; order Kitasatosporales; family Streptomycetaceae; genus Streptomyces; species Streptomyces sp. NPDC018045. Next base: position 620,126 of record NZ_JBIRFL010000001.1, read on the forward strand.
GCGTGGATCGTACGCATGTGGATCTCCCCCGTGGAGTATGTGGTGGCCTGCCACGGCGGGCGGTTGTCCGCCGTGGGTCGATGATCCGAGCTTGGCCGCGCGGTGCCGCCGGAGCCAAGCCCGCGACGGGTGGCCCACCCTGATAGGCGATGCGCTGCCGCCGGGGCGGCAACATGGCCGGCACGGCGGGCCGTTGACGTCTCTGCCACCGGCTCCGGCGCCGTGGTGTCCGGGCGGGCGGCGTGCAGGCCGGACCCGTACGGCCGGGTCGCGGAGGCGGGGTGCGGAAAGCCGCACGTCCGTACGGGGGACCGGGCACCTGTGGAGAAACGAAACGCGCGGCCGGCCGGAGCGGGGAGCCCCGGCCGGCCGCGCGTCGACGCGACCCGGTCGTCCGGCGGACGGTCAGATGTGACCGACGCCCGCGCCCGCCTCCGCGTTGGCGCCGCGCTTGGTGAACAGCGCGACGACCGCCGCGACGACCGCGACGGCGCAGGCGACGGTGAAGGCCAGCCCCATGCCCGACACGAAGGTGTCGTGCACGGCGGTGCTGACGCGGTCGACGATCTGCGGCGTCATGCCCGGGGCCTGGGCCACCTGCGGCGGCACCGCGCCGACCTCGGCGGCGGCCTTCAGCGCCGGGTCCGGAGCACCCGGCAGGCCGGCCTTGGTCCAGTTGCCCGCGAACTCCGAGCTGACCTTGCTGGACATCACGGCGCCGAGCACCGCCGTACCGAGGCTGCCGCCGACCTGCATGGCCGCCTGCTGGAGGCCGCCCGCCACACCGGACAGCTCCAGCGGCGCGTTGCCGACGATGACCTCGGTGGCGCCGACCATGACCGGCGCGAGGCCCAGGCCCAGCAGCGCGAACCACAGCGACATCGTCAGGGTGTCCGTGCCGGTGGTCAGGGTGGTCATGCCGAACATGGCGACGGCGGTGCAGACCATGCCGCCGACGAGCGGGATGCGGGGGCCGAACCTGGTGATCAGCGCGCCCGCGGCCGGCGAGCCGACGATCATCATCGCGGTCAGCGGCAGCAGGCGCAGACCGCTGTCGACGGGGCTCAGGCCGTGCACGTTCTGCAGGTAGAAGGTGACGAAGAAGAGGCCGCCCATGAAGGCGAAGGCCATCAGCACCATCAGGACCGTGCCGGCCGTCAGCGGTACGGAACGGAACATCCGCAGCGGGATCAGCGGCTCGCGGACCTTGGTCTCCAGGACCGCGAAGGCGGCGAAGACGACGATCGCGGCGCCCAGGAAGCCCAGCGTCTTCGCGTCGCCCCAGCCCCACTCACCGGCCTTGATCAGGGCCCAGATGAGGCAGAACATGGCGCTGGAGAGCAGCACGATGCCGGGGATGTCGAAGGAGCGCGGGGCGTTCGCGGCGCGGTGGTCCTTGAGGATCGCCAGGCCCAGTACGAGGGCGAGGACGCCGACCGGCACGTTGATGAAGAACACCGACTGCCAGTTCACGTGCTCGACGAGCAGGCCGCCGACGATCGGGCCGCCGGCGGTGGAAGCGCCGATGACCATGCCCCAGATGCCGATGGCCATGTTGAGCTTCTCGGCCGGGAAGGAGGCGCGCAGCAGTCCGAGGGCGGCGGGCATCAGGAGCGCGCCGAAGATGCCCTGGAGCACGCGGAAGGTGATGACCAGCGAGGCCTCACCGGACAGACCGATGGCCCCGGAGGCGAGCGCGAAGCCCACCACGCCTATGAGGAACGTCTGCCGGTGGCCGAAGCGGTCACCGAGCTTGCCGGCCGTGATCAGCGAGACGGCGAGGGCCAGCAGATACCCGTTGGTGATCCACTGGACGTCGGCGAGCGACGCCTTCAGGTCCGCCTGGATGGCCGGGTTGGCGATGGCGACGATGGTGCCGTCGAGGGCCACCATCATCACGCCGATCGCGACGGAGAACAGGGTCAGCCACGGATGACCCCGGAGTCCCTTGCGAGGCTCCGGGGCGGGGAGGTCCGGCGCGGCTTCGGCAACCGAGGTCTGAGAGCTCATCCCCCGAGGCTAGTGTCAGCCACTGACAGTTGACAAAGTAATTCATGAGTCGGTAACTGTCATTTAGCTCACAGGTATTCTGAGCAGCGGCGACAACAGAAAGGCGGCGCAGGATGACCGGCTCCACGCCGCAGGTGACACGGCCTGAAATCGCCCGGCCCCACGAAGGCGGACCCCCCGGCAGTACCGGGCCCGGCGGCCTGCGCGAGCGCAAGAAGCAGCGCACCCGGGACGCGCTGATCCGCTCCGCCCTCGAACTGTTCACGGCGCACGGCTACGAAGAGACGACGATCGACGAGATCGCCGAGGCCGTCGACGTCTCGCAGCGCACGTTCTTCCGCTACTTCGCGAGCAAGGAGGAAGTCGTCTTCGCCGTACAGGAAATGGTGGAGGCGCGCTTCATCGAGGAACTGGAGCGGCGGCCGGCGACCGAAGTGCCCCTGGAGGCGCTGCACAACGCCACGATGACTTCGTGGAACGACATCGGTGGCGCGATCCAGTCGGTGATTCCGCTGGAACTGCACATGCGGACGTACCGGATGATCGAGTCGACGCCCGCTCTCGTGGCCGCCCACTGGCGCCGCTACTCGGAGCTGGAGGAGCAGGTCGCCCGGCTCATCGCGCGCCGCGAGGGGCTCGACGTGACGGCCGACCCGCGGCCGCGGGTGGTGGTCGCGGTGTTCAGCGGCGCGATGCGGGTCGCGGGGAAGGTGTGGGGCGAGGGCGAGGACGTCAGCGTGGAGTCCATCCGCGAGATCACCGAGGAGTACCTCGCGAAGATCGGCCCGGCCGTCTGCGGGGACTGGCGCGGCCCGAAGGGCCGCTGACCGGGCGGTCGGCGAGCCGCGGCGGAAGGCCGGTGCGGGCCGGGCGTCCCGGCGCCGGTCCGAGTTCCTGCCTGAGCCCGTTTCTGCACGTCTGAGCGTCGGGCCAGGGCGCACCGTGTCCGAAGTGGTCCCATATGACCAGCGCGAAACGTGATATCCCTCACCCGCTCAGCGGGCGCCCCGTCACGTCTCCTAGGGTGGCCCGCGGTGACTTCTTCCTTTCCGGGGCTCGGTTCCCCCTCCTTCGGTTTCCTGCAGTCCACCGCCTGGCGTGCCGCGCTCGCCCTGTTGGTGGTGTTCGTGATGCTCGCGATGACCGGCTGGACGGCCGTCAGAGGCAGCAAGGACGACGCGAACCCGCTGGCCTCCGCGCGGTCCGCCTGGGAGCACGCCTCCTTCCGCGGCCACCGGCTGCCGGACACCGGCTCCGCGCCCGGCACGCTCGCCGCCTTCTTCCGGAAGCTGGGCCGCGCCGACCGGGCCGCGCTCGTCAGCCGCTACCCGCTGGTGGTCGGCAACATGGGCGGCGCCCCCGTCGACCTGCGCTACCGGGCCAACAGAGAGGCGCTGCGGCAGGCCGGTGAGGTGGAGCGGAAGCGGATGCACGACCGGCGGCTGACGCCGGTGGGCCGCCAGGAGGCGAGCCGGCTGATGCACCGCTTCGAGTCGATGCGCGGCCCCGGCCGGCAGATCCTCGCGTTCGATCCGGCCGGGGGCGGCCGGGCCGCCGAGGTCTTCGGCGACCTGCGCCAGGCGCGCCGCGTCTCCGTGGTGGTGCCCGGCGTGGACACCAATCTCGCGACCTTCGAGCGCACCGCGCGGGCGACGAGCGCGCCCGCCGGCATGGCCAGGTCGCTCTACGACGCCGAGCGGTCCGTAGGCGACGGCGACTCCCGTACGGCCGTGATCGCCTGGGCCGACTACACCGCGCCCGCCGGACTCGGTGTCGGCGCGGCCACCGGCCGGCTCGCCGAGGCGGGTGCGGTACGGCTGAACGCGCTGGTGCGGGCGCTGCCGAAGCCGGCTTCCGTCTCGCTGATGTGCCACAGCTACGGCTCCGTGGTGTGCGGCGTGGCGGCCCGCCGGCTGCCGTCCAGCGTCAGTGACATCGCGGTGGCGGGCAGCCCCGGGATGCGGGCGGAGAGCGCCGAGGGGCTCGGTACGCACGCCCGGGTCTGGGCGATGCGGAACGCCGACGACTGGATCCAGGACGTGCCGTACCTGGAGGTCGGCGGGCTCGGCCACGGGGCCGACCCGGTCACCGCAGCCTTCGGCTCCCGGGTGCTCTCGGCCGCCGGCGCCGAGGGCCACGCCGGGTACTTCGTGCCCGGCAGCCAGAGCCTGCGCAACTTCGCGAAGATCGGGGTGGGCGCGGTCGCCTCGGTGGACTGCGCCGCGCAGGACCGGGACTGCTCGGCCGGCCTTGCCTGAGCGGCGGGGTCCGACGGGCCCTGGCCGCCAGGTACCGGCCCCGCGGCCGGGGCACGTACCGGACGGGCCGGGCGGGCGGGCGGCATGGGGCAAAAGCGGCTTGACGCGCGTAGCGCATGATGTCCGGAAGGGGGACGGGCGGGCGACCGCCGCTTACGATGAGCCGCATGGGTGATGTGCTGGCCGGTTTTCACGCCGTCTGGGAGTTCGACACGGACTCCGTGCTCATCCGCTTCGAACGGGGGATCCGCAGGCCGAAGCTCTTCCAGGCGCTCGGCGAGCGACGCGTCCCCTACGAGGCGCTGAGGTCCGTCGAGCTGTCGCCGGGCAGACGCGGCACGGTGGTGCTGCGCGCGCTGCCCCGGCCGGGCGCCGACCCGCTGATGGAGGCCGCCGACGGCCAGCTCAAGGACGATCTCGACCCGTACCGCCTGGTGCTGCCGGCCGATCGCGGGACCCTCGCCGAGTACTACCGCGACGAGCTGCGCGCCGTCCTCGGACCCGCCGCCGCGCTGCCCGCCGACGAGCATCTGGTGGCCGCGCCGGAACCGCCGCTGACCTTCAAGGCGTACGACGGCAAGGCGTCCTTCGACGGCAGCTCGGTGGCGTTCCGCTGGTTCTGGACGGGGGCGTCTTCGGCCAAGTGGAAGTGCGGTGACCAGCACTTTTCCGTCGGTGAGCTGTCCGGGGTGGAGTGGCGCTCGCCGGAAGGCGGCGCCGGGGTGCTGTCGGGCAACGGCTACCTGCGGCTGGTGGAGCGCGACGCGCGGGACGCGCGGCCCGGCGAGGCGGACCAGGACCCGGCCTCGGTGGTCTTCGGGCTGGGGTACGGTCCGGTGCACGAGTCGCTGCCGTTCGCCGCCTCGGTGCTCCAGGCGGTACGAACCGCCGCGCCCGGCGCCGGTCCGGCGCCGGGACGGCCGGTGCGGACCCGTACCGACGAACGCCGCGACCCGGCCGACATCGCCGACCGCATACGGCAACTGGGCGAGCTGCACACGGCAGGCCTGCTGACGGATGCCGAGTTCACGTCGAAGAAGGCCGAGTTGCTGGCGGAGCTGTAGCGGCGCGGGCGCGGGGCCGCGGGCACCGTGGGGCGAGCCGGTGGGGCCGCTGGCCGTGGGCGGACCCGGCCGCACCCGCCAGTACCGCGGTATGACATCCGTGCTCCCCGTACCGGGGTATGACGGCAGAGGCCGACCCCCGTATGACGCCCCGGCCCCCGGCCGCCGCTTACGCTGACCAGGCCATGAAGACCACACCACGCCCCACGGGCGACCGCCGTCCCGCCCGCGACCGCCTCCTGCGGGCCGGGCGGCAGGCGCTGCGCACCCTCGCCGAGGACCTCGGGAGGCCGACCGACCCCGGCACCCCGCTCTTCGGCCACGTGCAGAACCGCTGGCTGCGCCTGCTGCCGTACGCGGTCGCCTTCGCCTTCATGGCCTCCCTGCTGCCCACGACGGTGCACGTCTTCACGCACGACTACGGGCTCAGCGGCGGCCCGGCCGGCGCGCTGGCCACCGCCCAGACCGTGCCGCTGCTGCTCGCGGTGGCCCGGCCGCTCCAGGCCTGGTGGGTGATCTTCGCGGCGGACATCGCCGGCGCGGTGCTGCTGGCCGCCGCGCCGGCGGGCGAGGGACGCGTCTGGCCCTGGCCGGCCACGGTCATCATCGGTTACCTCGCCCTGATGCTCGCGCTCTCGCTGCGCGAGCGGCGCCGCACGCTGATGGCCGTCTGGGGAGCGACCGGCGCCGTGAGCACCTACTTCGAGCTCGTCAAGCCGGAACACAGCGACGGCACCTGGGTGCTGACGTTCGTCCTCTCCGGTGTCGTGCTGCTGGTCGGTGGCGCGCTCCGGGAGCGCGGTGCGGCCCAGCGCAAGCTGATCGAGCAGGAGAACATCAGCGAGGCGGAGCGGGCCATGCGCACCCTGCTGGAGGAGCGCACGCGCATCGCCCGCGAGCTGCACGACGTCGTCGCCCACCACATGTCGGTGATCACGGTCCAGGCCGACAGCGCGCCGTACCGCATCAGCGGCATACCGGAAGCCGCCCAGGAGGAGTTCAGCACCATCGCCGCCACCGCGCGGGAGTCGCTGGCCGAGATGCGGCGGCTGCTGGGCGTGCTGCGCAGCGAGGAGACGGAACGGCACGGCGGTCCGGAGAAGGCGCCGCAGCCCGGCCTGGCGCAACTGCCGAAGCTGGTCGAGGGGACGGTGCGGGCGGGCGTCCCGGTCGAGTTGGCGCTGCCCGACGAGCCGGTGGCCCTGGCGCCCGCGGTGGACCTGTCGGCGTACCGCATCGTGCAGGAGGCGCTGGCCAACGTCGTACGGCACGCCCCGGGCGCGCCCACCCGCGTCTCGGTCACCGCCGACGGGGCGGGCGGCCGGCTGACCGTACTGGTCGTCAACAGCGCCCCGCCGCGCGCCGCCGCGCCCCTGGAGCCCTCCGGTACGGGCCATGGACTGGTCGGTATGCGCGAGCGCGTACGGCTGGTGGACGGCACCCTGGACACCGGGCCGCTGCCCGACGGCGGCTTCCGGGTCGCCGCCCAACTCCCCCTCACAGCAAAGGACCGCCACCCCGCATGACCACTCGGGTGATCATCGTCGATGACCAGGCCATGGTGCGCGCCGGCTTCGCCGCGCTGCTCGCCGCGCAGAGCGACATCGACGTCGTCGGTGACGCGCCGGACGGCGTGCGGGGCGTCGAACTGAGCCGCCGCACGCACCCGGACGTGGTGCTGATGGACGTCCGGATGCCGGAGATGGACGGGCTGGAGGCGGCCCGGCACCTGCTGGATCCGCCGCCCGGCGTCGTGCACCGGCCGAAGGTGCTGATGCTCACCACGTTCGACGTGGACGACTACGTGTACGAGGCGCTGCGGGCCGGGGCGTCGGGGTTCCTCCTCAAGGACGCGCCGCCGGCCGATCTGATCTCGGCGGTTCGGGTCGTCGCGGCGGGTGAGGCGCTGCTCGCGCCGTCCGTGACGCGACGGCTGATCGCCGACTTCGCCCGGCAGCGGCCCGCGCCCCGCAAGGACCGGACCGCGCTGCGGCTCAACGGGCTGACCCCGCGCGAGACGGAGGTGCTGGAGCTGATCGCCCGCGGGCTGTCGAACCAGGAGATCGCGGACGCGCTGGTGCTCGCCGAGCAGACCGTGAAGACCCACATCGGCCGGGTGCTGGCCAAGCTGGAACTGCGCGACCGTGCGCAGGCCGTGATCTTCGCGTACGAGTCGGGGCTGGTGTCGCCGGGCGTGAACTGACCGGGCGGTGTGGTGAGGGGGCGGATGGGATCGCGCGGGGTGGCGCGACCGGTCCCCGCACCCCCGTGTCCCGCGCCCCCGCACCCCGGCCCCCACCACCCGCTCCGGGCCGCCCGCTCCCGACCGCCCACCGCCGGCGATGCCCACCGCCGGGCCGGTCAGCGCGGCCGAAGGTGGGGCTAACCCCCCACGCTGCCTGAGGGTGGCCGGTCGTGCTGGAGGACTAGCAGGTCAGCCACCCCCTACCCCGGTATCAGCGGACAGTTGGCCCCGCGGTGTGACGCCGCGTCATACGTCCGCTTCCTACGTTTCCCTCCGTCACACCAACGGAAGAGGGAGACCCCACCATGTCCTTGCTGCGCCGGTTCACCCCACGCGGTAGGCGCACGCTCGTCGCGGTCACGCTGGCGGCGGCGGTCGTCGGCGGCACCGGCGGCTGGGCGGCGGGGTCCACCCAGGAGGCCGTCACCGGCCCCGCGCCCGGGGCCGCCGCCTGGCGCGCGGATCACTCGTTGGGCCAACGGCTCCCCGACCCGGCGGCCGCCACCCCGGCGGACGTCGCCCGGTTCTTCGCCTCGCTGACCGAGGCCCAGCGGCAGGAGCTGACGGCCCGTCACCCGCTGACCGTGGGCAACCTGGACGGCGCGCCCGTGGCCCTGCGCTACCGCGCCAACGCCCTCGCGCTGAAGGCCGAACGCGACCGGCAGACGGCCCGGGCCACCGATCCGGCCGGGACCCTCCAGGACCACCGGGAGGCGCGCCGACTGGCCGATCGTTACGCCGAACTGCTCCGCCCCGGGCGGCAGATACTCGCCTTCGACCCGCGCGGCCGAGGCCAGGTGGCCGAGGTCTTCGGGGACCTGGCGGCCGAGCGGACGTCCGTGTTCGTGCCGGGCTCGGACATCGACCTGTCCTCGTCCGACCGCGAGCGCGACCCCTACGGCACGCCGTCCGGCATGGCGAAGTCGCTGCGGGCCCGGATGGCCGCCCAGGCGCCCGGTGTCCGTACGGCCGCGATCGCCTGGACCGGCTACACCACACCGGTCGGCCTCGGCCCGGACGCCGCGACCGGCCGCCTGGCGGAGGCCGGCGCCCCGCGCCTGGCCCGCTTCCTGGACGGGCTGGCCGCCGTCGGGGTCCGGGCCCCCGCCCTGCTGTGCCACAGCTACGGAACGGTCGTGTGCGCCCAGGCCGTACCGCTGGTGGAGCCGGGGCGGATCGCGGACCTCATCGTCTTCGGCTCCCCCGGTATGCGCACGGACAGCGTGGCGGCGCTGCGCACCACCGCCCGGGTGTGGGCGGCCCGCGACGCCTCCGACTGGATCGGCAACGTGCCGCACGTCGAGTTCCTGGGCCTGGGCCACGGTACGGACCCCACCGACCCGGAGTTCGGCGCGCGCCGGGTGCCCGCGCGGACGGCCGAGGGCCACACCGGCTATCTGGCGCCCGGCACGGACTCGTTGCGCAACTTCGCCGACATCGCCCTCGGCCGTTACGGCCAGGTGCGCTGACGGACACCGGGCCCGCGCCCCACGCCTCCCGCCCCCGAACCTCCACCGCGACGTCCTCCGAAGGAGGCCCTCATGGCCACCTCACTCCTGGCCCCCGTCCACCGGGCCGTCCGCACCATAGAGGGCCGCACCCCCGCCCACCGTGACCGCGCCGTCGACGGCCTGCGGGCTCTCGCGCTGCTCGCCGTGCCGACCGGGCACTGGCTGCTCGGCGGTTTCACCCTCGATCCCGACGGCGCGCTGCACAACGCGAGTCCGCTGACCTCCTTCGCCGCCCTGGCGCCCGCGAGTTGGGTGCTCCAGATGCTCGGCATCTTCTTCCTGGTCGGCGGGTACGCCTCGGTGCTCTCCTTCCACCGCGCCGCCGCCCGCGGGGAGTCGACGGGCCGCTGGCTGCGGGCCCGCCTCGCCCGGCTGGGCCGCCCCGTCCTCGGCGTGACCGCCGTGTGGGCGGCGATGATCGCCGTACTGTCCCCGCTCGGCGTGCCCGAGGCGACGCTGCGTACGGGCGCGACGCTGGTCATCCAGCCCCTGTGGTTCGTCGGCGTCTACGCGGGGATCACCGCGCTCACGCCGTACTGCGTCCGCGCGGCACGCCGCACGGGCGTCTGGTCCGCGGCGCCGCTCCTGGCCGCCGTCGCCGTCGTCGACCTGCTGCGGTACGGGCCGTACGCGGACGCCATGCCCTCGTGGCTGAGCCTGCTCAACCTGCTGCCGGGCTGGATGTTCGCCTACCAACTGGGCGTGGCCTGGGGGGAGAAGCGGCTCGGCGGGCGTGCCGCCTGGACGCTGCTGCTCGGCGGCACCGCCCTGTTCGCCGCGCTGCTGCTCTTCTTCCACTACCCGGTGAGCATGGTCGGCGTCCCGGGCCAGGACCGTACGAACTCGCACCCGCCGTCGCTGCTGGTGCTCGCGCTGGCCGCCGCCCAGTCCGGGGCCGCGATCCTGCTGCGCGACCGCATCGCCCGGCTGCTGCGCCGCCCCGCCCTCTGGGCGCCCGTGGTCGTCGTCAACCTCTGCGCGATGACGATCCTGTGCTGGCACCAGACGGCGCTGTTCTCGGCGGCCGTCCCGGCCTCCTTCCTCGGGGCCGTGCCCGGCCTGACCACCGCCCCGGACACCGCCGGCTGGATTCTCGCGCGCCTCGCGTGGCTGCCCGTCCTCGCCGTCGCGCTGCTGCTCATCGGCCGGCTGACCCGCCGTTTCGAGGCGCCGTGGACGGGCGTCACGGCGGTCCGCCGGGCCGTGGCGGGGGTCCTGGCGGCGGCCTTCGCGGTGTTCGCGCTGGGCCTGGCCTGAGCGGGGCGGGGGCGTGGGCGCGGTGGGCGGAGCCGATCGGGGGACGGCTCCGCCCGCCGCTTGTCCGGGTCCGCTACTCCCGGCCCGCCGAGGTGAACCGCATGTCCGCGTACCGGTCGCCCGCGACCTTCCCCGCGACGGGCGCCAGGAGTGCCAGCTCCGCCTCGCCGAGCACGACGCGGGTGGCGGCCGCGTTCTCCTCGACCCGGCTGCGCTTGCGCGTCCCCGGGATCGGCACCACGGGCAGGCCGTGCACCCGCGCCTGCTGATGTATCCAGGCCAGCGCGATCTGCCCGAGCGAGGCCCCGTGGGCCGCGGCGACCTCGCGGACCGGCTCCAGCAGGGCCGCGTTGGCCTTCGCGTTGTCGCCCGTGAAGCGGGGCTGCTGACGGCGGAAGTCGTCCGCGCCCAGCTCGACGTCGGCGTTGACGAACGAGCCGGTCAAGAACCCGCGGCCGAGCGGCGAGTACGGCACGAAGCCGACGCCGAGTTCGCGGGCGGCCGGCACCACGCCGTTCTCCACGTCCCGGCTGAACAGCGACCACTCCGACTGCACGGCCGCGATCGGGTGGACGCCCTGCGCCGCGCGCAGTTCGGCACCGGTGACCTCGCTCAGGCCCAGGTGCTTGACCTTGCCCTCGGCCACCAGCTCGGCCATCGCGCCGACCGTGTCCTCGATGGGGACGGCCGGGTCGCGCCGGTGCATGTAGTACAGGTCGATCTCGTCCACGCCGAGGCGGCGCAGGCTCGCCTCGACGGCCTGGCGGATGTAGGGGCGGTCGTTGCGGATGGAGCGTTTGGTGGGGTCGTCCGGGTCGACGGCCAGGGCGAACTTCGTCGCCAGCACGACCTCGTCGCGGTGCGCCCGGATGAACGGCGCGATGAACTCCTCGTTGTGCCCCATGCCGTACATGTCGGCGGTGTCGAAGAGCGTCACGCCCAGTTCCAGCGCGCGCTCCAGCGTCGCCCGCGCCTCGCCCCCGTCCTCCGTGGGCCCGTACGCGAAGCTCATGCCCATGCAGCCGAGGCCCTGGATGCCGACCCGCGGGCCGGTGGCTCCCAGTCGGACGGTTTCGATCTTTTCGGTGGTCATGCCGACCTCAGACTCTCTCGGACGCCCGGCGGGCGTCGGCGTAAACGTCGATCTTGTAGTCGAGGACCTGGAGGGTGCTCCGCAGCTCGGCGATCCGCTGCCGTACGTCCTCGCGGTGGGCGGTCAGCAGCCGTTCCCGCTCGGGGAAGGTGTGGGCGCCCTCGCGCACCAGCTCGGCGTAGCGGACCATGTCCGCGACCGGCATGCCGGTCAGGCGGAGCTTGGTCACCAGGTCCAGCCAGTCCAGGTCGCGGTTGCTGAAGCGGCGCTGGCCCGTGTGCGTACGGTCCACGTGCGGCATCAGCCCGATCCGTTCGTACCAGCGCAGGGTGTGCGCGCTCAGACCGGTGTGCTCGGCGACCTCGCTGATCGTGTACTGGTCGCGGCCGGCGGGCCGCGGGTGCAGCACCGCGCCCTTGCAGAGGGCCGGCCGCACCGGCTCCTGGTCCGCCGCCGTCCTGTCCGTCGCCGTCACCGTCATGTCGCGCCTCCCGTAGTCGCCGGATGTCCCGGTACCGGGACGCCTTCTCCCGGATCTCTCACGACGTCCTCAACGCTAGAGACCTGGAGTGCACTCCAAGCAAGCGAAGTCTTGACCCGGTCTTGGGCGGAGGGGAGCCCCCCGCCCCTTCCCCACCGTCTGCCCGGCCCGTCCCGGCCGCGCCACCGGGGGCGTTAGGCTCGGGGCCATGTCCTTGCAGAGCCTTCGGATGATCGAGAACTGGCCGGTGCCGACCGCGGCCGCCGCCGTCGTACGGACCGACGGGACGGTGGCCGGATCGTACGGTCCCCCGGAGCACCGCTTCCCGCTGGCCTCGGTCACCAAGCCGCTCGCCGCGTACGCCGCGCTGCTCGCCGTCGAGGAGGGCGCGGTCGAGCTGGACGAACCGGCCGGGCCGCCGGGCTCGACCGTCCGCCATCTGCTCGCGCACACCTCGGGCCTGGCCTTCGACGAGGACCGTGCGCAGGCCGCGCCGGGTGAGCGCCGCCTGTACTCGAACGCGGGCTTCGAGGCGCTCGGCGACCACATCGCCAAGGCCACCGACATCCCCTTCCCGCGGTACCTGCGCGAGGCGGTCCTCGAACCGCTCGGCATGACCGCCACCGACCTGCCGGGCTCGCCCGCCAAGGACGGCGTCTCGACCGTCGCGGACATGGCCCGCTTCGCCGCCGAGCTGCTCGCGCCGCGCCTGGTGGCGCCGCAGACGCTCGCCGAGGCGACGTCGGTGGTCTTCCCCGGCGTCCGCGGTGTGCTGCCCGGCTACGGCATGCAGAACCCGAACGACTGGGGCCTGGGCTTCGAGATCCGCGACGGCAAGACGCCGCACTGGACGGGCGCTTCGTCCTCGCCGCGCACCTTCGGGCACTTCGGCCAGTCGGGGACGTTCCTGTGGGTGGACCCGGACGCGGGCGCGGCCTGCGTCGCACTGGCCGACCGGGCCTTCGGCCCCTGGGCGATCGAGGCGTGGCCGCCCCTCACGGACGCGATCCTCGCCGAGCTGCGCTGAACGCGCGCGACGGCGGCGCGGTGGCACCGGCCCGGCCCCTTTCGGCCGGCCGCCCGGCCGCCGCCCCCTCAGCCGTACGACGGTTCGCCCGGCATCTCCCACAGCAGGCACTCCGCGGCGCCCTCGGCGGCCAGCTCCAGGCCCGCCGCGTCCGTGATCCGCGCCGCGTCCCCGGCCGCCAGGCGCTCGCCGGCCAGCCGGACCGCGCCGCGCACGACGTGCACGTACACCCGCGGCGCGTCCGGCACCGCGGACCGCTCGCCGTCGGACAGCCGCCGGACGTGCAGCATCGACGCGGCCCTGGGCAGCGCGTACGGCGTCCCGTCGGCGATGCCGCGCACCACCTCGTACTCCGGTTCGCCGCCGAAGCAGGTGGGTGCGAGCCACATCTGCACGAACCGCAGCGGCTCGGCACCGTCGTTGCGCTCCTCGTGCCGCACGCCGTCCGCCGCGCTGAGGCGCTGCACGTCGCCGGGCCGCACCACCGTGCGGTGGCCGGTGGTGGAGTCGTGGTGGGTCAGCTCCCCCTCGACGACCCAGGTGACGATCTCGGTGTCGCGGTGCGGGTGCTCGTCGAAACCGGCGCCGGGTGCCAGCCGTTCCTCGTTGCAGGCGATGAGCGCGCCGCAGCGGAGGTTGTCCGGGTCGTAGTGCGGGCCGAAGGAGAAGGCGTGCCGGGTCTCGATGCCGGCTGCCGCGTCACCGCCCGGATAGCGTTCGTCGCCTCTGTGTACCTGGATCACCCGACCACCGTAGTCCCCGCCCCGAGAGCCCACCGCGCCATCACACCGCCCCGATAAGGCAGGCTTGTCCCCGTGTCTGAACCCGCATCGCGCGACCCGCACCCGCATCCGCACACCGCGACCCTCCGCCGTCTGGAGAAGTCGTCGGGAAAGCTGGCTGCCAACGCCATCGCCCGCATGGACGCGCAGTTGCCGTGGTACCGCGCCATGCCGCCGGAGAACCGCTCGTGGATCGGGCTGGTGGCCCAGGCGGGCATCGCGGCCTTCACCGAGTGGTTCCGGCATCCGGAGACGCCCCAGGCCATCAGCACCGACGTGTTCGGTACGGCGCCGCGCGAGCTGACCCGGGCGATCACCTTGCGCCAGACCGTCGAGATGGTCCGCACGACCATCGAGGTCATGGAGGCGGCGATCGACGACGTGGCGGCCCCGGGCGACGAGGGCGTGCTGCGGGAGGCGCTGCTCGTCTACGCGCGGGAGATCGCCTTCGCCACCGCCCAGGTGTACGCGCAGGCCGCCGAGGCGCGGGGCGCGTGGGACGCGCGGCTGGAGTCGCTGGTCGTCAACGCGGTGCTCTCCGGGGAGGCGGACGAGGGGGCGGTCTCGCGGGCCGCCGCGCTCGGCTGGAATTCTCCCGAACACGTGTGCGTTGTGCTGGGTACGGCCCCCGACGGGGACAGCGAGCTGACGGTGGAAGCCATCCGCCGTGCGGCCCGGCACGCCAAGCTCCAGGTGCTCACCGGCGTCCTGGGCAGCCGTCTGGTGGTCATCGCGGGCGGCTCGGACGATCCGCTCAAGGCGGCGAAAGCCCTGATCGGTCCGTTCGCGGCGGGCCCGGTGGTGGCCGGTCCGGTGGTCGCCGACCTGCTGGCGGCGACCCGTTCCGCGCAAGCCGCCGCGGCGGGGCTGAAGGCATGTGCCGCTTGGCCGGATGCCCCCCGTCCCGTACTGTCCGACGACCTGCTCCCGGAGCGGGCGATGGCCTCCGACCCGGCGGCGCGTGACCAACTGGTGGAGGAGATCTACAGACCGCTGGAGGAAGCAGGCTCGGCGCTCCTGGAGACGCTGAGCGTGTATCTGGAACAAGCCAGCAGTCTGGAGGGCGCGGCCCGGATGCTCTTCGTCCACCCCAACACCGTGCGCTACCGGCTGCGACGTGTGACCGACGTCACCGGATGGTCACCTTCGGACGTACGCTCCGCCTTCACGCTGCGCATCGCGCTGATCCTGGGGCGGCTGGCCGACAGTGACAGCCAACCCTAGCCTTTTGTAGAACACCGACAATTCCCCTGATGGTTCTTCGTCCCTGTCCCCACGGGCGGGCGGGACCTCCCACAAGAGAGAGTGTGAGGGTGCTCGTACTCGTCGCTCCCGGCCAAGGCGCTCAGACGCCCGGCTTCCTGACCCCCTGGCTCGACCTCCCCGGAGTCGAAGACCGGCTTCGCGCGTGGTCGGCCGCCATCGACCTGGACCTGGTCCACTACGGCACGAAGGCCGACGCGGACGAGATCCGCGATACCGCGGTGGCGCAGCCGCTGCTGGTGGCGGCCTCCCTGCTCTCCGCCCGGCAGCTTTTCGCGACCCCGGAGGACTTCTCCCGGCAGGTCGGCGCCGCCGCCGGGCACAGCGTCGGCGAGCTGGCCGCCGCGGCGCTGACCGGCGTGCTGTCCGAGGACGCCGCGCTGCGGCTGGTACGCAAGCGGGGCCTGGCGATGGCCGACGCCGCCGCCGTCACCGAGACCGGCATGGCCGCCCTCCTCGGCGGCGAGCAGGACGTGGTCCTGCCGCACCTGGAGAAGCTGGGCCTGACCCCCGCGAACGTCAACGGCGCGGGCCAGATCGTCGCCGCTGGCACCGCCGAGCAGCTCGCCGCGCTGGCCGCCGACAAGCCCGAGGGCACCCGCCGGGTCGTACCGCTGAAGGTGGCCGGCGCCTTCCACACCGTCCACATGGCCCCGGCCGTGACGGTCCTGGAGGAAGCGGTCGGGCAGGTCACGCCCGCCGACCCGCACACCCGGTACGTCTCGAACAAGGACGGCCGCGTCGTCACCGACGGGCAGGACGTCGTGCGCCGCCTGGTCGGCCAGGTGGCCAACCCGGTGCGCTGGGACCTGTGCATGGAGACGTTCAAGGAGCTGGGCGTCACCGGCATCGTCGAGATGAGCCCCGGCGGCACCCTCGTCGGCATCGCCAAGCGCGCCCTGCCCGGGGTGCGGACCCTGGCGCTCAAGACCCCGGACGACCTCGACGCGGCCCGCACGCTGATCGCCGAGCACTCTGCCCAGGCCGAATAGGAGCCCCGAGAGCATGACCTCGAAGATCAAGCCCGCCAAGGGCGCCGCGTACGCGCGCATCATGGGCGTCGGCGGCTACCGCCCGACCCGTGTGGTGCCGAACGAGGAGATCCTCAAGCACATCGACTCCTCCGACGAGTGGATCCGCTCGCGCTCCGGCATCGCCACCCGGCACTGGGCCGGCCCGGACGAGACCGTGGCGGCCATGTCGGTGGAGGCGGCCGGCAAGGCCATCGCGGACGCCGGCATCACGCCCGAGCAGATCGGCGCGGTGGTCGTCTCGACCGTCTCGCACTTCAAGCAGACCCCGGCCATCGCGACCGAGATCGCCCACAAGGTCGGCGCGGGCAAGCCCGCCGCGTTCGACATCTCCGCAGGTTGCGCCGGATTCGGTTACGGTCTGACGCTCGCCAAGGGCATGATCACCGACGGCAGCGCGGAGTATGTGCTCGTCATCGGCGTCGAGCGGCTCTCGGACCTGACCGACCTGGAGGACCGGG
This sequence comes from Streptomyces sp. NPDC018045, assembly GCF_044327445.1. Lineage (NCBI taxonomy): Bacteria > Bacillati > Actinomycetota > Actinomycetes > Kitasatosporales > Streptomycetaceae > Streptomyces > Streptomyces sp. NPDC018045. Next base: position 636,609 of record NZ_JBIRFL010000001.1, read on the forward strand.
CCACCGCGTTCCTCTTCGGTGACGGCGCGGGCGCCGTGGTCGTCGGCCCCGGCAAGGAGCCCGCGATCGGCCCGACCGTCTGGGGCTCGGAGGGCGACAAGGCCGAGACGATCAAGCAGACGCTCGGCTGGGACATCTACCGCCGCACCCCGGTGCCCGGCGGCGACGGCCCGGACGCCCGGGTGGCGCTGGACGAGATCCGCTACCCCGCCATCACCCAGGAGGGCCAGGCGGTCTTCCGGTGGGCGGTGTTCGAGATGGCGAAGGTCGCCCAGCAGGCGCTGGACGCGGCCGGGGTCAGCCCGGAGGACCTGGACGTCTTCATCCCGCACCAGGCCAATATGCGGATCATCGACTCGATGGTGAAGACTCTGAAGCTGCCGGAGAGCGTCACGGTCGCCCGTGACGTGGAGACCACCGGCAACACCTCGGCCGCCTCGATTCCGCTCGCCATGGAGCGGCTGCTGGCGACCGGGCAGGCCAAGAGCGGGGACACCGCGCTCGTCATCGGCTTCGGGGCGGGTCTCGTCTACGCCGCGACGGTCGTTACCCTCCCCTAGGCGAGATTCGCGCAGTGCCATCCGTGTCCGAGCGTCCCGGTGGCCGTGCGGAGCTCGCTCCACAACCCGGAACTGCAGACTTCTCTACCGTTCCCCCGACAAATTACCGAAGGAGCGCCATCATGGCCGCCACTCAGGAAGAGATCGTCGCCGGTCTCGCCGAGATCGTGAACGAGATCGCCGGGATCCCCGCCGAGGACGTCCAGCGTGACAAGTCCTTCACCGATGACCTGGACGTCGACTCGCTGTCCATGGTCGAGGTCGTCGTCGCCGCCGAGGAGCGCTTCGACGTGAAGATCCCCGACGACGACGTCAAGAACCTCAAGACGGTCGGCGACGCGACCGATTACATCCTCAAGCACCAGGGCTGATCCAGCCCCGGCGCATGTCGCCACCCCGCGGTGGCGCCGTCGATTCTCAACCCCTCTACCTGTGGAGTAAGAATTCCCGTGAACGCGACCAATCGCACCGTGGTCGTCACCGGTATCGGCGCAACCACACCGCTGGGTGGCGACAGTGCCTCGACCTGGGAGGGGCTGCTCGCCGGCCGTTCCGGCGTGTCCGCCCTCGACCAGGACTGGGCGGCCGACCTCCCGGTCCGCATCGCCGCCGCGGCAGCCGTCGACCCGGGTGAGATCATCCCCCGGGCGCAGGCCCGCAAGCTGGACCGCTCGGCGCAGTTCGCGCTGATCGCGGCCCGTGAGGCGTGGGCGGACGCCGGTTTCCAGGCCCGGGCCGGCGAGGACGCGTCGGTCGACCCGGACCGGCTCGGCGCGGTCATCGCCTCCGGCATCGGCGGCGTGACCACCCTCCTCGGCCAGTACGACGTGCTCAAGGAGAAGGGCGTACGCCGCGTCTCCCCGCACACCGTGCCGATGCTGATGCCCAACAGCCCGTCGGCCAACGTCGGCCTGGAGGTCAACGCGCGGGCCGGTGTGCACACCCCGGTCAGCGCCTGCGCCTCCGGCGCCGAGGCCATCGGCTACGCCATCGAGATGATCCGTACGGGCCGTGCCGACGTCGTCGTCGCGGGCGGTACGGAAGCGGCCATCCACCCGCTGCCGATCGCCGCGTTCGGCAACATGATGGCGATGTCGAAGAACAACGACGACCCGCAGGGCGCGTCCCGCCCCTACGACGCGGACCGCAACGGCTTCGTGCTCGGCGAGGGCTCCGGCGTGATCGTCCTGGAGTCGGCCGACCACGCCGCCAAGCGCGGCGCGAAGGTCTACGCCGAGGCCGTCGGCCAGGGCATCTCCGCCGACAGCCACGACATCGTGCAGCCCGAGCCCTCCGGCAACGGCATCGCGCACGCCCTGCAGAACCTGCTGGCCAACACCGACCTCAAGCCGGCCGAGATCGCGCACGTCAACGCGCACGCGACCTCGACGCCGCTGGGCGACCTGGCCGAGATCAAGGCGCTGCGCAAGGTCTTCGGCACCGACGTCGACCACATGGCGGTCTCCGCCACGAAGTCGATGACCGGCCACCTGCTGGGTGGCGCGGGCGGTGTGGAGACCGTCGCGTCGGTGCTGGCGATCCACCACCGGACGGCGCCGCCGACCATCAACATCCAAAACCTCGACCCCGAGGCGGCGGACGCGGACATCGTCCGCGACGAGAAGCGCGCGCTGCCCGCCGAGGGCACCCTCGCGGTGCTGAACGACTCGTTCGGCTTCGGCGGCCACAACGTGGTGCTGGCCTTCCGGACCGTCTGACCGGAGCCGGACCCGCCGGTCCGCCGTACGTGGGAGGGGGCCGTGCCATCGGGCGCGGCCCCTTTCGCGTGCCCGCGGGCCGGGCGGTCTCAGAAGCCGGCGAAGTACGCCGCCGCGCCGTCCTCGTCGCCGTGCCCCTGCGCCTCCGCCCGCCGGAAGCGCTCCGCGGCGGCCGCCGCCAGGTCCATGTGCACCCCGCCCGCCGCGGCCGCCTCCGCGATCAGCCGGGCGTCCTTGCGCGCGGCGGACACCGTGAAGGCGGCCGGGTAAGCGCCGGACAGGATCATCTCCGACTTCATCCGGAGGTAGGGCAGGTCGAGCGGGCCGCCCTCGACCGCTTCGAGGAAGGAGCGGGGGTCCACGCCGAGCCCCTGCGCGAGGGCCAGCGCCTCGCCCGTGCCGTTGATGACGGTCAGCACCCAACTGTTGACCACCAGCTTGAGGCGGCCGGCCGCTCCCGAGGAGGCGTCCTCGTCGACCCACAGGGTGCGCTGTCCGAGGATGTCGAGGACCCGTGCGGCCCGGTCCCGTACCTCCGGCGGCCCGGCCGCGAGAACGGTCAGCAGGCCCTTCTCCGCGGGTTCCTTCGTGCCGACCACGGGCGCGTCCACGAGGTCCAGCCCGTGGTCGCGGGCGAAGGCCGCGAGCGGGGCGTGTCCGCCGATGCCCACGGTGCTCATCTGGAGCCAGAGGGTCCGCTCGCGCAGGGCGGGGGCGCTGTGCCGCATGGCGTCCAGCACGGCGGGCCCGTCCAGGAGCATGGTCAGGACGGCGTCCGCGCCGTCCACCGCATCGGCCGGGGTGTCCGCGACCCGTACGCCGACGGCGGCCAGCGGTTCGGCCTTGGCGCGGGTACGGTTCCAGGCGCGTACGTCGAGGCCGGCGCCGGCGAGGTTGCGGGCCATCGCCGAGCCCATGATTCCGGTGCCGAGCACCGCCACTGAGGTCTTGTCAGGCATGCCCGCACGCTACGGCGTGGAGTGGACTCCAGGGCAAGGGCGGCGTCGGCGCGCCGCCGCGGCCGCCTCAGACGACCTGGTGCAGCCAGCGGACCGGGGCGCCCTCGCCCGCGTACCGGAAGGGCTCCAGCTCGTCGTCCCAGGGCTTGCCGAGCAGCTTGGCGACCTCGGCCGCCAGCTCGGTCTCGCCGCCCGCCGAGCGGGCGAGCGCGGCGCGCAGCCGGTCCTCGGGGATGAGGATGTCGCCGTGGATGCCGGTGACGGCGTGGAAGATGCCCAGGTCGGGCGTGGCGCTGTAGCGCTCACCCTCGGCGGTGGCGCAGGGTTCGGCGGTCACCTCGAAGCGCAGCAGGTGCCAGCCGCGCAGCGCGGAGGCCAGCTTGGAGGCCGTGCCGGCCTCACCCTGCCAGGAGAACTCGGCTCTCCAGGTGCCGGGGGACGCCGGCTGGCGGATCCAGTCGAGGTTGACGCGCACACCGAGGACGCCCGCGACGGCCCATTCGACGTGCGGGCACAGCGCGCGCGGTGCGGAGTGGACGTACAGAACTCCACGTGTCGTCACCGGGACCTCCAGTACGGTTCGAGGTTCGCCTTCCCCAGCGGCCTCGTGCCCGTTCCGGTCGCGGCCGGGACAGCTTCCAGCATTCTGCCCCAGTGATCACGTCGGCACCAGCATCCGAGGTTACCTACAGTAAACACCATGAGCCCCAATTTGCCGCAAAAGGGACAGTAAATGACGCGATGTCATGCACGCGTGCCGACCGTGCCGGTGCTGTCGGGCGAGGACCCTACGGGCCACGGCACAAGCTACCGCGCGGCAGCGGTCAGGTGGTGACGTACCGTCGGTACCGGAACAGATATCACTCGCACGCCGGAGGGGGACAGGGGATGACCGTGGTCAATCGGCCCTTTCGGCCAATCCGGGCCCGTACCGCCGCGGCCGCCGCCCTCACGGCGGCCGCGCTCACCGTCTCCCTGACCGCCTGCGGCAGCGCTCCGGAGGACGGCGGACCGGCCGCGCGCCCCTCCCCCGAGCCCACACCCGCCTGGCGCACCGACCCCGCCTCGGTGGCCGCGCTGGGCGACTCCATCACCGTCGGGTTCGACGCCTGCTCGGTGCTGTCCGACTGCCCCGCCGTCTCCTGGGCCACCGGCACGGACCCGGGGGTGAACAGCGTCGCCCGCCGGCTGGTGCGGGACCCCGCCACGCAGAGCTGGAACTTCGCGCGGACCGGCGCCCTGATGCGCGACCTGCCGGCCCAGGTCGACCAGGCCGTACGGAAGCGGCCCGAGCTGGTCACCGTCCTGGTCGGCGCCAACGACGCCTGCCGCACCGACGTCGGCGCGATGACCACGGAGGCCGCCTTCCGCGCCGGCTTCGAGACCTCCCTGCGCAAGCTCCGCCGCGCCCTGCCCAAGACGCAGGTGTACGTCGCGGCCGTGCCCGACCTGATGCGGCTGTGGTCACAGGGGCGGCAGAACCCGCTGGGCAAGGAAGTGTGGAAGCTGGGCATCTGCGGCTCGATGCTGCGTGACCCCGACGACCTCTCGAAGGCCGCGGACACCCGTCGGCAGAGCGTGCGGGAGCGGGTGATGGGCTACAACAGGGCCCTGGAGTCGGTCTGCGGACGCGACGCGCTGTGCCGCTTCGACCGGTCCGTCTTCGACTTCCGCTTCACCGGCGCGGAGTTGAGCACCTGGGACTGGTTCCACCCCGGCCGGGAGGGGCAGCGGGAGCTGGCCCGGATGGCGTTCCAGGAGATCACCCGTAAGGGGACGTAGCGACCCGGACGGGACGGTACGGACACCCCTATGCGGGGTGGCGGGCACCCTTAAGGGGGGCGCCGGAGAGATCGTTCCTGCTGGGGACCCGGGCGGAGCGCGGGCCGCGAGAGGATGACAGCCGACCCGAGCGGCGGTGCGCGCGGAACCCGTACGCCGCTCCGCGCTCTCACACTCCGCATTCCATTTCCGGGGGGACCCGCCATGACCGCACGCCGCACCACCAGACCGGGACAGCGCACCACCCGCATCGCCCTCGCCTCGGCCGCCCTGGTCACGGTGACCGTCGCGGTCACCGGCTGCGAGCTGACCGAAAAGGCCACCGAGAGCACGCAGACCTACACGGTGGACGGCCGGACCACCGAGCTGAACGTGACGACGCCGGGCGGCGCCATCGAGGTCGTCGCCGACGACACGGCCGACGGCAAGGTCAAGGTGACGGAACGGCTGCTGTACGACAAGAAGAAGCCCGCCACCCGGCACACCCTCGAAGGCGGCCGCCTCAAGCTGACCGCGGACGACTGCGGAGGCGCCAAGAGCAACTGCAGCGTCGCCTACGAGGTACGGGTGCCGCGGTCGGTCGCCGTGAAGCTGGAGACGGACGGCGGCGACATCGACGTCAAGGGGACCTCGGGGGCCGTCACCGCCAGGACCGGCGGCGGCGACATCGGCCTCACGGACTGCGCGGCCAAGCAGGCGACCGCGGACACCGACGGCGGTGACATCGACGCGCGCTTCACCGCCGTACCGGACCGGGTGGACGGCCGCAGCAGCGGCGGCCGGGTCTCGGTCCGGCTCCCGCGGGGCCGCTACGCGGTGGACGCCGGCACGGACGGCGGCGACCGCAGGGTGACCGGCGACGTGGACAGCGGCTCGCCGCACAAGGTCAAGGTGCACAGCGACGGGGGCGATGTCGAGGTGCGGGCCGGCCGCTGAGGGGGAGGGGTTCGGGCGGCTGCCTTTCCTGGTCTTAGGGGGCTTTCCTGGGGTCGCGGCTCCAGGGGCTCGGGACTCCGGCTTGGAGGCGCGGCTCGGGGGTGCGGCTCGGGGGTGCGGCTCTCAGGCCACGGTGACCTGCGCGGTCAGCCGCCGGTCGGTGACGCTGCGGGCCGCCTCGATCGCGTACGTACCGTCGACGAAGCGGCGGGCGCCGGCCGACTCGTCCCAGACCTCGAAGGCCCGGCGCGGCAGCGCGATCTCGGCCTCGGCCGTCTCGCCCGGGGCGGCCTCCACCGTCGCGAACCCGGCCAGCCAGCGGTCCGGACGGTCCGCCGGTGCCCCGACCGCGACCCGGTCCCGGGGCGCGAGGTAGATCTGCACCACCTCGCGGCCGTGGCGCGTACCGGTGTTGCGCACCCGGACCCGGGCGCGTGCCGGGGTCGCCTCCAGGGACTCGTAGCTCCAGTCGGTGTAGCCCAGTCCGTGCCCGAAGGGGTACGCCGGCTCCGGGCCCGCCCCTTCCCGCGCCCGGCGCTGCCAGGCCCGGTAGCCGATGAAGACGCCCTCTTCGTACACGACCCGGCCGTCCACCGGGGTGACCTGGGTGACCGGGGCGTCCGCCAGACGGGCGGGCCAGGTGGTCGGCAGCCGGCCGCCCGGCTCGTACGTCCCCAGCAGGACGTCGGCCAGCGCGGCCCCCGCCTCCTGGCCGGGGAACCAGCCGAGCAGGACGGCGGGCACCTCGGCGCGCCACGGCAGCTCCACCGGAGAGCCCGCGTTGACGACCACGACGGTGTGCGGGTTGGCGGCGGCCACCCGGGAGACCAGCTCGTCCTGGCGGCCCGGCAGTGCCAGGGTGGTGCGGTCGAAGCCCTCGGACTCGGTCTCCTCGGTGGTCGCCACGACCACGACCACGGCGTCCGCCCCGGAGGCGGCCCGCACCGCCTCCTCGATCTCGGCGTCCGGGTCGAGTTGCGGTTCCGCGTGGCCGAGCGCGAAGGTCAGTACGGGCAGGTCCGCGCCGAGACCGGTGCTGCGCGGGACGAACCGCAGTGCCACGTCCAGGGCCCGGCCCGCCGTCAGCTCCGCCTCCAGGCGGTGTTCCGCGGGGTTCATGAACGCCTCGAACGGGTCGTCGGTGTCCGGGGCACAGGGGGCGTCGAACAGCACCCGGCCGCCGACGGTCAGCCGCAGTTCGCCGGTGCCGGAGACGGCGAAGGTGTGCGCGCCGCCGGCCCGCGGGGTGAAGGTGCCCGCCAGCTCCACACTGTGCAGGTTGTGCTGCGTGACGCCGTCGGGCAACCGGCCCATCACCTGGACCTTGCCGTCGAACTGCGGCTCCTCGGCGAGCAGCGCGCCGTCCGCGTCGCGGTAGCGGGCGCACAGCTCGAAGCCCGCGCGGGCGTGCGGGACCTTCGTACGGGGGTCGGCGCCGACCGCGAAGACGACCTCGGTGCCGGGCAGAGCGGCGCGCAGGCCCTCCAGCGGGGAGACGATGCGCTCGGGGAAGACGGTGGCGGAGCCGCCGCCGAGCACCCGGGCGTCCTTGGCGGCGGCACCGATGACGGCGAGCTTGCGGAGGGAGTGGGGGGTGAGGGGGAGGGCGCGGGCTCGGGAATGGGGCCGGGCGGGGGCGTGGTCAGGGGCGGCCTCGTCGCGGACGGCCTGGCCGTTGCGTACGGTCTGCCCGGCGCGTACGGCCTGCCCGCCGCGCGTGACCGGCGCGTCGCGTGCGACCGGCTCGTTGCGGACGAGGACGAAGGCGCGACGGGCGACCTCGCGGGCCAGCGCGCGGCCGTCGATGTCCTCCGGCAGTTCCTCCGTGGCGACGGCGGCCGGGACGCCGTCCAGGCAGCCGGTGCGCGCGGCGAGCAGCAGCACGCGGCGCACCGCGTCGTCCACCTCGGCCTCCGTCACCCGCCCCGCGCGGACGGCCGCCGCGAGCGGGGCGCCGAAGACCGTGTGCGGCCCCGGCATCGCGAGGTCCAGGCCGCCGCGCAGCGCCCGTACCGTGTCGCGGGCCGCCGTCCAGTCGGAGACATTGACCCCGTCGAAACCCCACTCGCCCCGCAGAACGCCGGTGACCAGCTCGCGGTGTTCGGTCATCGTCGAGCCGTTGACCCGGTTGTAGGCCGTCATGACGCCCCAGGGGCGGGCGGTTTCGACGATGTGCTCGAAGGGCGCCAGGTACAGCTCGCGCAGCGGGCGCGGGGCGATCCGGTTGTCGACGGTGAAGCGCTCGGTCTCGGCGTCGTTGCCGACGAAGTGCTTGACGGTCGTCCCCACCCCGCCGTCCTGGACCCCGGCGACGTACCCCGCGCCGATCGCTCCGGTCAGGTACGGGTCCTCGGAGAGGCACTCGAAATGACGGCCGCCGAGCGGGGAGCGGTGCAGATTGACGGTGGGCGCCAGGAGGACGTGCACACCCTTGCGGCGTGCCTCCTGGGCGAGCAGCCGACCCGCGCGGCGCGCCAGCTCCGGGTCCCAGGTGGCGGCCAGCGCGGTGGGGCTGGGCAGCGCGACGGACGGGTCCTGCGCGCCCCACCCCTGGCCGCGTACGCCGATCGGCCCGTCCGACATGACCAGGGACCGCAGCCCGATCTCCGGGACGGCGGGCAGCGTCCAGACGTCCTGCCCGGACAGCAGCCGGGCCTTGGTGTCGAGGTCCAGCTTTCCGAGGGCCGCCTCGACGGCCTGGGCGGCTGCCGCGGTGTGGGCACTCCGGTGGTCGGTCATACGGCTCTCCCTGGCGTGGACGTACGGCTCTGGGCCCCTGGCCCGATTGTGCCGCGTTCGCCTGGCGTCCGGTAGGCATCGTTATCGTCACGTAATCGTACGGACAGGGTCGGCGGCGGAGTTACGCTCGGCCGGTGACTGCACGACACGAGGCGCGGCCCGAAGGCCGTCGCCGGACCGGTGGAGGGCGCGAGGCGCAGCGCGAGGAGCGGCGCGCGGCGATCCTCCAGGCCGCCATGGAACTGATCGCCGAGCGCGGCTACCGGGGCACATCACTCGCCGCCGTCGCCGAGCGCGCGGGGCTCACCCAGCAGGGCCTGCTGCACCACTTCCCCAGCAAGGAACTGCTGCTGGTCGGCGTTCTGGAGGCGCGCGACCGCTGGGACACGGCCGCCGCGGCGGCGTCCGGCGCCTGGCGCACGGAGACCCTGGCCGGGCTGGTCGAGTACAACGCCGGGCGGCCCGGCGTCGTGCAGACGTACACGGTCCTGGCCGGGGACAGCGTCACCGAGGAACACCCCGCCCGGGACTTCTTCGAACGGCGGTTCCGGCACGTGCGCGGGGCGCTGGCCGCGACGCTGCGGGCGGAGTACGGCGACCGGCTGCCGGGCGGGCTGACCCCGGAGCGGGCCGCGCCGCTGCTGGCCGCCGTGATGGACGGGCTCCAGCTCCAGTGGCTGCTGGACCCGGAGGAAGTGGACATGCCCACGGCGTTCGGGGACTTCCTGGCGCTGCTCAGGGGGGCGGAGGCGGGTACGGGGGCGGGCTCCAGGACGGGCTCGGGGGCGGACTCGGGGGCGGCCCCGGAGGCGGGCTCCAGGACGACCCCGGAGACGGGTACGGGGGCGGACGCCAGGACGACCCCAGGGGCGGCCCCGGAGGCGGGCTCAAAGGCAGACTCCCGGACGGGCCCGGAGGCGGGCGAGCGGTCCTGAAGGGGCGCGTTCCTGTGGGGCGGTCGGTCCGGTGCGGGTTCCGGGTGGGTGCCCGCCGTGGCGGGGATCAACCTCTTCCACCGGGGGCGCGGCGCCGGTTTACTCACCCCATGAGACGCATACGTACCAGGGTGGGCGTCCTCGGCGCCGCATTTCTGACCGCGGCCCCGCTCGCCCTCACCGCACCATCCGCCGCCGCCATGACCACCGGCAACACCGCCCCCGTCGTGGCGCGGGAGCGGCCCGCCACCGCGTCGGCCGTCGAGGAACGGCGGCTGTCACAGCGCGCTCCGCAGGAGATCTTGCGGCGCAGCGGGTTCGCCGGCGTGGCCGGGACGTTCGGCGACGGGCTCGCGCGGGTGCACTCGTACGGGGCGGCGAAACGGTACGTCGCCGAGGCGGGGCGCGGCCTGTGGCGGCGCGCGGTGGACCGCGTCCAGGGGCGCGGGCCGCAGGGCGGTGACCTGAGCCGGGACGACGACCGGCCGCTGTACTGGGCGCGACTGGGCATGACCAAGGCGCTGCGCGAGTGGAAGCCGCCGTTCCGGCTGACCGCGGGCCAACGGGACGCGCTGATGGGGTCGCTGGAACGCGGCTCGCGCGGGCAGGACTCGATCGACCTGCCCGGCGGCGGGCACGCCCCGTCCCGCCCCCTGCGCGTCGTCGTGACCGGCTTCGACCCCTTCCAACTGGACGCGGACGCCCGGCGCAGCAACCCGTCGGGCGCCGCGGCGCTCGCACTGGACGGCACGACGGTCCGTACGTCCTCCGGGCGGCTCGCCCGCGTCGAGACCGCCGTCTTCCCCGTACGGTGGGCCGACTTCGCGGCGGGCACCGTGGAGCGGACGCTGCTGCCGCACTTCCGGCGCGGGCCCCGTCAGGTGGATCTGTTCACCACCATCAGCCAGGGGCGGCCGGGGCAGTTCGACCTGGAGCGGACGAACGGCGCCTGGCGGGGCGGCTTCCCGGACAACGCCCGGGAGTCGCGGACCGGGACGATTCCCGTGCCGAAGGGCGTGCCGACCGTACGGCCGCAGCCGCAGTGGACCACCACGACCCTGCCGTACGCGCGGCTCACCTCCGCCGCCACCGGGCCGTTCCCGGTGCGGGACAACACGGCGGTGACCGAGATCCCGGCGGGCGGCGGGGCGCCCGTCGAGCGGCCGGACGGGCCGACGCCGGGCTCCACGGCCCGCGAGGGCGGCGGCGGTGACTACCTGTCCAACGAGATCGGCTACCGGGCGACACTGCTGCGGGACGCGCTGAAGCTGAAGGTGCCGGGCGGCCATCTGCACACCCCGGTGCTCCAGTTCGGCCCGGCAAACACCGATCCGGCGACCGGCGAAGTCACCGATCCCGACTTCGTGCGGAACCGGACGGCCATCACCGGGCAGGTACGGGCCCTCCTCACCGCCGCGTTGTCAGTGGCACCGGGCATGATGGCGAAATGATCGTCGCAGCAGCGCAATTCCCGTCCGCCGCCCTGGACATCGAGGCCAACGCGGCCCGTACGGCCGAAGCGATCGCCGAGGCCGCCGGCCGCGGTGCCGAGCTGGTCGTCCTCGCCGAGCTGGCCCTGACCGGCTATGAGCTCGACGCGATAGCCGCCGCCCCCGAGCGGTGCGTCCTCGCGCCGGACGACCCGCGGCTGGACCCGGTCCGGGAGGCCTGCCGGGCGGCGGGCGTCGCCGCGGTGGTCAACTGCCCCGGCCGTGGCCCGGCGGGCCCGGCGGACGGCATGGCGATCTCCACGTTCGTGTACGGGCCGGACGGCGCGCCGCTGGCCCGCTACGACAAGCACCACCTGCACGGCCGGGAGAACGGGCTGTTCACGGCGGGGCCGACCGCGGGCGGCCGCTTCACCTTCCGCGGCCTGAGGTTCGCTCTCGCCACCTGCTACGACAATGCCTTCAGCGCGGTGGCGGAGCAGGCCGCGGCCGACGGCTGCCAGGTGTATCTGGCCAGTTCGTTCCACGACACGGTGGACGGCACGGAGCGGTACGCCGTCAAGGCACGGGACCACGGACTCGATGTCCTGCTCGCCAACGGCATCGGCCCGGGGAGCGAGAGCGTGGCCTGCGGGTACAGCGGCATATGGGCGGCGGACGGGACATGCCTCGCGCGCCTGGCCGACGGGACCGGTCTGGCCGTGGCCGAGGTCGGCCCCGCCGCCGGGCGCACAGCGGCGGGTCCGGAAGGGGCAGCGATGTCCGACGGCCAGGGCCGGGCGAGCGCGTCGGTCCCCCAGCTCCCCTAGCCCCCCAGGCCCCTTAGGCCCCCAAGTCCCCTAGGTCCCCCAGCAGGCCCGAACGCACCCGAGCGGGCCCCGGCGGGGGCGGCGGCCGGAGAGCGGCCGCCGCCGCGCCCTCCGCTCAGGACGGCAGTTCGTCCAGCGTCGGGTAGGACGGCTGGGCGCCCGGCTTGGTGACGGCCGCGGCGCCCACCCGTACGGCGAAGCGGGCCGCGTCCGTGAGGGAGTCTCCGCGGGCCAGCCGGGTCGCGAGGGCGCCGGTGAAGGCGTCGCCCGCGCCCGTGGTGTCCACGGCCTCGACCTTGACGCCGGGGACCCGGTCGGCGCGGCCCGCGCCGTCCACGACCAGCGCGCCGTCGCCGCCGAGGGTGACGACGACCGAGCGGGCACCCTGCTCGCGCAGCGCGTGGGCCCACTCCTCGGGCGTGCCTTCGCCGCGGCCCGCGAGCTGCTGCGCCTCGTGCTCGTTGACCACGAGCGGGTCGGCGGCGCCGAGGAGTTCGGGGTCCAGGCTGTCGGGCGTCGGGGACGGGTTGAGGACGACCCGGGTGCCGGTCTCCGTGGCGGTGGCGGCGGTGGCCCGTACCGTCTCCATGGGCACCTCAAGCTGGAGGGAGACGGCGGCGGACGCCGCGATGGCGTCGCGGGCGGCCGCCACGTCCGCGGGGGTCAGCGCCGCGTTGGCGCCCGGGGAGACGACGATGCTGTTGTCGCCGTCCGGACCCACGATGATCATCGCGGTGCCGGTACGGGTACCGGACTCCACGATCACCTGACCGACGTCCGTGCCCGCGGCCCGCTGCGCGTCCAGCAGCAGCTCTCCGTACGCGTCGTCACCGACCCGGGCCAGCAGACCGACCCGGCCGCCGATCCGGGCAGCGGCGGCGGCCTGGTTGGCGCCCTTGCCGCCCGCCGACTCGACCAGGTCGGAGCCGTGCACGGTCTCGCCCGCGCCGGGCCGCCGCGCCACCCGGACCGTCAGATCCGCGTTGGCCGAGCCCACTACCAGTACGTCGTACATCTGCTTCTCACCCATCGAATTCCGCCGCGTTCTTGCCGGTCACCAGGACCACCGGCACCTTCACCTGCTTCGGCAGCCGCTCGCCGCGCGCCGCCTTGAGCGCCTGCTCCACGGCCCGCCTGCCCAGCAGCCTGGGCTGCTGGGCGACCGTGGCGGTCAGCGTCCCGCCCCGTACGGCCGCGACGCCCTCCGGCGTCCCGTCGAACGCCACGATCTTCACCTCCTTGCCCGCGCGGGCGCCCAGCGACTTGGCGGCGCCGAGCGCCATCTCGTCGTTGGCCGCGAAGACGCCGCCGAGGTCCCGGTGTACTTGGAGCATATTGGACATCACGTCCATGCCCTTGGCCCGGTCGAAATCGGCGGGCTGCCGCGCCACCACCTCGATGCCCGGATACGCCTTGATGCCCTCCTCGAAGCCCTGTCCGCGCTCGCGGGCGGCCGAGGTGCCGGGCTGGCCCTCCAGGAAGGCCACCTTGCCCTTGCCGCCGAGGGACGCGGCGAGCGTCTCGGCGGCGAGCCGGCCGCCCGCGACATTGTCCGAGGCGATGGCCGAGCCGACCCGGCCGCCGTTGACGCCGCGGTCGAGGGAGATCACCGGCACGTCCGCCCGGTTGGCGACACCGACGGCCGGCACGGCGGCGTCGGAATCCACCGGGTTGATGATCGCCGCCTTGACGTCCTGGCTGGTGAACGTCTCCATCTGGTTGATCTGCTGCATGGGGTCGTTCTGCGCGTCGGTGATGTTGATGTTCAGGCCGCGCCGGTCCGCCTCGGCCTGCGCGCCCTCCCGGACGGCGACGAAGAACGGGTTGTTCAGGGTGGACAGGGCCAGGCCCAGGTCCGTGTCGCCGCCGCGGTCGCAGCCGGACAGCACGAGAGCGCCGGCCAGGGCGGCCGCACCGAACAGCCCCGTACGCCTGCGCAGCGGACCCGTACGCCCACCGAGCAGACCCGCACGCCGGCCGAACGGCCCCGAACTCCCGCCCAGCAGGCCCGTCCACCGATCGAACGACCCTGAACCCCTGCCGAGCAGACCCGTCCACCGGCCGAACGATCCCGCACTCCTCCCGAGCAGCCCCACCCGCCGCCTCATCGGGCGCTCCGGCGCCGCAGTGTGTCCAGGAGCACCGCCAGCGCGATGACCAGGCCGGTGGCCACCTGCTGCCAGAACGCGGAGACGCTCAGCAGGTTGAGGCCGTTGCGCAGTACGGCGAGGATCAGCGCGCCGATGAGCGTGCCGGAGGCCTTGCCGGAACCGCCGGAGAGGCTGGCACCGCCGATCACGACGGCGGCGATGGCGTCCAGTTCGTAGCCGACGGCGGCCTGCGGCTGGGCGGAGGTCAGCCGGGAAGCCAGGACGATGCCGGCGACCGCCGCGAACACCCCGGACAGCGCGTAGATGACCAGTTTGCGGCGCTTGACGTCGATGCCGGAGAGCCGCGCCGCCTCCTCGTTGCCGCCGATCGCGAACATCGCGCGGCCCGCGTACGTACGGTTGAGCACCAGCGCCGCCACGAGGCCCATGGCGATCATGACAAGGACCGGGACGGGCAGCCAGCCGCCCAGCGTGTCCCCCAGCGCGCTGACCGAGGCGGGGAAGGGGATCGGCGTACCGCCGGTGATCACCAGGGCGAGGCCGCGGCCGACCGAGAGCATCGCGAGGGTGGCGATGAAGGCGGGCAGCTTCCCGTACGCGACGAGCGCGCCGGAGACCAGGCCCGCCGCCGCGCCGATCGCGAGCCCCAGCAGGACGGCGGCCCACACCGGCAGTCCGGCGTCGGTCGCGCCCCAGGCGACCACGGTGGCGCTGAGCGCGGCGACCGAGCCGACCGACAGGTCGATGCCGGCCGAGACGATCACGAAGGTGACGCCGAACGCGAGAATGGCGGTGACGGACGCCTGGACGCCGACGTTGAGGAGGTTCTGCCCGTTCAGGAAGTCCCCGGAGAGGACCGCCATCACCACGACGAGGGCGATCAGGCCGCCCAGCGGGCCGTTCTTCAGGACCGCCCGGGTGAACCAGGGGCCGAATCCGTCACCGGGCGGGGCGGTGCCGACCGCCTCGGCGCCCGCTCCCGTCTTCACATCAGCGGTCATCGGAGCCCTCCATCGCGCTCTCGTTCGTCGTCCTGTGCGGCCCGGACGCGCCGTCGGCGGGCCGTACCGCCAGTTCCATCACCGCGTCCTGCGTCGCCTCGTCACCGCGGAGTTCACCGGCGAGCCGTCCCTGCGCCATGACCAGCACCCGGTCGCTCATGCCGAGCACCTCGGGCAGATCACTGGAGATCATCAGCACCGCGCGGCCGGCTGCCGTCAACTCGTTGACCAACTGGTAGATCTCGACCTTCGCGCCCACGTCGATGCCGCGTGTCGGCTCGTCCAGGATCAGCAGCCGGCTGTCGGCCAGCAGCCACTTGCCGATGACGACCTTCTGCTGGTTGCCGCCGGAGAGCGTGCGGGCGTGCTGCCCTAGGCCGCTCATCCGCACCTTCAGTTGCGCGGCCACGTCGGCCGCGGCGCGCCGCTGGGCACGCCGGTCGACCAGGCCGCCGCGGGTGTCCCGGTCCAGCCGGGCCAGCGTCAGGTTGTCCTGGAGCGAGGCGTCCAGGACCAGCCCCTGGCCCTTGCGGTCCTCGGGGACCAGCCCGAGCCCGGCGCGCATCGCGGCCCGTACGTCGCCGGGGGCCAGCGCCTGCCCGTCGATCTCGACGGTTCCGGCGTCGGGCCGGTCCACGCCGAAGATCGCCCGCGCGACCTCGGTACGGCCCGCGCCGACCAGGCCCGCGAGGCCGACGACCTCACCGGCCCGCACCTCGAAACCGATGTCCGCGAAGACCGGGGTGCCGTTGGGGCCGTGGCGGGTCAGGCCGCGGACGCGCAGCAGGGGAGCGCCGGGCTCGTCCGGGCGCTGCCGCGGATACTGCTCGGCGATGTCCCGGCCCACCATCAGGCGGATCAGCTCGTCCTGGTCCGTACCGGCGGGCACCTCGGCGACCGAGCGGCCGTCGCGCAGTACGGTGACGCGGTCGCCGAGCGCGCCGATCTCCTCCAGATGGTGGGTGATGAAGATGATCCCCACCCCGTCGGCGCGCAGTTCGCGCACGATGGTGAAGAGGGTCTCGACCTCCTCGGAGGTCAGCACGGCGGTCGGCTCGTCCATGATCAGGACGCGGGCGCGCAGGCTCAGCGCCTTGGCAATCTCGACCATCTGGAGGCGGGCGATACCCAGTTCGGCGACCGGGGTGTCGGGGGAGACGTCCAGGCGTACCCGGCGCAGCAGTTCGGCGGCGCGCACCCGCATGGTCTTCCTGTCGATCAGGCCGAGCGCGGTGCGTGGCTGCCGGCCGAGGAAGATGTTCTCCGCGACGGTCAGGCGGGGGACGAGGTTGAACTCCTGGTAGATGGTGGCGATCCCGAGCCGCTCGGCGTCCTGCGCGGAGCGGATGTGCACCTCGTGGAGGGCGGCGCGGGAGGCGGAGCGGCGGTCCGCGCGAGGGTCGGCGGCTGGTCCGGTGATGGGGCCGAGGGCCGGGCCCGGGGCGGCCGGGTTGCCGGGCGGGCCGGTGGCCGGGCCGGGGGCTGCGAGGATGCGGCCAGCGTCGGGGCGGTGGGCGCCGGAGAGCAACTTGATCAGCGTGCTCTTGCCCGCCCCGTTCTCGCCCAGCAGGACGTGCACCTCGCCCGCGCGCAGGCTCAGGTCCACGCCGTCCAGCGCGCGCACGCCGGGGAACGACTTCGTCACCCCCTCCACGCGCAGCAGTTCGCGGCCGGCCGGTGCGTCCTCCCGAACGTCGTCGTTGACGTCGGTCATGCGCTGCCCTCCTCCTCTTGGGTGTCCTGCCGGGCGGTGCCCGGTTCGCCGCAGGAGCGGCGGATGACGAGGCGGGCCGGCAGCAGTACGGAGCCGGGCGCGCGCCCCTCGATCCGTTCCAGCAAGGTGTGCAGGGCGGCCCGGCCCAGTTCGCGGGTGGGCTGCGCGATGGCGGTGAGCGGCGGGTCGGTGTGCGCGAACCACGGCACGTCGTCGTACACGACCAGCGCCATGTCGTCGGGCACCCGCAGCCCGCGCGCGCGGATCTCGTCCATCGCGCCGAGCGCCATCAGGTTGTCGGTGGCCAGTACGGCGTCGGGCCGCTCGGGCAGGTCCAGGAAGCGGCGCATCACCTGGCGGCCGCCGGTGTGCTGGAGGTCGGGCGTGGAGCCGACACGCTCATCCGGCAGCGCTATGCCGTGTGCGGCCAGCGCCGTACGGAAGAGTTCCAGCCGCTCGTCGCCGGTCGGCGTGCCGGCCGGGGCGACGATGATCGCGGGGCGCCGGCGGCCGAGGGCGGCGAGGTGCGCGGCGAGGCCGGTGAGCGCCGCGGCGCCGTCGGCCCGTACGCACGGCGCGTCGATGCCGGGCACGATCCGGTCCAGCAGCACCAGCGGCGTTCCGGAGGCGACGACCTCGCGCAGCATCGCGGAACCGGTACCGGCCGAGCTGACCAGCAGGCCGTCGATACGGCGGTCCAGCAACGTACGGATGTAGTCGTCCTGCTGGCCGGTGCGTTCGGCGGCGTTGCCGATGATCAGGCTGTAGCCGAGGCCGCGCGCCGCGTCCTCGACGGCGTCGGCCAGCTCGGTGAAGAACGGGTTGGTCAGGTCGCTGATGACCAGGCCGAGCGTGCCGGTACGGGCGGTCCGCAGGGCCCGGGCGACGCTGTTGGGCCGATAGCCCAGCTCCTCGACGGCGGCCAGCACCCGCTCCCGGGTCTCGGCGACCGGGCTCCGTCCGTTGAGCACTCGGGAGACGGTCGCCACGGACACCCCGGCCCGCTCGGCCACATCCTTGATCTTCGCCATGCCGCCCCAGCCCTTCCGTGCGGGTCCGCGCAGGCCGGTCGAGGACACCTCGGCGCGTGGCGTCTCGATCGCACAACAGCGTGTAATCGATTTCGTGTGGGCTACGAAATCGATTACACGCCGGTGGCGTCAAGATGCCGCGAGAGTGGTCTGCGTCACAGGCGAGGGCGCGAGGGGGCAGTGATCGGTGCCGGGCAGGGAGCTGCGGCCGAGGGCGGACAGGGACTGGCGGCCCGTGACGGACAGGCGACGGCGGGACACAAGGGCCACGGAAATGCACCTTCGGCGCCCCGCTCAACCGTTCCATCACTCGCCCCCCTCAAATGCCCTGCGCTCCCAAGGTAGCCACTGCCCACACACCACCCCAGGGCCCCACCATCCTTTGGCGTGAACCCGACAGGCAGCGTCAGAACAGCGGGCCGGTCGCGGCCGGTTGGAGCAGCAACTCGGGGCAGCCACTCGGCCTTCGCGGCCACCGGGGCAACCGGGGCGTCGTGGACGCCGGGCCGTTGCGCCAGCAGGGCCGCCGTGGATACCGGGGCGGCGGGCAGTCGTGGACGCCGGGGCAGCCGGGGCAGCCGGGCCGTCAGGCCGCTGCCGCAGCAGGGCCGCCGTGGACGCCGGGGCAGCCGGGGCGGCTGGGTCGCCAGGCCGCTCCCGCAGCAGGGCCGCCGTGGACGCCGGGGCAGCCGGGCCACCGCAGCCACCGGGTCAACCGGGGCGGCTGGGCCGTCGCGGCCATTGGGACACCAGGCCATCGCGGCCGCCAGGCCGTTACGGCAGCAGGGCCGCCGTGGACGCCGGGACGGCCGGGCCATCGCAGCCGCCGGGTCACCGGGCCGTCGCGGCCGCCAGGCCGCTCCCGCAGCAGGGCCGCCGTGGACGCCGGGGCAGCCGGGGCAGCCGGGCCACCGCAGCCACCGGGTCAACCGGAGCGGCTGGGCCGTCGCGGCCATTGGGACACCAAGCCATCGCGGCCGCCAGGCCGCTGCCGCAGCAGGGCCGTCATGAACGCCGGGGCCACCGGGGCGTCGCGGCCACCCGGCCACCGTGTCCCCCGGAACAGCCGGGCCGACACGGCCACTTGGCCATCATGCACGCCGGGCAACCAGCCACTGCGGGCCACCTGGCCATCGTGACGCCGGGGCCAACCAGGTGGCCGCGACCATCTGACCCCTGCGGCCACCAGGCCACCAGGCCACCAGGCCACCCTGGACGATGGGCCGCCCTGGACATCAGGCAGCCGGGATATCCGGGCCATCGCATCCGCCGAAGGCAGCCAAGCCGCCCGAGCAGCCTGACCACCGGGCCAACCGGATCACCGCGCCCGCCCGAACCCCCGGCCCTCCGGGGCATCCGGACCACCGCGCCCGCCCGAGCAACCGGTCCGCCCGAACACCCGGACCGCCAGACCAACCCGACCACCACGCCCGCCCGAACACCCGGCCCGGCAGACCAACCGCACCACCCCACCACCGAAGCAACCACACCACCCGCACCACCCCACCCACCAGAACAACCAAGAACCGCACCCCTTCCAGGAGTGCGGCCCTCGGTTCAATGGGTGGTGTCAGATGACGCTCAGTTTGACGTCGATGTTGCCCCGGGTGGCGTTCGAGTAGGGGCACACCTGGTGGGCCTTCTCGATCAGGCTCTGAGCGGTGGCCGCGTCCACGTGGGGAATGGAGGCGGCGATCTCGACCGTGAGGCCGAAGCCGCCGGACGGGGTCTTGCCGATGCCGACCTTGGCGGTCACCCGGGAGCCGGAGACATCCGCCTTCTCCTGGCGGGCGACGACGCTGAGCGCGCCCTGGAAGCAGGCGCTGTAGCCTGCCGCGAAGAGCTGCTCGGGGTTGGTGCCGGCGCCGCTGCCACCCTGCTCCTTGGGCGGGTTGACCACGACGTCCAGCTTGCCGTCGTCGCTGGCGACGCGGCCGTCCCGGCCGTTCTCCGCGGTGGCGACGGCGGTGTAGACGACGTCTACGGGCTGGATGGACATAGAGATCCTCCTGTGGTTCGCCGCGACTCGCGCCCACGATCGCGACGGCTTGGCGCCGAGCCTAGTGGCCCGGCCTGGCTGGCTCCCCGGAGGGTCAGTCCGTGAGATCGACGATCATCTTGCCGGTGTTGTCACCGCGCAGCAGGCCGAGAAACGCCTCGAAACCGTTCTCGATGCCGGCGACCTTGGTCTCGCTGTACTTCAGTTCACCCGAGCGGACCCAGGCCGACACCTCGGAGACGAACTGCTCCTGGAGGTGGGCGTGGTCGGCGACGAGGAGGCCCTGGATGCGCAGCCGCTTGCCGATGACCTGCGCGAGGTTGCGCGGCGCCGGGGTCGGCTCGGTGGCGTTGTACTGCGAGATCATGCCGCAGACGGCGACGCGGCCGTGCACGGTCAGCGAGTCGAGGGCGGCCTCCAGGTGGTCACCGCCGACGTTGTCGAAGTAGACGTCGATGCCGTCGGGGGCGGCGTCGCGGAGCTGCTCCTTGACCGACCGGTCGGACTTGTAGTTGAAGGCGGCGTCGAAGCCGTACTCCTTCGTCAGCAGCTCGACCTTCTCGTCGGAGCCCGCGCTGCCGATGACGCGCGAGGCGCCCTTGAGCTTGGCGATCTGGCCGACCTCACTGCCGACCGCGCCGGCCGCGCCGGACACGAAGACGGCGTCGCCCTCCTTGAAGGAGGCGACCTCCAGCAGGCCCGCGTAGGCCGTCAGGCCCGGCATGCCGAGCACGCCGAGGTAGGCGGAGAGGGGCGCCAGGGAACCGTCCACCTTGGCGATCTTGGCGGCATCCACCACCGCGTACTCACGCCAGCCCTTGAAGTGCAGGACGTGGTCGCCGACCGCGAAGCCGTCGGCGCCGGAGGCGATGACCTCACCGATCGCGCCGCCCTCCATCGGCTCGTCCAGCTTGAAGGGCGGGGTGTAGGACTTCACGTCGTTCATCCGGCCGCGCATGTACGGGTCGACGGAGAAGTAGAGGTTGCGGACGAGGAGCTGTCCCTCGCCGGGCTGGGCGACCTCGGCCTCGCGCAGCGCGAAGTCCTCCGGCTTCGGCCAGCCGTGCGGGCGGGCGACCAGGTGCCATTCGCGGCCGGACGTGGGCTGTGCGGACATGGGTTGCTCCTCCTCGAAATGCTTCAGGTGCTGAAACAACAATGCTCCTAGATATTTCAGGTTGTCAAGCAATTCGGTACCCTGGTGTCATGACTCCTCGCCCAGAGCACCTGACCGTCGAGGTCGTCGAGCTGATCGGCACCGTCGTGGCCCGCTATCACGAGGAGTACGAGCACGCCGCGGCCGAGCACTCCCTCACCGGCGCCCAGGCGCGCGTCCTCGGCCTGCTCGCCCGCGAGCCGATGCCGATGCGCCGGATAGCCCGGAGCCTGAAGTGCGAGCCGTCCAACGTGACCGGGATCGTGGACCGGCTGGAGTCCCGCGGCCTGGTCGAGCGCCGTCCGGACCCGGCCGACCGCCGGGTCAAGCTGGCCGCCCCCACCGAAGCGGGGCTGTCGACGGCCGCGCAACTGCGTGATTCTCTGGACTTCGCGCGCGAGCCGCTCGGCGAGCTGTCCGTCGCGGAGCGCGCGCTGCTCAAGGAGCTGCTCCAGCGGATGCTGGGCATCACACCGGAGTAGGCCGGGCCCCGCACCCGGCGCGGGCCGGCCACAGGTGCCCGGACGGAAAGCCACGGATCGAACTTCCGGCCGGAAGTTCGGATGCGAACTATCGTGGCGCCATGACTGTCCAGAACACGCCTTCCCCGAACACGACCCGTCACACGGTCGACTTCTACTTCGACCCCCTCTGCCCGTTCGCCTGGATCAGCTCGCGCTGGATTCTGGAGGTGGAGGCCCACCGCGACATCGACCTGCGGTTCCGCGTGATGAGCCTGTCCGTCCTCAACGAGGGCCGGGAGGGGCTGCCGGAGCAGTACCAGGAGCTGCTGGCCAAGGGCTGGGGGCCCGTACGGGTGTGCATCGCCGCCGCCCAGCAGCACGGCGAGGACGTACTGCGCGATCTGTACACCGCGCTCGGCACCCGCCTGCACAACGGCGGCCGGGACGACTACGCGACCGTCATCGAGGAGGCGCTGGCCGAGGCCGGGCTGCCCGCGGAGCTGGCCCGCGCCGCCGACAGCACGGAGTACGACGACGCGCTGCGCAAGAGCCACCACGAGGGCATGGACCCGGTCGGCGAAGAGGTCGGCACGCCCACCCTGCACATCGACGGCGTCGCCTTCTTCGGCCCGGTGCTGACGGCGATCCCGCGCGGTGAGGACGCGGTGCGGGTCTTCGACGGCGCCCGGCTGCTCGCCGGTTACGACAAGTTCTTCGAGCTGAAGCGGACGCGGACCGGGGACCTGGACTTCGGCTGACCCCAAGGCGGTTGTCGGTGGCGGGACTTACCGTGGCGTCATGAACGCTTCGACGTACGACCGCCACTGCTCCGAAATCGTCGCGCAGACGGACCTGTTGCGGTCCCTCATCAGGGACGCGCACCACCTGAGAACCCCGGTCCCCTCCTGTCCCGGCTGGAACGTCGGCCAGTTGCTGCGGCATCTGGGCGGCGCCCACCGCTGGGCCGAGGAGGTCGTGCGTACCGGAGCGGAAGCGCCCCCGCCCGACGGGCACTTCCGCGATCTGTCGCCGTACGCCGACGAGAACCCGGCCGTGCTCGACGGCTGGCTGGGGGAGGGGGCCGCGCTGCTGGCGGAGACCCTGCGGACCGCCGGGCCCGGGGCGGAAGCCTGGGTCCCTCTCCCCCGGCTGGGCCCGGCGGCCGCGTTCTTCGCCCGCCGGATGGCCAACGAGACGGTGATCCACCGCGCCGACGCGTTCCTGGCCGAGGATGCCCGGTTCACCCTCGGCGAGGAGACCGCCGTCGACTGCTTCGGCGAGTGGCTGGAGCTGGGCTCGCAGCCGGAGATGTCCGACCGCCACCCGGAGCTGCGCGAGCTGCTCGGCCCCGGCCGCACGCTGCGCTTCAAGGCCACCGACACGGCACCGGGGACGGCGGCCGACTGGCTGGTCGACCTGACCGGCGAGGCGATCACCTGGCGCCACGCACCGCGCGAGGAGGCCGCCGTCACCGTGCGCGGCCCGCTGACCGACCTGCTGCTGGTCGCCTACCGGCGGCTGCCGGCCCGCAGCCCCGGCATCGGGATCGACGGTGACGCGGAGCTGCTGGACTTCTGGCTGGAGCGGGTCAGCTTCGGGTGACGGCGGCGTCGGCAGCGGCGCTCGGACCGGCCGCTGCGCCCCGGGCGGCCGCCGCCTCCGGACCGGCCGCGCCCACCGGCCCGCCCGCAGCCGGTCCGGCCGCGCCCGGCCCGCCCCCGGCCGTCTCCTCCCCCGGCGCCGGTGGCTGCGCCCGTACGCCCTTGAGCAGCGCCGCCGCCAGCAGCGCGCCCAGGATCATCACGGCCGCCGCACCGAGCATCGCCGCGTGCAGGCCCCCGAGGAACGACGTACGGGCCGCCGACAGCAGCGCCTCCCCCGCCCGGCCCGGCAGTTCCCCCGCGACTGCCGCGGCTCCGGCCAGAGTTTCCCGTACGGTGTCCGCCGCGCCCGCGGGCAGCCCGCCGGGGACGGCGCCGTCGATGCCGCCGCGGTAGACGGCGTTGCCGAGGGTGCCCAGGAGCGCCAGGCCCAGGGCGCCGCCCAGTTCGGACCCGGACTCCAGGAGCGCGGAGGCCGAGCCCGCGCGCTGCGGCGGGGCGACGCCGAGGGCGAGTTCGGTGCCGAGCGACATCACCATGACCAGCCCCGCCGCGTAGACGCCGGCGCCGAGGAGCACGGCCCACAGCGGTGTGTCCGCCGCCATCCGGGACACCCACAGGAATCCCCCGGCAGCGGCCAGGAAGCCGCCGGCGATGACGAAGGCCCGGTCCACGCGCTGCGCGAGGGCGGCGGCGGCCGGGGCCATGCCGCCGACCGCGACGGTCGGCACCACGTTCCACAGGGCCGCCTCCAGGGGACCCATACCGCGTACGGACTGGAGGTACTGGGTGAAGAAGACCGCGCTGCCGACCAGGGCGAACATCGCGAGCAGATTCATCAGGACGGAGCCCGAGTAGCCGCGGTGGCGGAAGAGCCGCAGGTCCAGCATCGGGTGCCGGGCGGTGCGCTGACGGTGTACGAACGCGGCGGCGGCCAGCAGCCCCGCCACGACGGCCAGCACGGGCAGCACTTCGAGGCCGTCGCGGGCCAGCTCCTTGACGCCGTGGACGACCGACAGCATCGCGGCCAGGGAGAGCAGTGCGCCCGGCAGGTCGAAGCGGCCGGCCGCCGGGTTCTTGAACTCCGGGAGCAGCAGGGGCCCGGCCACGAGCAGCAGCACCATCGCCGGGGCGTTGATCAGGAACACCGAGCCCCACCAGAAGTGCTCCAGCAGAACACCGCTGAGCACCGGACCGACCGCGATGCCGCCCATCATGCCGCCGGACCAGATGGCGACGGCCTTGCCGCGCTGCTTGGCGTCGTGGAAGAGGTTGCGGATCAGGGCCAGGGTGGACGGCATGAGGGTGGCGCCGCCGACGCCGAGCACCGCGCGGGCGGCGATGAGCGTCCCGGGGCTCTGCGCGTACGCGGCCAGGGCCGAGGCGATGCCGAACAGGACGGCGCCGGAGAGCAGCAGCCTGCGGCGGCCGATGCGGTCGCCGAGCGCGCCCATGGTGATCAGGAGTCCGGCCAGGACGAAGCCGTAGACGTCGAGGATCCAGAGCTGTTCGACGCCGCTGGGCGCGAGTTCCGCGGAGAGGAACGGTACGGCGAAGTAGAGCACCGAGACGTCCATCGAGACGAGCAGGCAGGGCAGCAGGAGCACCACGAGGGCGGCCCACTCGCGGCGCCCGGCGCGAGGTGGCGGTGCGTACGAAGTAAGCGTCATAGCCAGGAAGGTAGACAGTGCCCGCTTACAGCGCAAACCCTAGGCGCAACAGGGGTTTTGGAGGTGCATCACACTAGTGCACCTGGGGCGCTCCGACCGGCGTCGGCGCCGTCTTGCTACCCTCGCCCTGCCCTGGTGCACTAGTACGGAGAGTCCGGAGGCCGCCGCCATGGACCGTTCAGCCACCCCGCCGTACCGCCGGATCGTCGCGGAGATCCGGCGGCGCATCGACGCGGGAGAGCTGGCCACGGGCGACCGGGTGCCCTCGACGCGGCGGATCACCCAGGAGTGGGGGGTGGCGATGGCGACCGCGACCAAGGTCCTGACGACGCTGCGCCAGGAAGGGCTGGTCCGGGCGGTCCCGGGGGTGGGCACGGTGGTCGCGGACACCGCCGCGCGCACGGACAGCGGCCCCCCGCACCGGGCACGCGGCGACAGCGGCCCCCATGGCGGCGCTCCCGGCGACACCTCCCACCGGCCCCCGGCCGGCCCGGGGCGGCCCCGTACCGACCAGGGACGGCCGCGCACCGGCCACGCCCAGCCCCCCGGCCTCAGCCGCCACCGCATCGTGCGGGCCGGTATCCGGATCGCCGACGCCGAAGGGCTGCGTTCCCTGTCGATGCGCCGGGTCGCCGCCGAGTTCGAGGCGTCCTCCATGGCGCTCTACCGCCATGTGGCGAACAAGGACGAGCTGGTGTTGCTGATGGCGGACGCCACCTTCGCCGAGATCGAGCTGCCCGACCCGGGCCCGGAGCACTGGCGCGCGCGGCTGGAGGCCGGGGCCCGCCTCCAGTGGGAGCTGTACCAGCGGCATCCGTGGGTGGCCCAGTACCTGTCGATCACCCGTCCGCAGCCGATGCCGCACGCGATGGTCGTCATCGAGTGGACCGTGGCCCGGCTGACCGGCTTCGACCCGCTGACCAAGCTGCGGCTGGCCCTGACCCTGGTCAACCACGTTCGCGGTACGGCGGTCGCCCTGGAGGAGGACCTGGAGGCCGAGCAGCAGACCGGCATGGACCGGGACCAGTGGATGGCGTCGCTGGAGCCGGAGTACGAGCGGATCATCGATTCCGGTTCGTTCCCGATGTACGAGGGGGTCAACGACGCGGACGACGCGAACGACGCGGAGATGCTGCGGCTGGACGCGATGTTCGAGTTCGGCCTGGCCCGGCTGCTGGACGGCTTCGCGCTGTTCACCGAGGGCAGGACGGACGGCCCGGCACGCTGAGTTCGCCGCGCAGCCGCCGGGCCCGCAACACCAGTTCCAGTTCGAAGCGGCGGTCCGGGTCGTCCACCTCGTCGCCCCACAACTCCCGTATCTGGCGCAGCCGGTAGCGGACGGTCTGCGGGTGGACACCGAGCCGGGCGGCCACCTCGGGTGCGCCGCCGCGCGTCTCCAGCCAGGCGAGGAGGGTTTCGGCCAGCCGGCGGCCGTGGGTGGGTCCGCAGTGCGCCAGCGGTTCCAGGCGCCGCCGGGTCAGGTCCTCGATCAGCTCCTCGGGCGGCAGGAGGACCAGCGCCTCGGTGTGATCGGTGCAGTGCAGCAGTTGTCCGGCGGGCAGCAGGCCCCGCTCCATCAGGTCGACCGCGGCGCCCGCCCAGCGCAGGGACTTCGCCGCGTGTGCCAGAGGTACGGCCGGGCCGAGCGCGCCCGACCAGCCCGCCGTGGCGCGCTGGAGCAGTTCCCGGCGTCCGGCGGCGTCCGGTTCCGGCACCACCATGCGGGGCCGCTCGCACTCCATGTCCAG
Organism: Streptomyces sp. NPDC018045; assembly: GCF_044327445.1. NCBI lineage: Bacteria > Bacillati > Actinomycetota > Actinomycetes > Kitasatosporales > Streptomycetaceae > Streptomyces > Streptomyces sp. NPDC018045. The sequence goes on from NZ_JBIRFL010000001.1 coordinate 662,990, forward strand.
CAGGACGTCGGTGCCGACGGCCGGGGCGACGGCCTCGGGGGCCGGGCGCAGCAGCACGGCCACGGCGACGCGTTCGGGCAGCGCCCAGCCGATCCGGGCGGCGCGGTCCGTGAGCGCGGGCGCCGGGCGGGCCCGCGTCCCGGCCGCGAAGAGCTGTTCCATCAGGCGGCGTTGGTGCCGCAGCCGCTCGCCCGCCTGGCGGGCCGCGGCCTCGGCGAAGCCGCGGACGGATTCGGCCACCAGCCCGTCCAGGTACTCGAAGCCGGATTCGGCCAGTTCGTACATGGCGGGGGCCGGGATCGCCACCTGCTGGCCGATCTCGGCCAGCCGCCGCCAGGCCAGCCGTACGCCGAGCCGGTAGATGGCCTGGAGGGCGTCCAGGCTGCGGCCTTGAATGCCCGCGCCGCGGCCGAACTCCTGGAAGATGCGCGGGTGGACGTGCGGGCTGTCCAGGCCGGTGGACATGTGCTCGACGAAGTGCTCCAGGGACTGCCGGATACCGACCAGGGCGCGTGGCTCACCGAACCCGTCGAGGGCGAGCGGCAGTTGCGGGTACGCGCGGCGGATCTCCGCCAGGATGCGCTGGGCCAGCGCCGGGACCTCGTCGAGGGCGCGGGCGGCGAACTCCCGTACCTGCGCCGGGGGCACGTCCCGCCAGGCCGAGCGGGAGGTCTCCACCACGCCTGCGCTCCCTAAGGCGTCCGGTCGAAGGTCACCAGGGGCACGTTCGGCTGTTCGGGGGTGGCGTCCAGGGCGGCGACGACGCCGAGGGAGGCAGCGACGGCGAGGGCGGCGGCGGCCAGCGAGGTCAATACGGCGGCGAGCAGTCTGTGCATGGCGCGGCGAGCCCCTTCGGTGGCGGGAACGTCGAGGGTTGCGCGGCGCACCGGCCCGGCCGGGCCCGCGGACGGCCTCGGCGCACGCGGGACCGCACGACGGCGGCCGCGGTGCCGTTCCGCTCCGGCGGGGTGCCGGTCCGCGTCGGCCGCGGTGCCTGCCGAGTGTGTGGGGGCATTGACGGCATGTCAAGCGGTCCCCTACGGTTCCCGCCCGTTCACCCGGACCCACCGCCACGCCGCACGTGCACTGCCCCCGCCGCCCTCAGGAGTGCCCGTATGCGTAAGACCGCCTCGCCCTTTTCGCTGGTCCTGCTGGGACTCGGCGTCTTCCTCCTGGTGCTCGCCCCGATGCTCGCCTGGTACGTCGCGCCGCGCGCCCAGCGCACCCCGGTGGACGTCGACGTGACCACCGTCTTCACCGGCACCGGCAGCTATTTCGACGCCGAGACGCTGCGCACCAAGGACCAGCAGAAGATCACCATCACCCGGCACGTACTGGGGGACGTGGCGGAGAGCGAGCGCAGCGGACGGGCGGTGTGGGACGTGTCCACGACCGTCGACACCCCGGTGACGCTGGAGCTGAAGGACCCGCGCAGGGCGTTCCAGTGGACGCTGGAGCGGTGGGTCACCGACCGGCGCACCAACGCCCCGGTGCACTGCTGCAAGGAAGCGCCGACCCGCTTCGAAGGGGACGCGTACCTGAAGTTCCCCTTCGACGTGCAGCGCCGGTCCTACCGCTGGTGGGACAACACCCTCGGTGCCGCGGTCCCGCTCCGCTTCGCCGGCACCAAGCGCGTACAGGGCTACGAGGGCTACCGCTTCACGGGGACCGTCGAGCCCACCAGGACGGGCAGCCGGCAGGTGCCGGGACGGCTGGTCGGGCGGTCGGCGCAGGGCCAGGTCCAGGCCGAGGAGTGGTACGCGAACAGCGGGATCGAGCTGGTCGTCGAGCCGCGCACCGGCCGCATCATCAACGCGTCGCTCTCGCCGCACAAGACGCTGCGGGCGCCCGGGGCGCGGACCGACGCGGTGACCCTGCTGCGCGGGAACGGCCTGGAGTTCACGCCCGCGACCCAGCGCAAGCAGGTGGCGCTGGCGGACGCGGACAGCACCCGGCTCAAGACGGTCGGCGAGACGGCGCCGCTCGCGGCGGCCGTGGCGGGTGGCGGTGCGGCGCTCTTCGGGGTGGTGCTGGTGGTGCGCGGGCGGCGGCGGTTCAGCTCATCCAGCGCGAAGTGATGAGGCGTCAGGCCGAGTCGGGGCGGAAATTGTCACGCCGGTGAGTAGCCGCATCGAACAGGGCGGCGAAAACTATCGAGCCCACCCACCCGTGTACCGGTCCCCCGCCCCGCCCGCAGCCCCGGGCCGACAGGCCCGCACGGCGCAGTACCACGACTCGGCACCACCGTTCGGCACCACGACTCAGTACGCAGTACGTCCCCCCACACCACTGGTACCGCACCCTGAGACGAGTTGGAGCGCACATGCCCCAGCACGTACGACCGTCCTTGTCCGCCGCACCGCCCGCACGTCCCGCACCACCCGCAGCATCCGCACCCCCCGTACCACCTGCCCGGCACGCACCACCCGCCCAGCCGGCCACCCCCGAGCACCCCGCACCCCCGCTCCCCCGCCGCATCGTCTTCCTTGCCCGCCGCGACCTGGGCAACCCCGCCGCCGGCGGATCCGAGCTGCTCGTGGACCGCATCGCCGAGGGCCTGACCGCGCACGGCCACGAGGTCACCCTGCTGTGCGGCGGACCCGCCGCCGACCGCGGCTACCGGGTGGTGTCCGCGGGCGGTGACGCCGGGCACTTCCTGCGCGTCCGGCGGCAGTTCGGCCGCCGGGTCGGCGCGTGCGACCTGCTGGTCGAGGTCTGCAACGGCATGCCGTACCTGTCCCCGCTGTGGCACAGCGGACCGACACTGTGCCTGGTCAACCACGTCCACACGGACCTGTGGGGGATGCGCTACCCGGCGCCCGCCGCCCGGCTCGGCCGCCGGCTGGAGCACTGGGCACTGGCGGGCACCCACCGCGGCAACCTGATGGTCGCCGTGTCGGGCTCGACCGCCGCCGCGCTGCGCGGGCTCGGCGTGGAGCGGGAGCGCATCCGGCTGGTGCACAACGGCGTGGCGGAACCGGGGACGCTGCTCCCCGAGTCGCCGGAGCCGCTGTTCCTGGCCATGGGCCGGCTGGTCGAGTACAAGCGCGTCGATCTGCTGCTGCGCCTGTGGGAGCGGGTGCGGCCGGTCACCGGCGGCCGGCTGGTGATCGTCGGCGACGGCCCCGAGCGCGACCGGCTGGCCGCCATGGCCGGTCCCGACGTGCACTTCACCGGCCGGATCAGCGAGCAGGAAAAACACGAACTCCTCTGCCGCGCCTGGCTGCTGCTGCACCCGTCACTGATCGAGGGCTGGGGGCTGGTCGTCATGGAGGCGGCCGCCCGGCACACACCGGCCGTCGGGTTCGACATCCCCGGCCTGCGCGACTCGGTGGACGACGGGGTGACGGGGCTGCTGGCGCGCGGCGAGAGTTCGTTCGCCGCGCACTGGTGCACGCTGGCACTCAGCGGCCCGCGCCGGCAGGCCCTGGGCGCCGCCGCCGCGCAGCGCGCCGCGCGGTTCCGGTGGAGCGCCACGGTCCGCAGCTTCCGGGCCGTGGCGGCCGAGTCGTACGCCGAGGCGCACCTCGACCTCCCCGCCGGGCGGTGATGCTGAGGTGCGGGATCCTTCCCTGCGCAGATCTCTCTCCCTCTTCCGCGCCTTCCTGCGCGAGCAGCACGACCCCGAGCACTGTTACGGCCTGCTCGCGCGGGACGCCGCCGACCAGATCGAACGGTACGAGCCGCTGGCGGGCCGCGTCGTCGCCGACGTCGGCGGCGGCCGGGGGCACTTCACCGAGGAGTTCCGGCGCCGCGGCGCGTACGGCTACCTCTTCGAACCCGACCTGCGCGAGCTGGCCGCGCGCGGCCGCCCACCGAGCTGCGCGGTGCTCGCCGACGGCTACCTCCTCCCTCTGGCCGACGGCGCCGCCGACGTCTGCTTCTCCTCCAACGTCCTGGAGCACGTGGCGGACCCGCAGACCTTCCTGAGCGAGCTGGTACGGATCACCCGGCCCGGCGGCCTGATCTACCTGTCGTTCACCAACTGGCTCTCCCCCTGGGGCGGGCACGAGATGGCGCCCTGGCACTACCTGGGCGCCCGGCGGGCCCGCGAGCTGTACCGGCGGCGTACCGGCCGGCCCGCCAAGCACACCCTGGGCGTGAACCTCTTCGCGCTGCACGTCGGCCGGACACTGCGGCAGATCAGGGCCCGGGACGACGTCTGGATCGTGACGGCCCGCTCCCGGTACGCGCCGTTCCTCGCCGAAACGATCCCGCGCCTGCCGGGCGTACGTGAAGTAGCCACCTGGAACCTCCTCCTCATCCTGCGGCGGTTGCCATGACCCAGACGCTCGTGTCCAGCTCACCGGGTTCGCCGGACGCCGGTGGCACCCCGGCCTCCGCGCCGGGCGCGCCGCCGCCCGGACCGCCCCGGTCCCGCCGCTGGCTCCTCGCGTTCTGGGCCGTCGCCTTCGCGCTCCTCCTCGCCCCGTCCGCCGGGAAGATGACCTTCGAGACGAAGCTGGGCGTGACCACCGACCCCTGGCGGTTCCTGAGCGACCTGGGACAGCTCTGGCACGACCGCGCGGGGTTCGGCGGCATCACGGACCAGTACGTCGGCTACGCGTTCCCGTCCCTGCCGTACTACGCCCTGACGGACCTCGTGCACCTGCCGGTGTGGCTGGCCGAGCGGCTGTGGATGTCGCTGATCGTCACCACCGCCTTCTGGGGTGCGCTGCGGCTGGCCGAACGGCTGCGCGTCGGTTCCCCGCCGGCCCGGCTGCTCGCCGCCGCCGGGTACGCGCTGTGGCCGACGTTCACCATGGTGATCGGCTCCACGTCCGCCGCCGCCCTGCCCGGCGCGCTGCTCCCCTGGGTGCTGCTGCCGCTCACCGGCCACCACACTTCGGCGCGCCTGGCCGCCACCCGGTCCGCGCTGCTGATCCCCTTCATGGGCGGCGTCAACGCGGCCTCGACCCTGGCCTCGCTGCTGCCCGCGCTCCTGTACGTCCTGTCGCGCCCGGGCCCCCGGCGCGGAGCACTGCTGGCCTGGTGGATCCCGGGCGTCATCCTGGCGACCGCGTGGTGGGCCGTGCCCCTGCTGCTGCTCGGGGTGTACGGCGAGAACTTCATGCCGTACATCGAGCAGGCGGACACCACGACCGGCACCATGTCGGCGACCGAACTGCTGCGCGGCGCCGGCAACTGGACCGGCTACCTCAACTTCGGCGAGCCCTGGCTGCCGGCCGGCTGGACCATGGCGGCGGGCGCCGTCGCGATCCTCGGCTCGGCGCTGGCCGCCGCGCTGGGCCTGGCCGGACTGGCCCGCCGCGATGCGCCGGAACGGCGCTGGCTGCTGCTGACCGTGCTGGTCGTGGCCGGTATCTGCCTGACCGGGTACGCCGGTTCGCTGGGCGGCCCGTTCCACGGGGTGTGGCAGGACTGGCTGAACGGCTGGCTGCGGCCGTTCCGCAACATCTACAAGTTCGGGCCGGGCCTGGCGCTGGCGCTCGCCTTCGGCCTGGCGCACCTCGTCGGGGTGGCCGGCGAACGGCGCGGCACCCGGCGCGTCCCCGGACGCCGCCACACCCTGCTGCTCGTCGCGCTGCTGACGGTCCCCGCGCTCGCCCTGCCGTACCTCAACGGCACCGTCCTCCAGCCCGGCGCCTTCAAGGAGCTGCCGTCCGCCTGGGAACGGACCGCCGACTGGCTGAAGAAGAACACCCCCGACAACCGCGCCCTCGTCGTCCCCGCCACCGCGCACGGCGTCTACACCTGGGGCTCCCCCATCGACCAGCCCCTGGACGTGCTCGCCCGCTCCCGGTGGGCACAGCGCGACTTCGTGCCGTTCGGGACACCGGGCGTACGGCGCGCCCTGGACGCCGTCGAGCAGGCGCTGATGTCCGGCTCCGAAGTGCCCGGACTGCGGGCCTTCCTGGGCCGGGCGGGCCTGTACGACGTCGTCGTACGCAACGACCTGGACCCCGACCAGATCGGGTACGTGCCGACGCAGACCGTCAAACGCACCCTGGAGGCGTCCGGCTACCGCAAGGTCGCCGCGTTCGGGCCGCTGACCACGGACGGGCGGATCGCCCCCGACACCCCGGTGCAGATCCAGGGCCTGTACCCGCGCCAGCGGTCGGTGGAGATCTACGAACCGGTGGACACCCCGCGGCCAGGGCCGGTCACGGCGCTGCCGGTGGCCGACACCGCGCAGGTCAGCGGGGGGCCGGAGGCGCTGCTCCCGCTGTCCGCCGACCCCACGCTGCGCCATCGCCCGGCCGTTTTGACCGGCGACAACCACCCGGGCGTCGGCACCCCGCCGCTCCAGCTCACCGGCGACGGGCTGCGCCGTGCCGACACCCGGTTCGGCCTGGTCAACTCCCACACCTCCTACACGTATACGCCCGACGAACGAAATCACCCGGACAGCGTCCAGGACGCCGGGCGCCCGCCGCGGCAGATCCTGCCGACCTCGGGCCTGGCGCACCAGACCACCGGGGTGCTGCGCGGCGCCGCCTCCGTCACCGCCTCCAGCAGCGGCAACTGGCTCTTCCACCTGCCGCAGTACGACCCCGTGCACGCCTTCGACGGCGATCCGGACACCGGCTGGGCCGAGGGCAGCGCGGGCGAACCGGTCGGCCAGTGGCTGCGGATCGGCTTCACCCGGCCCACGTCCGTTCCGTCCACGATCGCGCTGACGCCGCTGCCCGGTGACGGGATGCGGGCGGCACCGACCTCCGTACGCGTGCAGACCGACCGGGGCAGCGTGACGAGCCAGCTCCTGACCAACGGCGCGCGGCAGCAGGTCAGGGCGCCGGCCGGGACCGCGAAATGGCTCAAGATCACTATCACCGGGTCGCAGACACCGCGCGCCGGGCTGTCCGGCGCGGGCTTCTCCGAGGTCTCCGTACCGGGCGTACAGGTCAACCGGCTGCTGCGGCTCCCGGCGGACGCCGAGCAGTCCACGGCACCCGCCGCGACGTACTCCCTGCATCGCGGCAGCGATCCCGGCGGCCTCTCGCCGGTCTCCGCCGAGGTCGGGCTGCACCGCCAGTTCCGTACGGGCGCGAGCGCGTCGTACGAGGTGTCGGCGCGGGCACTGGCCGTACCGGGCCCGGAACTCGACCGCCTGCTGGACCGCGTGGCCCCCCGACAGCAGGAGCGGATCACCGCCACCGCCGACTCCACCAGCTTCGGCTCCGGCCGCTCGCTCAGCCCCCGCAACCTCGTCGACGGGGATCTGACCACCGCCTGGATCGCGGGCGACAAACCCACCCTGCACCTGCGCTGGCCCGGCAAACGGCGGATCGACCAGATCGTGCTGGCCGCGGCGGGCGGCATCTCCACCCGCCCCGAACAGATCCTGGTCAACTCCCCCGACGGGGCCGCCACCGCCGGCGTCGACGAGAACGGCCAGGCCCGCTTCGACCCCATCACCACCGACCGCCTCGACATCACCATCAGCAAGGTCAAGGAACTCACCGTCCACAACCCGGTCGCCGACCAGGCACTGCAACTGCCCGTCGGCCTCAGCGAGGTCCACCTCCCGGCGCTGGACGCACTGCGCACCCCGCCGCCGTCGGCCGGCGACCGGTTCTCGCTGGCGTGCGGCCAGGGCCCGCCGCTGGCCGTGGACGGCACCCTGCACGCCACCAAGGCCGCCGGATACGTCCGCGACCTCACCGAGCGGCGGCCCGTCACGGTGGAACTGTGCGCGGGCGCGGCACGTGACGGGCGCCTCGGACTCCCCTCGGGACAGCACCGGGTGGAGGCCGGCGACCAAGGCCCGCTGGCGCTGACGGACGTCACCCTCAGCCGGGGCAGCGCCCCCGCGCCCGCCAGCGAGCGGCGGTCGGTGACGGCGCAGGACTGGGCGGGCGACCAGCGGTCGGTGCGGGTGGGCACCGGCGCCGCCGCGTACCTCCAGATGTACGAGAACGCCAACGACGGCTGGCACGCGACACTCGGCGGGCGCGAACTGTCACCGGTCCGGCTCGACGGCTGGCAGCAGGGATTCCTCGTCCCGGCGGGCGAAGGCGGGCTGGTCAAGCTGTCGTACGAGCCGTCCACGGCGTACGACCTCGGGCTGCTCGGCGGAGCGCTCGGCATCGCCGTACTCATCGGCTCGGCCCTGGTACGCCGTACACCGCGCACGCCGCCGCAACCGCGGACGCCGCCGGCGCCCTCCTGGGTGCTGGGGGTCGTCGCCCTCACGGTGGTCGTGGCGCTCGCCGCCGGGCCGTACGCGGTGATCGTGCCGCTGCTGGTGCCGGCGGCGCGGTTCCGGCCGGGGCTCCTCGTACCGGTCGCGCTCCTGGCCATGGTGGGCGCCGGCGTCACGGCGGCCCTCGGCGCGGGCGAACCGGCCGCCGCCGACGCCGGGGCCTTCAGCGCCACGGCGCAGGCGCTCGCCCTGCTGGCGCTCGCGGCGGCGGTGGTGACCGTACCCGTCGCGGGGGCGCGACGCGGGGCGCATGCGGGGACGGGGGCGGGGCCGCTCGGGGAGCCGGCGATGGCCGGTGCGCCCAGCGCCTCGGGAGCGGGCCCGGAACCGCTCGGGTCGGCGCCGGACACCGCCAGGGGCACGTCCGTGACCGGACCGAAGCAGCCGACGGCGTCCGGACCTCCGGTACCGCCGCTGCCCCGCCGACGGCGGCGGCGCGGCGCGCCAACGGAGAGCGCGTCTTCGGAGAGCGTGCCGCCGGGAGGCGTGCCGCCGGGAGGCGTGCCGCCGGGAGGCGTGCCGCCGGGAGGCGTGCCGCCGAACGATACGCCTCCGTACGGCACATCGGCGGACGGCACGCCTCCGTACGGCATGTCAGCGGACAGCGCACCTCCGCATGGCACACCGGCGCGCGGAACACCGCCGAAGGGCGCACCACCGAGCGGCACACCGACGAACCGGAGCGGGGAGGAACCCACTCGATGACCGCACTACAGCCGGCCCGGCAGGATCCGGACGGGGACGGGCCGCCCGGCACGGCGGACCGCACCGTACGGCGCATCCCGTTCCCGGTGGTCGACGAGATCACCCGGCACTGCCTCACGGACGACGAACCGGAAACCGTGCACATCGAGATCCACCTGCCCGGAAGGCCGGACCCCGGCCGGCTGCGGGCGGCGTTCCGCGAAGCGCTGTGCCGGCACCCCCGCATCCTGATGCGCCAGGCACCGCACCGCTGGTGGCGGCGGCGGTACGAGTGGGAGCTGACCGGCGTACCGGACGTGGACCCGGTCGTCATCCCGCCGCCGGGCCCGGACGCCCTCGAACGCGCCCGGGAGCGGGCGCTGGCCGACCTGCCGCCGCTGGACGCCTCGCCGCCGGTGCGGCTGGAGATCATCGAGCGGGAGCCGGAGGGCGGCAGCGCGGGCGGCACAGTGCTGCTCGTCACCATCAACCACACCGCGCTGGACGGCCCGGCCTGCCTGCGGGTGCTGGCCACCGCCGCCCAGCTCTACGGTGGCGCGGACAACTCCCCGGCGCCGCCGCCCGTACGCGCGGCGGCCGGCACCGCCGCGGACGGCGCGCCCCAGGACGTGCCGCCGCTCGGTGGGCACCGCCTGGCCCGGCCGGTACGGATCGCCGCCGACCACGGGCAGCACCGCCCGTCCGATCATGGCAGCCGGGGCCGTAGTGACAGGAAGGTCGGTAGTGACAGCCCGGGCAGCAGTGGTAACCCTGGCAGTAGTGGCAAACAGGGCAGTTGTGACAGGCGGGGCAACGGGATGCTCATCACCGAACTGCCCGTGCCGGCCCGCCCGCCGCGCACCGGCGGTGTCGCCGCCTTCACCGTCAACGACCAACTCCTCGTCGCCACCTGCCTGATGGTGGCCCGCTGGAACCACGTCCACGGGCGCCCGAGCGCTCCCGTCGTCGTCACCATGCCGGTGGACGACCGTCCGCGCGGCGCGGACATGCCCATCGGCAACGGCACCCGGCTGGTCTCCGTCGGCTTCGGCCCGGAGGAACGGCGGGACGCGGCACTGCTCACGGCCGACCCGCCCGACCCGGCGGCGGTCGCCCGGCTGCTGCGGCGCACCGCCGCCCGCACCCGGTCCCTGAAGGCCGCGCCGGGCTCCCAACTCGGCCTCGGCGCGGTGCTGCTCACCGCACCCGCGCTTCCGGTCGGCGTGCGCGGCGTGCTCACGCGGGCGCTGCGTACCGCCGCCGCACCACTGGCGTCCACCACGCTGCTGTCCAACATCGGCCGCATCCCCTATCCACTCGACTTCGGGGACGCGGGGCGCCCCACCGCCGTGTGGTTCTCGGCCCCGGCCCGTATGCCACGCGGCCTGACCGTCACCACCGTCTCCGTCGGCGGGCGCGTCCAGCTCGCCCTGCGCTGGTCGCACGCCCTCCTGGACGACGCGGCGGGCGCCCGCCTGGGCACGCTCTTCGCCCGCTCCCTCGCGGCCACTTCCTGGTCACCGGGGGCCGACGAGTCCCACCCCGAAGGAGGCGCCCCATGACCCGTCAGGCGACCACCGCACGGCACGGAGCGTCGGGCGGACATCCGGGCGGCCCGCCGGAGGGGCTTCCGGGCGGTCCGCCGGACGGGCACCCGGCCGGTCCGCCGGGTGAGCTTCCAGACGGGCATGCGGCCGGTCCGCCGGACAGGCATCCAGGTGAGCATGCGGCCGGCAGGCCGGGCGGGCACCCGGCCGGTCCGCCGGGCGAGCACCCGGACAGCCCGCCGGGCGAGCTTCCAGGCGGCCCGTGCGAAGGGCGCCGCGACAACCTGCGGGAGTTCTACGAGAATCCCGCCGTGCCCGTCGCCTCCGGTGACGCCCGCAGTCGCCGTCAGGCGCTGATGCTGGCCCGCGCCCTGGGGCCCGTACGCCCGGGCGCTCCCCTTGCCCCGGCCACGGTCCTGGACGTCGGGTGCGGTGACGGGAGCGCGGCCGCCGTCGCGGCCCGCGCCCTGCCCGGCCACCGCATCGTCGGCGTCGACTGGTCGCAGGACGCGCTGCGCCGCGCCGCGTCCCGCGTGCCGTACGCGGTGCGCGGTGAACTGGGTGGCGGCGGGCTGCCGTTCGCGGACGCCACCGCCGACGCCATTCTCTTCAGCGAGGTCATCGAGCATCTCGTCGACCCGGACGCGGCCCTCGACGAACTGCGCCGGGTGCTGCGTCCCGGAGGTCATCTGATGCTCTCCACCCCCAATCTCGCCGCCTGGTACAACCGCGGACTCCTTCTCGCGGGAGTCCAGCCCGTCTTCTCGGAGGTGAGCATGCGAGGCATCCACGGCCGGCCCGGCACCCAGGTCGTCGGCCATCTGCGCCTCTACACCGCCCGCGCGCTGCGTGGCTTCCTGCCGGCCTGCGGCTTCGAGGTCGTACGGATCGCGGGGGCGCCCTATCACGACGTACCGCGTCCGCTGCGGCCCCTGGACCGCGCCGCCTGTCACCTGCCGTCGCTGGCCTCCGTCCTGCTCGTCCATGCCCGCCGGAGAAGGGAGTAGGGCAGTGCTGTGGTGGGGCGTGGCGGCCGCACTGCTCGCCAACGTTCTGTACAGCACCGGCTTCGTGCTGGAGAAGCGCGCCCTGTCCGCGCTGCCCGCGCTCAGCACCCGTCGGCCCGCCCGGCTCGTCCGCCATCTGCTGGGCAGCCCGCTGTGGCTCGGCGGCTCGCTCGCCCTCGCCGCCGGTTTCGCCGCCCAGCTCGCGGTCTACCGCACTCTTCCCATCGCCGCCGCCCAGGGCATCTTCGTCTCCGGCCTGGTCCTGCTGCTCCTCCTGTCCTCCGTCTTCCTCGGCGAGCGCACCAGCGGCCGCGAACGGCAGAGCATCCTGGCGATCCTGCTCGCGCTCGGCATGGTCGTCGGCTCACTCCAGGGCAGCGGCGCCGGCACCGTCACGCGCACCGCGCCCACCGGCACCCTGCTCGCCATCGCGCTGCCCTCACTGGCCGCGGGGCTGTGGCTGTACGGGGCCGCCGAACAGCGCGCCAAGCGCCGCCACCGCCAGCCCACCTCGGGCGTCCCCTACGGTGTGGCCGTCGGTCTGCTCTACGGCGTCAGCTCGCTCGCCATCAAGGGCGTCTCCGGACTGCTGAGCGCGCACGATCCGGCGGGTGCCGTCCGCGATCTGTTCACCTCCCCGTATCCATATCTGCTGCTGTTCACCGGCGCGGTGGGGCTGGTGCTGTCGCAGACCGCGCTCCAGCGCTGCCGTGCCTCCCTGATCGTCCCCGTCTGCACCACCGTGACCTGTGTCTTCACCGTCGCCTGCGGCACGGTCGCCTTCGGCGAGCCGCTGCCCTCCGATCCCCTGCGGCTGACCCTGCGCCTGGGCGGCACCGCGGTCGCCGTCCTCGTCCTGCTCGCCCTGCCCCGCCAGGACGCCACACCATCGGCCCCGGAGCTGGAATCAGCACCGCCACCGGCATCGGCACCGGCCCCGCCACCGGAACCGGCACCAACCCCGCCCTCCCCCACCCGGGAGGCCGAACCGGCAGAAGCCGACCCACCGGAACCCACCCCGCCGAAAGCCACCCCACCAGGCACCGCCCTCACGACAGCCGCCCCGCCAAGCGCCATCCCCTCGGACCCCATCCCCTCAGACGCCACCCCCTCACCGGCCCAGCAGGCCGAACCCGACCTCCCCAGGAGCTGAGCCGTGACACCCGACGACCCGTTGCTGAAGATCCTGGCCTGCCCGATCGACAAGGGGCCGCTGACCCTGCTCGTCCCGGACGACGTCCTCTACAACCCCCGGCTGCACCGCCGTTACCCGATTCTCGACGACATCCCCCAACTCCTCCCCTCCTCCGGTGAACAGGTCACCGAGACCGAACACGAAGCCATCCTGCGCCGTCTGCCCCCGGACGCGCGCCCACCCGACGAGCCCCGGTAGGCCCCACCCGCACACGCCGTATCCGCGAACATGTCCATCATGGACCCCACCACTGACAACGGACCGGCCGGCGGGCCCGGCGGGTCTTCCGACGGCCCCCGCGCCTTCCAGCTCGTCCTGCTGCGCCGCATGGCCGACCACCAGCCCGGCCTGGTCGAGGACGCGCTGCGCACGCTCGGTGCCTCGCGCGCCGAGCTGCGCGAGGCCAACCGCCGCTGGCAGGCATGGGCCCACGCGCCCCGGTCTCGCGGCGCGGTGCAGCGGTACCGTTCGCTGCTCGGCCGCCCCGAGTCCGTCACCGCCCGCCGCCTCGGCGACCTCACCTGCGAGGCGCTGACCTGGCCCGTACCGCTCTGGCCCGACCTGCGTTTCGAGGTGCTCACCGGCCCGCAGGGCACCGCGTGGAACGCGTGGCTCGTCCGGGCGCCGGGCGCCGCCGCCCCCGGCCTGCGGACGACCGACGACCTGGTCCCCTGGTCGTGCACGGTCGACGAGGTGGCGCGCGCCTTCGCACCGGCCCGCCCCATGGAGGGCTCGGCCCCCACCCGCTGGCGGCTCGCCTTCACGGCGCCCGACGCGGACGGCGCGCCGCGGGCGACGGTCGCGGAGTTCACCTGGGGCCTGCTACAGCGCACCGTCGAGTGAGGCCCGCAGACAGTCGGCCGTGGCCGAGCCACCGGCCGACACCAGGTCGTGCGGCGTCCCGGCGAACACGATCCGGCCGCCCCGCCGGCCGCCGCCGGGCCCGAGGTCGACCACCCAGTCCGCGCGCTTGACCACGTCGAGGTCGTGTTCGATCACCAGGACGGTGCTGCCGCCGTCCACCAGCCGGTCGAGCAGCGCCAGCAGTCCCTCGACGTCGGCCGTGTGCAGCCCGGTGGTCGGCTCGTCGAGGACGTACACGCTCCCCGTACGGTGCAGCCGGGTGGCCAGTTTGAGGCGCTGCCGCTCGCCGCCGGACAGGGTGGACACCGACTGTCCCAGCGTCAAGTAGCCGAGTCCGACCTCGACGAGGGCCGCCAGCTTGCGCACGATCCCCGCCGCGTCCTCGGTCCCGCCGTCGAAGAACGCCTTCGCCTCCGCCCCCGTCATCTCCAGCACCTCCGCGACCGACCTGCCCCACAGGGGCAGCCCGAGCACCTCGTCCTTGAAGCGCCGCCCCCGGCACGCCTCGCAGGTCGAGGTCACCGGGTCCAGGTACGCCAGGTCGGTGTGGATCACCCCGCGCCCCCGGCACTCCTGGCACGCCCCGGCCGCGTTGAAGCTGAACAGCCCCGCCGGTACGCCGTTCTCGCGCGCGAAGAGCGCCCGTACCGCGTCCATCACCCCGAGGTACGTGGCCGGAGTGGACCGTGCGGACACCCCGATCGCCGACTGGTCGACCACGACCGCCTCCGGGTGCGCGCCCACGAACGCCTCGGACACCAGCGTGCTCTTGCCGGAGCCCGCCACCCCCGTGACGACCGTGAGCACCCCGGTGGGCACCCGGAAGTCCACTCCCTTGAGGTTGTGCAGCGTCACGTCCCGTACGGTCAGCCAGCCGCCCGGCGTACGGACGTCCTCCTTTACGCCCGTCACCCGCCGCAGGCCACGGCCCGTGGGCGTGTCGGCCGCCGCCAGTCCGCGCACCGTGCCCGCGAAGACCACTTTCCCGCCGTCCCTCCCGGCCCCGGGCCCCATGTCCACCACGTGGTCCGCGACGGCGATGACGTCCCGGTCGTGCTCGACGACGAGAACGGTGTTGCCCTTGTCGCGCAGGCGCACCAGGAGGTCGTTGAGGCGGCGTACGTCGCCGGGGTGCAGCCCGGTACTCGGCTCGTCGAAGATGTACGTCATGCCCGTCAGGCTGCTGCCCAGGTGGCGCACCATCTTCAGCCGCTGTCCCTCGCCGCCGGACAGGGTGGCGGCCGGGCGGTCGAGGCTGAGGTAGCCGAGGCCGATGCCGGCCAGCCGGTCCAGCGCGGTGACCGCCCGCGCCGCGATGGCCGCGCCCACCGGTTCCCCGGCCGGGTCGATGCCCCGCAGGACCTCGCTCAGTTCGGTGGCCTCCAGTGCCGCCATCTCGGCGATGGAGCGCCCCGCGACCCGGGATTTCAGCGCCGCCGCGGTCAGCCGCGCCCCCTGGCACTGCGGGCAGGTCCCTTCCCGTACGAAGCCGCGCACCATGGCCCCGGTCTTCTCGGACAGCACCGTGAGGTCCCGTTTCACATAGCGCCGGTCGAAGTTCTCGACCAGTCCCTCGTACGTGTTGTTGTAGGCCCGCTCACCGCGCTTGACCGTGAACCCCTTGCCGTACAGGAGCAGCTCCCACTCCCGTGGCGTGTACCGGTCCAGCGGTTTGTCCGGGTCGAAGAGGCCGGAGGTCGCGTAGATCTGCCAGCCGGCCGTGCCGACGGCGAGCGGCGGGAAGCGGATCGCGCCGTCGTTGAGGGAGCGGCCGGTGTCCAGGAAACGGTCGAGGTCGATGCCGGTGGTGCGGCCCAGCCCGGCGCACTCGGGGCACATTCCGGCGGGGTCGTTGAAGGAGTACGCGGTGGCCTCGCCGGCGCTCGGCGTGCCGCAGCGGGAGTAGAGCACCCGCAGGATCGCGTAGATGTCGGTCAGCGTGCCGACGGTGGAGCGCGCGCCGCCGCCGAGGGGCCGCTGGTCCACGACGATCGCCGGGGAGAGTCGCTCGATGGTGTCGGCCTTCGGCCGTTCGTGTTTGGGCAACTGGTTGCGTACGTACCAGGTGAAGGTCTCGTAGAGCTGGCGCTGCGACTCCACCGCCACCGTGTCGAAGACCACCGAGGACTTGCCCGACCCGGACACCCCGGTGAAGACGGTGATACGCCCCTTGGGGATCTCCAGGTCCACGTCCTTGAGGTTGTGCTCACGGGCTCCGGTGATGGTGACGTGGCCGGCACCGGCGATGTGATCGGTGCGGGTGCGCCTCTCCGTACCGGCAGCGCTGTCGATGTCCTGGGCTTCCATACGGACCACGCTAGGGACGAAGCAGGTCAGAACATGGCCGCCCGCTGCGCCACCCTGGAAACATGAGCGACACTCCGGCGCGCCTCCTGAAGCTCCTCGCGCTCCTGCAGACCGGCCGCGAGCGGACCGGCCCCGAACTGGCCGAGCGGCTCGGCGTCAGCCCGCGCACCATCCGCCGCGACATCGGCCGGCTGCGCGGCCTCGGCTACCCCGTTGACGCGGCCATCGGCGCCGTCGGCGGCTACCGCCTCGCCTCCGGCACCGCGATGCCGCCGCTGCTCCTGGACGACGAGGAGGCCGTCGCCATCGCCGTGGGGCTGCACGCCGCGGCGGGCGGCACGGTCGCCGGCGTGGCGGAGACCTCCGTACGCGCCCTCGCCAAGCTGGAACAGGTGCTGCCCGCCCGGCTCCGGGACCGGGTCGCCGCCCTCCAGGAGGCCACCGTCCCGCTCTACGGCCTGCTCACCGGCGGCGGCGAGGCGCCCGTCACCGACCCGGCCGTGCTGACCGCCCTCGCCACCGCCTGCCGCCGCCGCGAGCGGGTGCGCTTCGCGTACGCGACGGCGGACGGCGCCCCGGGCAAGCGGCACGCCGAGCCGTACCGCCTGGTCAGCGCGGATCACCGGTGGTACCTCGTCGCGTACGACCTGGACCGCGCCGACTGGCGCACGTACCGGGCCGACCGGATCAGCGGCCCGTGGCCCACCGGGGCCCGCTGCGTACCGGACCGCCGGCCGCCCACCCCCGACGCCGCCGCGTTCGTCGCCGAGTCGATCACCAGCCACCGCGCGCGGCACCGGGCGCTGGTCACGCTGCACACCACCCTGGAGGACGCGGCCGCCCGGCTCCCCGCGGGCACCGGACTCCTGGAGCCGCTCACCCCGGACTCCTGCCTGCTGCGTACGGGAGGCGACGCGCTGGACTGGCTCGCGTACCGGCTGGGCTTCCTCGGCGTCCCCTTCGAGGTGCACGAACCGCCGGAGCTGATCGCCTACTTGCGCGACCTCGGCACCAGGCTCCTCGACGCCTCGCACCACGCCACACCCCCACCGGACCCCACCGGCCCCCCGGAGCCCGCGGGCCCGGCGTCCCCCAACCGGACCTCCTCAACGCGCACCTGACGAACCGTTGGCACACGATGGATCACGAGTGGCCGCCGGCGGCCACTCGGCCCGTACTGCCGAACGCTTCCCGGGGAGGCACCATCCATGACCGCCAGCCTGGCACAGTTGCTCCGTTGCTCGGTCGCCGTCGACCTGGGCGCGGCCCGCACCCGGATGTACGTCAAGAACCAGGGCCTGGTGGTGGACCAGCCGACCGTCGCGGCCGTCAACATCCGCACCGGTGCGCTGATCGCCGTCGGGGACCGCGCGGAGGTGATGGACGGCCGCACGCCGGACCACATCCGTGTCGTGCGCCCGGTCTCCGGCGGCACCGTCGTGGACATCGACATGGCCCAGCGGCTGCTGCGCAACCTGGTCGACGACAAGCTGCGCAAGGCGTGGCGCCGCAGACCCACCATGCGGGCCGCGGTCTGCCTGCCGTACGGCAGTGAGCCGCTGGCGCAGCGGGCCGCGGTGGAGACCCTGAACGGGATCGGCGCCCGCCGGGTGGAGATGGTGGACACGCTGGTCGCCGCGGCCGTCGGCTGCGACCTGCCGGTGGAGCACCCCGAAGCCACCATGATCGTGGTGTGCGGGGCGGGGACCACGCAGATCGCGGTGCTCTCGCTCGGTTCGATCGTGGCGGCGAAGACCGTCTCGGTGGGCGGCAACGCCATCGACCACGCCGTCGTCCAGCACCTGAGGCTGCATCACAAGCTGATGCTGCCGGGCCAGTCCGTACGGCCGCTGCATCTGATGCTCTCCAGCAACGGCGACCTGGTGGCGGGCCCGACCGAGGTGCACGGCCGGGACGTGGTCAGCGGGCTGGCCCGTTCGGTCATGGTCGAGACCGAGCCGGTTCAGCGGGCCATCGCCTCACCGCTGACCACCATCCTGGACGGAATCGGGTCGGTACTGCGCCGCTGCCCGCCGGACCTGGTGGCCGACCTGGGCGAGCGCGGCATCATGCTGGCGGGCGGCAGCGCGCTGATCCCCGGCCTGCAGTCGATGATCCGGCAGGCCACGACCATGCCGGTGCACATCGCGGACCGGCCGGACACCTGTGCGGTGCTGGGGCTGGGCGCCATGATCGAGGGCAAGGTTGAGCCCCTGCACCTCGATCCGATGGCCACCTAGGCGAGCCGCCCGACGGCGGCCCGGGCGGACAGCCGGCACCCGCCTTCAGGAACGTTCCCCGGCGTGCGCCTGCCGCTCAGAGCGTCCGGGTGTTCCAGCCCACCACCGCGGGCCGCCCGTGCTCCTCGCCGAGTACGCCCACCGTGCCCGTCTCGAAGGTGAACAGCGCGCCCGCCGACGGCGGCAGGCCCAGCCGGCGGGCCGCCAGCACGCGCTGGAAGTGCCCGTGGCCGACCAGCACCACGTCGCCGTCCGCCGTGCGCAGCCGTTCCTCGATACGGGCCAGCACCCGGTCGGCGCGCGCGCCGACCTGCTCGGGCGACTCGCCCGGGTGCTCCGGGGGCCCGGCGGTCACACCGTCGGTGAACAGGAACCAGTCGGGGCGGGTGCGGTGGATCTCGTCGGTGGAGATGCCCTCGTAGCCGCCGTAGTCCCATTCGCTCAGGTCGGCGTCGACCTGCGCATCCGGCAGTCCGGCCAGCTCGACGGTGTGCCGGGCCCGCCGCAGCGGGCTGGTGAGCACGGCGCCGATCTTCCGGTTCGCCAGGACCGGCCGCAGGGAACGGGCCTGCTCCTCACCGCGGGCGGTGAGCGGCAGATCGGTCCAGCTCGTGTGCTGCCCCGACCTGCTCCACTCCGTCTCGCCGTGGCGGATCAGCAGCAGTTCACTCACCGCCGCCCTGTCCCTCCTGCTGCTGGGCCTCCTCCACGGAGGAGCGGACCTCGTCCATGTCCAGGTTGCGGGCCTGGCCGATGACGTCCTCCAGGGCCTCCTCCGGCAGCGCGCCGGGCTGCGAGAACACCGCGATGTTCTCGCGGACGATCATCAGCGTCGGGATCGACTGGATCTGGAAGGCGGCCGCCAGCTCGGGCTGCGCCTCCGTGTCGACCTTCGCGTAGACCAGGTCGTCGTTCTTGTCGGACGACCGTTCGAAAACCGGACCGAACTGCTTGCACGGGCCGCACCACTCGGCCCAGAAATCGATCAGGACGAAATCGTTGCCGGAGACGATCTCGTCGAAGTTGTCCTTGGTGAG
This sequence comes from Streptomyces sp. NPDC018045, assembly GCF_044327445.1. NCBI lineage: Bacteria > Bacillati > Actinomycetota > Actinomycetes > Kitasatosporales > Streptomycetaceae > Streptomyces > Streptomyces sp. NPDC018045. Next base: position 682,038 of record NZ_JBIRFL010000001.1, read on the forward strand.
CTCTACCGTGCTCATGCGTACTTCCCTGCTTCCGGTTCCGGTCTCTTGTCGGTCCCGCTGCGACAACGGGTTCATCGCATGACCTATTCCGCACGCCGGACCGTCCCGCACCCCTGCCCAGCAAACGCCGTCCTATCCATACGAATTTCCACGGCTGTACGGAGGCGCCCCGGACGCCCTCCGGGACAGCACCCGCCACACCCGGTCCCGGGCCAGCGGCAGCCGCGTGAAGCGCGCCCCGGTGGCGTCACGGAGCGCGTTGGCCAGGGCCGGCGCGACCGGATTGAAGGGGCTCTCGCTCATCGACTTCGCGCCCGCCGGACCGATCGTGTCGGACGTCGGTGTGAAGTACACCTCGGTACGGGGCACATCCGCGAAGGCGGGCAGGTGGTACTCGCGGAACGCCGCGGTGCGCACCGCGCCGCGCCCGTCCAGCCGTACGTCCTCGAAGAGCGCCGCCCCCAGCGCCTGGGCCACCCCGCCCTCGACCTGCCCCCGGCACTGCATGGGATTGATCACAGTGCCGGCGTCCGCGGCGTGCACGCTGCGCAGGATGCGGATCTCCCCGCTGTCCGGGTCCACCGCGACGCGGAACCAGTGCGCGTTGAAGGCCACCGTGCGCGGCGTACCGTCGAAGTGCCCGTACCCGGTCAGCGGCCCGCTCCCGCCCCCGCCGGCCTCCCGGTCCCTGATCAGCCCGGCCAGGGACCGCGCCGCGCGCCGCACCGCCTCGCCCCCGACCACGATCCCGGCCGAGCCGAAGGCGCCGGTGTCGTGCCCGACCGCGTCGGTGTCGGCCTGCCGTACGGTGATCCGCGCGGCGGTGATGCCCAGCTCCGCGGCGGCGATCTGGCGCAGCGCGGTGGTGGTCCCGCTGCCCGCCTCGGTCGCTCCGACGGCCAGTTCGTACGTGCCGTCGGCGGTGCGCGTGACCCGGGCGTCGGCGTGGTGCCCGCCGGGACCGCCCGCGGCGATCATCGACACGGCGCCGCCTTCGCCGATCAGCCATCCGTCCGGGGCGGGGGCGGTGTTCGGGTGGCCTTCGGGGGCAGTGGCGGGCGCACCGGCCGGCCCTCTGCCGAGGTCCCTGTCGAGCCCGCCGACTGGCCCTGCGTGCGGTCCTCCATCTCGCTCTCCGTCCGGTCCTGCGTGCGGCCCCGCTTGCGGCGCTTCGGAAGCGGACGCCGTACGCAGCACCTTCAGGCACGCGTCCAGGCCGTAGCTGCCGATGCGCAGGTCGGTTTCCCCCTTCACCACTGTCTCCAGCACGTCGCCGGGCCGCACCACGTTGCGTTCCCGCAGCAGCAGCGGGTCGACGCCCAGCCGCCGCGCCAGCTCGTCGAGCGCGCTCTCCAGCGCGAAGACGACCTGCCCGAGCCCGTACCCGCGAAAGGCACCGGCCGGGACGGTGTGGGTGTACACGGCGCGCCCGTTCACCTTCTTGTCCGGGCAGCGGTAGAGAGCCAGGGCGTCGCCGCAGCCGTGCGCCAGGACGCTGCGGGCGTGATTGCCGTACGCCCCGGTGTCGGACACCACGTCCAGCCGGAGCGCGGTGAGCGTCCCGTCCCGGCGCGCACCGGCCTTGACCCGCACGGTGAACGGGTGCCGCGTCGTCGCGCCATGGAACTGCTCGGCCCGGGTGAACTCCAGCTTCACCGGACGCCCGGTCCGCAGCGCAGCCAGCGCCACCACGTCCTCGACGAGCATCTCCTGCTTGCCGCCGAAGGCACCACCGACCCGCCCCGCGACGACCCGTACCGCCTCGGGCGGCAGGTCCAGCAGCGTGCACAGGGAGCGCCGCACGAGGAACGGCACTTGTGTACTGGTACGGATGACCAGACGGCGTTCCGGGGGGTTGTCGCCCTTGGGCGGGGTGGGTGGGCCGGGTGGCTCGGGTGGTTTGGTCGGCTCGACCGGCTCGAAGTACGCGAGCGCGCCGTGCGTTTCCAGGCTGGCGTGCTGCGCCCGCTGCGTACGGAAGGTCTCCTCGTACACCGCGTCGGCGACCGCGAACCCGCGCTCCACGTCACCGATCTCCCCATGCACCTCACCCGCCACATTGGCGCCGGGCCGCGCTGTACCGGCCGCCCACACCCCCCTCTCGTGGACGACCGGAGCCCCCGGCAGCATCGCCTGCTCCGGATCGAGCACCGCGGGCAGCACCTCGTACGTCACCTCGACCCGGCGGCAGCCCTCCTCCGCCGCCGCCTCACTGTCCGCGACCACCGCGGCCACCCGCTGCCCCACATGGCGGACCGTGTCGTCCAGGAGCCGGGTGTCCCGCGGATCGTCCTCGGGGTGCTCGTGCTGAGCGGTGGAAAAGCGCCGGTCAGGAACGTCGTGGTGGGTGAGGACCGCGTGCACGCCCGGCACCCGCAGTGCCGCGCGGGTGTCGATGGCGGTGATCCGGGCATGGGCGTGCGGTGAGCGCAGCAGCTTCATGTGCAGCAGGCCCGGCAGGGCATCCGTGTCCAGGTCGAAGGTGTAGCGGGCCGCGCCGGTGACCACGTCCGTGCCGCCGGGCGCGGGCACATCGCGGCCGACGGCGGCCCCCGCCGCCGGCTCCTCGGTGTGCCGGACGCCCCGTACGGCGTCCTCGATGGCCCGGTAACCGGTGCAGCGACACAGATTCCCCTTGAAGGCGTGCGGCAGATCGGCGAGCAGCCCCTCGTCGAGCGCGGCAGTCGTCATCACGAACCCGGCGGTGCAGAACCCGCACTGAAACCCCTGAGCTTCCAGAAACCCCCGCTGTACGGGATGCAGCCGACCGCTCCCCTCATCGGCCAGCCCCTCGATCGTGGTGACCGACCGCCCGTCGGCACGCACGGCCGGATACACGCAACTGTGCACCGGCTCCCCGTCCACGTGCACCGTGCACGCCCCGCAGTCTCCGGCGTCACAGCCTTTCTTGACGCCGAAACAGCCCCGCTCGCGCAGGTAGGTGCGCAGACACTGCCCGGGCCGGGGGACGGCGTCGGTGGTGCTGCCGTTGACCTCGGTACGGAAGGGGACACGGTGACCCCGCCGGACGGGCGGGACCGCAAGCGGCACGGACGTCCCGGCCACCGCCCGCGCCCGCGAAGCGGAAGGCGAACCGGAAAGCACAGCAAGACGCGACCGCGCCCGGGTGGTCGCCCCCTCCCCCACCTCCTCCCGGATCTCCTCCCCCATCCGATACGTCATGTGCCGCCGCCACTCCGGCAACCCATGAACATCGTCGAACCACCCGTCGTCCGGCACGGCCCGCCCGATCGCTCCTTCCAGCTCACGGGCGGAGGGCAGCTCCGGGAAGCGCAGCCGTACCGGCCGTACGGTGGAGGCGGTGACCGTCAGGGCGAACGCGCCGTCCACCGGGTCGAGCGTCCCGATCAGCAGCGCGGCCGAGCGCCCGAGCCCGTACAGCGACGTCTGCCGGAACGCCGTACGGCACGCCAGCGCGCGGGCCGGCAACGTGACCGAGCGCAGCAACTCGCCCTCCACCAGGGCAGTGCGCCCGGCCCCGGTGACGAGGTCGGTGACCGGCAACCGCCGGGTCGTTCCGTCCCTGGCGAGCAGCAGGCAGGTGCCGTCCAGCGCCACCGTGAGGGAGATCATCGGGCCGGCGGGCAGCGCGTGGCACAGATTCCCGCCGACGGTGGCCGTGTTCCAGATCTTGAACGAGGCCAGGAAGGCGCGGCAGCACTGCTCGAAGAGCGGCCCCGCCGGCTGCCCGGCACTCCGGCCGAACCGGGACACCTCGGCGATGGTGCACGTCGCCGAAATCTCCAGCCCGCCGTCCGGTAGCCGCCGCAGCGGCTCCCAGCCCATCCGGCTCAGGTCCAGCAGCCGCCGCAGGCCGGGCTGGGGTTCGGAGAAGAGGTACGTGCCTCCGCCCAGCCAGGCGTCACCCGCCCGCCATTCCGGACGTTCCCGGGCGTCCCGGACCTCCCGCACCGTATTCAGGTCCATGCCCCGAGTGAAGCAAGCACACCCCGCCGAAACCCGCCGCAACGCACCACGACCTCCTCGAACACACCCTCACCCCGCCCTCGGCATCAGCACCACTATCCGACCTGTCACCCTGGCATTTACGATGCTTTTCGACACTCTCACCTGGCGAGTGCGCACGGCAGAGCCCCGGGCCCGGCGCCCGGAACGGTACGAGGAGCACGCCCCATGCCGCACACCACCCCGCCCTCCGCCGGGAACGGCTCCGCCCCCGCCACCCTCGAGCGGCTCCTGGCCGCCGTACCCGCCGACGTACGCGCCGTCTACAGCGCCCGCGCCCTGCGCCCGCTCCTCCCCGAACACGACAGAACCGGCACCCTGCTGCGCACCCTGGAGGTCTTCCTCCACCACGACGCCTCCTGGTCCCGCACCGCCGCCGCCCTCCACCTCCACGTCAACACCGTCCGCTACCGCATCCACCGCATAGAACACCTCACCGGCCGCGACCTCACCCGCCTGAGCCACCGCCTCGACCTGCGAGCCGCACTGCTGTGCCACGCGGGGCCGGCGGACGCCGGGGGTAAGGCCGGGGCGTAACCCGTGGCGGAAGTCCGAGGCGGAGCGGCGTCGAAGCACGGGCCGGTGCCATAGCACGGAGCGACGCCAAGCACGGACCGGCCGGCGCCGGAGATCGGACCGGCCGGCGCCGGAGCACGGACCGGCCGGCGCCGGAGCACGGATCGGACACGCGAAAGGCGGGACGGCAAGCGCCGCCCCGCACGCTTCCGGGAGAACTGCCCGAATCAGATGTGCAGCAGGTACACGTACTTACCGCCCGCGCCCGCGTTGAGATCCCTGTCGTACCGCTCCCAGGGCTTCGGGGGCTGGTAGTCACGGTTGTCGGTGAGCGCGACGTCCAGGGCGTTGATCGGCGAGCCCTGCTCGGCGTTGCGGGTGTAGGCGGCGTAGATGTACTCGCCGCCCGCGCCGGCGTTCAGGTCCTTGTTGAGCTTGCGGTAGCCGTGCGGGGGCTCGTCGCCCTTGGACAGGAAGATGATGTCGGTGATGGGGCCGAACGCGGCGTTGGGCGCGGCGAGCTTGCTGTCGGTCTCGAAGGCGAAGTACAGATATTGGCCGCCGGCACCGGCGTTCAGGTCCTTGCTGATCTTCGTCCAGCCCTCGGGCTCCTGCTCGTCCCCTTCGAGGACCATGAGGTTGATGACAGCCATGGCGTCCGTTCCTTTCTCGTCGGCGTACGGAGAAGAGGCGGGCTCACGCTATGGCTGCCACCCCCGCCCCACATCGTGCGCAACCGGCCAGCGGCACGTTCGAATCGGCATCAGGTCACGGCCCCGCTGAGCTGCCGACCAGGTAATTCACCCGGCAAACACCCTCGAACAGCCCAGCGGCACGACAGCCCACCCCCTGTCCGATTCCCCCGCCGCACCCCCCTCCCGCCCCCCTGACCCCCCTCACGAACACAGACGACGCAAATCCCACCACCGAGGACCAGCCGATCCCGAACCGGCAACCCCCGATACCCGAAGTCGATTACACCCACCCCCGCCCCCTCGCACCTCACCCAAACCAAGCCACGCCTGGCCAACGGCATTGACGGGGCGGATAGCCGCTACCTGCGGGCAGTAGTGTGAACAGGCCCCTGAACTCCCCTCCCGCTGCGCCTCTTTGAAACCAAGATGCCGGAATCCACGAAAGCAAGTGAAGAGCCGCACTTCGCCGGGCGGAACTGCGGGTCACGGACAATGGTCCCCGCGCGTGCGGGGGTGGTCCCTCGCGGCGCTTGCGGCCCTGGAGGTCTTCGCTATGGTCCCCGCGCGTGCGGGGGTGGTCCGTGTCAGCGGCGCGTGGGCACGGACGCCGAAGAAGACCTCCGTGCTGATCCCGGTGAACGCGGCCTCATCCAGGAGCTTCGTCCACACGCGCTTCTGCATGACCAACAGCGCATGATGGCCGCCTCATCAGTCCGGTGCCTGCGCGCCGATGTCAGTTCAACGACCGGACCCGGTTCGCCAACGGGGTGCTGGCTCTCGTCGAGGAGATCGCCGGACTCACGCGCTCACCGGAGCCCGGTTCGACGAGCACCGACGCCCGATGCCGATCCGGAGCCTGCCCGGCACGGTCCCCCCTCGGCGCCGAGTTCATCGCCACCGGCGGAGACATGGAGGCGTTCGGCACAGCCGACCGCTTGGCCTCCTTCGTCGGCCTCCCACCCGTTCCGCGGGACTCCGACCGCGTCAGCGACACCACGCACTGTTGGGTACTGCAGGCGTCACCAGGCCCAAGGCACTTCTGATGGGTCTCCGTGGAGGCCCGAGGGCGTTCGGCGCGTGCGCTCGGCGCGCGGCGTGAAGGGTCACGTCGCGGAGCCGCCTGCCCGCTTGCGCCACGCGCGAGGGCGCGCGCCGGCGCCGCGATGCCGCGGAGATCCACCAGAAACGCCCTGGGCGCGGACTTCATGTTGAGTGTCGCCCGGGCCTGACGCCTCCGGTGACGTCGATCTTTGTGCCGGCGCCCCGGCGGGTGCCGCCCGAGGCCAGGAAGGTGACCGCGTCGGCGCTACCCGGGGACCTGGCCGGTCCGGCCGAGGGGGCTGATGACAAGTGTCGAGTTCTCCCACTACTCTGGATTTCGTACTAGACGGGATTGCTGAACGGAGGAAGGATGTCGGGGACACCAGCTCTTGCCGCATGGACGCGCGCCCTGCTGCAACTGTGCCTGCTGGGCGTCCTGGAGGCCGAAGGAGCCAGCTACGGCTATGCGTTGCTCAACCGGCTGTCGGCGGCCGGGCTCGACACGGTGAAGCCCGCCACTCTCTACCCAGCACTGGCCCGCCTGGCGGACGAGGGGGCGGTGGAGGTGCGGTGGGCAGCCGGGGAGCACGGTCCGGGGCGCAAGTACTACAACATCTCGGAGGAGGGGCGAAGACGCCTCGACGATCAGCGCAGGGCATGGGGTGACTTCAACGCCGCGGTGACGGCACTGGCAGGGGGCGAGCAAACGTGACGGCGAAGACGGGAATCCAGTGGGCGCGCAAGGACGATGAGAAGTGGGCCGCCGCCTTCGAACTTCACCTCGTCATGCAGTTCCACCCGCCCAAGGGGCTGGCGCACCAGGCGCTGTCGGAGATTCACGAGATGGTGACCGAGACCGGCAGGCCGGCGGAGAAGCTGTTCGGTGAGCCTCGGCAGTACGCGGCCAGCGTCGCGGCTGAACGCATGGACGAGACGCACCCGCCCATGGTGGATCTGGAGGGCGTGACACCCGGTGAGCGTTTCACCAGTGGTGTGGTGGTGGCCGGTTTCTTGGCGTTCGTCCTGTCGGTGGTGCGGTGGGCCCGCGACGGGCTGTGGGCCGAAGTGTCGTGGGCGTCCCTGGTCGGAGTCAGCGCACTGGCCGCAGGTGCTCTGGCCCTGTGTCTCGCAGCCGCGCTGCGCCCGGCGGGGCGTGTGCGGGCAGCAGGCGTGTGCTGGTGTGTGGTTGTGACACTGGTGGCTGGTGGGATTGCCGCCCTCTCGGCGCTGCCCGAGACCGCGCTGTTCCGGCTGCCCGTGCCGGTACTGGTGGCAGGGGCGGTTGCGGTGACGGCCGGCGCGCATCTCATGCCGGACGCCAGGGCTGACAGGTGGTTCACCCCGTCGCACGATGGCGACAGCGGGCAGTGGACGCGGCATCTGGACGGGTTGTTGCGGGGCCGGCACGGCATGTCGGCGAAGGAAGCTCGTGAGCATGCGGCCGAAGTCCGCTCGCACCTGGCCAGTGCGACGGAGACGACGGCGCAGGACGAGTTCGGGGACGTGGAGGTCTACGCGTCCCGGCTGGCCGGGGGCAGGCGCCGCATACAGCGGGCCCAGCGCCAAAAGGCGCGGATGGCCGCGGTGTTCGCGTTGGGCATCGTTGTGGCGGACTTCGACGCCCTGCGCAGCTTGGACCTGACGTCGTTCTGGTTCTGGTTCGGACTGTTGGCCGTGGTGTTCTCGGCACTCCTTGCCGCGCTGCGGTACCGGGACATTCCCCGATCTCATCGGCACCAGTGACGGACAGCGCCGGGTGACAGGACGGGGGAGGGCGGTAACGTCGCCCTCCCCCGTCGCCGGTCGACCCACGCGGCACCTGCTCACCTGTCAGCCAGCGGGCGCCCGCACGTCATCAGAAGCAGTTGGCCTGGATCGCGGAGACGCCCAGAATGTCGAGAGCAGCGTTGCCCGCAGCCGCCTTGAAGGCGTTCCAGTCACGGGAGACGACCAGCAGCTTCGCCGCCTCCGCGACACCACCGAGTTCCTTGATGGCCTTGTACGCCTTGGACGTCGGGATGAAGGCCGCGCCGACAGCCGCAACGCACTTGGTGTACTTCCAGGTGGTGTCCCAGAAGCCGTACGCAGTGACGTTCGAGCGGGCGGCTTCAGGCGACTCGCCGTGCAGCACCCGCAGAGTGACAGCCTGGGCGTTCTTGTCGCCCGGGTACATCGCGCCGACGATCTGATCCATCGTGCGCTCCTTCGGGAGCGCGGCCAGACGGTCGTCCAGCCCCTCGGTCTGGATCTCCGGCACGTCGGCGGCCTGCTCGAAGCGGTGAGCCGCCTGGACGGTGACAGCCTCGCGCTGGTGCTTGGCCTCGCTGGCTGAAGCGAGCGGAGCGGTGACACCGAGAGCCACTGCTGCCATGGTGGAGGCGGCGGCTATACGTATGGGCATGCTGGTCTTCACGGCTATCCTGTTCTGCGCGGTACATGGTGTGGGCGTCACCGCGCAAGTGGCCTAGGAACCGAACTGCGCCCTGACGCCCGCACCCCAGCCACTCCTCGGGCCGGGGTTCTTGATCCTTTCTCGCACGTTGATGGGCGTCACCCGCACGATCAGGCCATTGGGACACCTGGACCACTGAGGTGATTTGCCCGATATATCGGTTCGCGCTGTTGATGGCCGGCCCGCCTGGGGGCGATGCCACGGGATCCGCCCGTACGGGCGCGTTGGCACGTCGCACTGTTCGTCAGGGCGAACGGGTGCGTACAGGCTCGCACTTCACCCCCCACCCGCGTCATTTCAGATGAATGCCCGAGGGATATCCAGTAAGGGCATAAGGCCCGGTCGGGCATGTTGAGATGGTGTGTGCGCGGATGGCTGATCTGCACTGGCTTGTCTCGCCGCCAGGCCGATTCGCCAGAAGCACCCCCGGCCCTGCGGTTCTGGACCCGGACCTGTTCCCGCCTCGCCCAGCAGGCGCGCGGCATGGGCAACGGGCGGGATCACCGGTGGGCGCCGGTCGCGGATGCCGGTGCGGCTGACGCTGGATTCGCCCGACCGGACAGTGGAACAATTGCGCCCCGCGCTGATCGCCGGTGGCATCCGCCCGGCGGCACCACATAAGCAACAGTGCGCTCGGGGCGGAATCGTTCGCGACCCTACTGACACTGTCCACCTGATCCAGCGGTCCTTCACGTCCCCGTCGCGAAGGACCGCTTCACATCAGGACGCCGCGAGTCGGCCGCACGGTTGTGGAATCCACCGGCACGTTGCCGCGGCCTATGAACAGCCTCTGGACGCCTGATCCTCGCCGAATGCCCAAGCGGCGGGCCGGAGCCGCTCCGATGCTCGGCAGAACCATGTGGTTCTGCATGGAACTCTGTCAGTTGGTGCGGGACCGCCCGGATACGCCTGTCAGCAGCTCGACACACTCAAGGGCATGAACCGGGGAACAGTTCCCCGGTCACGCACCCAGGCTCACACGGCCCCTCGACGAAGCCCTCACCCTTGCCCCAGCCAGGCGGCCATCGCTGTCCGTGACCGTTTGCGAGACCACGGAAACGCTTCGCCGCTGTCTCACCCGGCGGTGGTTGACCTGACAGTGGTACCCGCGCGCGGGTGTCGGCGTACACCCGTACCTGCTCAGTGCGGTACACCCGAAGGTGCCCACCTCTTTGGAGCGGGATGAGGGTGCTCGATGTGATCGGGAGGCGATACGGCGGCGTGTGGGGAACACTTCTCCGGGTGATCGTGATGCAGCCCGTCCTGGAAATATACGCACCTGACAGCTTCGACCTCTGGCCTGTCACAGAGGCCGAGTCGTTTGGCTTCCTGCCTCTCAGCGGTGAGCTCTCACCCACCGAGGTCGGGACGGCGGTGATGCGCATCGCCAGTTGCAATGACATCACCGCCGACGGCGACCGCCCGCACCATCAGGCCGATGCCCTTGACTCGTTCCTTCACGGACTGCTGACCTTCGACAGTCTTTTCGCGGCTGGCGGCCTGCGGGTCACCGACAACTCCACAGGCGTCACCTTCCTGCCTGGCTGCTGCGATGGGCTGGAGGAATGGCGCGACTGGCATCAGCTCGTCGACGGCGGCAGCCTGCTCGGATTCGGCCACGCCCCCTTGTCACCGGTTGCGGAGCGCTTCGGCGACACCGTCCGGCTCACCGTCAACGCCGATCGGAGCGACAGTCCGGTGGTCGAGCTGTCCGTCACCGAGCTTCGCAACCTGCTCGCCGGTGCCGAGCGCGACCTGGCCGACTTCCTCGCGCTGGCAGCCGACTGGGCCTCCAGGCACCTGCCCGACCACTGCGCTCCCGTCACAGCCGCCCTCGCCCGTGCCCTTGACCTTCCCGCGCTGGCCATACCACCGCAGCCGTAGGACGGCGGGCCTGGCTTCGCCGGCCAGGAAGGCAGGCCCGGGATTGCCATGGCGTGCGAAACGGTGAGCATGTTCGTGTGCACCTGCCTGAGCACTTCGGCGTGTACGCCCACAGCGGGGGTGGAACCGAGGAGGTGGCGGCAGCGGAGGTCGGCGGGGAGTGGTCCCCGCGCGCACGGGGCTGCCCCGGACACCCCGGAGGCGGGTCCTTCGGCGCGCCCTCGCCGTCGGCCGGCCGATCGCCGTCGACGCGGTTGGAGGAGCCTGCCGCCACCTGACCGCCGGCCGCCCGGCATCACCGGCGGCCGCTGGGGCCTCGTCGGTGCCGAAGCGTTTCTCCGGCGCCCTGCCGTCATCGCGGACGACGGTTTCGCCACCTTCCGGCACTTCCGGGAGGGCACAGGCGGGATACGTCACGTCGCCGCCCTCAAAGATGTGACGGTCGCGGCAGTGCTTCTGGCTGCGAGATGGGCAACACAGGTCCGGGCCGCGTGGAGCTCACGACAAGTTCTTGTTCGATCCGGGTGGGGTGCCTTGCGCAACGGCCGTGGGAGCATCGACTACGCCTCCCACTCCGGCGCCGCTCCAAAACCCCAGGTCACCAGGGGACCGACGGCTCGACCGGGCCACACGGGCCCGCGTTTGCCGCACCGCTCTGAGGCAAACGCCGCACGCAACCGTCCGCTCCGCCCGCGTTTATGCAGGTCAGAACGATTCTTTGGTGGGGCGGGTGGGACTCGAACCCACGGCCGACGGATTATGAGTCCGCTGCTCTAACCGGCTGAGCTACCGCCCCGAAACGGCGCGCCGCGCACATTTGTGCGCGCCGTCTGCCGCAGCATAGCCGCTCATACGATCTGTTGCGCGGGTGGGTCCTCGATGGGCCGCCATGCTTGTCCAAGAGGACTTCGGCCACCGGGTGTTCGGTTCCCCCGCACAGGAAAGAGGACCCCCGTGGGGGTCCTCTTCCGTCCTGCTCCCCCGACTGGACTCGAACCAGTAACCCTCCGGTTAACAGCCGAATGCTCTGCCAATTGAGCTACAGGGGACCGAGCTCCCCCGACTGGACTCGAACCAGTAACCTGCCGGTTAACAGCCGGCTGCTCTGCCAATTGAGCTACAGGGGAATGCTCTGTGTGCCTCGAATGCACTCCGTTCCGGGGGCTCCGGACGGCGCGCGCTCGCTGCTGCACATACATTAGCGCAAGCAGGGGGGTGCTCCGCCAATCGGTATGGCCCCGGGCGGTCCGGATGATCTTCCGATCCGCGGGTAGGCGGGCAGCACAGACCGGCGGACCCCGCGGGCAGGCGCGCAGTGCGGCCCCGGCGGACCGGCGCACAGCGCGCGCGAGCGAGACCGACGAGAGGGAAGGTGGAGCGACGATGCGCTACCGGCTCACGTTCATCACGGGACTGGCCATCGGATACGTGCTCGGCACCAAAGCCGGCCGGGAGCGCTACGAGCAGCTCCGCAAGAGCGCCCGGCGGATCGCGCAGAACCCTGCCGTACGCAACACCGCGGAGTCCGCCGCCCTCGGCGGCCGTGAGGTGGCCACCAAGGCGTACGACAAGGTGTCGGCCAAGGTCGGCGACCGGATGCCGGGGCCGGTGGCCGAGCGCATCCGCGCGCTGCGCGAGCAGCGCGGCACCGACGAGGACGACTGGGGTACGAGCAACACCTGAGCCCCGGACCGCGCGGGCGGCCGGGGCCGGCCGTCCGCGCCCGGGCGGCCCATGCCCCCGGGGTGTGAACCTGGCGGCCGTCGTGTCCCGTCGATGGGGCATCATCTGGGGGCATGGGGATAGTCGCCGGGCTGGACAGTTCGTCCGAGAGCACACGGATCGTCGTCTGCGACGCGGACACGGGTGCCGTCATCAGGCAGGGGTACGCACCGCACCCCGCCGAAAAGGGACACGAGATCGACCCGCAGGCGTGGCTGATGTCACTCGGCGAGGCCGCGGGCAACGGGCTTCTGGAAGGCGTGCAGGCGATCGGCGTCTCCGCCCAGCAGCAGGGGGTGCTGCCGCTGGACGCCGACGGCGCCCTCGTACGGGCCGCGCTGGTCGGCAACGACAAACGGGCGCAGAGCGCCGCGGCCGACCTGATCGACGCGCTGGGCGGGCGGGCCGCCTGGACGCAGGCCGTCGGGGCCGTCCCGCACGCCGCACAGCCCCTCACCAAGCTGCGCTGGCTGGCGCGGAACGAACCGGCGAACGCGGCGCGCGTCGCCGAGGTCCTTCAGCCGCACGACTGGCTGGTGTGGCAGTTGCTGGGGCGCCCGGCGCGGCGTACGACGGACCGGGGCGGCGCGTCCGGCACCGGCTACTGGTCGGCGGCGGCCGGTGCGTACCGGCCGGATCTGGTGGAGCTGGCACTCGGGCACCAGGTGCGTCTGCCGGAGGTGCTGGGGCCGTCCGGCACCGCCGGGTTCACGCCCGAGGGGCTGCTGATCTCCGCCGGGACGGGCGAGACGATGGCCGCCGCGTTCGGGCTGGGGGTCAGCGCGGGTGACGCGGTGGTGTCGCTGGGCGCCTCGGGCTCGGTCTTCGGCATCCACCACGAGGCGCTGGCGGACTCCAACGGCACCATCACCTCGTTCGCCGACGCGACGGGGATGCACCTGCCGGTGGTGCACACGAGCAACGCGGTACGGGTGCTGCGCGGTACGGCCGAGATGCTGGGCACCGACCTCCAGGGGCTGTCCGAGCTGGCGCTGAAGTCGACGCCCGGCTCGTACGGCATGGTGCTGCTCCCCTATCTGGAGGGCGAACGGACGCCGCACCTGCCGCACACGGCGGGCTCCCTGCACGGGCTGCGGCGGGAGAGCATGAAGCCGGAGCACCTGGCGCGGGCGGCCTTCGAGGGCATGCTGTGCGGGCTCGCGGACGCGCTGGACGTCCTGCGCGGGCGCGGCGTCGAGGTGCGCCGGGTGTTCCTGCTGGGCGCGGCGGCCGAGCTGGGCGCCGTACAGGCGGCGGCGCCGGGACTGTTCGGGGCGCAGGTCGTGGTGCCACAGCCGGCGGGCTACGCGGCGCTGGGCGCGGCCCGGCAGGCGGCCTGGGCGCTGGGCGCGGCACACGGCACGCTGGCTCCGCACGAGCCGCCGCGCTGGCCCGCGGCGGCCAGCCAGATCTTCGAGCCGGGCGAGGACCTGCCGGTCGGGCAGGCCGTGCGACAGCAGTACATCGCGGTGCGGGAGGAGAGCTACGCCGGGGCGTTCTTGTCCGCTCAGTAGGGCCGGCGGGCGGTTCACGGCCGGGATCGTGACCGCCGGGACCGGGGGCACGGCGGGCGGTTCACGGCCGGGATCGTGACCGCCGGGACCGGGGGCACGGCGGGCGGTTCACGGCCAGGGTCGTGGCCGCCGGGACCGGGGGCGTGACCGCCACGGCCGGGCCGGTACCGGAGCGACGTCCGGGCGGCTGGGCCTGACGTTCTCGTCCGCTCCGTAACACCGGCGAGCGGTTCACCGCCGGGGTCGTGCCGCCACGCCAGGCTGGTGTCGGAGCGGTATCCGGGCGGCTGCGCCGGGGCGTTCTCGGCCGGCCAGCAGGCCCCCGCCGAGGGCGTCCCGCAGTCCGCAAGCGTGACCGCTTGGATCGGGCTGGTGCCGGAGCGACGTCCGAGCGCCCGGGCCTGACATTCTCGTCCGCCTCGTCCGCCTCGTCCGCCTCGTCCGCCCAGTAGGCCCGCCGGGCGTCCCGCAGCCGTGAGCGTGACCGCCAGGATCGGGCCGGTCCCGCAGTGGCCTCCGGGCGGCTGCGCCGGGGCGTTCTCGGCCGGCCAGCGGGCCCCCGCCGGGGGGCGTCCCGCAGCCGGGAGCGTGACCGTCAAGGCCCGGGGGGGAGAGACCGAAGCGGCGTCCGGGCCCCGGCTAGTCGAGGTACCCCCGGAGCTGATCCGCGAAGGCGTGGTCGCGCAGTTTGTTCAGGGTCTTGGACTCGATCTGGCGGATGCGTTCGCGGGTGACGCCGAAGATCCGGCCGATCTCTTCCAGGGTGCGGGGGCGGCCGTCGACGAGGCCGTACCGCAACTGGACGACCTTGCGTTCCCGTTCGCCGAGGGTGGACAGGACCGCTTCGAGGTGCTCGCGCAGGAGGAGGAAGGCGGCGGACTCGACGGGGGACGCGGCGTCGCCGTCCTCGATGAGGTCGCCGAGCGCGACGTCGTCCTCCTCGCCCACGGGGGCGTGCAGGGACACCGGCTCCTGGGCGAGCCGCAGTACCTCGCTGACCCGTTCGGGGGGCAGGTCGAGCTGGGCGGCGACCTCTTCGGGCGTGGGCTCGTACCCCCGCTCCTGGAGCATCCGGCGCTGTACCCGGACGACCCGGTTGATCAGCTCCACGACGTGCACCGGGACGCGGATCGTACGGGCCTGGTCGGCGAGCGCGCGGGACATGGCCTGGCGGATCCACCACGTGGCGTACGTGGAGAACTTGTAGCCGCGGGCGTAGTCGAACTTCTCGACGGCGCGGATCAGCCCGAGGTTGCCCTCCTGGACGAGGTCGAGCATGGTCAGGCCGCGGCCGACGTAGCGCTTGGCGACGGAGACGACCAGGCGGAGGTTGGCCTCGATAAGGCGGCGTTTGGCCATCCGGCCGAGGACGACCAGCTTGTCGAGGTCGAGGGCGAGTTGGGAGTCCAGGTCGGGGGCGAGCCGCAGCCGTTCCTCGGCGAACAGGCCGGCCTCCACCCGGCGGGCCAGTTCGACCTCCTCCACGGCGGTGAGCAGCGGTATCCGGCCGATCTCGCGCAGGTACTGGCGGAACAGGTCGGAGGAGGGGCCGCCGGCCTCGGCACGCGGCGGCGGCTCCGGGGCGATCTCCTCCACGAGGATTTCGGGCGCGGGCGGCTCGGCCTGCTGTGGCACGGTGGCCGAATCCGCGGCCGGCGCGTCGGCGAGGGTCCGGGTCTGCACGGGGGCGACCTCCAGTGTGATCGCTGCTGAGGCGGCGGAAGGGCCGGGACCGTCTGCGGCCGAGCCGCTGTCCGTCCCGTACATCAAGAGCGGTTCCGCGGGGGGTTCAGGTTCCGTACGTCCGGACCCGCCGCGCTCCGAGGACTCAGGCACCGCTCCTCAGTGTGGAGTACGACACACGCCCGCCACGAGGGGCGTGCGGGCACTTTTTGGGTCCGGACGGTGACCGCGCGGCTACGGCGGGGTGGCTACGGGCCGTGCCGGGGTACCGGGGTGCCGACGGCCGTCCGCTCCGGCCGGGGTACGGGGCACGGGCGCCGCCGGGCGCGGGCCCCCGGCGCGGGCACCGCCGGGCGCAGACTCAGCCGGGCACGGACATCCCGGGCGCGGGCACTGCCGATCGCGGACCCGCGGGACGCGGGCACCGCCGCGCACGGCCCCCGGACACGGGCACCGCCCGGCACGGGCACCCCGAGCGCCGGCACCGCCGGGCGTGGACACTCCGGGCACGGGCACCCCGAGCACGGGCACCACCCGGCGCGCACCCCCAACCACGCGCCGCTACAACGCGGCAGCCCCCCGTACGCGCAGGGTCTTGCCGTACTGCTGGAGGACCCACAGCTCTTGCAGTACGGCTGCCGAGCCGGCGTGGTCGCCCTGTGCCTCCAGGCGGCGGGCGCTGCCTTCCAGGTCGGCGATGCGCGCGTCGACGGCGGCGATGCGGACGGTGACCAGTTGTTCGCCGGCGTACGCCTCGTCCGCGTCGCGGCGGGTGTGCAGCGGCTCCACGGCCAGCTCGGTGACCATGGCGCGGACCGTGTCGTCGGGGGCGGCGGCGCGGACCCGGGAGAGGTAGGTGTTGTCGCCCGCGGCGGACATCGCGCCGCCCGCGTCCTCGATGCACCGGCGGACGGTCGCGTAGGGGGGCGCGGTGAACTCGTCGGCGCCGTACGCGTCGAAGGCGGGCGAGACCAGGTCGGGGCGCTGGAGGGCCAGCTTGAGCAGCTCCCGCTCGACGCGGTGGGCGGGGCTGCGGAGGTTCAGCGCGGGGCCGCGCGGGCCGGGCGGCCGGGCGGCCTCCGGGGTCTGCGGGCCGGCGCGGCGGCCCGCGCGGGCCGCGTCGTCCCGGCCGTGGTGCCCGTCCCGGCCGCGCTCGCGGGCCCAGCGGGCGAGCTGGCCGACCCGGCGGACGACGAACTGGGTGTCGAGGATGCCGAGCATGCCGGCGAGCTGCACGGCGGACTCGTGCTGGATGGAGCTGTTCTTGATGTTGGCGACGATGGGCGCCGCCTCGTCCAGGGCGGCGGCGCGGCCCACCGTCGTGTCGAGGTTGTGCCGGGCGACGACCTGCCGCAGCGCGAACTCGAACAGCGGCGTCCGGGACTCGACCAGGTCGGCGACGGCCGCGTCGCCCTTGGCCAGGCGCAGGTCGCAGGGGTCCATGCCGCCGGGGGTGATGGCGATGGAGGTCTGGGCGGCGAACTTCTGGTCGTCCTCGAAGGCGCGCAGCGCGGCCTTCTGGCCGGCCGCGTCACCGTCGAAGGTGAAGACGACCTCGGAACCGGAATTGTCCATCAGCAGCCGGCGCAGGATCTTGATGTGGCCCTCGCCGAAGCTCGTGCCGCAGGTGGCGATGGCGGTGCGGACGCCGGCGAGATGGCAGGCCATGACGTCCGTGTAGCCCTCGACGACGACCGCGCGGCTGCCCTTGGCGATCTCCTTCTTGGCGAGGTCGATGCCGTACAGGACGTGGGACTTGCGGTAGAGGGGGGTCTCCGGGGTGTTCAGGTACTTGGGGCCGTTGTCGTCGTCGCGCAGCTTGCGGGCGCCGAAGCCGACGACCTCGCCGGCGATGTCGCGGATCGGCCACATCAGGCGGCCGCGGAAGCGGTCGATGGGGCCGCGGCGGCCGTCCTGGGAGAGGCCGGAGAGGATCAGCTCCTGGTCGCTGAAACCGCGGCCGCGCAGGAACCGGGTGAGGTGGTCCCAGCCGGCCGGGCTGTAGCCGACGCCGAAGTGCTGGGCGGCGGCCTGGTCGAAGCCGCGCTCGGCGAGGAACGCGCGGCCGATCTCGGCCTCGGGGCTGTCGAGCTGCTCGATGTAGAACTGCGCCGCGACCTTGTGGGCCTCGACCAGGCGGGTGCGCTCGCCCTGCTGACGGCCCGGGGTGTAGCCGCCCTCCTCGTAGCGCAGCGTGATGCCGGCCTGAGAGGCGAGGCGCTCGATGGTCTCGGCGAAGGAGAGGTGGTCGAGCTTCATGATGAAGTCGACGACGTCCCCGCCCTCTTGGCAGCCGAAGCAGTGGTAGAGGCCCTTGGCCGGGCTGACGTGGAACGACGGGGACTTCTCGTCGTGGAAGGGGCACAGGCCCTTGAGGTTGCCGCCGCCCGCGTTGCGCAACTGGAGGTACTCGGACACGACGGCGTCGATCGGGACCGCGTCCCGCACCGCCTTCACGTCGTCATCGTTGATCCTGCCTGCCACGCCTGAATTCTACGGGTGGGGTACGACAGTCCCGCCCGGGCCCGCCCGGCGGCCGGGGCACCGCCGCCGGGCCGCCCGGGATCCCCGCCCCCGGGCGGGCCGGGGCCGCGTCCCCGGGCGGCCCTCAGGCCATCAGGCCATCAGCTCCAGGAAGCGGTCCAGCCCGATGTTCCCGCCGGAGATCACCACGCCGACGCGGCGCGGCAGCGGATCGACGGCCCCGGCCAGCAGGGCGGCCAGCGCGCTCGCCCCGCTCGGCTCGGTGACGATCTTCAGCCGTTCGAAGGCCAGCCGCATCGCGGCCCTGATCTCGTCGTCGCTGACCAGGACCACCGAGTCCAGCAGCCGCCGGTTGATCGCGAAGGTCAGCTCGCCGGGCTCCGTCACGGCCTGTCCGTCGGCGATGGTGCGCGGTACGGGTACGCGTACCCGCTCGCCGGCCGCCAGCGAGCGCCGGTGGTCGTCCCCGGCCTCCGGCTCGACGCCGATCATGCGGATGCCGGGCGACAGCGCGGTGGCGGCGACCGCCGAGCCCGCCATCAGCCCGCCCCCGCCGACCGGCGTGAGCAGGGCGTCCAGCGGGCCGGTCGCCTCGATCAGCTCCAGCGCGGCCGTGCCCTGTCCGGCGATGACGTGCGGATGGTCGTACGGCGGGATCAGGGTCAGGCCGCGTTCGGCGGCGAGCCGCGCGCCCAGGGCGGCCCGGTCGCCGGTGTAGCGGTCGTACGTGACGATCTCGGCGCCGTAGCCCTCGGTCGCGTCCCGCTTGGAGCGCGGCGAGTCCTCCGGCATGAGGATGACCGCGCTGCTGCCCAGCTCCCGGGCGGCCAGGGCGACCGCCTGGGCGTGGTTGCCGGAGGAGAACGCCGCGACACCGCGGGCGAGCCGCTCCGGCGCCAGCCGCGAGACGGCGTGGTAGGCGCCGCGGAACTTGAAGGCGCCCACCCGTTGGAAGTTCTCGCACTTGAGGTGCACCTCGGCGCCCACGAGGGCGTCGAGGGTGCGGGACCGCAGCACCGGGGTGCGGTGGACGACGCCCTTGATGCGGGCGGCGGCGTCCCGGACGTCGTCGAGCGTGACGGTGGCTTCGCTCATGTGTGGCTCTCCTGGGCGGCGGGGCGGCTCGCCCCGGGCGTCGGTCTGCAGTACGGGTTTCCCGCCGCCCGGTCCGCGGGCGGCCCCCGGGCTCAGAGCAGCGAGTCCAGGGCCACCTGCGGGTTGGCGAGCGCGTTCGGGTCGAGTTCCCGGCCGGAGCGGATGAGCTGCTGGATCGGCTCGGTGACGTCCCACATGTTGACGTTCATGCCCGCCAGCAGCCGGCCCTCGCACAGCCAGAAGGCGATGAACTCGCGCTTGCCGACGTCGCCGCGGCACACCACCTGGTCGTACGAGCCCGGCGGCGCGTAGCCGGAGTACTCCAGCCCGATGTCGTACTGGTCGGAGAAGAAGTAGGGGATCCGGTCGTACGTGACGTCCTGGCCGAGCATGGCGCGGGCCGCGGCGGGGCCGCCGTTGAGGGCGTTGGCCCAGTGCTCGACGCGCAGCCCGGCGGGCTCGCCGCCGTCCCCGCCGCCGGGCAGCAGGGTGTACGGGAAGGCGGCGATGTCACCGGCCGCGTAGATGTGCGGGTCGGAGGTGCGCAGCGCGGCGTCGACCGCGACGCCGCCGCCGTGCGCCGGGTCGACCAGGGTCAGCCCGGCCTGCTCGGCCAGGGCCGTGCGGGGGGCGGCGCCGATCGCGGCGAGCACGTCGTGGGCGGGGTGCTCCTCGCCGTCGTCGGTGCGCGCGGCCAGCACCACGCCGTCCTGTCCGGCGATCTCGGTCAGGCGGGCGCCGAAGTGGAAGCGGACGCCGTGCTCGCGGTGCAGGTCGGTGAAGAGACTGCCCAGTTCGGGCCCGACGACGCCGTGCAGCGGGGTGGGCTCGGGCTCCACGACGGTCACCTCGGCGCCGTACGAGCGCGCGGCGGCGGCGACTTCCAGGCCGATCCAGCCGGCGCCGGCGATGACGAGGTGGCCGTTGTCCCGGCCGAGGGACTGCAGGACGCCGCGCAGCCGCTCGGCGTGCGCGAGGCGCCGCAGGTGGTGGACGCCGGCCAGGCCGGTGCCGGGGATCTCCAGCCGGCGCGGTTCGGCGCCGGTGGCCAGCAGGAGCTTGTCGTACGCGATCAGGGTGCCGTCGCCGAGCCGTACGGTGCGGGCCGCCGGGTCGAGGTGGACGGCGGGCTGGCCGAGGTGCAGTTCGATGTCCGCGCCGGCGTACCAGGCGGGCTCGTGGACGAAGACGCTGTCGCGCTCCTCCTTGCCGAGCAGGTACCCCTTGGAGAGCGGGGGGCGCTCGTACGGGTGGTCGCGCTCGTCGCAGATCAGTATCACCCGGCCGGTGAAACCTTCCGCACGAAGGGTCTCGGCGGCCTTGGCACCGGCCAGGCCACCCCCGACGATGACGAACGTCTGGTGTGCGTCGACCACTTGCTTCCTCCTCGCTGCGGCGCGGTGCGTCCGCGTCCGTGAACGCCCCCGGTCGTGTCCCCGTTCTACCCCCCGCGGTGCTGCTGCCGCGTACCGCCCGGCGCGGCCGGCCGGGTGTCCCCCGCCCGGCCGTGTGACGCGGGTGCGTCCCCCGGCCGTTCAGGCACTGGGGGACATACCGCGTTCCCGGGCCGTCCACCCCGTCGTGCCCCTGATGTGTTTCCCCCGTGCGCAACGCTCAAGCCCGAGCGTCCCGCACCGGGCGCGCCACGGGAAGGGGGCCCGTTCCCCAGGGGGCGCACCGGCCCCGTCCATGGTGGCCCGGCGGCTCGGGTGCCGCTGGTCAGCGCGTGCCCCGCGGCCGGGTGAGCCGGGCGTGCAGGGAGCGCGCCGAGGCGTCGGTGAGGGCGGCGATCTGGTCGATCAGGGCGCGCATCCGGGCGGTGTCGTCGCCCGCCGCCTCGGCCCGGTCGTACAGGGCGCGGAACTGCGGGTCCAGGCCGTCCGGCGCGCGGGCGACCAGCGCCTCGGCCAGTTCGGCGATGACGACGCGCTGGTCGGCGCGGAGCGCCTCCTGGTCGGGCCGGCGCATGACGTAGCGTTCGGCGACGGCCTTCAACACGGCGCATTCCAGCCGGGTTCCGGGCGGTACGACGAGCCGGGCGCGGTGCCGGGTGAGCCGGCCGGTACCCCATTCGGCGCGGGTGGCGGTCTCGGCGGCGAGGCAGAAGCGGCCGATGAGCTGGCTGGTGGCGTCCTTCAGGCGGGCCTGGGCGACGGCCGTGCCGTCGTAGCCGTGCGGCCACCACTCCTGGTCGAGCAGGCGGTCGAGGGCTTCGCCCAGTTCCGCCGGGTCCGCGCCGGGCGCGTAACGTTCGGCGGCGATCGCGAACACTTCGGCACGTTCGGGCTCGGCGAGCAGGCAGTTCGGGTCCAGGTGGCCGGCGTGCAGCCCGTCCTCCACGTCGTGCACCGAGTACGCCACGTCGTCGGCCCAGTCCATGACCTGCGCCTCGAAGCTGCGTGCCATTTCCGGCGCGCCCTGCCGGAACCAGGTGAAGACCGGCAGGTCGTCCTCGTAGACACCGAACTTGGACGAACCGGGATCGGTGGGGTGACCGCCGCGCGGCCACGGGTACTTGGTCGCGGCGTCCAGCGCGGCGCGGGTGAGGTTGAGGCCGACGCTGACGGCCGAGCCGTCCGTGTCGGGGACGAACCGTTTCGGTTCCAGGCGGGCGAGCAGCCGCAGCGACTGGGCGTTGCCCTCGAAGCCGCCGCACGGCGCGGCGACCTCGTTCAGCGCCTGTTCGCCGTTGTGCCCGAAGGGCGGGTGGCCCAGGTCGTGGGCGAGGCAGGCGGTCTCCACCAGATCGGGGTCGCAGCCGAGCGCCGCGCCGAGTTCGCGGCCGACCTGGGCGCACTCCAGGGAGTGGGTGAGACGGGTGCGGGGGCTGGCGTCCCACAGGTGTTCGGTGGTGCCCGGGGTGACGACCTGGGTCTTGCCCGCGAGGCGGCGCAGCGCGGCCGAGTGCAGCACCCGGGCCCGGTCACGTTGGAAGGCGGTGCGTCCCGGGCGTTTGTCGGGCTCGGGGACCCAGCGTTCGGTGTCGGCCGCGTCGTACCCCGTACCGTTGTGGCCCGCTTCGCGGCCGGTCGTCGTTCGTGTGCCCGTCATACGGCGACGGTAGCCGCCCCGGCCGCGTCGTGGTCGCACCCGCCGCGTGCAGCGCGGGCCTGGTCGTCGGCGCGGGCCTGGTCGTAACGGTGCAGGACCAGCCGGGCCAGCGCGGGGTGGTCGCCGAGCGGCGCGGCGGCGGGGCCGGGGGCGGCCGCGGCGCACTGGGCGGCGAAGCGGCCGGGCGCGGTGAAGCAGGAGGCGAGGGCGGGCCGGTGGTGGCCGCGGGCGGCGAGGTCGCGCAGCGCGGCGCGGACGGAGAGCGGGGTGCCGGGCGGTCCGCCTTCCGGGGGCGCCGAGGCGTACGCGGGCAGGACGGGTACGCCGCCGAGCCGCTCGGACAGGAGCCGTGCCGTACGGGCCGTGTCGGCGGCCGATTCGGGAGCCCGGGACCCGGCGGCGGCCAGCACGACGGCGCTCGGGCGCCGGGCCCCGGCCTCTTCGAGGCGGGCGTGCAGGGCTTCGGCGAGCAGCGGGTGCGGGCCGAGCGGGCGGGCGAGGAGCGCCGCGAGGTGGGGCGCGCCGGCCAGCGCGGCCGGTATGTCGTGGCCGGTGTGGTGGCCACGGGCGAGCAGCAGCGGCACGGCGACGGCCGGTCCGCTCAGCCGGGCCAGGGTGTCCGGGAGCAGCGGCGCGTTCAGTTCGATGTGCCCGAGGCGGACGACGAGCCCGGGGCGCAGTCGCCGTATCCGCTCCAGGAGGGCGGTGACGGTGCGCAGCGCGGCGGGGTCACGGCTGCCGTGCGCCACGGCGACGAGTGGGGGCGCCTCCCGGGCCGCCGCGGCACGGGGGAAGGGCCGGGGGCCGTCCGGTGCGCGGCCGGGGCGGGGGCCGTCCGGTACGGCCGCGGGCCGCGGGGGCAGGCCGCGCAGCCCGGCCCGGCCGAGCCGGTCGCTGAGCTGGGTGCTGATCTCCGTCATGAGCTGCGCCGTACTGTCGAAGGGAACCGCGGTGCACGAGGGGGCCGCGGGCGGCGGGGGCGGTGTCGACGCCTTCATGCGGGGAGCCTGGCAGCCGGGCGTTGCCGGGCCGTTGCGCGGGTGTGACGGCTGGTTTCCGGTGGCTGTCGGGCGGGCGGGGGCGGGCGTGAGGGCGGGGCGGGTCCGGGCCCGCCGGCCGGGCGGGGCGGCCACGGGGTGCGTGGCGATCCTTCTCACCTCCCCCGTACGAACGCCGTGAGGCACGCTTCCCCGGCCCGTAACGCCGCCACGGACCGGCGGAAACACGGGCGCCGCACGCTGGCCGCATGAACGCCGCCACCCCCCGCGCCACCGCCACGCCGACGGCCTCGCCCCCGGACCCGCGGGCGCCCGTGGACACCCACTGCCCCTACTGCTCCCTCCAGTGCGGCATGGGTCTGCGCCGCCGCCCGGCGGGCGCCACCGGCGCGCCCGCCGAGGTCGTGGAACGCCCCGCCTTCCCCGTCAACCGGGGCGCCCTGTGCGGCAAGGGCCGCACCGCCGCCGAACTGCTCGCGCCCGGCGTCCGGCTGACCGGTCCCCTGGTGCGCGACACGGCGACCGGCCGGCTCGTACCGGCGGACTGGGACACGGCCCTCGACCGGGTCGCCGCGGGGCTGTCCCGTACCGGCGCGGTGCACGGCAAGGACGCGGTGGGCGTCTTCGGCGGGGGCGGACTGACCAACGAGAAGGCGTACGCGCTGGGCAAGTTCGCGCGGGTGGTGCTCGGCACGTCGCAGATCGACTACAACGGCCGGTTCTGCATGTCCTCGGCCGCCGCCGCACACCAGCGGGCCTTCGGCCTGGACCGCGGGCTGCCCTTCCCGCTGGCCGACATCGCCCGTACCGGCTGCGTCATCCTCGTCGGCTCCAACCTGGCCGAGACCATGCCGCCCGCGCTGCGCTACCTGACGGAGCTGAAGGAGAACGGCGGCCGGCTGATCGTCGTCGACCCGCGCCGTACCCGTACGGCCGAACAGGCGGACCTGCACCTGGCGCCGCGCCCCGGCACCGACCTGGCCCTCGCGCTCGGCCTGCTGCACCTGGTGGTGGCGGAGGGCCGTACGGACGAGGACTTCATCGCGGCGCGCACCAGCGGCTGGCCGGCGGCACGGGCCGCCGCGATGGCGCACTGGCCGGAACTGGTGGAGCGCGTCACCGGCGTACCGGTCCCGCAACTCCGTACTGCCGTACGGCTGTTCTGCGAGGCCACCACCTCCATGGTGCTCACGGCACGCGGCCCCGAACAGCAATCCAAGGGGACGGACACCGTCAGCGCGTGGATCAACCTGTGCCTGGCGACCGGCCGCGCGGGCCGCCCGCACTCCGGTTACGGCTGCCTGACCGGCCAGGGCAACGGGCAGGGCGGGCGCGAACACGGCCAGAAGGCCGACCAGTTGCCGGGCTACCGCAAGGTGTCCGACCCCGCCGCGCGGGCGCACGTCGCGGAGGTGTGGGGCGTGCCGCCCGCGTCCCTCCCCGGCCCCGGACGCAGCGCGTACGAGCTGCTCGACGCCCTGGGGCGGGACGTACGCGCCCTGCTCCTGATGGGCTCCAACCCCGTCGTCTCCGCACCCCGCGCCGCCCATGTCGAGCAGCGTGTCCGGGCGCTGGACTTCCTCGCGGTGGCCGATGTGGTGCTCTCGGAGACCGCGGCCCTCGCGGACGTGGTCCTGCCGGTGGCCCAGTGGGCCGAGGAGACCGGGACGACGACGAACCTGGAGGGCCGGGTCCTGCTGCGCCGCCGCGCCCTCGACCCCCCGCCCGGCGTCCGCACCGACCTGCACGTCCTCAACGCCCTCGCCGCCCGCCTCGGCTGGGAGAAAGGCTTCTCCGCCGACCCGGAAGAGGTCTTCGACGAACTGCGGCGCGCCTCGGCCGGCGGCCCGGCCGACTACGCCGGGATCACCTACCGGCGGATCGCCGCCGAGGACGGCGTCTTCTGGCCCTGCGCCGACGAGGACCACCCCGGCACCCCCCGCCTCTTCCTGGACCGCTTCGCGACCCCCGACGGCCGGGCCCGCTTCACCCCGGTCACCCACCGCCCGGCGGCCGAGGAGCCCGACGGCCGCTACCCGGTGGTGCTGACGACCGGCCGCGTCCTGGCCCAGTACCAGTCAGGCGCACAGACCCGCCGGATACCGGAGCTCAACACCGCGGCGCCCGGCCCGTACGTGGAGATCCACCCGCGGCTCGCCCGGCAGTACGGCATCGAGGACGGCACCCCGGTGGCAGTGGTCTCCCGGCGCGGCCGCGCGGTGGCCCCCGCCCGCTACAGCGAAGCGATCCGCCCCGACACCCTTTTCATGCCCTTCCACTGGCCGGGCCCCGGCCGCGCCAACACCCTGACCAACCCGGCCCTGGACCCGACATCGGGGATGCCGGAATTCAAGGTGTGCGCGGTACGGCTGGAACGGGTGGAGGAGACGTAGGAGCGACGGCCGGTGCCTTCACGGCGTGCAGGCTTCGGCGACCGAGAGGCTGTTCTCGTAGAGGTGGTGGCGGGTGATGCGGCCGTTCTCGACGGTGAGGCGCAGGGCGAACGGCCCCTCGAAGGTCTTGCCCGTCGCCCGTACGGTCCCCGCCACGTGCCCCGTCAGCACGGCGTCGGTGCCCTCCACGAGGAAGGCGTCGACGGAGGCGCGCGACTCCTCGGGCACCGTGTGTGCCGCCAGCTCCTCGGCCTGGGCGGCACATTCGGCGGCCGTGGTGCGCGGGCGGATCCACGGGACGACGGGGTTCTCGGCGAGCAGCCAGTCGACCTCGTCGGCGAAGAGCGCGGTGAGCCGAGCGGTGTCCCCGGCGATCCGGGCGGCGAGGAACTGTGCCACGACGGCCCGGGTGCCCTCGGCGGCCGGTGTCTCGTCCGCGGCCGTACCGGGGGTGTCGGCGGTGGGGTCGGCGGTCATGGCGCTCTCCTCGCGGTGCGGCCGGGCCCGGCGGGGGACCCCGCCGGTGTGTCCGATGCTGCCGTGGGCGGGGCGGCCGGTCGATTACCCCGAAGGTAAGGGGGCGGATCGGCGCCCTCAGTGGTGCCGCATCTTCCCGCCGACGTTGTGGATCATCCGCTGGAGCACCTTCAGCGTGCGCACGTACTCCTCGTCGCTGATGCCGTCGTGGATCCGGGCGCGCATCTCCACCTGGAGGGCGGCGCAGGTGGCGTGCAGGGCCGCGCCGTCGGCGGTGATGTGCAGCCGGTCGCCGTCGGCGGCGGCGAGACCGCGGCCGAGGAGGTCGTCGGCGGCCGCGCGGATGCCGTCGGCGCCGGTGTCCAGATAGTCCTTGAGCATGTCGGTCACCTCCGTCCGGCCGCGGCCGCCGGGGTGGCCCACGAGCTGGTTGAGCACCCACCACTGGGGCTGGTTCAGGCCGTGGCGGGCCAGGCCGGCGCGGATGTGGGCGACGGCCGCCGTGTGGGCGGCCCAGGCCCAGTAGCCGATGGGCTGACCGGCCAGTTCGGCGTCGCTGTGCGAGTACTCCATGGTGGTGCCTCCTCTGCCCGTTGCGGGCGTCGTGCCTGATGAGGAAGAACCTAGGAACTCAACCGGACTTGAGGTCAACGGTGGCGTCGGTCACGCGGCCGGCGGCCGGGGACCATCGGCGTCCCCGGCCCGGCGCACGGTCACGTACGGCCGTGCGCCTCGACCTCCTTGAGGTATGCCTCGCGGGTCGCCTCGTCCAGGAAGGACGCGCGGAAGGAGTTGCTGGCGAGGGTGCGCAGGGTCTCCTCGTCCAGGTTGAGGGCGTCGCGTACGGCGGTGAAGTTGTCGTCGGCGTAGCCGCCGAAGTAGGCGGGGTCGTCCGAGTTGACGGTGACCAGCAGGCCCGCTTCCAGCATGGCGGGCAGCGGGTGGTCGGCCAGTTCGCCGATGACGCGCAGGCGGACGTTGGACAGCGGGCAGACGGTGAGCGGCACCTGGTCCGCGACCAGGCGGGCGACCAGCCGCTCGTCCTCCAGGCAGCGCACGCCGTGGTCGACGCGGTCCACGCCGAGGATGTCCAGCGCCTCCCAGACGTACGACGGCGGGCCCTCCTCGCCCGCGTGCGCCACGCACTTGAGCCCGGCCTCCCGCGCCAACGCGTAGACCTCCTTGAACTTCGACGGCGGGTGCCCGACCTCCGCCGAGTCCAGGCCGACGGCGGTGATCCGGTCCAGGTACGGGCGGGCCGCCTCGAAGGTGGCGAGCGCGGACTCGGCGCTCTCGTCGCGCAGGAAGCACATGATCAGGCGGGTGGTGATGCCGTACCGCTCCTCGGCGGTGTCCAGGGCCCGCGTCAGGCCCTCGATCACCGTGCCGACGGGCACGCCGCGCGCGGTGTGCGCCTGCGGGTCGAAGAAGATCTCGGCGTGCCGGACGCCCTGGGCCTGCGCGCGGGCCAGGTAGGCGTGGGTGAGGTCGGCGAAGTCGTCCTCGGTGCGCAGCACCGCCATCAGCGCGTAGTAGAGGTTCAGGAACGACTGGAGGTCGGTGAAGGAGTACGCGCGGCGCAGCTCGTCCTCGGTGGCGTACGGCAGCGTGACACCGTTGCGCTCGGCGAGGGCGAAGGCCAGCTCGGGTTCCAGGGTGCCCTCGATGTGGAGGTGCAGTTCCGCCTTGGGGAACGGGTTCGCCGGGGCCGGGGAGGTGGGGGGCACGCTGGGATCACACCTGTCTGCTGCTGGGACTGCCGGGGCTGCCGGGTCCTGTGCGGTACGGAACAAGTCGTCCAGATTAACGGGGCGGCGGCGCCGGCCGGGCGGGCGGGGCCGCTGTCCGGCGCGCCGGACGCGGGAAGGGGGTGGCGTCATCGCGTCGTGCCCCGCCCAGCGCCGCCGCTCTTGCTTACGTGCGCTGTTCCTGGGCGGGCCCGGAGAAGACGTTGACGGTCTCCTCCGTGTACCGCACGTACTTTTTGCGCACTTCTTGCGCCCTTCTTGCGCCCTTCTTGTGCTCGTGCTCGTCCGCGTGGGCGCGAATCCGCACGTCCAGGGACCTGGGCGAGTCCCAGGCGTCGGAACGGGCGCCGCACGGCCCGTCATCGACGGGCGTGACACATTCGGCGACGTGCTTCCGAATGCCGGTGATCTGAAGGTCTGTGCGCGTCGGGGTGGGGAGGGCCATGGCTGTGCCTTCGCGTCGGGGTGGTCGAGGGCGGCGTCACTGCCGCCGCCGGTACGCAGGAAGAGCACGTCGTCGTGCCCGCTGGAGCGCATGAGACGGATGAAATCTTTCCGGCTGGAGCCGGGGTTCGGGCTGGTCACCTGCGACCGTCCGTTCCTCTCCGTGTTCGCGCCACTGCCGGAGAGGGTCGGAATGGTCCTACGGTCGCCCCGTATTCGACGTTCCGGAAACGGAGGGCATGTTGGTCACCATCGAGGAGCTGAACCCGGAGGCCGGGCCGAAGGCGGCGTACGGCGCGCGCCTGCGCAGCGCGCGGGAGGCACGCGGATGGAAGCAGGAAGGGCACCTCGTGACCACCGACACCCAAACCCTCGTCTGGTCCAAGTCTTCCTACAGCGGCAACGGCGGCTCCTGCGTCGAGTGGGCCCCGGCGCAGGCGACCACCGGCACAGTTCCCGTCCGCGACAGCAAGGACCCGAACGGCCCCGTTCCCTCCGTCCCCACCCGCTCGTTCGCGGAATTCGTCGCGGGCGTCAAGGGTGACGCGTTCTCCGCCACGTGATGCGGCACGCTCGCGCCACCCGGCTTTGAGCCCCGCCGCTCCCCACCGGAGTGGCGGGGTTTTCAGCAGGTATGTCCGCGCGGCCAGTCGCCGCCGGGTATCGGCGCGCCGGACGTGCGCAGGCGACCGGCGAGCGGTTCGGCGGCCACGTAGATCCATGCCCGTACGGTCCGGCCGTCCGCGCACTCGGCCTGCCCTATCACCCGCTCGTAGAGGTTGCCGGGAGCGTCGGGCACATACCCCTCCAGCCGGTCGAGGGCGGCTCGCACCGTGTCATGGATCTCCGTGCGCAACCGGACGAGGTCGCCGTGCACGACCGCCTCGGCGGGTCCCGTCACGGCGTACGGGTACCCGGGCCCCTCGTACAGCAGCACCCCTCTGACCAGCGCCGGCTCCTCGGACGCGGTCCGTCCGCGCAGGCAGCGCGCGTGGTTGGCCCGGCCGGGGCGCAGCGTTCCGTAGACGAAGAACGGGAGGCGCTCGGGCTCGGTGGGCATCGGCGGGCTCCTTCGGTCGGGGCGGCGAGTGGCGGCGCCTACGGGCCGGGGCGGGTGGCCGGTGGCGACGGCCGGCCCCGTGCGGGCCGGGAGCGGCCGGTGGCGGCGGCCGGGCTTGGCTCGCCTCCGCAACCATGCCAGGGCGCGACGCGTCGGTGCTTGCGACGGCAACACGAACAACGGGGGACATCCGGTGACACAGCAGACGCAGTGGATACGGCGGATATGGCACCGTCTGCGGCTGCCCCGGACGCGGCGCGGACAGCGGCGGGCCTTCCAGGTCACCGTGCTGGCGTGCGTGCTGGCGCTGCTGCCGACGACGTGGATGAACGTCGCCGCGGGGTCCCGGGTCCGCACGGTCGAGGACGTGCCCGCCGCGCCGGTCGCCGTCGTCTTCGGCGCGGGGCTGTGGGACGGCGAGCCGTCCCCGTACCTGGCGCACCGGCTGGACGCCGCCGCCCGCCTGTACGAGCGGGGCACGGTCCGCGCGCTCCTGGTCACCGGCGACAACAGCCGTGAGGATTACGACGAGCCGGACGCCATGCGCCGGTACCTGGTCGCGCACGGCGTCCCCGCGCGACGGATCGTCAGCGACCACGCGGGCTTCGACACCTGGGACTCCTGCACCCGCGCCCGCCGGGTCTTCGGCGTGGACCGGGCCGTCCTGGTCAGCCAGGGCTTCCACATCCGGCGCGCGCTGGCGCTGTGCGGTGCGGCCGGTCTCGACGCGTACGGGGTGGGGGTCGACGCCGAGCACGACGTCACCTGGTACTACGGCGGGACCCGCGAGGTGTTCGCGGCGGCGAAGGCGGCCGCCGAGGCCGCCGTACGGCCCGATCCGCGCTTCCTCGGGCCGGAGGAGGACGGGGTGGCTACGGCCCTGCGGCAGCCGTAGCCCGGCCCGGCGGGCCGCCGCCGTGGCCCCGTCAGCCCGTGACGGCGCGGGCGTAGAGCCGGAAGACCTCAGAGCCGTAGAACGGGCTGTACGACGTCCGGTGGCTGTCCGGGCCGGACGGTCCGCCGCCGTTCAGGCCGCCGATGTTGCCGACCACGAACCCGGTCTTCGTCCGCTCGTCGAAGCGGCTCAGCCACGGGCTGCCCGAGGTGCCGCCGTGGAACCCGCCGCACTCCATCCGGAGCTGCCGCTGCCCGGTGAGCCGGGTGGTCCGCACGTCGCACCGTATGGCCCGGTCGGCGGGGTCGTTGCGGACGGTCGGGTAGCCGATGACGGTGACGTCCGTGGTGTAACCGGGGGTGCGCGAGAGGATGTTGCCGCCGGTCACCGACTCCAGGGCGCGGCCATCAGCGTCCGGCTCGACCGTCGCGAACGCGAAGTCCAGGTCCGATCCGGGGCCGGTGCCGGTGCGTCGCGGGTCGGTGAAGCCGCGGGCGACCGCCCAGACTCCGTACGGCTGGGTGGCGGCGCCGGAACGATACTGCGGAACGAAGGCCGCACGGGCCCCCGGGTCGCAGTGCCCGGCCGTGAGGATCAGGTTGCGGTGCGGGCTGCGGACGACACTGGCGGTGCAGTGGTGCGCCCGCGCGTCCTTGTCGACGGAGAAGAGCACACCGACGGAGGGCACACCGTCGAAATGCCGGGCGGTCCGCCCGGCGGCCGCCGTGGCACGCGCGGCCGGTGCACCGGCGCTCTTGCCGCTGCCCGTGCCCGCCGGAACGGCCGCCGCCATCCGGCCGGCCGTCCAGTACCGGGCCGCGGCCTCGCTCGTCCAGCCGCCCGCGCCGTCGTCGACGGCGGCGGCGGTGACACCGGCGGTCGCACCGCTCGCGGGCGCCACCAGGAGGCACAGCGCGAGCCCGGCCCCGGCGGCGCCCGCCCGGCGCCGGACCGGCCGCCCGGCCCGACGCCGGGGGCTGTGCCGGGGACCGGGCGCGCCCCTCCGGCCGTCACCCGCCGTGCCGTCCGGCCCACCGCCGGCCTCCTGCCGGGCCCCGGCCCCGCTCCGCTTCTCGGACCACCGCCCCACGTCAGCTCGTCTCCTCCGCGACCCACGCCAGATAGCCGGCCCCGCCCCGGGTGACGGGCGTGGCGATGATCTCCGGTGTGTCGTAGTCGTGCGCCCCGAGGAGATACGACTGAAGCGCCTCGTACCGCGCGGCCGCCGTCTTGAACAGCACCTGCCACTCCTGTGCCGTCTCGATCGCCTGCCCCCACCGGTACACGGACGTGACGGGTGCGCTGATCTGCGCGCACGCCGCCACCCGGGCCTCGACCGCGCCGCGCGCCAGGGTCTCCGCCTTCTCGGCGCTGTCGGTCGTGGTCATGACGGTCAGGAAACCGGCCGGGCCGCCGTCCGTTCCCGTGGCGGGCTCCTGCTCCCTGCCGTGTTCCGCCGGTTCGCCTCGCATGCGGATTCCCCCTTCGGGCACTGGGTCCGTGATCAGGTCCCCCGCATCGTACGGACCTCGGTGATCATCCGGCTGCCGGCCACGCGCCATGCGGCGTCCACCGGCCATTCGGCAGCCGACCGGCCACCCGTCAGGATGGACCGCGCCCGGCGGTGGTGCGGTTACCGGAGCCGATACGGGTACCAGTACGGCACCGGTGCCGGCCCCGGCGCCGTGGACCCCCCGATCGAAAGGCCGCGTCATGGACGACCTCAGCTCGCTCGCCCGCCGCCAGCTCGACGACGCCAGGGCCTCCGCTCACGGGCGCAGCGCCCACCTCTTCCTCCAGGACGGCCCGCTCCGGCAGACCGTGATCGCGCTCATCGAGGGCGCCGCCCTGGACGAGCACGTCACACCCCCGGCCGCCAGCCTTCAGGTGCTGCACGGCCGGGTGCGGCTGACCGGGACGAGCGACGACCGGGACCTGATCGCCGGGCAGGTCATGCCGATCCCCCACGAGCGGCACGGCCTCAAGGCCCTCCAGGACTCCGCCGTACTGCTGACCGCCGTCACCGCGACGAAGTCCATGAACTGACGGGGCGGCCGCCGGGGGGTCGGCCGTAGGGCCGGTCGCTCGTCGGACCGGCCGTCCGTCGGACCGCCCGTCTGTCAGGCCGGTGCCCGTCGCGCCGGTCGTCCGTCGAACCGGCCGTCCGTCAGGCCAGCCACTGGTCGAAGGCCAGCTTGCACAGCAGCGACACGACGACCACGACCAGCACCCCGCGCACGAACCCGGCACCCCGCTTGAGGGCCATGCGCGCGCCGGCCGTGCCGCCGGCGAAGTTGAACACCGCCAGCAGCGCGCCCAGTTGCCACAGGACCGTGCCCTGGTAGGCGAACATGGCCAGGGCCCCGACGTTGGTGCACACGTTGACGATCTTGGCGGTGGCCGAGGACGTCACCAGGTCCATGTGCAGGATCGCGGCCAGTACGACGACGAGGAAGGCCCCGGTACCGGGGCCGATCAGGCCGTCGTAGAACCCGATGCCCAGGCCCGCCACCAGGATCGCGGCCAGGACCCGCCGCCGGGTGACGGGCCCCGAGGGCGGCGGGGCGGTGCCGAACGCCGGGCGCAGGAGGACGAACGCCAGCACCCCCACCAGGACGGTCATGATGAGCGGGCGCAGCACCTCGCTGTCGATGCCCGCCGCGAAGAACGCCCCGCCCAGCGAGCCGCCGAGTGCGACCAGGCCGATGCGCAGCGCGGTGCGCAGGTCGACGGGGGCCTTGCGTACGTAGGTGCAGGCCGCGGCGGCGGTGCCGACGACGGCCGTGGACTTGTTGGTCCCCAGGACGTACGCGGCGGGCGTGTGCGGGAGGCCGACGAGCAGCGCCGGCAGGAGCAGCAGACCGCCACCGCCCACGACGGCGTCGATCCAGCCCGCCGCGAGGGCGGCCAGGCACAGCAGCAGGGTCGTCGTCAGCGATATGTCGGCGGGCACCGGCCGATCTTAAGGAGTCGGGTGGGGCGGCAGAGGTCCGCGTGGCGGGAGTCACAGGAGGGGCGGGCAGGCAGGGGCGGGCGGTGGGCGGCCCGTGACCGCCGCCCGCCACCCGTCCGAATCAGGGGCGCCCCGCCCCGGCACTGGTGGGGCGGGACGCCGCGTCCGTCACCCGGCGAGGGCCTTGGTACGCCGGTGAGGACGGTCAGGGACGGACCGCGGCGGGCGGTCCGGGGCGGGCCGTTGGGGGTGGTCCGGGGCGAGGCGGTACGGGAGGCCGCTGAGCGGCCGCTCCGAACGGTCTGCCGTCGGCCACTCCGAAGGGCCCGGTGTCGACCGCTCCGAAGGGCCCGGTATCGGCCACTTCGAACGGTCCGGTACCGGCCGCTCCGCGAGGCCCGGCGTCGCGCGTCGCGGGTGGTCCGGGTGGCGTTCCGCGGCCGTCGGCGCTGCCGACTTGGCCGTACGGAAGCGGGGTGTGCGCAGGACGGCACGGTACGCGCGGGACTTGAGGACGTAGTACGCGAGGCGCGGCGTGAAGGACCTCATGCCGGTCCCGCCCCCGGTGTTCCGGCGTCGGCCCCCGGTGCGGCGTCCGGCCGGCCCAGGAGGTCCGCCAGCCCCTCCGCCAGGCCGCCCGCCCAGCAGGCGTGGTCATGACCGCCGTTGTACTCCCTGTACGTGACCAGATGGCCGAGGGCACGCAGCGTGTCGCGCAGTTCCCTGGACCGTTCACGCGTGTCGCCCGCGTACCGGCTGACCCGCAGGTGCGTCCGCAGCTCACGGCGGCCGCCTTCGGCGAACCGTTCCGCCGGCCAGGACGGCCGTTCCGTGACAGTGGCCCCGGCCGCCGGCCGCCGCCACGGCGACGGCGACTGGGCCAGCACCTTGCCGAACCGGCGCGGCGCCGCGAACCCGGCGTACAGCGCGGTGAGTCCGCCCAGGCCCTCACCCGCGACGACGGTGCGCGACGGGTCGAAGGTCACCGGCAGCCGCGCCGCCGCCCAGGGCAGCAGTTCGGCGGCGAGGAAGTTCGTGTACGCCGGCCCGCCGCCGAACTCGCGGGCGCGGGTGGCGTTGTCCACGGCGTCCGGGGCGAGCACGACCAGCGGCGGCAGCGCGCCGTCCGCGATCAGCCGGTCGAAGAGGTCCTGGACGCCGAGCCGCCCGAACCACATGTCACCGTCCAGGAGCACCAGCGTGTCGGCGCCGCCGTCCGGGAGCGGCCCCGGCGGCAGGTACGTCCAGACGTCGCGGTGGGTGGCGAGGGCGGCGCTGGTCACCCGGTGCCGTTCCACCACGCCCCGGCCGCCGCCGCCCGGCCCGGCGACCGGCGCCCACGGCCGCCACGGCTGCGGCGACGCGTCGGGCAGCTCGAACACCGACCCGCCCTCACCGCGCCAACGGGAGGGCAGGACACGCGGGTTGAGCGGGTCCGGCCGGGCGGCGGCGAGCAGCGGGAGCAGCCGGGCCTGGAAGTCGTCCGCCGGCCCGGAATCCGGCGCGGACGGGGACACCGGTACGGGCATGGACGGCGACACCGCTACGGGCGTGGCCGGGGGCCCCGGTACCGGCGCGGGCGCGGCCGGGGACTCCGGTACAGGCGTCGGCGCGGCGGGTGGCGCCGGTACGGGCGAGGCCGCCGTGCGCCGACGGCCGCTCCCCGTACCCGTGTCGGGCGCGATGACGTACGACCCGCGGTGATCGGAGGGCAGCCGGTAGGTGAGGTGCCAGACGTCGGTCCCGTGGATCCGGCGCATCAGGCTGCCCGCGAGGTGCGAGCGGTCCACGAGGCGGTCGGCCAGGAGGAGGACCCGGCGGGTCCCCTCCGTGCCGCGCCACAGGAAGGTGACGGCCCGGTGCTCGGGGTCCCAGGGGATCGGCTCGACGAGCGGGGTCCCCTGCGCCTCTGCCTCGGCCCAGAATTCCCGTACGGCGGCGTCGCGTCCGCCCGCGACGGAGGCGGCCAGCGCGACGATCCGCGGGCTGTCCACGATCTCGGCCGGCGCCGGGCGCGGCGGGCGCGGCGGCCCCGCGGGTACAGCCTGCGCCGCCCCCGTTTCCGCCGGCCCACCGGAGGGCGCGCCCGGCGCCGCCCCCGCTGCCGCCCCCGTCGCCGTACCCGTCGCGGCGCCCGGCGGGGTTCCCCCGACCGCGCCCGTCGACGTGCCCACCGATGCCTTCATCGACGCTCCCATCGACAACCCGCTTTCCCGCCCGGCGCGGTGGCGCGGGCACAGACGACTTCGGCCGGGGCCGTACACGGCATGTGGCGACACACACCGTGCGACGACCTCGACTTAGGTAAGGCTAACCTAACCGCATTCGTGGTGCCCGACAACACCTGTCCGACACCCTCCGTCCGGCAGCACCCACCGACCACTCGACGGACTCGCCGCATTCGTCGTCGCCGTCAGCCAGTCGCCGGCCGTACCGAGACGGGCCGGCACTGCCCGCGCACACGTTCTTAGAGAGTTCTTAACTCCGCCCACTATCCACGTGTCCATGGATTCCAAGATCGCTCCAAGCGGTGGCCGCCCCCGCTCCCGTACCCGCACCGGTACGCGCGTGCTCGCCGCCTCCCTCGTCCTGACGGCCACGGCCACCGTCGGCGCCTCCGGGTGCAGCAGCCAGGCCGTGGCCGGGACCGTCGGAGGACGGCACGTCGAGATCCCCGTGCGGGGCGGTACGGCCACCGTCGACACCGGGACCCTCGCGGTGAACGCCCGTACGGCGGACGGCAGGAGCCTGGTGCTGTCCGCCCCCTCCGGCACCGGCCTCGGCAAGCCGGGACCGGTCGAGCGCGCCGACGGCGGCGCCCGCTGGAGCTACCCGGACCAGGGGCTGACGGTGACCGCGCGCGCCGACCACGGGCGGCTGCGGGTCAGCATGAAGGCGGGCCGCGACACCTCGGTCACCTGGCCGGTCACCGGCACCGACCGGGCCGCGTCGTCCGTCCAGTTGCCGCGCGGCGAGGGCCTGGACATTCCCGTACGCGACACGTTCTGGAACTCCGCGAAGGCCGGGCTCGCGGACAGCGCGATCGACGTGGGCGGGCAGCTCGAACTGCCGCTGTGGGGCTACTCCCTGGGCCGCGGACACGGCGTCAGCTACCTCACCCCCACCGACCTCGGCACCTCGTTGACGTTCCGCTCCGCCGGCGGGCGGCTGAGCACCTCCACCACCCACGACTTCAACGGCGGCGACGGCACCCGCGACTACACCGTCACCTTCGCCCTCACCGACGGCAACCCCGTCGCGCCCGGCGCCGACTACCGTTCCTGGCTCTCCGAGCACGGGCAGCTCGGCAGCCTGCGCGAGAAGATCGACAAGAATCCGGCCAACGGCAAACTGCTCGGCGCCTTCCACGCGTACGTGTGGGGCGACGCGCGCAAGGCCGGAGGCGTCCAGGAGCTGCGGAAGCTGGGGGTGGACCGGATGTGGCTCGGTTACGACGCCGGGCCCGACCCGATGG
The DNA here is from genome assembly GCF_044327445.1 of Streptomyces sp. NPDC018045. Taxonomy (NCBI): domain Bacteria; kingdom Bacillati; phylum Actinomycetota; class Actinomycetes; order Kitasatosporales; family Streptomycetaceae; genus Streptomyces; species Streptomyces sp. NPDC018045. Next base: position 718,605 of record NZ_JBIRFL010000001.1, read on the forward strand.
ACGCCGCGGCCGTCAAGGCCGCCAAGAAGGCGGGCTACCTCGTGGGCCCGTACGACACGTTCGCCAACGGCCAGGACCCGAAGGCCGCCGACTCCCCCACCTCCGTGTGGCCCGGCACGGTCTACCCGGACTTCTGCGTCCGGGACGCCCAGGGCAAGCCGGCGACCGGCTTCGGCAACCGCGGCTGCTACCTCAGCTCACGCGCCTTCGAACAGGCCGAGCCGCGGCACCACTACCTCGCCGACCGCACCCGCGCCATGACCGCCAACGGCGCGGACAGCTACTTCCTGGACGTCGACGCGACCGGCGAGGAGTTCCGCGACCACAGCGCCGCCCACCCGATGACCAAGGCCGGCGACCGTGCGAACCGGCTGGCCCGGATGCGGCGCCTCGCCCAGGACGACAAGCTCGTACTGGGCTCGGAGAGCGCCCAGTCCTGGGCCAACAAGGTGCTGGCCTTCAACCACGGGGCGGCCACACCGGTCGCCGACGGCCTGTGGAAACTCCAGCGCGACAGGGAGACCTGGGGCGGCTACTACCCGCAGAACGCCCCCAAGGCCTTCTTCAAGCCGGTGGAGCTGCCGGCCGACCTGGCAAAGGCGATGTACGACCCGGCCTACCGGGTGCCGCTGTACGAGACCGCGCTGCACAGCTCGCTCGTCAACGCCGAACGCTGGGAGCTGTCGTACGACAAGCTGCCGCGGCAGAAGACCGACCGGGCGCTGCTCGCGATGCTCTACAACATCCCGCTGAACTACGTGCTCGACGGACCCGCCATCAAGAAGTACGGCCCGGAACTGGCCGCCCTCCAGAAGTACTTCTCGCCGCTGCACAAGGCGGCCGGCACCGAGAAGCTGACCTCGTTCCGCCGACTGACCGGCGACAACCTCGTGCAGCGTACGGAGTTCGGCGACGGCAAGCTCACCGTCACCGCCAACTTCGGCAGCACCCCCCACGCCGGTCTGCCCGGCGGCTGTGTGGACGCCGAGCTGAGCGGCGACAAGCAGCCGCGCCGCCTGTGCCCGGCGAAGATCACGGGCTGACGGTCAACAGGGGCTGACGGAGGCCACCGGCCGGCACGACACCGGGCCGGCGGAGATCACTGGCCGGCACGGCAAAAAGGGGCGGACGTCTCGTGGACGTCCGCCCCAGTGCTTCGGTTGCTGTCCGCGGGCTCGCGCCCGGCCCGCCGCGGACGCCGCAACGGCGTCCCGCCCGGCCGACGGTCACCGGCCCGCCCGGCAGCTTCCGTCGCGACGGCGGCTGTTCGCCGTGACAGTGGCGGCTACGCGCCGTGGCGGCTGCGGCCGCCCTTCTGCCCGGCCTCGGCGGCCCGCTCGCGGTCGTTGGCGAAGTTGCCGCCACTCTCGTGACCGCCCTTCTGCCCGGCGTCCGCCGCGCGCTGCGGGTCGTTGGCGAAGTTGCCGCCACTCTCGTGGCCGCCCTTCTGCCCGGCGCGTGCGGCCTTCTCGCGGTCGTTGGCGAAGTTGCCGTTGTTGGTGGACTCAGCCATCACTACTCACCCTTACTCGTTGTGGGGGCTGTTTCCTTCCCAACAGGCGGGTTGCCTCGCGCCCCAGGAGTAAACACCCGCACCAGGAAGAAAATCCGCGAACCCGACCCATCCACCCCTTCCGCACTCCGTCTCCTCCGTCCGCTCCATCCGCTCTTCCCGTTCCCTTCGACCGGCCCCCGCCCCCTACGGGCAGTCCACGACCTGACCCGCGTACGACAGTCCGCCACCGAAGCTCAGCAGCAGGACGGGACCGCCGGACGGCAGCTCGCGGCGCTCGGCCAGCTTGGACAGGGCGAGGGGGACCGACGCGGCGGACGTGTTGCCGGAGTCGACCACGTCCCGCGCGATCACCACGTGTTCGGGCAGGCCGAGCTGCTGCGCCAGGGCCTCGATGATGCGCAGGTTGGCCTGGTGGGTGACGACACCGGCGAGGTCGGCGAGGGCGATACCGGCCCGGGCGCAGGCCTCCCGGGCCAGCGGGGCGAGTTCGGTGGTGACCCAGCGGAAGACCGTCTGCCCCTCCTGCGCGAAGCGCGGGTGCCAGTCGCCCATCAGGCGCACGGCCTGCGAGCGGGTGGGGTCGGAGCCCCAGACGACGGGCCCGATGTGCGCGGACTCCGCGGCGCTCAGCACGGCGGCACCCGCGCCGTCCCCGAGCAGGACACACGTACTGCGGTCGGTCCAGTCCGTCACGTCCGACATCTTCTCGGCGCCGATGACCAGGGCGTGCCGGGCGGCACCGGCCCGGACCGAGTGGTCGGCGCAGGCGAGTGCGGTGCAGAAGCCGGCGCAGCCGTTGTTCAGGTCGTACGCGACGGCCGAGGGGATGCCGAGCGCGGCGGCGACCTGGGCGGCGGTGGACGGACAGCGGTCGATGGCCGAGCAGGTCGCCACGGTGACCAGGCCGATGTCACCGGGCTCCAGCCCGGAGGCGGCCAGGGCCTTGCCGGCGGCGGCCGTGGCCAGGTCGGCGACGGACTCCGCGTCGGCCACCCGGCGGGTGGCGATGCCGGTACGCCGCCGGATCCACTCGTCGCTGGTGTCGACCATGCCCGCCAGGTCGTCGTTGGTCAGGACGCGGGACGGCTGGTGGTGGCCCAGCGCGGCGATTCGGGTTCCCGGCACGTGCTCTCCTCGGGTCGCCGGCCGCACACGGCGTGCGGCCCGGTACGGGTGATGCGGTCGGTATGGACGAGCGGTGCGGACGGTACGGACGAACGGTGCGGGCCGCGTCGGTCCCACGGGCCATATCGGTCACACCAGGCCCGCGGACCACGCTGAGCCCCGCCGACCCCATGGACCACTCCGTCCACACCATCCACACCGGCCGGAAATATAGCAACCGATCGTTCGGAAGCTAATTGGAGGGGGGTCCTGGGCACGCTGGATACGATGGCGGCATGAGCCCACGCAAGTCCGCCGCCGAGTCCCGCAGGACCCGCGAGCGGATCATCGACCGCAGCATCGCGATCGCCTCGGTCGAAGGGCTGGACGGGCTGACCATCGGGCGCCTCGCCACCGACCTGGGCATGAGCAAGGCCGGGGTGCTCGGTCACTTCGGCACGAAGGAGGCGCTCCAGCTCGCCTCCCTGGACGGCGCGTCGGCGATCTTCTCCAGGGCGGTGTGGGAGCCCTCCACGCACACCGCCCCCGGCCTGGCCCGGCTCCGCGCCGTCTGCGAGTCCTGGATCACCTACCTGGAGCGTGAGCGCGGCGCGTTTCCCGGCGGCTGCTTCTTCACCACGGCGGCGGTCGAGTTCGACGCGCGCGTCGGCCCCCTCCGGGACGCGGTGGTGCGCCGCTCGACCCTGTGGCGCCGCCGTCTGGCCAACGAGATCCGGTACGCCGTCGACGCGGGCGAACTCCCCGCCGACACCGACCCGGATCAGCTCGTCTTCGAGCTGATCGGCCTCTACACCGGCCTCAACCAGGCCATCCAGCTCTTCGCCGACCCCACGGCCCCCGACCGCACCCGCCGCGCGCTCACCCGGCTGCTCGGGCCGACGCCGGAGAAGGAGGCCCGGTGACCGACCCGCGCCGGACGCACGTCGCGCATCTGCTCAGGACCGAGATCGAGGTCATCTGGCGCACGGACGGACGCGGCCGCTTCCGGGGCCCGCACCACATGGTGCTCGCCGTGTCGGCCGACGGCCGCACCCAGGTCCCGGCGGCGGCCGACCACCTCCCGGACGCGCTCGCCGCCGAGCTGCTGGCCGCCGTCTCACCGCAGCCGGCCCCCGCGGGCCCGGAGTTACCGCCTCCTGACCTCCCCCGCCTCCACCACCTGCTGGAGACGGCCCTCGGCCCCGTACACATCACCTCGGGCCCCAGCTACCTGGTCCGTCCCGACCGCATCCGGTACGCCCCGACCGCCCCCGTCGTCCGCTCCGACACCACGGACCCCGCCGTGGTCGCGTCCCTGCGCACCGCCAACCCCGGCAACTGGGACGCCGACGAGTGGCACGACCTGCTCGACGGGAAACTCGGACCGTGGGCCATGGCCCTGGACCCGGCGGCCCCGGCTCCCGACCCGGACGCCGGGCACCCCGCCCACGTCGTCTCGATCTGCCACACCCCCTGCTGGACCGACCACGGCGCGGAGGCCGGCACCTGGACCCGCCCCGGTCACCGTGGCCGGGGCCACGCCGCGACCGTCACCGCCGCCTGGTCCCGCCTCCAGGCGCCCACCGGCCGCCACCTCTTCTACAGCACGTCCGCCACCAATCACGCGTCCCAGAACGTCGCCGCCCGCCTGGGCCTGCGCCCCCTGGGCCACCTGTGGAAACTCTCGCCGCCGGCGAGCATCGCGCTCTAGCCCGCCCCCGGCGCGCTGCCTCCCTGTCCCCCTGTCCCCCCTGCCCTGCCCCCACCGCCTCCAGAGACCGCAGCACCGCCGGCACCCGGCGGTGATCGGTTTCGGACGGGGGGCGGTCCCCGGGGAGAGGGGTTACGGGTGGGGACGCGGACGGTGACCACGGCCAGGCCCCGGCCCCTCACACCGCGCCCTCCCCCGCGCTGAGGGCAGCGTTCCCCACGGGAAACAGCGCGGATGCGGTCGGGTAACAGCCCGGCCGCACGCTGGCGGACATGACCTCGCAACAGCGTGTGGTGGTGATCGGCGGCGGGATGGCCGCCGCCCGGCTCGCGCAGCGCCTGAGCCCGGCCGGCGCCGACGGCACCGGCGGCGCCCCGGCACTCACCGTCCTCGGTGCGGAGCCGCACGCGCCGTACAACCGTGTCCTGCTCGCCGAGGTGCTGGCCGGCCGCTACGCGCACGAGGTCATCGCCCTCCCGGCCCCGCACGGTGCGGTGCGGTGGCTGAGCGGAGTGCGGGCCGTCCGGATCGACCGGGCGCGCCGTACGGTGCTGTGCGACGGCGGGCAGGCCGTCCCGTACGACCGGCTCGTCCTCGCGACCGGCTCCAACCCGGTGCTCCCGCCGCTGCGCGGGCTCTTCCCGCCCGGACAGGACGATCTGCCGCACGGCGTCCACCCGTTCCGCACGCTGGACGACTGCACGGCGCTCGACGCGGCCGCCGCACGCTCCGGAGCGCGCGCCGTGGTGATCGGCGGCGGCCTGCTCGGGGTCTCCGCGGCCCGTGCCCTGGCCGAGCGCGGCGTACCGGTTCTGCTGGCACAGCAGGGCGAGCACCTGATGGAACGCCAACTCGACGCCGAAGCCGCGGCCCTGCTGCGCGCCCACCTGGAAGCGCTCGGGGTGGAGGTGCACACCGAGTGCCGGGTGCGCGGGCTGCGGGTCGAGGACGGTTCCGTGCGTGCCGTGGAACTCGCGGACGGTTACGTGTCCGACGCCGACCTGGTCGTCCTCGCCTGCGGGGTGCGCCCGCGCGTCGGCCTCGCACGGGCGGCCGGGCTGCCGGTGGACCGCGGCATCGTCGTCGACGACCACCTGCGGACGGCCGATCCCCGTATCCACGCGATCGGCGACTGCGCACAGCACGACGGCCTGGTGTACGGCCTGGCCGGCCCCGCCCTCGAACAGGCCGACCTGCTGGCGAGGATCCTCCTGGCGGAGGCCGGGGACGCGACCGCGCGGGCGCGTGCCTACCGCGGCACCCGCGCCCTCACCCGCCTGACCCTCACCCGCACCGGCCACGGGCCACGTCCCGGAACCGTGCCGCCGGCCCCTTTCGACCTGGCCGCCTTCGGCACCCCCTCCCCCCGCCCCGGCGACGACGTGATCCACCTGTCCGACGCCACCCGCAGCGCCTACCGCAAGGTCATCGTCCGCGGTGACCGCCTGGTCGGCGGCATCCTCCTCGGCGACCTCGGTGCCGTCGGCGCCCTCGCCCGTACCTGGGAGGCCGACGACCCGCTGCCGGCGGCGCCCCTCCTGCACCTGCTCACCACCGAACCCAGCGGCGGTCCCCGCACCGCCCCCACCCCCGACGGAGGCTCCTGACCATGGCCGCAACCGCCGTTCCCACCCTTGTGCTCATCGGCCACGGCATGGTCGGCCAGCGGTTCCTCGAAGCGCTCGCCGACCGTGGGGTGACCGGGCGCGCCCGGGTGGTCGTGCTGTGCGAGGAGCCCCGCCCCGCCTACGACCGGGTCCAGCTCACCTCGTACTTCGCCGGCCGCACGCCGGACGACCTGTCCCTGACCGACCCCGGTTTCATGGCCCGGCACGGCATCGAGCTGCACCTCGGCGACCCGGCCACCGCCATCGACCGCGCGGCGCGCACCGTCACCGCCCGGTCCGGCCTGACGGTCCCGTACGACACCCTCGTCCTGGCCACCGGCTCGTACCCGTTCGTGCCGCCGGTGCCCGGCAAGGACAGCACCGGCTGCTTCGTCTACCGGACCGTCGAGGACCTGCTCGCCATCGAGGCGTACGCCGAGAACTGCCGCACCGGCACCGTCGTCGGCGGCGGGCTGCTCGGCCTGGAGGCGGCCGGCGCCCTCAAGGGGCTCGGACTGCGCACCCGCATCGTCGAGTTCAACCCGCGCCTGATGGCGCTCCAGGTGGACGAGGGCGGCGGCGGCGCGCTGCGCCGGACCGTCGAGGGCATGGGCCTGAGCGTCCACACGGGCGTCGGCGGCAAGGAGATCGTCGCGGATGAGGACGGCGCGGTGCGGGCCATGGAACTGTCGGACGGCTCACGCGTCGAGACCGACCTGGTGATCTTCTCGGCCGGGGTGCGCCCGCGCGACCAGCTCGCCCGGGACTGCGGGCTGGCGGTGGGCGAGCGCGGCGGCATCGCGGTGGACGAGCGGTGCCGTACCGGGGATCCCGCGGTGTACGCGATCGGCGAGTGCGCGCTGGCCTCCGACGGCACGGTGTACGGCCTGGTGGCGCCCGGCTACGAGATGGCCGAGGCGGCGGCGGCCGCGATCGCCGACGCGGCCGGGGCGCCCGTCTTCACCGGCGCGGACACCGCCACCAAGCTCAAGCTCCTCGGTGTGGACGTGGCCTCCTTCGGGGACGCGCACGGCGCCACGCCCGGCTGCCTCGACGTCGTGTACGCCGACTCCCGCTCCGGCGTCTACAAGAAGCTGGTCATCGGCGCGGACGGCGAGCTGCTCGGCGGTGTGCTGGTCGGCGACGCCGAGTCGTACGGGCTGCTGCGCCCGCTCACCGGCACCGTGCCGCCGGTCGCCCCGGAGCAGCTCGTCCTGCCCGCGGGCTCCGGCGCGCCGGCTGCCCTCGGGCCCGCCGCCCTCCCCGACGACGCGGTGATCTGCAACTGCCACAACGTCACCAAGGGCACCATCCGTTCCGCGGTCTCCGAGCACTCCTGCACCACCGTGCCCGAGGTGAGGAAGTGCACCAAGGCGGGTACCGGCTGCGGCAGTTGCGTCAAGGCGCTGACCACCCTGGTCAACGACGAGCTGACGGCCGGCGGCGCGGTCGTCGACCGGGGCCTGTGCGGCTGCTTCCCGCACACCCGCGCCGAGCTGTACGAGATCGTCCGCACCCGCCGCCTCACCTCGTACGCCGCGCTACTGGACGGCCACGGCCGGGAGGCGGCGCGCGGCGGTGACGGCTGCGAGGTCTGCAAGCCGACGGTGGGTTCGATCATCGCCTCCCTGGCGCCCACGGTCGGCGCCGACGGGTACGTCCTGGACGGCGAGCAGTCCGCCCTCCAGGACACCAACGACCACTTCCTCGCCAACCTCCAGCGCAACGGCTCGTATTCGGTCGTCCCGCGCGTCCCCGGCGGCGAGATCACCCCGGAGAAACTGATCGTCATCGGTGAGGTGGCCCGGGACTTCGGCCTCTACACGAAGATCACCGGCGGCCAGCGCATCGACCTGTTCGGCGCCCGCGTCGACCAGCTCCCGCGGATCTGGGCCCGGCTGGTCGACGCGGGCTTCGAGTCGGGGCACGCGTACGGCAAGGCACTGCGCACCGTGAAGTCCTGCGTCGGACAGACCTGGTGCCGCTACGGCGTGCAGGACTCGGTCCGTATGGCCATCGACCTGGAACTGCGCTACCGGGGCCTGCGCTCCCCGCACAAGCTCAAGTCGGCCGTCTCCGGATGCGCGCGCGAGTGTGCCGAGGCGCGCGGCAAGGACTTCGGCGTCATCGCCACCTCCAACGGCTGGAACCTCTACGTCGGCGGCAACGGCGGCGCCGACCCGCGCCACGCCGACCTGCTCGCGCAGGACCTCTCCGACGCCGAACTGGTCCGGCTCATCGACCGCTTCCTGATGTTCTACATCCGCACCGCCGACCGCCTGGAGCGCACCTCCGCCTGGCTGGAGCGCATCGAGGGCGGCCTCGACCACGTACGCGACGTGGTCGTGCACGACTCGCTGGGCCTGTGCGACGAGCTGGAGGCGCTGATGGCCGCGCATGTGTCGGCCTACCGCGACGAGTGGGCCGACACCCTCGCCGACCCGGAGCGCCTCGCCCGCTTCGTCTCCTTCGTCAACGCGCCGGACGCGCCGGACCCGGCCGTCCGCTTCGTCCCGGAGCGCGACCAGATCAAGCCGGACCTGCGCCTGCTGGCCGGCCCGACGCTTCCCGTCCGCACCCTGGCCGACGCCCCGGCCGCCTCCGCCGCCCGCACCCTGGAAGGGACCGCCGCCCGATGACACTCGCCGTGGAACTCACCGAACACGCCCCGGAACAGCGAGGGGACGGCCACTGGTTCCCGGTCTGCGACCCGTCCGCCCTCGTCCCCGGCCGGGGCGTCGCCGCCCTCCTCCCGGACGGCGGTCAGGTGGCGCTGTTCGTGGACCGCGCGGGACGCCCGTACGCCATCGGCAACCGTGACCCGTTCACCGGCGCGTACGTCCTGTCCCGCGGCCTGACCGGCTCGGCGGACGGCCGCCCGTTCGTCGCCTCGCCGCTGCTCAAGCAGCGCTTCGACCTGGAGACGGGCACCTGCCTCGACGATCCGGCGGTGTCGGTGCCCGTCTACCGGGTGCGGGACCTCGGCACCGGTGCGTGAGGGGCGTGTCCTTACCGTTCCGGGCGTACGCTGGTGCCCCCCGACGCCCCGACGAAGGAGCGCAGCAGGCGTGACCCGTTGGACCACGAGCCACATCCCCGACCAGACGGGCCGCTCGGCGGTCGTCACCGGCGCCAACAGCGGTATCGGCTACATCACCGCCCGCGAACTCGCCCGCCGTGGCGCACGTGTCGTCATGGCCTGCCGCAACGAGGCACGCGGGCACACGGCGCTGGCCCGGCTGCGATCCGAAGTGCCGGCCGCCGAGGCCGAGTTCCGGCGGCTCGACCTGGCCGACCTGGCGTCCGTGCGCGCCTTCGCGGCGGGCCTCGACGACTTCGACGGCGACCGCCTCGACCTCCTGATCAACAACGCCGGTGTGATGGCGCTCCCGCACCGCCGCACCGCAGACGGCTTCGAGATGCAGTTCGGGACGAACCACCTCGGCCACTTCGCGCTGACCGGCCTCCTCCTGCCCAAGCTGCTGGCCACCCCGGGGGCCCGCGTCGTCACCGTCTCCAGCGGCTTCCACGTGCTGGGCAACGTCGACCTGGAGGACCTGGGCAGCGAGCGCGGCTACCGCCGCTGGATCGCCTACGGCCGCTCCAAGAGCGCCAACCTGCTCTTCGTCCACGAACTGTCGCGCCGCCTCGCGCGCGCCGGTTCGCAGGTGCTGGCCGTCGCCGCGCACCCCGGATACGCCGACACCAATCTGCAGGCCGCCGGCGTGCGGATGGAAGGCCGTACGGGCGCCGAGCGCGTCGTGGCGCTGGCCAACCGCCTCATCGGCCAGCCCGCCGAGTCCGGCGCCCTGCCGACCCTGTGCGCCGCCACCGCACCGCACATGAAGCCGGACGCCTTCCTCGGCCCCCGCAACGGCCTGCGCGGCGCCACCGCACCGTGCTTCCGCGCCCCGTGGACACGGGACGACGAGACGTCGGCCCGGCTGTGGGACGCGTCGGAGGAGCTGACGGGCGTGCGGTACGACTTCGGCGGGGCCGGGGGCTGATTCGGCGGAGCCGGGAGCTGATTCGGTGGGGCCGAGGACCGAGGGGCGGGCAGGCCGGAGCGGGCACGCCGTGGTCCTGTCGGCCGGGGCCGGCAGGCCGTGGACCTGACGGCCGGGACAGCCACGCCGTGGCCCCGACGGCCGGGGCCGGCGCGGTCAGTGGAGGCCCGACGCCTCGAAGACCGCCCTGGCCCCGTCCCGGTCGATCCGCTCGCTCAGTACCCGCAGCACCTCACCGCCCGACCGCAGCAGACCGCGCTCCCGGGACAGCCGGGCGCCGGTGTCGAGCAGATGCCACAGGGCCGGGTCGGCGGTGAGGACCTTGGGGTCCAGTTCGACGCGGTCGCCCAGCGCGTCGCGGAGCACCAGCCGGGGCGCCATCCCGTCACTGCGGTGCACGAGGACCAGCAGGTCCGTACGGACCCGGTGCTCGCGCAGCAGTCCGCGTACGGCGAGCCAGCCCGCCCCGGCCGTCACCCGGGGCGGGAAGAGCGCCGCGAAGAGCACCACCGCGAGGGCCGCCCAACAGGCGGCGCGCAGCGGATCGAGGGTGTGGCAGGCGAGGTCGACGACGAGCATGAGGCCGAGGACGCCGGCCGTGCCGCAGGCCGCCGTGCGCAGCTCGGCCGTCCACCGGCGGTCGCGGTAGGCCGCCGGGCCGTGCACCGGGGGTGGAAGGGCGTACCTCTTCCGCGCCTGCCGTCCATCGCGCGCCTCACCGCCTCTCCGCCCCGTGCCGTACGCGCCGTCGTCGCCGTCCCCTCCGTGGGCCGTGGCCCCGGCCCCCGGCATCCATCGCCGTCCCATGGCCGCGACGCTAGGGCCACGGTGCCGGAATCGGCGGGACCTTGACGCGGCGCTGACGCACGGCGCGGGAACTTGACGCGCCGTTGACCATGTGCCGCGCCCTACGCCGGCCACGGGCCCCGGCCGCTCCTGTCCCGGGGAGCGCGTCCGTACGGTGTGTGCCCCGCCCAACCGGTGCTCCGGCCACCCGTACGTATCCGTACGCCCCCGCCGGGCATCAAGAAGGCGTGAAGAAGGCCGGATCTTCCGCCAAGGCCACGCCAAGAACCGGCGCGCCCGTACGAACCGGCACTCACGCTGGGCTGGCCCCGGTACCGGGGCTCTCATCCCGCAGCGCACGGAGGTACGGCGAACGATGTCGATGGTGTGGAAGCCCACGGGCGGGACCGCGGGCCGTACCGGCGGACGGGCCGTGGGCCGGAAACCGCCGGACGCCGGGGCCGCCGACGCGACGGGCGCCCCGACGGCCGCGCCCGCGCCGCCCGCCGACCCGGCAGCCGCGCCCCGGCCCGGCCCCGACCCGGACGCCCGGCACCGCCTGACGTCCCTCCAGGGCCTCGCCGCCCTCTCCCTCGACGCGATGGCCTCCGTCGCGTACGGGCCCGAGTCCATCGTCCTGGTGCTGGCCGCCGCGGGTGCCTACGGCCTCGGCTGCACCCTCCCGGTGACCCTCTGCATCGCGGGGCTGCTCGCCGTCCTGGTCGCCTCCTACCGTCAGGTGATCGCGGCCTTCCCGAACGGCGGCGGTTCGTACGCCGTCGCCAAGGCCCACCTCGGGCGCCGTACCGCACTGGCCGCCGCGGCCTCTCTCCTCCTCGACTACGTCCTGAACGTCGCCGTCTCGGTGACGGCCGGCGTCGCCGCGCTCACCTCCGCCTTCCCCGCCCTCTACGGCGAGCGGCTGTGGCTGTGCCTGGGGGTGCTCGTGCTGGTGACCGGTGTGAACCTGCGGGGCATCGTCGACTCGGCGAAGGCGTTCCTCGTGCCGACCGCCGTCTTCGTGGGGTCGATCCTCGCCGTCGTCGCGGTCGGCCTGTTCCGGGACGCGCCCGTCTCCACGGCGTCCGCCACCGGCCACGCCTCCGTACTCGCCGGCAACGCCACCTCCGTCGGCGCGCTGCTGCTCCTGAAGGCGTTCGCCGCCGGGTGCTCGGCCCTGACCGGCGTCGAGGCCGTCGCCAACGCCGTACCGTCCTTCCGGGCGCCCGCCGTCAAGCGGGCGCAGCGCACCGAGATCGCCCTGGGCGCCCTGCTCGGTGTGATGCTGATCGGTCTCTCGGTACTGATCGGGCGCTTCCACCTCCAGCCGGTCGAGGGCGTCACCGTCCTCGCCCAGCTCGCGGACGCCTCGCTCGGCCACAACTGGGCTTTCTACGTCGTGCAGTTCGCCACCATGGTGCTGCTCGCCCTCGCCGCCAACACCAGCTTCGGCGGGCTGCCGGTCCTGATGAGCCTGCTGGCCCGCGACAACTACCTGCCGCACGTCTTCGGCCTCAAGGCCGACCGGCAGGTGCACCGGCACGGCGTCCTGGCGCTGGCCGCCGTCGCCGCCCTGCTGCTCGGCTTCTCCGGCGGCGAAGTGAACACCCTCGTGCCGCTCTTCGCCATCGGTGTCTTCGTCGGCTTCACCATCTGCCAGGTGGGCATGGTCCGGCACTGGCGGCAGGAACGTTCCTCCGGCTGGCGCGGCAAGGCCGTCCTCAACGGTTTCGGCGCACTGCTGACCGGCGTCTCGGCCGTCGTCGTCACGGCGACGAAGTTCACCGAGGGCGCCTGGCTGATCGTCATCGCGCTGCCCGCCCTCGTCCTCGCCTTCGAGGCGGTCCACCGGGCGTACGGCAGGATCGCGGACCACCTGCACCTCGGCCGCATCCCCGAACCCCCGCACCGCGACCGCTCCCTCGTCGTCGTCCCCGTCTCCCACCTCTCCAGGCTCACCTGCGAGGCGCTGAACGCCGCGGTCTCGCTCGGCGACGAGGTACAGGCCGTCACCGTCACCCACGCCGGGCCCGAGGACCGCCGCGCGGCGGAGTCCCTGCGCCGCGACTGGGAACTGTGGAACCCCGGCGTCGACCTCCTCGAACTGCCCTCCGCCACCCGCACCGTCGGCCGCCCGATCGCCGCCTACGTACGCGACCTCGCCCACCGGCAACCGCGTACCCGGATCACCGTCCTGATCCCCGAGGTCGAACCGGCCCACCTGTGGCAACGCCTCCTGCAGAACCAGCGCGGCGCGGTCGTCGCCCACGCGGTCCGCCGCACGACGGACGCGACGATCTGCCGACTGCGGTTCCGGTTGTCGGCGTAGCGGCGCGGGGAGGGCGCGTCCGGCACCTCCGGGCCGGCGGGCGGGGGCCCGGGGCCACGCAGGGGTCGCTCTCCCCCGCCCTCGTGGTGCGGTACGGGGCCGACCGCACCGGGCCGGTTCGCGGCCTTGCCCGGCCCTCCGCCACGTGCGACAACGGCCCCATGCCGACCTCACCCACGCCGTACCGGGGCTTCCCCCTCCGCCACCCCACCCGGCCGCCGTTCGTCCTCCCCGCCGGCCCGGAGAGCGCCGAGCTGTACGGCCCGGTCTTCGGCCATACGGACGTGACGCCACTCGACAGCGACCTCACCCGCCACCACGCGGGCACCCCCATCGGCGAACGCATCACCCTGACCGGCCGCGTCGTCGACGACCTCGGCCGCCCCGTCCCCCACCAGCTCCTCGAACTCTGGCAGGCCAACGCCGCCGGCCGCTACGCGCACCAGGGCGACCAGCACGACGCGCCCCTGGACCCCCACTTCACCGGCGCGGGCCGCGCCCTCACCGACGCCGACGGCCGCTACACCTTCACCACGATCAAGCCGGGCCCGTACCCGCTCGGCGCCCCGGACGACGCCTGGCGCGCCGCCCACCTGCACTTCTCCCTCTTCGGTCGCGCGTTCGCGCAACGCCTGGTCACGCAGGTGTACTTCGAGGGCGACCCCCTCCTGGCCCACGACTCGGTCCTCCAGGCGGCCCCGGACACGGCCGCCCGCCGCCGCCTGATCGCCACGTACACCCCGGCACCCCTGCCACCGGGCCGCCCCGTGTCCCTCACCTACCACTGGGACATCGTCCTCGGCGGCCCCTCTCCCACGGTCACTCCCGCCGCCTGACATCCAGCTCGCACCACACCGTCTTGCCGACCTCCCACTCCCGCACACCCCACCGCGCGGCCACCTCCCGCACGAGCACCAGCCCGAGCCCGCCACGGCCGTCGCCCCCGGCTCCCGTACGCACGGCCGGGCCTCCCCCCGCGCGTCACTCACCGCCAGCCGCAGCACGTCCTTCCCCAGCGTCAGGTCCACCCGCACCAGCCGCCCCGGCGCCCTCCCGTGCGTGATCGCGTTCGTGAGCAGCTCCGACACGAGCAGCTCGGCGTCGTCCACGAGGTGTCCGCACCCCCACTCCCACAGCAGCCGGGCCGTCCGGTACCGCGCGAGCCGCACACTCTTGGGGAACGGCGAGTAGTCGAGCAGGTCCTCGTGGAGGACAACTTCTGTGGGGTCATGCGGAGAGATCGTCGACGGCCTCCTCGTGATGACGAGCAGCGCGCACCCTTGCGCCAACTGATGCGGCCGCACGAGTGGTTCGTTCGTTACGGACGGCAGGGGCAGCAAGCGCGCCGTACAAGTTCCTCTCGGAGGAAATCCTCCGAACGAGTTGCGAGGCCGTCTCGGACGCCACCAGACTGATCCGGCCCCGCCGAGGAGGAGCAATACGTGGCAACCAGCCAGCCGACGCAGGGAAACAGCACCTCGACCGTCTTGGGCCGCAGACTCGGCGGCGAACTGACGCGCCTGCGCACCACAGCAGACCTCCGCCAGCCCCACGCCGCCAAGGCCCTCACCGCCTCCACCACCAAGATCGCCAAGATGGAGGGCGGCTGGGTACCGATGCGCGACCCGGACATTCGAGCGCTGTGCGAGCTGTACGGAGTGCACGACCCCGCCGTCGTGGGCGGCCTGCTGGAACTGGCGAGGTTGGACCGCGAACGGCGGAAGGCCAGGGGGTGGTGGAGTGAGTTTCCGGGCATCGGCGCCATACAGGAGTACGTGGCACTGGAGTGCGCCGCGACGACCATCACAACTTGGCAACTGGCCTTCGTACCTGGCTTGCTACAGGCGCCGGAGTATGTGCGCGCGCTGAACCCGAACGAGAGCTGCGCTGGTGCTCAGCCCGGCATGGGATGCGCCTTCAACGTCCTCTCATTCGCCGAGCCAGGCGCCATGGACGTGGTCTACATGGAGATCCCTCGCAACGAGCTGTGGCACGAAGGGGGCGAAGAGGCTGGCGTGTACGGCGCCATGTTCGAGAACATCGAACGGAATGCCCTCAGCGCCGAAGAGTCCCTGGCTCCCATCACGAGCCTCAGCACAGAACTGTGAGCCATGCCCCCCTACGCCTTCCTCAAGTCCGGCTACAGCAACGAAGAGCGCGAGTGCGTCGAAGTAGCCACCGACCTCCCCCACCTCATCGCCATACGCGACTCCAAACGCACCGACGGCCCCACCCTCCACGTCAGCCCCGCCGCATGGACGGCGTTCCTCACCGCGCTCCGGCCGGAGTCGTGAACCGGCCCGGTCGGTGCTCACTCTTACGGCGTGCTCACCGGCCGGTTTCGTGAAGGTGTCATGCGTTCTTCACGCCGGTGCGGCAGAGTAGGCGGCCGCGGCAGGCGGTGATCGACGATCACCGGGGCCGTACCGCAAGCCGTACGACGACCGCGCGCGACGCGCGACGGGTGACGCAGGGGGCGATCGGGCATGACACGCGACATCGGCAGACGGCGGTTGCTCGGAGTGGCCGGTGGTGCCGCGCTGGCCGCCGTGCTGGCGGCTTGTGGTTCCAACACGGGCCGCAACGGGAAGGGTTCGGGGCCGGCGCTCAGCCAGTGGTACCACCAGTACGGGGAGCCGGGCGCCGAGCAGGCCGTCCGGCGGTACGCCGCCGCGTACGGCAAGGCGCGGGTCACCGTGCAGTGGCGGCCGGGCGACTACGACCGGCAGACCGCCGCCGCGCTGCTGACGGACTCCGGGCCGGACGTCTTCGAGGTCAACGGGCCGAAGCTGGACCAGATCAAGGGCGGTCAGGTCGTGGACCTGACGGCGGAGATCGAGCCCGTCGAGGACGACTTCAACCGCACGGTGCTCGCGCCGAAGATCTGGCAGGACAAGGTCTGGGCGGTGCCGCAGGCCATGGACACCCAGTTGCTGTTCTACCGGAAGAGCATGCTGAAGGCGGCGGGTGTCGAGCCGCCGCGCAGCGTCGACGAACTGGTCGAGGCCGCCCGGGTGCTGACCGCCCGGCACCGCAAGGACAAGGTCAAGGGGCTGTTCCTGGGGAACGACGGCGGGGCCGCCGTGCTGGGCGGCACGCCGCTGTTCGCCGCGGGGCTGAGCCTGGTCACGGAGGACGGCAAGGTCGGTTTCGACGATCCGGCCGCCGCCCGCGTCATCGGGAAGATCCGGCGCCTGTACGCCGATGAATCGTTGTTGCTCGGAGCGCCGACGGACTGGTCCGACCCGGCGGCGTTCGTCCAGGGGCTGACCGCCATGCAGTGGTCGGGTCTGTGGGCGTTGCCGCAGGTGAAGAAGGCTCTGGGGGACGACTTCGGGGTGCTGCCGTTCCCGAAGGACGGCAGCGGCGGGCCGGCGGTGCCCGTGGGCGCGTACGGCTCGGCGGTCAGCGCCCGCAGCAAGCACCGCGCGGAGGCCAAGGCGTACGTGAAGTGGCTGTGGGTGGACGGGACCGACAAGCAGGAGGACTTCGCCCTCTCGTACGGCTTCCACATCCCCGCCCGCACCTCGCTCGCCAGGAAGGCGCAGCAGCTCAAGGAGGGCGCGGCGGCCGACGCGGTCGCGTACGCCACCGAGCACGGCTACGCCGAGCCGCTGCTCTGGACGACGCCGAGCAGCACCGCCTACCAGGACGCGCTGAACCGCGTCATCAAGGGCGGCGCGAATCCGGAGAGCGAACTGAAGGCCGTGGTGCGCAAGGTCGAGGCCGAGCTGCGGCGGGCGAAGCAGAAGTGAGGGGAACAGGCGCGCGGACCGAGGCCGCGGCCGGTACAGGATCGGGATCGGGATCGGCGGCAGGGTCGGGCTCGGGCGCACGGCCCGGCGGCCTGCTCGCGCGCCTCCGGGGGCCACAGAACCGGAACCTGTGGTTCTGGGCCTTCGTGGGCCCGTTCGCGATCGGCCTCGCGCTGTTCACGTACGTACCGCTGGCCTGGAGCGTCTACCTCAGCTTCTTCGACGCCCACAACACGGTCACCCCGACGGACTTCGTCGGGCTGGACAACTACACGGCGATGCTGGGCGACAGCGCCTTCCTGAGCAGCCTGGGCACGTTCCTGCTGTTCACGGCCTTCATCGTGCCGGCGACGTATGTGCTCTCGCTCGGGCTGGCGCTCATGGTCAACCGGCTGCGCTTCGCCCAGGCGTTCTTCCGGTCGGTGTTCTTCCTGCCGACCGCCTGCTCGTACGTGGTCGCGGCGCTGATCTGGAAGCTGTCGATCTTCAACGGGGTGCGGTTCGGGCTCGCCAACACCGTGCTGGGGTGGTTCGGCGCGGACCAGACCGCCTGGCTGTCCACGACCGACCCGCCCTGGTACTGGCTGGTGATCGTGACCGTACGGCTGTGGCTCCAGGCCGGATTCTTCATGATCCTGTTCCTGGCGGGGCTACAGCGGATCTCGCCGCGCCTGTACGAGGCCGCCGCGGTGGACGGCGCGCGGCCCGGCTGGCAGACGCTCCGCCACATCACACTGCCGCAACTGCGCGCGACGTCCGTGGCCGTCGTCCTGCTGCTGGTGATCAACGCGTTCCAGGCGTTCGACGAGTTCTACAACCTGATGTCCGACGCGCGCGGCTACCCGCCGTACGCCCGCCCACCGCTGGTCTACCTCTACTACACCGCGCTCGGCCAGGAGCAGAACCTCGGCCTGGGCAGCGCGGGAGCGGTGATCCTGGCGCTGATCATCGCCGTGGCGACCGTCGCCCAGGCCCGCTGGTTCGGCCTCGGGCGGAAGGAGGACTGACCGATGGCCACCACGTCCGCGGAACGGGCACGGCGGAGCGCCCCACGGGACCCCCGGGTACGCGCCGGACGCGCGCTGCGCGCCGCGCTCGTCACCGTCCTGGCCGTACTGTTCCTCATCCCGTTCTACCTGCTCGTACGCAACGGCCTGGCCACCGAGCAGGACATCACCTCCCCCGACTGGACGTTCTTCCCGCGCGACATCCAGTGGTCCAACCTGACCGAGGTCTTCGACGACGCGAACCTGCCGATGGCGCGGGCGCTGCTCAACTCCACGCTCATCGCGGTCTCCACGACGATGGGCACGGTGCTGCTGGCGTCGCTGGCCGGGTACGGGCTGGCGCGGATCCCGTACCGGCACGCGAACCCCGTCTTCTACGCCGTCCTCGGCACGCTGATGGTCCCGGCGGCCGTCACCTTCGTGCCCAGCTTCGTCCTCGTCTCGTCGCTCGGCTGGATCTCGACGCTGCGCGGGCTGATCATCCCGACCCTGTTCAGCGCCTTCGCCTGTTTCATGTTCCGCCAGTACTTCCTGGGCTTCCCCCGGGAGCTGGAGGACGCGGCGCGGGTGGACGGGCTCGGGTACTGGCGTACGTACTGGCGGATCGTGGTGCCCAACTCGCGGCCCGTCTTCGCGGCCGTCGGCACGATCGTCTTCATCGGCGCCTGGAACGCGTTCCTGTGGCCGCTGGTCATCGGCCAGGACCGCGAGTCCTGGACGGTGCAGGTCGCGCTGTCCACGTTCACCACGGCCCAGAACCTCAACCTGCACGAACTCTTCGTCGCCGCGGCCATCTCGATCGCGCCGCTGGTGGTCGTGTTCGTGCTGTTGCAGCGGTACATCGTGGCGGGGGTGGAGCGGTCGGGGATCGACGACTGAGGAACGTACCGATGCGCGGGCGGATGCGAACCCGGGTCCGAACGGAGTCGATCCGTCCGCGGCGGAACCGTTCCGCCCGCGCGTCCGGTCAAGAGGTTTCGGCCGCCTTCGCGTTGCGCTCGAAGGCCGACCACGGGCCGCCGCTGCCGTCGGCAGTGCCGTCACAGTAGCCGCAGTGTGCCCCGAAGAACTCGGCGCGGGCCTGCCGGTCGCCGAGCAACTGTGCCCGGAACCATGCCGTGACCGGGCCGCGGAACCCGCCGCCGTCGGACACGGGCGTGAGGTGTGTCGCGCCCGCCAGTTCACCGTAGACCGCGGGGACGTGCGTGGTCTGCCGGAAGCGCGGGTGGACGAGGAGCCAGGGCGCCACCACCGCGTCGTACTGCCCGGCGAGGAAGAGCGCGGGGCCCCGCAGCGCGCGGACGCTGCCCTGCGGTCCGGGCTCGATCGCCACCGTGGTGTCCACCCGGGGGTTGGCACCGGCGGCGAGCGCGCCGCCACCGCCCTGGGAGTGCCCGGTCGCGCCGACCTCGGACAGGTCCACCTTCCCCTCGTAGACGCTGCCCGGGGTTCCGTTCTCCCGGGCCAGGTGGTCGATGCCGGCCAGCATCTCCCGGCCGGAGCCGGACCATGTCGTACGGGCGGCGGCGACGATGAAGCCGTGCGAGGCGAGGTGCCGCAGCAGCGGCCCGTAGACCGCTACGGGAGCGCCGGTGCCGTTGCCCCAGAGGATCACCGGGTGCTTGCCGCAGCCACGGCTGCCGAGGTCGGCCGGCCGGTAGACGGTGTGGGCCGGGCCGACGGGCTCGACGGTGACGGCGAACGGTCCCGGGGCCGCCCAGTCGCCTTGGGCGGAGGGGCAGCCGGACGCGGTCGGTGCCGTGGGCGCGACGGCCGCCGCCGCGGGGGCCGTACCGCCGGCGGTCAGGGCGGCCGTGAGCAGGGAGCAGGCGAGCAGGGAACCGAGTGTGCGGAGGCGGCGGGTCGTGCGGAGGGGACGGGGCACGCGGAGGGCTCTGAGGGCTTTCGACGGGTCGAGGGGGCTCGGTGCGCCGAGGGGGCGCGGACTTGGGACCATCGCACACTCCTGCTCCTCGTGGGGTGTTGACCGACACATGATGAGGCATACGCCGCCGTCCCGCACGCCCCCCGGCACGGTCGACCACCGGTTGCTCCGGGTCCGCGCGCTGACCGGCCCGGACCCGACGAAGGCCACCGACGCGAGCCTCCTCGGAGCAGCCCTGGCGGCGCGCCGGGCCGGGCGACCGGGTGCGGCGGTGCGAAAACCCGGTGGCGGTGCCCGCGGACCGTGTGGGAGAACTCAGGGATGAGCGATGCCACGCCCCCGATCCAGGACACGGCACTCGCGGTCGGCGCGCACGACCCCGGGCTGGACAAGCGCCTGGAGGACGAGCTGGACGCCTTCAACGCCGCGGCGACGGACCACGCCGAACAGGCCGACTTCTCGGTGCGGGTGACGGACGCGGAAGGCGAGCTGATCGGCGGGCTGAGCGCCTGGACCTGGGGCGGGCTGTGCGGAATCCACCTCCTGTGGGTACGGGAGGACAGCCGCGCGGCCGGCTGGGGCGCGAAGCTGCTGCGCGCCGCCGAGCAGGAGGCGGTACGGCGGGGCTGCGACCGCGCCACGGTGTCCTCGTACACGTTCCAGGCGCCGGGGTTCTACGAGCGCCAGGGGTACGTCGAGGTGGGCCGCGTACCGGGGATTCCGGGTGGTCACGCGGATGTGTACCTCTACAAGGAGTTGAAGGGCTGATCCCCCCCGGGACGCCACGGGGCGGGCGCCCCTTGCACCTGCCGCGCGCGCCGGACATGAGGTACGGTGCGTGCCATGACCACGTACTCGACCTTCCGTGAGACGGAGCCGCTGCACCGCGGCCCCCACGGCGAGTGCGCGCCGCGCGGCATGACGTTCCTGCGCCGCCGCGGCCGGGTGGGTTCGCCCCCGGCCGCCGCTTTCCACGACTGTCGGTGACTCCCGGGCCCTGAGGGCCTGTTCCCGAGCCCGCCCGACGGCAGCCTCCGCCCACCGCGGAAGTTCCGCACTCCGTACGGCCGTGGCGCCCGTTCCCGCACTCCGGGGCCCATACCCCCACATATCCGGATGGACACCGCGCCCCGCCCCCTCCCCCTTCCCGTACCTTCCGCTCCTCGCCCTTCAGGAGGTCCCCTTGACGGCCACCGCCGACCACGCCGCCCCGGCCCCCGCCCCGCTCTCCGCCGCCCTGCGCGACCACCGCATCCCCGCCGACGGCCTCTACGAGGGCACGCGCGTCCTGCGCCGTACGCCCGAGGGCTGGGAGGACCGGCCGTACGAGCGTTTCGAGCTGGTCCCGCAGGCCGCCACGATCGGCGCGGAGATCCGTGGCCTCGACCTGTGCCGGCCCCTGGCCCCGGCGCTGCGCGCGGAGTTGAACCGCGCACTGCTGGAGTGGAAGGTGCTCTTCTTCCGTGGGCAGCACCTCACCTCGGCCGCGCAGCGCGCGTTCGCCCGCAACTGGGGTGAGCTGGAGACCAACCCGCTGCTGGCGACGGGTGACGCCGAGGACGTCGTACGGTTCGACCGCAGCGCCGTGCCGACCTTCGAGAACGTCTGGCACACGGACGTCACCTTCCGCGAACGCCCGGCGCTCGGCGCGGTGTTGCAGCTCCGCGAGGTGCCGCCGTCCGGTGGCGACACCATGTGGGCGGACATGGCGGCCGCATACGACAATCTGCCGCAGGACGTGCGGGACCGTATCGACGGGGCGACCGCCGTGCACGACTTCCTGCCGGGCTTCGCGCGCTTCTACGCCGCCGAGCGGCTGGCCCCCTTCCAGGAGCGGTTCCCGCCGGTGGAGCACCCGGTCGTACGGCGGCACCCGGAGACCGGCCGCCGGATGCTGTTCGTCAACACCTCCTTCACCACCCGCATCGTGGGATGGGAACGGGCGGAGAGCGACCGGATGCTGCGGCTGCTCTTCCAGCAGGCGCACGTACCGGAGTTCCAGGTGCGGTTCCGCTGGCAGGCGGGCGACCTCGCCTTCTGGGACAACCGGGCCACGCAGCACTACGCGGTCAACGACTACGGGTCGTGGCGCCGGGTCGCCGAACGCGTCGCGATCACGGGCGACCGGCCGTACTGACGCGGGGCGCGGGCGCGGGGCGCGGACACGGGCGCGCTTCGCCTGGCGCGTGGCGCGGAAGAGCAGCGCGCCCCGGCTGCCGGAACGTTACTGCACAGCTCCGGCACCCGGCACCCGGACCCCCACCTCCCGCGCCTCCAGCGCCGAGATCTCCAGCCCCCGGGTGTCCACCCCGCGCACGTCCACCTCCGGGCCGCCCCGCAGCAGCGCCGCCCCCAGCGGCGTCAACGTGTGCAGCACGGCGTTGCCATGACGCAGCGTCAGCAGCAGGCCCGCGTCCCGCAGCACCGTCGCGTGCTGGCTGGCCGAGGCCAGTGAGACGTCGACGCGCCGCGCCAGCTCGCTCGTCGTACAGCCGCCGCCCACGCCGTGCAGGATCGCCGAGCGGGTACGCCCGACGAGCTTGCCCAGCGAGTGACCGGGCGAGACCGTCGGCAGGACGCGCGGCGCGGGGTGTTCGAGGGGGTAGACGAGGACCGGCGTCAGGTCGGGGTTGTGGAAGGTGACGGGCGTACGGCGACAGAAGAACGACGGCAGCAGGAGCAGCCCCCGGCCGTTCAGGAAGAGGTCGCGGTCCACCGGGTAGTCCACTTCCAGGACCGGCGGCCGCCAGCGCATCGTCGGCGGGAGCGAGGCGAGCAGGTGGTCCGCGCCGCCGTCCAGGAGCGCCCGGCCCCGGGCGGCGCGGTCCGCCTCGATACGGGCCTGGAGCAGCGGCCAGTACGGCGCGACCGCGTTCTCGTAATAGCTCCGCAGCGCGCACGCGAGCCGGCCGAGCGCCGCGGAATCGCCCTCACTCAGCTCCCGCAGCCACGCCGGCAGCGGCCGGGTCGCCGGCAACCGCGAAAGTTCGGCATGCACTCGGGCGGGCGGGGTGGCGCGGAGCGCCGCCAGCCCTTCGTCGATGCCGAGCAGCCCCTCCGGTGGCGTCAGGAAATCCGGAAAATAGCCCCGCGTGGGAACGAGCGGCGCCAGCAGCCGTGTTTCACCATTCAACCTGCAACGGGCTTCGGAGCGCCATTTGCCGAAGGCCGCGCCGGGCCGCCGGTCGCGCAGTCGGTGAAAACTTAAAACGGTCTCCCACAGCACGTCAGGGCGCGCGGCAATGCGCACCCGGGCCAGATCCGGTCCACTGAAATGGACGCGTAGCACCGAACCCCCACCAATGCTTCCTAGTCGACCCCCGGCCATCTGAGTATGCACGCAGACACAGGCTGTCACCACGCCCTTTTGGCCAGAGTTGAAAGGGGTCGCGCCAACACGCCGTACCGGGAAAGCTGTTACTCAATTCGACGGCAGTGCGAATGGAACGGATTGCTCGATCCCGTGGGGGGTGACGAGGCAATGACCGACCGCTCAGCATTTGCCGTGGAAGGCCGTCAACCAGGCCGACATGGCTGACGGCAGCTCCCGAGGGGGGAGTCCGGAGAAAAACGAGGGCGGCACCTCCGCACAGGTGCCGCCCTCGTTCGGCTGACCTGCACAAAGATCCATTCGGTGGGGCCGCAGGGCACTCTGAGGGCACATCACGCCAAAACCGCATCCATGATGTCCGCGGTGTCGTCCTCGTCGTCCTCCCACAGGTGGACGTACAGGTCCCACGTGATCGAGGGCTTCGCGTGCCCGAGGAGCCGCTGCACCTTCTTCACTGTAGCGCCATGCTTGATCAGGACGGACGCGTAGAAGTGACGGAGATCATGCAGCGTCGCACCCTCCGGCACCCGCAGCGGCGAACCCCACTCCTCCAACAGCTTGTCGGCTCGCCTCACGATGCGGGCCCACGTCTTGGCCCACGAGCCGCGACGGACGGGGGCGTTCGCCTCGCTGAGGAACAGCAACCGCGCCTTGCGCCACTTCGGCTTGCGCGGGTCCGTACGGTCCTCGATCTCGACCTCGCGTGGCGGGAACATCTCGCGATGCAGCTTGATCGCCTCAGCCGCGGATGCCGACAACCGACCCGTCCGGTAGCTCTTGTCCGTCTTCGGCGGCCCCAGGTACGGCACCCCCTTGTCAGGGCCTATGAGCTGCTGCTCGACTATGACTTCCCTGGTGTCCAAGTCGATGTGGTGATCTTCCAGTCCGAACAGCTCACCGCCACGCAGCCCCGTTGTGCCGTCCAAGCGGACTGCCGCCCTGTAGCGATCTGAGGCCGCCTGCATGAGCGCCTTCACCACCAGCGGTTCGAGGGGTACCACCTCGGCGTTACGCGGCTCGGGCAGCTCGACGCCGTGGCACGGGTTCGACGTGATGATGCCGTCCGCGACCGCGGCGCTCATCACGGCAGTAAGCGCGTTCCAAGGCGTGCGCAAGCTGATGGGCGCGAGGACCTGCGATCTCTCCTTGACCCATGCGCGGACATCGGTCCGATTGATCGCGGCCGGCGGACGGTTGCCGAAGGTCGGGTAGACGTGCAGCCGCAGCGCCCGCTCGACGTTGACCTCCGTACGCTCCCGATGCGTCGCTGAGGTCCGCCACTCCTCGGCGAAGGTCCGGAAGTCCTGCTTCTTTCGCTCCGGGTCCACGTACGTGCCGCGATCGAGGTCCGCCTGCACCTCGTCGGCCCGCTTGTCCGCAGCGGCCTTCTTGGCGAAGTTCTCCTTGCACTGCTTCCCGCTCGCATCGCGCCAACGGACCTGCCACCGCTTCCCCTGGCCGTGCTCGCTGCTGGCGACCATCTTGCGGGTCTTGCTGGTGTGCTCGCCACACGGCTTGTCGGCCTCGCCCGGACGGGACTTGTGCCAACGGTCGTAGACCTCAGCCATTCGCCTCCCCTCCCTTCCTGCTGACCCCCATAGGGCCGAGGTCCGCAGGGTCGGGCCGCTCTGCCTCGCCGCGCCGCTCCTCGTAAGCCTTCACGATGGGCTCCAGCTCAGCCACGAGAGCGCGCGTGATGTGCCCGCGCGCAGACTGGAGGGCCCGTTTGCCTTCCGGTAGTTCGCCTCGATCCCGCAGGCGCGCCTCGCGCTCTGCGGCGAGGCCGTGCCCCCATACCTCTCTCGCGGCGTATGCGACGTAGTGCGGGGTTGTTTCCAGCCGCTTGGCCGCCTTAGTCTCCGCGTCGTCGGGCCTGTCCTGCGTGTGACGGATCTCGGCGTTGGTCGGCCATGGAGAGTGCGCCTGCAAGTACGAGATCGCCTGTGCCGTCCGGCGGGCGACCTCTTCGGGGGCCTGATCACTCACACCCTTCACGTGCCAGCCGCCTGGCGCCCGAAGCGCAAGGAAACTGGGATTGTGGTCGCCGCTGAGGACTCGACGCACCTCGCGGTCGTAAACGCCAACCTCAGACGTCAGCCACACCGTCCCCTCGGGCAGTAGGTCACCCAACGGGCGGGCGTAGATGATCGGCAGCATGATCAGCTCGACCGCGGAGAGTGCGCGTCGCCCCCGCTCGATCTGGCCAACGGTCGGTCGATGCCACGAGAGTCCGAGTTGCTGCGCCGTCTGCGCCACCTCTTCCGCCGTGCGACCGGCATCCTCCCGGGCACGCAAAAGCCGCCGCCCGATCGCCTCACCGAAGGTGAGGGCCTGCGCGAGGGCACGTTCCCAACGCTCCTGATCTGTAGCAGGCGCGACCTCCGCAGCGGACTGACTCTCTGGCGTTCGTTCGTCGCTGTTACTTCGCTTCATGGAGCGCAACAATACATTCCGCTGGACAAGGGTACGGAAGATCGCTAAGTTTCGAGAGCACGATTTCGTAACGCTTCAACCCAAGGAGTCCGGCACCGTGCCCCGCACCCGCCTCGTCAGCGTCACTTCCTCTGACCGCCGCAAGCTCGTCACCGCAAGCGAACTCGCCGATTACTGCGGCGTCCCGCTCGCCACCGTCTACCAGTGGAGCCACCGCGGCGGCGGCCCCCGGATGATCAAGGTCGGCCGCCATCTGCGAGCCCGTTGGGATGACATCGAGCGATGGCTCGACGAGCAGACGATCGAAGCCGCCTGATGCACAGCGGCCCTCAGCCGGTGCGCCAACACCGATCGCTGAGGGCCGGAAGCATCCATCCGCCCTTTGCTGAAAGACAGACCGGTGGCGCGGGCCGTGAACCCATATGCGCCGCCGTTGTAAGGAGCTTCACCATGAAGCGTACTGAGTACGCCCCCACCCCCACCCCAGTCACCACGGCGCCGGCGGCCGTCGCGGATGCTGCCCACTACGTTCTCGGCCTTGCGGCCCTGCGTCAGGCTGCGAACGCCCCCGCGGACGGGCGCGGCGCCGCTGGCCGCGTCGCCCAGCGTGGGCGGGAACTCAGTGGCGCCGTGGCAGCAGCCATGGCGCAGGCAAGCGGTGAGAACGGCACAGTGGGCACGCCCGGCGAACTGCTCGCCGAGTCCCACCTGCGTCTCGTCATCCACCACGCCCGCGAGTACCTCCTCGCCTCATCCGTGGCTGCTGTCGAGACCGGCGAGGACACCGAGAAGGCATCACAGCGCGCGGTCGCCATGATGCGTCGTCTTGCCGATCGCCTGCGAAGTGCCGGGGCCGCCCGGTGACGAACGCCTCGAAGCATCGAATGCAGCAGGTCGAGCGAGTGCTCGACCTCGCGGCCCATGGCCTGTACGTCTTTCCCCTCCGCCCCAACGACAAGCGGCCCGCCGTCAGCGACTGGCAGCAACGGGCCACAACCGACCCCCACCGCATCGAGCGCGCCTGGTCCGCCGGCGCCTATGGGGTTGGCATCGCCTGCGGCCCGTCCGGGCTTGTAGTGATCGATCTCGACACTGCCAAGGGCGCTACCCCTCCCGACGAGTGGAAGCTGCCCGGCATCGTCGACGGTGCCGATGTCTTCGCCGAGCTGCACGCCCGGCACGGCGCCCGCTGGCCGTTCGGCGCTACTCCGTCCGTTCGCACTGCCTCGGGCGGGATGCACCTGTACTACCGTGCGCCCGCCGGCCGCGAGGTCCGCAACAGCGCCGGGCGCCTCGGCTGGAAGATCGACGTACGTGCGGCAGGTGGATACGTCGTCGCTCCGCCGTCTCCCGTGGCAGGCAGCCTGTATCGCTGGGAGACCGGCCCCGGCGTGGCGCCGATCGACCTGCCTGAATGGCTCGCCGCCCTCGCTGCGCCCCGCGCCGAGCAGCCGCTCGCGACCGTGCAACCGCTGCCTTTCGCACGCCGCAACCAGCGCGGGTATGCCGCTGCTGCCCTGCTCGACGAGGTCGACAAAGTGCGCACGGCGGTCCCCGGCACCCGCAACGACACCTTGCACCGAGCCGCATTCAACCTTGGCACCCTGGCCGGGCGCGGTGACCTCGCCCCCGCCGAGATCGTCGACCACCTGTTCGTCATAGCGGTGGCCGTCGGCCTCGGCCCGACCGAAACGGAGAAGACCATCACCTCGGGCCTGCGCGCCGGAATGCTGCACCCGCGCGGAGCCGCCGCATGACGGACGCCGCCGCGCGTGAGCGCATCCTCGCCGCAGTCCCCTCCCCGCCCGTCCCGCCGGCCGAGGAGCAGAACCCCACTCAGGCCCGGCTCGCCGAGCTTCGGTCCCTGCTCGTCGACACCGACGGCCTCGACTCCATCGCCGACCCCGAACCGCTGATCGACGGCGTCCTGTACCGCGACTCGCTCGCTTGGCTGTACGGCAAGCCCGGTCACGGCAAGTCGTTCGTTGCCCTTGACTGGGCCGGCTGCATCGCCAACGGAATGCCCTGGCAACACCGCGAGGTACGCCGCGGCCCGGTCCTCTACCTCGTAGCCGAGGGCGCGTCCGGCATTCGTCGCCGCGTCCGCGCGTGGGAGCAGGCGTTCGGCCAGCGTATGCACGACGTTGTATTCCTGCCCGTCCCGGTGCAGCTTCTGCACGGCACCGACCTGAGCGCGTTCACGTTCTTGATCCGAGAGCAGCAGCCGGCCCTCGTCGTCATCGACACGCAAGCGCGCGTAACGGTGGGGGCCGAGGAGAACAGCAACACCGAGATGGGCCGCGTCGTGGCCGCCGCCGACGCGCTGCGCCAGGAGTCCGGAGCCTGTGTGCTCATGGTGCACCACGCCGGCAAGAGCGGCCTCGACATGCGCGGCGCTTCGGCTTTCGACGGCGCGGCGACCAGCGTCATCAAGGTCACCAAGGATGGCGAGTACGTCGAGGTGCACAGCGGGAAGCAGAAGGACACCGAGGACTTCGACACCGTGTTCCTTCGGCTTCGTCCTGCTGGGCAGTCCGCCGTACTGGAGTCCCGAGAGGCCAGCCGGCTGCCGCTGGACGTGACCCGGAGCGAAGAGACGCTACTCGCCACCATGCGGGAATCCTTCGGGACGACCGGTGCCACCGGGCCGCAGCTCTTTGAGGTGTGCGACGTACCCAAGAGCACGTTCTACCGATCCCTCAACTCGCTATTGGGACGAGGGGCGTTGGTGAACATCGGCACGGAGAAGCGAGCCCACTACAAGCTACCCGCCGCCCTGCCCGCTGCGGCCTAGCACGCACAGTCCCACCCGGTCTCACCCGGTCCCGCGAGACCGGTCCCCAGTCCAGTCCCGTCCCACCCCCTTTAGGGGTGGGACGTGGGACCAACCCGAGATGGCACTGCCTGCTCGGTACCCCACCCTCACCCCTTCACCCCCGCGGAATGTCCGTCCGCGTCGTTCGGCGTCTCGCGCGCGTGCGCGAGGCCGATAGGAGTCTGAATCTTGACCAGCACCCGCCGCCCTGCCGCCGTACTCGCCCTCGCTCAGGGCCGTACGACCGGGCAGGCCGCCAAAGCCGCCGGAGTGTCCGGCCGCACCGTCCTGCGTTGGCTTGACGAACCCGAATTTCATCGCGAGGTCGCCGACATGCGCACCGAGTTGCTACAGCTCGCCGTCGGCCGCCTCGCCGCCGGCGCCACCAAGGCCGTTGACGCCCTGGTCGACGCGCTCGACACCGAGCGCGGGCAGGCCCGCGTACAGGCCGCTCGCACCCTGCTCGACGCCTGCCTGTCGCTGCGCGAATCCCTCGACCTCGAACAGCGCCTCGCCGCTCTTGAACAGGACGAGGAGGCTCGCCGCCGATGAGCCGCCCGACCCCGCTTGCCCGCCGCCTGGTCGCCATCGAGAAGCAGCGCGACAGCCGGCGCCTCATGCACGCCCACCGGCTGACCGACGGCCGTACGGTGCGTCTGTCCACCCTCGATGTGCTGGAAGCCCTGCACGACGGCCTCGCGCTGCACGGCCATCACGTCACCGAACCGCCGTCTGACGTCGTCCGCTGCCTGGCTCTGCTCGCCCCGGACGACGACACATCGATGATGGGCCGCCTCACACGCTCTGTCGCAGCCGAGTGGTGCGCTGCTTACGACGAGGGGCGCGCCGTGTCCCTTCACGATGGCGAGGAGGCCGACGGATGAACCACCTCGGCACCGATCACCTGACGCGCGCCGACGGGGCTGTGATCATCCTGCCCTCGGTGGCGGGCGAGGTGCTGCGCGCCCTTATACGTGACCTCACGACCCGTGTGCGCGCCGATGGGGGCGAGGTACCCACCAGTGTCCGCCAGTTGCTCTACGCCTTGCATACGGCCGCACAGCGCGCCGAAGCGTTCGATTCCGTTACCGCGCCGTTCGATTCTTCCGCTACCGGAACCGCCCCCGACCCGTCAGGCACGGTGTCAGTAGCAGAGGCCGCCACGCTGATGGGCTGCTCAACTCGCCACATCCGCGCCCTCATTGCCAGCGGCCGGCTACCCGCCGAACGGGTCGGGGCACGCGTGTGGGCCATCGACGCCGCCGCCCTCGACCACTACCGACACCACCGAACAGGAGATGCCCGACCATGACCGCCGCCACGACCACGGACCAGCCCGGAACCGGGGCCGCCGAGCAAGCCGAGCAGGAAGCCAGCGAGGCCGAGCAGTTGCTCGCCGCACTGGAGGAACGTGTACGCGACGGGGACGAACAGGTCACCGCGCAGCAGCTTGCCGACGCGCGCGAACTCGGACGCTTTGCCAAGCTCCGGGCCGAGGCCGCCCGGCGCAAGGCTGAGCGCGCCGCCCAGGCCGCAGCGGACAAGGCGCGGGCCGACCGCCTAGCCGAGGCCGCCGCCATGACCGCGCCCGGCGGGGCACTCGACGCCACCACGCTCGCTGCCTCGTACGCCACCGCACGAGATGCGGTGCGGGCGTTCGTTACTGCCTCCGAGACGTACAACGCCGCCATCAAGGAAGCCACTGGACTGCTCGCCGCCGCGGACGTACCCGACAGCGCCTATGGTCATAACCTCGCCCCCGGCGCCATGGCCCGTTGGGGCACAGACACGCTGCGCCTCGCCGATGGCACCCCCATTCACCGGACGGGAACCGGGCTCCGCCTCGCGGTCCTGCTCGACGACCTCGACCGCGAGTTCGCCGGCATCCCGACCGGTGGCTACCACCCGCCGTTCGGCCGGACCCCGCTCGCCGACCAGGCTGCCCGTGGACGCGACGCTCAGCCGCGCTTGCACATACTCGCCAACCAGCAGGCAGGGGGCGCGGCGTGATGAAGCGCGAGCACGTCACCCACGACAACCACCAGCAGACCGCCGCCACCCCGCGGCACCGTGCCGAGGCAAGCGAGCACTACATGTCCCCCGCCTACCTCCGTTGGGCCGAGCAGGTCGAGCAGGCCGCCCGCCCGCCGTCCGACACCTTCGTCCTGCCCACCACCACGGCCGAGCTGGACGTCCTGAGCTACCCCGACCGTGTGCGCGTCTACACCGAGGCGCCCGCCTTGTACGACCAGCTCACCGGCCGTACTGGCGCCTGACGCTCTACGACCAGGAGACCCGATCCCATGAGTACCGCCACCGTCCACCCCTCCCAATGGGATGACCGCACCCCCAAGAGCTGCCGCGTCCCGTGGCGCAAGGTCACCGCTGCGGACGCCCGCTCCGGCCCACTCAGCACGCATCCCGTGATGGGTGAGCGCGGCTTCGTGCACCCCGCTCCCTGGTGGGTCGACGGCACCCTCTACACCAATGACGCCCGTTGGCTCGCCCTCGTCCGCGACCAGGCCACCAAGAGCGGCGAGGAGATCACCGACGAGGCCGCGCCCGACGGGCCGCCCGACGGCCACCTCGCTGAGATCGAGGCCATGCGCCGCTACGCCGAGCTGCACGGCCTGCGCCCCGTCGTCGCTCCAGCCCCCAATGCACCCCGCATCCGCCCGTACTGAACTCGCCGCCTAACCAAGGGACTTGCCCTCGTGCCCATGCTCACCGGCCCCGACCACATCGACGCCAACACCGCCACCCACCGACTCAACCAGACCCGCAAGACCGAGCTTGTCGAGCTGCGCCGCACCCTCGACGCCGCCCTCGCCGCAGCTCGCACGTTCCGCGACCCTGACCTGACCGACGAAGCCAACGCCCGACGCCGCGCCGACATGGAGCGCACCGCGCGCGCCCAGGCCGCCGCCGCCCTCGACCGCATCGAGCGGGAGGCCAACAACGCTGCCACCCTGGTACGTACCGTCGCCGACAAAGCCGGCGCTGCGAGCCAGCCCCGCGACGCCACCGGGCAGCTACTCGCCGAAACCCGGCAGGCCCGCGCGTGGGATCGCGCCCGCGCACTCCTCGACGCCGGCCGTACCCCGCAGGAAGTCATCAAGGGGGCCGACCTCGACACCCTGCACGCCCTGCGCGCCGAACTGCCTACTTACCTCTCCGCTCAGCGCACCAAGCCGCAGGGCCTCGCCGGAGCAGAATTCACCGAGGTCAACCCGGCCCGCATCCTGCACACCATCGACCGAGCGCGCCTCGATCACCTGCCCAAGGAACAGGCCGCCGCCCTTCGTGCCCGCCTCGACCTCGACGCCATCGAGCCCGGTCTACGCGAAACCTTCGCCGGACTGCGCCGCGAAGTCGATGGCACGGCCGACCCCGGCAACGGCCTGCGCACTGCCGTCGCCGCCCGCCTCGCCGACCAGCAGGCCGCCCCGCCGCCCGCTACGTAGGGACCTCAGCCCCGCAGCGACGCCCCGACACGACGAAGCCCCGCCCGGCACTGCATAGCCGAGCGGGGCCTTTCGCTGCCTGCGGGCGCTACCTGGCAGCCTCCTCCGGCGTCATGCCGGGAACTTCATACGGTGCGCAGTTCGGACAGGCCCACTGCGTCCAATCGGGGCCGCTTGCACGAGGGACGAACCGCACGAAGACCAGGGCACGCGTCAGCTTTGAGCAGCGGCAGCACACGGCGGCCCTCTCTGGCGGAACAAGCGGAAAGCAGCGGTCCGCCCTCATGCGGACACCGCACAGCTAGCCGTGAGCGGCACCGGACCGTACGGGTAGTCGATTCCCATCGTGGCGAGTGCCGCC
This sequence comes from Streptomyces sp. NPDC018045, assembly GCF_044327445.1. Classification (NCBI taxonomy): domain Bacteria; kingdom Bacillati; phylum Actinomycetota; class Actinomycetes; order Kitasatosporales; family Streptomycetaceae; genus Streptomyces; species Streptomyces sp. NPDC018045. The sequence goes on from NZ_JBIRFL010000001.1 coordinate 750,716, forward strand.
GCAGTGCGCCTCTCCCGCTGCCACTCACACTCGCGCTGCCGCTCCCACGCGAGCAGGTACCGAGGGATGCGGAACTCTTCTCGGGCCGGCATCGAGCGCGCGAGCACGTGCAACGGGATTGGACGCGCGCAGATGACGCGCACGGCGGGCGCCTCGTCCGGCGTCGTGCTTGCGCGGTGCTTGCCGCGACCGGGGATGAACAGCAGGCACAGGCACGCCGCTAAACGGGCGATAAGGTCGGTCACGTTCGTCAGCTCCCAAATAGCTGATGGGCTTCGCCCCGGTGACGGCCTGGCCGCTGTCACCGGGGCTTTGTCATAGACGAAGCTATACCAGTAGGTACTAGTCGTACAGGCTGGAGACTGTACGTATAGCTCCGAGCAGCTAAGAAGCTAGCGCCCTACGCTCTGCGGCATGAGCGAATACGCGCCGGAGGAGTACGGACCGGATGACGAGATCATCCACGGCGGGCCGGTGCCGGTGTACGTACAGATCGCCGGCGTGCTGCGCGCCCGCATCAACCGCGGCGACTGGAAACCGCTACGCCCCTTGCCGGGCGAGCAGCGTCTCGCCGACGAGTTCGGCGTCGCTCGCATGACCGCGCGCAAAGCCGTTCGCGTGCTTGCGGACGAGGGGACGCTGTTCGTCGTTCCGCAGCGAGGCGCGTTCGTCTCCGCTCCCAAGCAGCCCGACCCCGAAGGGACGTGAGTCGACGACCGCCCGACCGCGCTTACGCAGTCGTCCGCGGCAGATCAAGGACCATCACGTCATGCAGGGCCGCCCCGTCCCACGGGTGAGCCTCCCCGACCTTGCGGTACCCCCACGACCGGTAGGCAGCCTGTGCAGCCTCGACATCCGGCCGTGCGTTGAGCAGTACCCGTTCCTCCGTGGCATCGGCGAGCACCGCCTCGTGCAGGCGCCGGGCTACGCCGAGGCGACGCCACGGGGCGCGCACCGCAAGTTCGATCAGTCCGAACGTCCGGTGCCCGTCCTCACGGCGCAGTTCGTCGGGTACAGGCGTAGTCAGCCGGCCCCACCAGCCAGTAGCAGGGCTGAGAGGGTAGCCGTAGGCCATACCGATCGGCTCACCGTCGCCAGCGCGGGCGAGGGCGGCTCGGAACGTTGCCTTACGGACCTGCGAGCGGAACCGCCGGAAGTTCGCTTCGACGTCCTTCTCGGACTTGTTGTAGGGCGGCTCGGCGAATGCCTCGGCGTAGACCACGGCGAACGCGTCCTCGGCCTTCGCTGCGTCCGCACCACTCATGCGCTCTATCGTGATCGTCATCGGCTCCCACCCCGCGTCATCTCGCGGATGCGCTCGACCGCGTCGCGCGCTACAGGAGCACCGAGGCGTACAGCGGCCCGCTCGAAGGCGCGCAGGCGGCGGCGCAGGCGCACCGACGACACTCCACCGCAGGCATCGAGCACACCCGTCATCTCGTGGCACGCATCCTCTACCTCGTCCGTGTCGAGCAATGTCTGCGCGAGCCGTGCACGGTACCAAGCGGTATTGCGGGTGTAGCCGCCCCCGAGGCCCGCGACCGCCGAGCGCAGGAATGGCACGGCCCGCTCGGGGCGGCCCTCTCGGGAGTAGTAGGCCGCCGTCGCATAGTCGACCTCGACGGGCCCGGCGAACCGCGCCCACCGCGGCACCTCAGCATCGGTATCGGCACGTCCCTGAAAGGACACGGCACGGCTCAGCGCCCGACGCGCGCCCGGCAGGTCGCCTGAGTGCGTCGCCGCGCTCGCCTCACGCAGCGAGATCACCAGGCGCACCGTCGCCCCCGCACCCGCCCGGCGCGCGAGGCCATAGGCGTTTTCGACCGCCGATGCGGCTTCCCAGTACCGCCCTGCGTCCACGGCGAGCAGGCACAGAGTGTTGAGCGCGCGGACCTGCAACAGGGGGTTGTCGATGAGCTGTGCCGCAGTCATCGCTTCCATGCAGGCGGCGCGGGCTTCGTCGGGCGGTCCCCCGTCGTACCCGAACCAGGCACGATGGCAGGCGAGTTCGCACACCATCGTGTGTAGCTCGCGGCCGACTCGGCTCGTGTAGACGCTACTGCTCAGGGTCCGCGTGATCTGCTGCTCAAGCTGCTTGGCGCGAGCCTTGGCGGGAATGCCGCCGGATCTGTGGTCGACCGCGTACAGGTCGACCAGACTGGCCCGAAGTGCCGCCGCGTCGCTCGTACCGATACGCGGACCGTGTTGATCGGGGAAGATCGCCGCTGCCGCGAGCGCCCCCGTGCCGGTGACGAATGCTCGACGTTTCACCTCTCCATCGTCACCGATCCTCCGAGCCGCTTCGTTCCGGCGAGGTGGGACCTCGAACCCCATCTCGGCGAGCGGTACGCCGAACATGGCCTCTAGTACGTCCTGCTGACTCGGATGCGGCAACGGCGGAGGGGACTCGTTCTCCCACCGCCGAAGCTGGCGGACGCTCACCGACGCATCGACGCCCAGACGTGCAGCCTCTCGGGCGAACGCGGCAACAAAGGTCACCTGTGTGTAGCCGGCTTTACGCAACCGCGCGAGTTTGCTCACGCCTGCACCTGCCATGCGCTTCCCCTCGCGGTCGGGCAATTTCCTTCCCAGAGTACTGACTTGATCAACGGGCGACGGCGAAAGCGTCCGCCTAAACGTCCGGTCGCCGGGCACCCTCGGATACCGCCGAAGCGGTGCACTGATGAAGCACCACGTCATGAGGCAGACCTTCGAGGGGGTTCACCCGTGATCAGTCCGCGAGCGCGGCAGAACGCACCGTACGGCGTCGGGGCTCACTTGGCAGACAGGCGCCGTGGCCGAACGGGCGTGGTGATGGCCTCGACTGCCTCGCGCGTGTGGCTTCGTCCGGTCAGTGGTGGCCGTGAATGGGTGGCGCGTGTAGACGAGGTGTCCCTCGCCGCCGGGGCCGCGTACCGGATTCGGCACGGTGACCCGTGCTACTGGACCGCCCATGAGATCGAGGTCTACCTCGACCTCGTGACCGGGGCTGCCCGGCCGCTCGTACCGGAAGGCAGCAGATGACCGTAGAGGTACCGGGATGGCTGCACATCGGCGCGCGCGTGGTGGACACGTCCCTCAACCGCGAGGGCGTAGTACACGGCATGGGTGAGCCGTATGTGCAGGAGGAAACGCCCTCGTGCGTGTGGCTGCTGCCACCACACGGCGGATACGAGTGGCGAGCGAAGATCGCGGACGTGTGTCCCGCCGAAGGAGCACCGGAGACATGCGGCAGCGACTAGCGGTACTGCTGTGGATCTTCCTGTGTATCGCCGTCGTCGTGCCGCTCGCCATCGCAGCCGACCCGAGGCGATAGCCCACGAACTCCGCCCCTGCCGGTGACTGCCCACCGTGCTCCCCCACGAGCCGAGACCCGGCAGGGGCGGACCCAACGCCGAGGAAGAGAAGAGGGGACATGCACGAACTGATCGCCAGCCCGTTCCTCGAACAGCACATGCTCGTACGTCCTGGGGACTCGTCCGGGCTACTGCTCCCCGAAGCGAACTACGAGGAACTGCGGCGCGTAGCCGGCAGCGACGCCCCCGCCCCGCCGTGGCTGCTCGACGCCGTCCGCGAACGCTGGGGGACGCACATCGGCGACCGCACCATGACCGACTACCTACTCGTTCGGGAGCCGTCCGCACACGGCTACTCGCGGGCGAGTTGGGAAATCAACCTCGGCTGTAACTACCAGTGCAAGCACTGCTACCTCGGCTTGAAGGTCTTCTCTGGCATGTCGCTCGCCGACAAACTCAAGGTGCTGGAGGTCGTCCGCGATGCCGGGGTGCTGTTCTTCCAGATCACCGGCGGCGAACCGACCGTCGACAAACACTTCATGCACACCTACGAGGCAGCGTTCCGCATGGGCATGATGCTCACGGTCTCGACGAACGCCTCCCTCCTATGGCGCGAGAACCTGCTGAGCATGTTCGAGCGGTTCCCGCCGTACCGGGTCACCGTGTCGATGTACGGCGCCACGAAGCCCAGCTACGACGAGTTGACCCAGCGCAAAGGCGCATGGGACCTGTTCCAACGCGGCATGACAGCCGCCCGCGAGGCGGGGCTGCCACTGAGACTTTCGATCATCGTCACCGAGGTCAACGCGCACGAGGAACAGCAGATGATCGCGCTCGCCGAGCACTGGGGCATCGAGCACAACGTCTACACGAACATGACGCCGACGATCTACGGAGGCGCCGAATCGCTCACCGCCCAGTCGAAAGAGCACCTGCGGATGCGAAAGCCGTTCACCGGGTGCAACGCGGGACACACCTTCTTCCACGTCGACCCGCACGGCCTCGCCTCGATCTGCAAGATCGGGCGTGACGACCACATCAATCTGGTCGAGGAAGGGCTCGACGGCCTCGCACGGCTCGGCGCCGTCGCCGACCGACTCATGCTTCGCACTGGCGGTTGCTCAGGCTGCACGCTCGCCGGCCAGTGCGTTGTGTGCCGCCCGCTTGCCAAGCACTACCAGGAGGCGGGGGCGCAGAAGGAAACCTACTGTCAGCACGGAATGAAAAAGGCAGGGTGAAGCCGCATGACAGCCGTATCCGTCGAGATCGCCCCGATTCAGCCCTCGGGGACCGCGCCCTACGCGACGCGTCCCGTCGCGCCCGCCGCAGCCCCGGTCACCACGATCACCGCGGTACCTCAGCTCGACGACGTCATGGACAGTGCGATGTGTTCGTGCCAAGCGGGCGACGACAACCCGCACTGACCGCAACCGCTCGATCCCGCTCAGGCCCCGACACTTTCGTGCGGGGCCTGAGCCCTGTGTGGCAGGCGAGTAATGTGCCGCCATGCGATTCCGCTGGGACTGGCTGAGACCCCAGATCACTGCCCCGTACGTCCCGACGATCGGTCCGGTGCACCCCGACACGCTCGGTCAGCATCTGTTCGCCGACGTTGTCGCCAACGCCCCTACCGGCCGTTTCCTCCCGTACGACAAAGACCAACGATGGTCCGACGTGAAGGACGAACGTGTGCTCGTCGAGGACATCGCTCACAGCCCTCGCGAGACGTTGCTGCCGACCCTGTCACGGCGGGGTGCGGGAACGGTGAGCGTCCACCTGTACGGCACGCACCCCGACGGGCACGACCTCGCCGCCGACCTCGCCGTGAAACTCTGTGCCACGCATGACGCGGCGACCGGTCGCGTCGTCTCGTTCGCAGGCCCGGAAGAACAGCCGGCCACTCAAGGTCAGGTGACCCGCGTCCAACTCCGCGAGTTCGGCCCTGAGTATCCGGCCCACGCCTCCGAAGGGGTACACCCACTCACCGACTGCCCTGCATCCGTGCAGGCGACGTTCCCGAGATTCGCCGAGCTGCTTGCCGACGAGGGATTCGCCTTCCTGCACGACCGTATGGGGGCCGGCGGTGTCGGCCCCGTACTGGTCGCGGTCGACGAGGGGCGTGTCGTGGGCGCCATCGGACCGATGGAGGTCATGCCCGATTCACGCGGTGCCACCCGCCTGCTCCCGCAGTACTTCGGCATCCTTCCTGAGCAGCGGGGCCGCGGCCTCGGGCGCGCTTTGTGGCGTGCGGCGATGAGCTGGGGGCAGCGGAACGGCGCCGCCTACCAGCTTCTACAGACCGAGGTCGGCGGCGCTTCTGATCATCTGTGCCGGTCCGAGGGACTGCGGTCGCTCGGGTTCGTCTGCGTCACCAAGGTGTGAAAGCGCGCCATGCCGCCGAGAGACGTCTGTGCCCCGGCTCACCGACACATGGTGAACCGGGGCACTGTCCTGCGAGGCCGCCTTACCCGGAGGGCACAACGAGGGCACAAGGGCCAGGAAGATCCCGGAAAACTACGGCAATCACTGCGAGTAGTTTTCGCACTTCAGAGCCATGATTGTTGCGTTCCCGCAGATCACAAAAGCGAGGGCGGCACCTCCGCACAGGTGCCGCCCTCGTCGGGTTCCGGAGCCGGCGTCGGGGTGAGGGTTGGATGACCCGACGCCAACTCCGGTGGGTGTGCGGTCCGTTGCCGCGTCAGCGGCTGTCGCTGCCCAGGGACTCCGCCGCGGCGCGGCCCGCTTCGAGGCGGGCGACCGGGATGCGGAACGGGGAGCAGGAGACGTAGTCCAGGCCCACCTCGTGGAAGAAGTGCACCGACTCCGGGTCGCCGCCGTGCTCGCCGCAGACGCCGAGCTTGAGGTCGGGGCGGGTGGCGCGGCCGGCTTCGGCGGCGCTGCGGACCAGGGAGCCGACGCCGTCCTTGTCGATGGTCTCGAACGGGCTGACGCCGAAGATGCCCTTCTCCAGGTAGGCGGTGAAGAAGCTGGCCTCGACGTCGTCGCGGCTGAAGCCCCAGACCGTCTGGGTCAGGTCGTTGGTGCCGAAGGAGAAGAAGTCGGCGGACTCGGCGATCTGGCCGGCGGTCAGCGCCGCGCGGGGCAGTTCGATCATCGTGCCGAGGGTGAGCCCGAGGTCCACGCCGTGGGCCCGCTCGACCTCGGCGATGACCTGCTCGGCCTCCTCGCGGACGATCTCCAGCTCCTGGACGGTGCCGACCAGCGGGATCATGATCTCGGCGCGCGGGTCGCCCTTGGCCCCGTTCTTGCGCTCGGCCGCGGCCTCGGCGATGGCCCGTACCTGCATGGCGAACAGACCGGGGATGACCAGGCCGAGGCGGACGCCGCGCAGGCCCAGCATCGGGTTCTGCTCGTGCAGCTTGTGCACGGCCTGGAGCAGGCGCAGGTCGTTCTCGTTGGCGTCCTTGCGGGACTCGGCGAGGGCGACGCGCACGGACAGCTCGGTGATGTCGGGCAGGAACTCGTGCAGCGGCGGGTCCAGGAGCCGTACGGTCACCGGCAGGCCGTCCATCGCCTCGAACAGCTCGACGAAATCGGCCTTCTGGAGGGGCAGCAAGCCACCGAGGGCGGCTTCGCGGTCCGCGTCGGTGTCGGCGAGGATCAGCCGCTCGACCATCTCGCGGCGCTCGCCGAGGAACATGTGCTCGGTGCGGCACAGGCCGATGCCCTGGGCGCCGAAGCGGCGGGCGCGGGCGGCGTCCTCGGCGTTGTCGGCGTTGGCCCGTACCCGGAGCCGGCGCACCCGGTCCGCGTACGCCATGATCCGGTGCACGGCCTTGACCAGCTCGTCGGCGTCGTCGGCGCCGGCGTGCATCCGGCCCTCGAAGTACTCGACGACCGGCGACGGCACGACCGGCACCTCACCGAGGTAAACCTTGCCGGAGGAGCCGTCGATGGAGACGACGTCGCCCTCCTCGACGACGATGCCGCCGGGCGCGGTCATGCACCGGCGCTTGGTGTCGACCTCCAGCTCCTCGGCGCCGCAGACACAGGTCTTGCCCATGCCGCGGGCGACGACGGCGGCGTGCGAGGTCTTGCCGCCGCGTGAGGTGAGGATGCCCTCGGCGGCGATCATGCCGTTGAGGTCGTCCGGGTTGGTCTCGCGGCGGATGAGGATGACCTTCTCGCCGGAGCGGGACCACTTGACCGCGGTGTAGGAGTCGAAGACGGCCTTGCCGACGGCGGCGCCGGGCGAGGCGGCGATGGCCCGGCCGATCATCTGCGCCTTCGCGTTCTCGTCGAAGCGCGGGAACATCAGTTGCGCGAGCTGCGCGCCGTTGACCCGCTGGAGCGCCTCGGCCTCGTCGATCAGGCCTTGGTCGACGAGCTGGGTGGCGATGCGGAAGGCGGCGCCGGCGGTGCGCTTGCCGACGCGGGTCTGGAGCATCCACAGCTTGCCGCGCTCGATGGTGAACTCGATGTCGCACAGGTCCTTGTAGTGCGTTTCGAGGGTTTCCATGATCTGCATCAGCTCGTCGTACGACGACTTGTCGATGCCTTCGAGGTCGGCGAGCGGCACGGTGTTGCGGATGCCCGCGACGACGTCCTCGCCCTGCGCGTTCTGGAGGTAGTCGCCGTAGACGCCCTGCTGGCCGCTGGCGGGGTCGCGGGTGAAGGCGACGCCGGTGCCGGAGTCCGGGCCGAGGTTGCCGAAGACCATGGAGCAGACGTTGACGGCCGTGCCGAGGTCGCCGGGGATGCGCTCCTGACGGCGGTAGAGCTTGGCGCGGTCGGTGTTCCACGAGTCGAAGACCGCGCGGACGGCGAGGTCCATCTGCTCGCGGGGCTCCTGCGGGAAGTCCCGGCCGGTCTCCCTGGAGACGATGTCCTTGAACTGCCCGACGAGGTTCTTCAGGTCGGCCGCGTCGAGGTCCACGTCGACGCGTACGCCCTTGGCGCGCTTGGCCTCCTCCAGCGCCTCCTCGAAGAGGTCGCCGTCCACGCCGAGCACGGTCTTGCCGAACATCTGGATGAGGCGGCGGTAGGAGTCCCACGCGAAGCGCTCGTCGCCGGCCTGGGCCGCGAGGCCGGAAACCGACGCGTCGGACAGGCCGATGTTCAGCACGGTGTCCATCATGCCGGGCATCGAGAACTTCGCCCCGGAACGCACCGACACGAGAAGGGGGTTGTCGGGCTGGCCGAGCTTCTTGCCCATGGTCGCTTCGAGGGCTTCCAGGTGCTCACTGACCTCGGCACGCAGTGCCGCGGGCTCCTGGCCGCTCTCCAGGTGGACCTTGCACGCCTCGGTGGTGATGGTGAACCCCGGCGGAACGGGAAGCCCCAGGTTGGTCATCTCGGCGAGGTTGGCTCCCTTGCCACCGAGAAGGTCCTTGAGGTCCTTGTTGCCCTCGGTGAAGTCGTAGACGAACTTCGCAGGCTCGGACGGGGTTACGTGGGGATCTTGTGTTTCCGGCACGAGAGTGACTCCTCGCTGGGGGTCCCCCCGGCGAAGCTGGGGGAGGTCTGCCCTGACGGCGAGGAACATACCCAGATCGAAGGTGTCTGGGTACGTCCACTCGGTCGACATACGCCTGTAACCCGTCGTCCGCCAGCAGATCGAAAGTCACTTCACTCGAAGACGCGGCTTCAAGCCTTGAAGGCAAGGTGACGTTCGGCGAGAGGAATCGGCCCGGACGGCTACGGAACGCACTGTTCGCTTGATCAGCCGAACACAAGAAGGGTGGCACCCAGTGCCACCAATTGGAGAGGTGCACTCCCCTTCGAAGTGCTCATCTGAGCGCTACCCCTATCAAGGGTGGCGAGAATCACGCCGTCGCGCGGGCCCGGATCCCGCGATGCGGACCCGGAATCGGACCGGCCGCCTCCCCCGTGTCCGCACCCCCGACCGGGCCCCGCGCACGGCGTTCACGGGTCAGCCGCCCGAAGTGTCCAGTTCCGCGTCGGCCGTGACGCCCGCGCGGTCGTACGGGTCGTCCAGCCAGCCGTCCGGCAGGACCACCCGGTTCCGGCCAGATGTGCGGCCCCGCGGTCCGTCCGCGCCCACGGGCCAGGGCTGGTCGAGATCCAGCTCGCTCATCAGAGCGTCCAGTTCGTCCAGCGATGAGGCGATGGCCAGCTTCTTCCGCGACTCCGAGCCGATCGAGAAGCCCTTCGTGTACCAGGCGACGTGCTTGCGGAAGTCGATGACACCGCGCGCCTCGTCCCCGAGCCACTCCCCGAGCAGCGTGGCGTGCCGCAGCATCACGGCCGCGACCTCCTTGAGGGTGGGCCGTGCGTACGTACCCGTACCTTCGAACGCCGCCACCAGATCGCCGAACAGCCACGGCCGCCCCAGGCAGCCGCGCCCCACGACCACCCCGTCGCAGCCGGTCTCGCGCACCATCCGCAGCGCGTCGTCCGCCGACCAGATGTCCCCGTTGCCCAGCACCGGGATCTCCGGCACGGCCTCCTTCAGCCGGGCGATGGCCTCCCAGTCGGCGGTGCCGCCGTAGTGCTGGGCCGCGGTCCGGCCGTGCAGCGCGATGGCCGTGACGCCCTCCTCGACCGCGATCCGGCCCGCGTCGAGGTAGGTGATGTGATCGTCGTCGATGCCCTTGCGCATCTTCATCGTGACCGGCAGCTCACCGGCGTTGGTGACCGCCTCGCGCAGGATGGAGCGCAGCAGGTGGCGCTTGTACGGGAGGGCCGAGCCGCCGCCCTTGCGGGTCACCTTCGGCACCGGGCAGCCGAAGTTCAGGTCGATGTGGTCGGCCAGATCCTCTTCGGCGATCATGCGGACGGCCTTGCCGACGGTGTCCGGGTCGACACCGTAGAGCTGGATGGAGCGCGGCTTCTCCGTCTCGTCGAAGTGGACGAGCTGCATGGTCTTCTCGTTGCGCTCGACCAGCGCCCGCGTCGTGATCATCTCGCTGACGAACAGGCCCTTGCCGCCCGAGAACTCCCGGCACAGCGTCCGGAAGGGGGCGTTGGTGATCCCGGCCATCGGGGCGAGGACCACGGGCGGCTGCACCGCGTGCGGGCCGATCTGCAGTCGAGTCATGGGGAGCGGGTTTCCTTCGGCGGTCGACGGGCGGACTGAGCGACCTCCCATTGTCGCGCACTCCGGCGGCGGCCTCGCCGGAGCCGTCGGTCCCCGTTCGTCGCGCACCCGGGCGGCGGCTTCGCCGGAGCCGTCGGTCCCCGTTCGTTGTAACGTTCACCTATGCCCGAGCCGAGCCACCGGCGACGTCTGCTCGTGCTGGCGATCTGCTGCATGAGCCTGCTGATCGTCAGCCTCGACAACACCGTCCTGAACGTCGCCCTGCCGTCCATGCAGAAGGACCTGGACACCTCGGTCTCCGGAATGCAGTGGACGATCGACGCCTACACCCTGGTCCTCGCCTCGCTGCTGATGCTGGCCGGCTCCACCGCCGACCGGCTCGGCCGCCGCCGGGTCTTCCAGGCGGGCCTGGTGGTCTTCTCGCTCGGCTCGCTGCTGTGCAGCCTGGCGCCGAACCTGGAGTGCCTGGTGGTCTTCCGCATGGTGCAGGCCGTCGGCGGCTCGATGCTCAACCCCGTCGCCATGTCGATCATCACCAACACCTTCACCGAGCCGAAGGAGCGGGCCCGCGCGATCGGCGTGTGGGGCGGCGTGGTCGGCATCAGCATGGCGGCCGGGCCGGTCGTCGGCGGACTGCTGGTGCAGACCGTCGACTGGCGGGCGATCTTCTGGATCAACGTCCCCATCGGGGCGCTCGCGCTGTTCCTGACCATGCGGTACGTACCGGAGTCGCGCGCGCCCCGGCCACGCCGCGTCGACCCCGTCGGTCAGCTCCTGGTGATCGTGCTGCTCGGCACACTGACGTACGCGATCATCGAGGCGCCGGCGGCCGGCTGGACCTCGCCGCTGATCCTCGGCTGCGCCGCGGCGGCCGTCGCCGCGCTCGCCGGCCTGCTGCGGTACGAGCGGCGGCGCACCGAACCACTGATCGACCTGCGGTTCTTCCGCAGCGCGCCGTTCAGCGGCGCCACCGTCGTGGCGGTCTGCGCGTTCGCCGCGCTCAGCGGCTTCCTCTTCGTCAACACCCTCTACCTCCAGGACGTGCGGGGCCTGTCCGCCCTGGACGCGGGGCTCTACATGCTGCCGATGGCGGGCATGACCCTGGTCTTCGCGCCGCTGTCCGGGCGGCTGGTCGCCTCGGTGGGCCCGCGGCTGCCGCTGCTGCTGGCCGGACTGGCGATGGCGGCGAGCGGGGTGCTGTTCGCGGGCTTCGAGGCGGAGGCGAGCACACCGCTGCTCTTCACCGGGTACGTGCTCTTCGGCATCGGCTTCGGGCTGGTCAACGCGCCCATCACCAACACCGCGGTCTCCGGGATGCCCCGTACGCAGGCGGGCGTGGCCGCGGCCATCGCCTCCACCAGCCGCCAGGTGGGCGGATCGCTGGGGGTCGCGGTGATCGGCGCCGTCCTGGCCGGCGGCATCCGTACCGCCGCCACCGGCAGCCGGTTCGTCGAGGCGAGCCGCCCCGCCTGGTGGATCATCGCCGGATGCGGCGCGGCCGTCCTGCTGCTGGGCGCGCTGACCACCGGCCGCTGGGGACGCGACACCGCCCGCCGCACCGCGGAACGGCTGGAGGCGGCCGCGCGAGACGGACAGACCCCGCCGCCCGGCCCCGGCGGTCAGCCTTCGGCACCGATCGGGGCCTGAAACCGCTCCAGCCGCTCACGCGGCGCCTCGTCGTCGGGCGTACGCGTCGTCGGGCCTGCGGCCAGGGGCCGGTGTGCAGGTGAGCGTCGTGGCCCCGTGGTACGGGTGCCGCCCACGAGCCGGTGGCGGACCGCCGCAGCGCACCAGCGTCCTGCCGCCGGAGGACCTTGACGTGGCCCACCGGCCGTACCGTCTCCTGCCCCGGCGGGACCGGCTGCCCGGTCCGGGACCGGCTGACGCTCGTCCTTCCTGATCAGTGTGCCGATCACCGCGACCCCCCTGCGGCGTAATGACAGATATTGAAATCTGTCATCGCACATGCCATGGTTGCTGTGCCGCCACGCCATACCGCGCCTGCCATGGCGCCCGACGGCCCACCCATCACCCCCTCCCCTCTGAGGAGCCCTCCGTGCAGACCCGCACCCTCGGCACCACAGGCCCGCAGTCCTCGGCCCTCGGCCTCGGCTGCATGGGCATGTCCGCCCTGTACGGCGACCCCGGCGACCGCGCCGAATGCCTCGCCACCATCCACGCCGCCCTCGAAGCCGGCATCACCCTGCTGGACACCGGCGACTTCTACGGCATGGGCCACAACGAACTGCTGATCAACGAGGCGCTGCGCACCGCCCCAGCGGCCCGTCGCGAACAGGCGCTGACCAGCGTCAAGTTCGGCGCCCAGCGCGCCGTCGAAGGCGGTTTCATCGGGTTCGACGGCAGGCCGTCGGCAGTGAAGAGCTTCGCCGCGTACTCGCTCCAGCGCCTGGGCACCGACCACATCGACATCTACCGGCTCGCCCGCGTCGACCCCGACGTACCGATCGAGGAGACGGTCGGCGCCATCGCCGAACTGGTCGAGGCCGGTCACGTACGACACATCGGGCTGTCCGAGGCCGGCGCGGACACCCTGCGCCGGGCCGCCGCCGTCGCCCCGATCGCCGACCTCCAGATCGAGTACTCACTCATCTCCCGCGGCATCGAGGAGCGGATCCTGCCCACCGCGCGGGAGCTGGGCATCGGCATCACCGCGTACGGCGTCCTCGCCCGCGGCCTGCTCAGCGGCCACTTCGAGCGCGACCGCCAATTGGCCGCGGGCGACTTCCGCGCGGCCAGCCCGCGCTTCCAGGGCGCGAACCTGCACCGCAACCTCGACCTGGCCGACGCGCTGCGCGCGGTCGCCGAGCGGAAGGGCGGCACGCCCGCGCAGACCGCCATCGCCTGGGTGCTCGCCCAGGGCGCGGACATCGTGCCGCTGGTCGGCGCCCGCCGCCGGGACCGGCTGGCGGAGGCCGTGGGCGCGCTGGACGTCACGCTGGACGCCGGCGACCTCGCGGCGATCGAGCGCGCCGTCCCGGCGGACGCCGCGGCCGGTGACCGCTACCCGACGGATCAGATGGCCCTTCTGGACAGCGAGCGCTGACCTCCCCGGGCACGGGCCGGGGGGCGTACGGGCACGGTCGGGGAACATGCGGGTACGGTCCGGGGAAGGACGCCCCCGCGTCCGTACCAGGACGCCCCGCACGGCGTCCCCGACCGAAAGGCCCGTACGCCCGCCATGCCTCCCGCCGAGACCCTGACCCCCGAACGCATCCTCGAAGTGACCGAGGAGGTGCTGCGCCGCTACGGCCCGGCCAAGGCCACCGTCGTCGACGTGGCCCGCGCGCTGGGTGTCAGCCACGGCAGTGTCTACCGCCACTTCCGCACGAAGACGGCGCTGCGCGAGGCGGTCACACAGCGCTGGCTGGACCGTACGAGCGAGCAACTGCGGACCGTCGTCGCCGAGGACGGCCCGGCGCCGGAGCGGCTGGAGCGCTGGCTGCGCACGCTGTTCACCGCGAAGCGGCACAAGGCGGGCGACGACCCCGAACTGTTCGCGACCTACATGACGCTGGTCGGCGAGAGCGGCGGCGTCGTGGAACGTCATGTCGCCGATCTGACGGGGCAGTTGGCGGCGATCATCCTCGACGGCATCGAACAGGGCGCCTTCGCACCGGGCGACTCGGCGACGCTGGCCCGCGCCGTCTTCGACGCGACGGGCCGCTTCCACGACCCGTGCTACGCGGCGGAGTGGGCGAAGCCCGGGATCGAGGAGGCGCTGGGGGCGGTGGTGGAGTTGGTGTTGCGGGGGTTGCGTGCTTGACGAACACCCGGCGACTGTCAGCGGCGCCCGTTACTCTGTGTGGTGAACGGCTCACTTCGCGGGGGAGGGCGCATCATGACAGTGATGCCCGAACGACCGAAGACCATGGACGTTCCCCACGGCTCAGCCGAATTCCAGGGGCCGCGCCGCACCGTCCTGAGCATGGACGTGCCCGATGACTACCGGGTGGAAATCATCAGAGATCTTCACGTCGCCGCTGCGAGCGCGTTCGACACCGACGCCACCTTCCTCGACGGCGAAGCGCTCTCACGCGTCGGCGAGCTGACCTCCACATCGACACGTGGCGCGGACTGGGAGGACAAACTTCCTGTGTACGGGCACGCCGGTGTGCCGGTGTACCTGCTCCTGGACATGCGGGAGCAACACGCGATCGTGTGCTGGGAACCCTCCGGAGATGGCTACACCAAGCGCCGCACTGTGCCGTTCGGTGACAAGCTCCGCATCCCCAAGCCCTTCGACTGCCACCTGGACACCACCGACTTCGTCCGGCCCTGGCCCCCTCACACCCCCAAGAACCGCAGCACCGCCAGCACCCGCCGATGGTCCGCGTCCGCCCTCGGCAGATCCAGCTTGGCGAGGATGTTGTTGATGTGCTTGGCCACGGCCGACTCGCTCACCACGAGCGCCGCCGCGATGCCCGCGTTGGAGCGGCCCTCGGCCATCAGGGCCAGGACCTCCCGTTCGCGTTCGGTCAGCCGCTCCAGCGGATCGCTCCGCCGCCGTACCAGCAACTGGGCGACCACCTGCGGGTCCAGCGCCGTTCCGCCGTCGGCGACCCGGCGCAGGGCCTCGATGAACTCCTCGACGTCGGCGACCCGCTGCTTGAGCAGATAGCCGATGCCGCTGGTGTTCGAGGCGAGGAGGTTGGCGGCGTACCGTTCCTCCACGTACTGCGACAGCATCAGTACGGCGGTGTCCGGCCACCGCTCCCGGATCTCCAGCGCCGCGCGCACCCCCTCGTCCGTGAAGCCGGGCGGCATCCGTACGTCCACCACCGCGATGTCCGGCCGGTGCGCGTCCACCGCCGCCACCAGGGCCGCGCCGTCACCGACCTCGGCGGCCACCTCGAAACCGGCCGCCTCCAGCACCTTCACCAGCCCCACCCGCAGCAGGACGGAGTCCTCGGCGATCACGGCACGGCGTACGGCGGGTGTCAGGTCAGGCACGGCAACTCCACGGTCATGGTGGTCGGGCCCCCGGCGGGGCTGCTCATCCGGAACGCCCCGTCCACGGAGCGCACACGCTGGGCGAGCCCCCTCAGGCCACTCCCCCGGGCCGGATCGGCACCGCCCACCCCGTCGTCGGCGACGACCACCCGCAGTATCTCCCCGAGGCGGGTCACGGTCACGTCGGCCCGGGTCGCGGCCGCGTGCTTGGCCACGTTGTTGAGGGCCTCGGAGACGACGAAGTAGGCGACCGCCTCGACGGCGGGCGCGGCCCGGCCGGGCAGGTCCGTCCACAGCCGCACCGGCAGCGGAGCCCGTGCCGCCAGGCCCGACAGGGCGGCGTCCAGGCCGAGTTCGTCCAGTACGGCCGGGTGCAGGCCGCGTACCAGGCTGTTCAGCTCCTCGATGGCCTCCTTGGCCTCGCGGTGGGCCTCGTCGATGGCCTGCCGCGCCTCGGGCGGCAGGTCCTTGAGCGTGGCCTTGGCCAGCCCCAGGTTGAGCGCGAGGGCGACCAGCCGCTGCTGCGCCCCGTCGTGCAGGTCCCGTTCGATACGGCGGCGCTCGGCGTCGGCGGCGTCGACCGCGCCGGCCCGGCTGACGGTCAGGTCCTCGACCCGCCGCTCCAGCTCCTCGGAGCGGCTGACGTCCAGCACCGCCCGGCCGACGACGTTCTCCAGCCGTACGAGTCCGCCGGCCAGGGCGGGTACGGCGGCCAGCACGAGCAGGCCCCCGACCGTGGCGTACCCGAGCGGGGTGGCGTACCCCCGGTGGTCCACCCGCCACTGCCACCCGAGCGTCCAGATCCACACCGGGCTGGTCGCCGCGGCCAGGGCGGCCGCCAGCGCCCCGAGCACACAGAGTTCGAGGAGGCCGAGGAGCGGGCCGACCAGGCAGTTGTAGGCCCACTGCCGCTTTCCCGCACGGAAGCGCAACCTTGGCAGGTCCATCCCGCACAGCGACCGGAACCGCCACCGCTGGGCCTCGGTGAGGCCGTAGGCGGCGAGCAGGAGCAGTCCCACCGGGAACGGCAGCAACAGCGTCCCCAGGTCGGACCCGGGCCCCATGATGTCCTTCAGTTGCATGAGCACCCAGAAGAACAGCACCGGCGGTATGGCGTGCAGCGGCAGCCCGGCGCCCATGAAGAGGAGATCGCGGCGCAGCCGTACCAGAGAACGGCGCAGCCGCGGTGGAATGTTCATGATCCAACGGTATGCGGCGCCCTTCCGGGCCACCATGAAGCCGGTTTCCCCTTCGGGGGTGCAACCAGTGCCACCCCAGGTCGGAAACGGGCGTTACTGACGGTGGCCGCCCGCGCCGGGAGAGTGGAACACGAGCCCGAAGGCCGGGTTCACCACCGCCCGGAAGAGGACCGACCATGGCGCTCATCGCCCTCAGCTCCCCTTGCACCGCACGCCGGTTCGCCCCGGCGGCGAGTCGCCGCACCTGGGCGGGCCGCATCCTGACCGGCGCCGGGCTGGCCCTGCTGCCGTGGATGGGCTACCTCGCGGGGACGCTGCCGCCCGCGCAGGCGGCGGCCTGGGTGGCGCTGGACGCGGTCGAGGCGGCGTGCCTGCTGGCCGCCGGTACCCGGCTGATGAGCGGCCACCGCGGCCACCGGGCGGCCGCCACGGCGGCCGCGGTGCTGCTCCTCGCCGACGCGTGCGCCGACGTGGCGACGGCCGGGCCGGGCGGCGAGCTGGCGGGCGCCCTGGCCATGGCGGTCGGCGCGGAGCTGCCGCTGGCGGTCCTGTGTGCGGCGCTCGCCGCGCGGGCGGGCCGGTGACGTCCGGCGGCGGTCCCACGGACGACGAGCGCCGGCCGGGCCGGAGGATTCCGGCCCGGCCGGCGCTCGATGCCGTCTTGTCGGTGCGGCGGCGTCCCGCGACGGGTCAGCAGCCGAGCAGACGCCCGCCCAGGTACGACTGGATCTGGTCCAGCGACACCCGCTCCTGCTTCATCGTGTCGCGCTCGCGCACGGTGACCGCGTCGTCGTCGAGGGTGTCGAAGTCGACGGTGACGCAGAACGGCGTGCCGATCTCGTCCTGACGGCGGTAGCGGCGGCCGATGGCGCCCGCGTCGTCGAAGTCGATGTTCCAGTTCTTGCGCAGGTCCGCGGCCAGGCCCTTGGCCTTCGGCGAGAGCTGCGGGTTGCGGGACAGCGGCAGGACGGCGACCTTGACCGGCGACAGGCGCGGGTCCAGGCGCAGCACCGTGCGCTTCTCCATCTTGCCCTTGGCGTTCGGTGCCTCGTCCTCGGTGTACGCGTCGAGCATGAAGGCGAGCATGGCGCGGCCGACACCGGCCGCGGGCTCGATGACGAACGGGGTGTAGCGCTCGCCGGCCTCCTGGTCGAAGTACGACAGGTCCTGGCCGGACGCCTTGGCGTGCGAGGACAGGTCGTAGTCGGTGCGGTTGGCGACGCCCTCCAGCTCGCCCCACTCCGAGCCGCCGAACTGGAAGCGGTACTCGATGTCGGCGGTGCGCTTGGAGTAGTGCGAGAGCTTCTCGGCGGGGTGCTCGTACCAGCGGATGTTCTCCTCGCGCAGGCCGAGGTCGCGGTACCAGTTGTACCGCTGCTCCATCCAGTACTCCTGCCACTGCTCGTCCTCGCCCGGCTTGACGAAGAACTCCATCTCCATCTGCTCGAACTCGCGGGTGCGGAAGATGAAGTTGCCGGGCGTGATCTCGTTGCGGAAGGACTTGCCCATCTGCGCGATGCCGAACGGCGGCTTCTTGCGGGAGGTCTGCTGGACCTGGGCGAAGTTGGTGAAGATGCCCTGCGCGGTCTCGGGGCGCAGGTACGCGACGGAGCCGCTGTCCTGGGTCGGGCCGAGGTGGGTGGAGAGCAGGCCGGAGAACTGCTTGGGCTCGGTGAACTGACCCTTGTTGCCGCAGTTCGGGCAGTTGACGTCGGTCAGGCCGTTCTCGGGCAGCCGGTTGTGCTTGGCCTCGTACGCCTCTTCCAGGTGGTCGGCGCGGAACCGCTTGTGGCAGGCGGTGCACTCGGTCAGCGGGTCGGTGAAGGTCGCGACGTGGCCGGAGGCCACCCAGACCTCGGGGGCCAGGATCACCGACGAGTCGATACCGACCACGTCGTCGCGCGAGGTGACCATGGAACGCCACCACTGGCGCTTGATGTTCTCCTTGAGCTCGACGCCGAGCGGACCGTAGTCCCAGGCGGCGCGCTGGCCGCCGTAGATCTCACTGCACGGGTAGACAAAGCCACGGCGCTTGCTGAGGCTGACGATTGTGTCGATCTTGTCGGCGGCCACGGTGCTCTCTTCATTGCGACGACGAACGATTGATAGGAGCGGCGCCCTGGTGCCTCCTGGGGGGTGGTGGCCGGGAGGCGCGCGGGCGAATGACTCAGGTTACCGGCGGCCCTGCCCCCCGGATCAAATCGGTTCCCCGCTCGCCCTCCTCGGGACCCGTTGTTGACAATCGTTTCCACTTTTGTTGAAAATGAGTGTCATGAACGTACGACGTCACATACCCACCGCCGTCCTGGTCGGCGCCTCCGTGCTCGGCATGCTGGCACTGTCCGCCTGCTCCGACTCCGCCGGAGGCAGGAGTGACGGCAAGCTGAACGTGACGGCGTCGTTTTACCCGATGGAGTTCCTCGCCAAGGAGATCGGCAAGGACCACGTCCAGGTCACCGACCTGACCAAGCCCGGCACCGAGCCGCACGACCTGGAACTCAGCCCCCGCCAGATCGCCGACCTCGGCGAATCGGACGCGATCGTCTACCTCAAGGGCGTCCAGCCCGCCGTCGACAAGGCCGTCCAGCAGTCCGGTGTCGAGCACACCGTCGACGCGGCGTCCCTGACCGAGCTGAAGAAGCACGGCGCGGAGGTCGACGGCCACGACCACACCACCGGCGACAACGGCACCGGCCACGACGCCGGCGAGCACGGGCACGAGGGCCACGACCACGGCCACGAGTCCGACGACAACGACCCGCACCTCTGGCTCGACCCGGTGAAGCTCGCCCAGGTCGCCAAGGGTGTGGGCAAGACCCTCGCGGACGCCGACCCGGCACACCAGGCCGACTACGCCCGGAACACCGACGACCTGGTCAAGAAGCTGACCGACCTGGACAAAAAGTTCCGGGACGGGCTGAAGAACAAGAAGTCGGACACCTTCATCACCACCCACGCCGCCTTCGGCTACCTCGCCGAGCGCTACGGCCTGACCGAGGAAGCCATCAACGGCATCGACCCCGAGTCGGGCGACGTCAGCGGCAGCCGGATGAAGGAACTGCAGAAGCTGGCCAAGGACCACCACGTCAACACGGTCTTCTTCGAGACGCTGACCAGCCCGGCGATGGCCCGGACCCTGGCCAAGGACCTCGGCGTGAAGACCGACGTGCTCGACCCCATCGAGGGGATCACCGAGAAGTCCCGGGGCAGAAACTACGTCCAGGTCATGGAGTCCAACCTCGCGGCTCTGCAGAAGGCGCTCGGCGCCAGGTGACCGGGCGGGCGACGCGGCCGGCGACCCGGCGGGACCAGCACGTACGGCACGACGGGAGGAAACGGCCATGAAGGACCAGGACACGGTCATATCGCTGCGCGGGGCGGGTGCGGCGCTCGGCGCACGCCCCGTCCTGCGCGGCGTCGACCTGACCGTACGGCGCGGCGAGGTGGTGGCCCTGCTCGGCGCCAACGGCTCCGGCAAGTCCACCGCCGTCCGCGCGGTGGTCGGCCAGGTGCCGCTGACCAGCGGCGAACTGGAACTGTTCGGCACCCCGCAGCGCCGCTTCAGGGACTGGGCGCGCATCGGGTACGTCCCGCAGCGCACGACCGCGGCGGGCGGCGTGCCCGCCACCGTCCGCGAGATCGTCGCGTCCGGCCGGCTGGCCCGTACGAAGCTGAAGTGGCCCGGCCGGGCCGACCGGGACGCCGTCCACCGGGCGCTGGACCTGGTGGGCATGGCGGACCGGGCCAAGGACTGTGTCGAGGCGCTCTCCGGCGGTCAGCACCAGCGGGTGCTGATCGCCCGCGCGCTGGCCGGCGCGCCCGAACTGCTGATCATGGACGAGCCGATGGCCGGGGTCGACCTGGCCAGCCAGGAAGTGCTGGCCGAGACGCTGCGGGGCCAGGTCGCGGCGGGCGCCACCGTGCTGCTCGTGCTGCACGAGCTGGGCCCGCTGGAGCCGTTGATCGACCGCGCCGTGGTGCTGCGCGACGGCTGTGTGGTGCACGACGGGCCTCCCCCGGAGGCCGTGGGCCAGCACGCCCTGCCCGGCCACGACCACGTCCACCCGCACGCGGACCCGGCCGCCGAGCCGGTCCGGACCGGGCTGCTGACCTGAGACGGACTGACCTGACATGGACCTTCTGAACTACGCCTTCATGCAGCGCGCGCTGCTCGCCGCCCTCCTGGTCGGCGTCACCGCGCCGGCCGTCGGCATCTACCTCGTACAGCGCCGCCAGGCGATCATGGGCGACGGCATCGGCCATGTCGCGCTGACCGGTGTCGCCCTGGGCTTCCTGCTGCGCACCTCGCCCGTGTGGATGGCCGTGCTGGTCGCCGCGCTCGGCGCGATCGCCATGGAGCTGGTGCGCTCCAAGGGCCGTACCCGCGGGGACATCGCGCTGGCGATGCTCTTCTACGGCGGTATGGCCGGCGGTGTGCTGATCGTCAACCTGGCACCCGGCGGCTCCACCGCCAACCTCACCAGTTACCTCTTCGGCTCGATCACCAGCGTCTCCGCCGAGGACGTCACGGTCACCTGCCTGCTGGCCGCCTTCGTGATGGCCGTCACCCTGGGGCTGCGCCGGCAGCTCTTCGCCGTCTGCCAAGACGAGGAGTTCGCCCGGGTGCTGGGCCTGCCCGTGCGGTGGCTGAACCTGCTGCTCGCGGTCACCGCCGCGCTCACCGTCACGGTGGCGATGCGCGCCGTCGGACTGCTGCTGGTCAGCGCGCTGCTGGTGGTGCCGGTGGCCGCCGCGCAGCAGGCCACCCGTGGCTTCGCGATGACCCTGGCACTGGCCGTCGCCATCGGAGTCGTCGTCACCCTCTCCGGTACGGTCTTCTCCTTCTACGTGGACG
This sequence comes from Streptomyces sp. NPDC018045, assembly GCF_044327445.1. Classification (NCBI taxonomy): domain Bacteria; kingdom Bacillati; phylum Actinomycetota; class Actinomycetes; order Kitasatosporales; family Streptomycetaceae; genus Streptomyces; species Streptomyces sp. NPDC018045. The sequence continues at coordinate 772,058 of NZ_JBIRFL010000001.1, forward strand.
TACCGCCCGGCGCGAGCATCGTGCTGCTGGCCATCGCGGTCTTCGCGCTGATGGCGGCGCTGGCCGCCCCACTGGCCAGAAAGCGCGCGCGGGCCGCCGCCAGGGCCGCCGAGCAGTGCACTCTGGACGTACCCGGCAGCCGCTCCCCCGACGACGACGTCCGTGTGCAGGAGGCCCAGGGGTAGCCGCGGGCGTAAGCGTTGCACCCGGGCCCCGGTCATCACCTGGCACAATGGCCGGACTGATGTGCAGGGGGACGTCCCGAGACCTAGGGAGGCAACGGTGGCGAGCGCTGGATCTCCGGTGCGCGGCCGGTCGACGCGGCAGCGGGCCGCCGTGGCAGCGGCACTGGACGAGGTGGACGAGTTCCGCAGCGCGCAGGAACTGCACGACATGCTCAAGCACCGGGGGGACTCGGTCGGGCTGACCACGGTCTACCGGACGTTGCAGTCCCTCGCCGACGCGGGCGAGGTCGACGTGCTGCGGACCAACGACGGCGAGGCCGTCTACCGGCGGTGCAGCACCGACGACCACCACCATCACCTGGTGTGCCGCAACTGCGGCAAGGCCGTCGAGGTGGAGGGCCCGGCCGTGGAGAAGTGGGCGGACCAGATCGCCGCCGAGCACGGCTTCCAGGACGTCGGGCACACCATCGAGATCTTCGGTACGTGCGGTGAGTGCGCGGCCAAGGCGGCCGCCGGCTCCGCCTGACGCGGAGCGCCATCGCCGGCGGCACGAGAACGCGGCCGGACCCCTGCCCGGGGTCCGGCCGCGTCCGGCACGGCTGCCGCGCCGCTACGGCTTCGCGGGCTCCGCCTCGGGGGCGGCGCCGAAGCGGCGGTCCCGCTTGGCGTATTCGAGGCAGGCGTCCCACAGGTTCCGCCGGTCGAAATCCGGCCAGAGAATGTCCTGGAACACCATCTCGGCGTAGGCGCTCTGCCAGATCAGGTAGTTGGACGTGCGCTGCTCGCCCGACGGCCGCACGAACAGGTCCACGTCCGGCATGTCCGGGTAGTACATGTACTTGGCCACGGTCTTCTCGGTGACCTTCGCCGGGTCCAGCTTCCCGGCCCGTACGTCCGCCGCGATGGCCGCCGCCGCGTCCGCGATCTCCGCCCGGCCGCCGTAGTTGACGCAGAAGTACAGCGTCATGGCGTCGTTGTCCTTGGTCTGCTCCTGGGCGACCTGGAGTTCCTGCACCACGGACTTCCACAGCTTCGGCATCCGGCCGACCCAGCGGATCCGGATGCCCAGCGCGTCCATCTCGTCCCGGCGGCGGCGGATGACGTCGCGGTTGAAGTTCATCAGGAAGCGCACCTCCTCGGGCGAGCGCTTCCAGTTCTCGGTGGAAAAGGCGTACAGCGACAGGTTCTTGACGCCCATCTCGATGCAGCCCTTGAGCACGTCGAGGACGACGCCCTCGCCGACCTTGTGCCCTTCGGTACGGGGCAGGCCGCGCTCCTTGGCCCAGCGGCCGTTGCCGTCCATGACGATCGCCACGTGGTTCGGGACGAGCTCGCCGGGGATCTTCGGCGGACGCGCGCCGGACGGGTGCGGCTCGGGCGTCTCGTAGTCGCGTCGGCCGCGCCCCAGGAATCCGCGTCGTGCCATCCGGTCCACATCTCCTATGCGTAGTGCGTGGTGCGGTCGTGTCCGGGCCGCCCGTCGCACGGGCCGGGCCCGCCCCCGAACTGCTGAGCCTATCTACTTCTCGACGTACCGCAGCGAGCGCAGCCCGCGCTCCAGGTGCCAGTGCAGATAGGCCGCGACCAGCCCGCTGCCCTCCCTGACGTGCCGGGGTTCGCACGCGTCCGCCGTCGCCCAGTCGCCGGACAGCAGCGCCGCCAGCAGTCCGATGGCTTCAGAGGAGGGTACGACGCTTCCGGGCACCCGGCAGTCACCGCACACCACACCGCCCGAGCCCACCGAGAAGAACCGGTTCGGGCCGGGCAGACCGCACTTGGCGCAGTGGTCGAAGCTGGGAGCGTAGCCGTTGACCGCGAGCGAGCGCAGCAGGAAGGCGTCCAGCACCAGATGCGGCTCGTGCTCGCCGCGCGCGAGCGTACGCAGCCCGCCGACCAGCAGCAGATACTGCTGCACGGCCGGCTCGCCCTCGTGGTCGGTGAACCGCTCGGCGGTCTCCAGCATGGCCGTACCGGCGGTGTAGCGGGCGTAGTCCGTGACGATGCCGCCACCGTAGGCGGCGATGGTCTCACTCTGCGTGCACATCGGCAGGCCGCGCCCGACCAGCTCGCTGCCGCGGGCATGGAACTGCACGTCGACATGGGAGAACGGCTCCAGCCGCGCGCCGAACTTGGACTTCGTACGGCGTACACCCCGGGCCACGGCGCGCACCCGGCCGTGCCCGCGGGTGAGGAAGGTGATGATCCGGTCCGCCTCGCCCAGCTTCTGGGTACGCAGCACCAAGCCGTCATCGCGGAACAGACTCATGCCGTCCATTCTCGCGCACGCCGCGGAACCGTCGTACGGGCCCGCCCGGGCGGCAGGCGGACCGGCGGCCCGTACCGCCCTCAGGAAGGCGTGCGGGCCGCCGCCAGCAGCCGGGCGGTGTCGTCCGGACACAGCAGCAGGGCCGCGCCCACGGTGGTCAGCACCTCGCGCTCGGACGGCAGGTACGGGCCGTCGGCGAGGGCGATCCGGGCGCCCTGGAGGAGCAGCGACTCCCGGCCCGCCGGGGCGAGGTGCGGGGCCAGCGGCTCCAGCGCCTCGTGCAGCTCTATGGCCAGCGCCGTACCGCACGGGTCGAGGCCGCCGCCGGGACGGCCGACGCTCCCGGAGGCGGCACGCGACAGGGCGCCGTCGTGCGCGCCGGGCAGCCGGCCGGTGTCGGCGGCGAGCGCGGCGAGCAGGGTCAGGAGCTGGTCCTCCGTGCAGTCCGCGAAACCCGCCGCGCGCACCGTCCCGACCGCGGTGCTGCGCACCCCGGGCGAGGCCGTGCCGCCGGCGGCCAGCACCGCCAGCGTGACGGTGTGCACGGCGTCCCGGAGCATCGCCGAGAACCGTGCGGTGGTGGGGTGGTCCAGCGCGTCCAGCGCGAAGTGGCCGCGACAGGCGGAACACTCGACGACCGGGCCCGCGGTGCCGCGCGGCAGCAGCGGCACACCGAGGACGGTGAGCCGGCGGCGGCCGGTCCGCCGGAGGTAGTTGCGGTCCCCGCCGCACTCGGGGCAGAAGAAATCGCCGTCGGCGACGGTGCGCCAGGACATCCGCACACCCATCACAGCCAGCTTGTGCATCACGTCGACCCTCCGTAACGCTCCGGCATCCTTGCCGCGTTGACGTGATGTTAGCCACATCCGTGATGCGACGTCAGTAGCGCGGACCGGACAAGACGGCCGTTTAAACCGGTTGACCGCCCGAGCGCCCCCCGGCGCTCGCGGAAAGAACCGGGGGGCGCTCGATACGTCGCAGGTCACAGCCGGTCGGCGGCCCGGACACCGGTCCGGCCCGGGGGCCGGGGGCGCGGGCCGCACGACGGCCCGGTGATCAGCGGCTCGCGCGGTTGACCGCGGAGACGGCCGCCTTGATCGAGGCCCGCACGATGTTCGCGTCGATGCCGACGCCCCACAGCACCTTGTCGCCGATCGCGCACTCGATGTACGCGGCGGCCTGGGCGCCGACGCCTTCGCTCATCGTGTGCTCGACGTAGTCCAGCAGCCGGACGTCCACGTCGATCGCGTGCAGCGCGTCGAAGAACGCGGCCAGCGGACCGTTGCCGGTGCCGGTCAGGACCGTGTCGGCGCCGTCCACGACCGCCTCGACGGTCAGCGCGTCGGTGCCCTCGGTCGTCGTGGAGGTCTGCGCGCTGCGCAGCGCGATCCGGCCCCAGGGGTTCTCGGGGGTCGGCAGGTACTCGTCCTGGAAGACCGACCAGATCGCGTCCGGCGTGACCTCCCCGCCCTCGGCGTCGGTCTTCTCCTGGATGGTCTTCGAGAACTCGATCTGCATCCGGCGCGGCAGGTCCAGCTTGTGGTCGTTCTTCAGGACGTACGCGATGCCGCCCTTGCCGGACTGCGAGTTGACGCGGATCACGGCCTCGTACGAGCGGCCGACGTCCTTGGGGTCGATGGGCAGGTACGGGACCGCCCACTCCAGGTCGTCCACGCTCCTGCCCTGCTCCGCGGCCTGGGCCTCCATGGCCTCGAAGCCCTTCTTGATGGCGTCCTGGTGGGAGCCGGAGAAGGCGGTGTAGACCAGGTCGCCCGCGTACGGGTGGCGCGGGTGGATCTCCATCTGATTGCAGTACTCGGCGGTGCGGCGGATCTCGTCGATCTGCGAGAAGTCGATCTGCGGGTCCACGCCCTGGCTGAACAGGTTCATGCCCAGGGTGACCAGGTCCACGTTGCCGGTGCGCTCGCCCTGCCCGAACAGGCAGCCCTCGATGCGGTCCGCGCCCGCCATGATCGCCAGCTCGGCGGCGGCCACCGCGGTACCGCGGTCGTTGTGCGGGTGCACGGACAGGCAGATGTGCTCGCGCCGGGACAGGTTGCGCGACATCCACTCGAAGCGGTCGGCGTGCGTGGAGGGGGTGGAGCGCTCGACGGTGGCCGGCAGGTTCAGGATGATCTCGCGGCCCGCCTCGGGCTGCCAGACGTCCATGACGCCCTCGCAGACCTCCAGCGCGAAGTCCAGCTCGGTGTCGGTGAAGATCTCCGGGCTGTACTGGTAGCCGAAGGCCGTCTCCGGCCCCAGGATCTTCTCCGCGTACTCCACGACCAGCCGCGTGCCGTCCACCGCGATCTGCTTGACCTGCTCGCGTGAGCCACGGAAGACCACCCGGCGGAAGACCGGCGCGGTGGCGTTGTACAGGTGAACGGTGGCCTTGTGGGCGCCGCGCAGCGACTCCACGGTCCGCTCGATCAGCTCCTCGCGGGCCTGCGTCAGGACGGAGATCGTCACGTCCTCGGGGATCGCGCCCTCTTCGATGATCGACCGTACGAAGTCGAAGTCGGTCTGGCCCGACGAGGGGAAACCGACCTCGATCTCCTTGTAACCCATCGCGACCAGCAGGTCGAACATCTCGCGCTTGCGGGCCGGCGACATGGGGTCGATCAGCGCCTGGTTGCCGTCGCGCAGGTCGGTGGAGAGCCAGCGGGGGGCCCGGGTGATGCGGTTGTCCGGCCAGGTGCGGTCCGGGATGTCGACGGCCTCGTAGCCGCCGTACCGGTGGACCGGCAGGCCGGACGGCTTCTGGGTGCGCGTCGCGTTCGTGATGGGCGTGGGGCGGCCGACGGAGTTCTCAGCAGGAATCGACGGATTCGTCATGGTGACGCGGGGCTCCTCGTGTGTCCGCGGGGGGAAGAGGCCGACGGGGCGAAAATCGCAGCACCGAACTCCGCGGGGAGGGGGTCGGCCTACGACAACAGACCCTCGCCGCGGCAGCTAAGGAGAAGCAGCCCGTAACGCATGATGCACAGCACCCTAGCCGAGGTGGCGCGGTGACAGCGGCCCCGTATCAGTATGCGGGACCGGGCGCAGGTAACCCCTTAATCGCGATCAACCACACGTTTTCAGGAATCATGGCGGCAGGGAGTGACACGCTGATGACCCAGTGCCACATTGCCCTGCATGAACCCTGAAGCCACTGAGGGCCACCCGGTCTTCTGCACGATCGTGCCGCCGCACGTCCTCGACACGCTGTCCCGGCTGGAGGACACGGACCGCTCCGAGCGCGCCCTGCGCACCCTGGAGCACGACGCCCTCCAGCGCACCCGCCGCCGCATCACCACCGTCCGCGGCCTCGGCGCGCCCACCGGCACCCCGTCGGACAAGCCGAACCGCACGATCTACGACGCCAAGCGCCAGGAGGTGCTGCCGGGCAAGAAGGTGCACTCCGAGGCCGACAAGCCCTCGAAGGACGCCTCCGTCAACCGCGCGCACGCGGGCCTCGGCGCGACCTTCGAGCTGTATCTGAAGGTCTACGGCCGGCACTCGATCGACGACGCGGGCCTGCCGCTGGACGCCACCGTCCACTACGGCGAGAACTACGACAACGCCTTCTGGGACGGCCGGCGCATGGTGTTCGGCGACGGCGACAACGACCTGTTCCTCGACTTCACCATCCCGGTCGACGTCATCGGCCACGAGCTGACCCACGGCGTCACCCAGCACACCGCCAACCTGGACTACTTCGGCCAGTCCGGCGCGCTCAACGAGTCGATGTCGGACGTCTTCGGCGCCCTGATCAAGCAGTACGCGCTCGGCCAGAACGCCTCCCAGGCCGACTGGCTGATCGGCGCCGGACTGCTCGGCCCCAACGTCACCGGCGAGGCGCTGCGCTCGATGAAGGCCCCGGGCACCGCGTACGACGACGACGTACTGGGCAAGGACCCGCAGCCCGCGACGATGGAGCACTACGTCAAGACCTCCCGCGACAACGGCGGTGTGCACATCAACTCCGGCATCCCCAACCACGCCTTCTACCTGCTCGCCACGGACCTCGGCGGCAACGCGTGGGAGCGGGCGGGCCAGATCTGGTACGACACGCTGACCGGCGGCGAGCTGGACAAGGACGCCCAGTTCGACGACTTCGCGCGGCTGACCGTCGCCACCGCCCGCACCAAGTACGGTGACGGCGAGGAGTTGCAGGCCCTCCTCAAGGCGTGGTCGCAGGTGGGCGTCCCCACCGGCTGAGCCGTCGCCTTCTGGCCCGTTCCGTCCGTTTCCCCGAGCCCCACTGGGTAGGAAGCCCGTCATGCGGATTCAAGTACGACGCACCGGCGGCTTCGCCGGCATCGAGCGCCACGCCGAGGTCGACACCTGTGGCCGCCCCGATGCCGCGGAATGGCACGCCCTGGCCGAGCGGGCAGCCGCCGCCGGCCGGGGCACGCCCCCGGTCGGCGTCCCCGACGGTTTCAGCTATCAGATCACCATCGACGGCCACACGGTCTACGCCTCCGACCCCCGCCTCACCGAGGAACAGCGCAAGCTGATCAGCCGAGTGCTGAAGGAAGGGAGCTGACCGGCCCCCCGGTCGGCAACTCCCGTCCGCCGTACGCCTCTTGACACCGTACGCGGCGGTCAGCACGATCCGGCGCATGGACGATGCGCGGGTGCCGGGTGAGTCCTCGTCGGGTGCGCTGCCCCGCTTTCCCGCGGGGTTCGAGTGGGGGGTGTCGACGTCCGCGTACCAGATCGAGGGGGCGGTGGCCGAGGACGGGCGCGGGCGGTCGGTGTGGGACGCCTTCGTGGAGCGGCCCGGGCGGGTCAAGGACGGGTCGGACGGGCGGGTGGCGACCGGGCACTACCACCGGTACCGGGAGGACGTCGCGCTGATCAGGGCGCTGGGCGTCGGCGCGTACCGCTTCTCGGTTGCCTGGCCGCGGGTGATGCCGGACGGTGGCCCGCGAGTCAACGCGGCGGGGCTGGACTTCTACGACCGGCTGGTCGACGCGCTGTGCGCGGCGGGGATCCGGCCGGTGCCGACGCTCTTCCACTGGGACACGCCGGAGGCCGTCGAGGCGGCCGGCGGCTGGCTGGAGCGGGACACCGCGCGGCGGTTCGCGGCGTACGCGGAGGCCGTGGCGGCGCGGCTCGGGGACCGGGTGGACCGGTGGATCACGCTCAACGAGCCGGCCGAGCTGACGCTGCTGGGGTACGGGCTGGGGCAGCACGCGCCCGGGAGGCACCTGGGGTTCGCGGCACTGCCGGCGGCCCACCATCTGCTGCTGGGACACGGGCTGGCCGTGCAGGCGCTGCGGGCGCGCGGCGCGGACAGTGTCGGGATCGCCAATTCGCACGGGCCGACGTGGGCCGCGTCGGAGTCGGCTGCCGACCAGGAGGCGGCCGGGCTGTACGACCTGCTGCTGAACCGTTTGTTCGCGGAGCCGGTGCTGCTGGGGCGCTACCCGGAGGCGGACCTGACGGCGGCGCTGCTGTCCGGTACGGCGGACGCGGACCTGAAGGTGATCGGTGAGCCGCTGGACTGGTACGGGATCAACTACTACCAGCCGACGCTGGTCGGGGCGCCGGACGCGGAAGGCCCCGGGCCGGCCGGCTTCGCGGGGATCGAACTGCCGCCGGGGCTGCCGTTCGCGCCACGGGAGATCGAGGGGTACCCGCACACGGACTTCGGCTGGCCGGTGGTGCCCGCGGCGCTGACCGAGCTGCTGACCGGGTTCCGCGACCGGTACGGCGACCGCCTGCCGCCCGTCGTCATCACCGAGAACGGCTGCTCGTACGACGGCGTCGCGGACCACGAGCGGATCGCCTTCCTGGACGGGCATCTGCGGGCCCTGCACGACGCGATCACCGCCGGGGTCGACGTACGCGGCTACTTCGTCTGGTCGCTGCTGGACAACTTCGAGTGGGCCGAGGGCTACGCCCGGCGCTTCGGCCTGGTGCACGTCGACCGCGACACGCTCGCCCGGACCCCGAAGGACTCGTACCACTGGCTGCGGGACGCGCTGCGGGCCCAGCGGTGACCGGCGCGGGGGCCGCGGGCACGCCCGGGGCCCCCGCCGAGCCGGCCGAGCGGGTGGGCCGCGGCTGGACCGCCGCGCTGGCCCTGGCCAACGGGGCGGTCTGGGCCGGCTGGTACGGCCCGATCCAGGTCCTGCTGGCCCTCCAGGCCGCCGAACTGGCGCCGCCGGGCACGTCCAAGGAGTCGGTGCTCGCGTGGGTGACCGGCCTGGGCGCCGCGGTCTCCCTCGTCGCCAACCCGCTCTTCGGCGCGCTGTCGGACCGCACGGCCTCCCGCTTCGGGCGCCGTACGCCGTGGATCGTGGCCGGTGTCCTCGGCGGCGCGGCGGCGCTGTGCCTGCTGGCCGCCGCCCGGAGCGTCGCCGTCATGGCGGCCGGGTGGTGCCTGGTGCAGCTCGCGCTCAACGCCGCGTTCGCGGCCGTCACCGCGGCCGTGCCGGACCGGGTGCCGCACCTCCAGCGCGGCACGGTGGGCGGCTGGCTGGGCGCGGCGCAGATCCTGGGCGTCGTCGCCGGTACGGGCCTGGCGACCGCCGCGGGCGGCATCGCGGCGGGCTACGGGGCCTGCGCCGCCTTCACGGTGCTGGCCACACTCCCGTACGTACTGCGCCACCGGGACCTGCGGATCGGGCCCGGCGACCGGCCACCGTTCGCGTGGCGGTCCTTCCTCGCCGGGTTCTGGATCAGCCCGCGCCGCCACCCCGACCTCGCCTGGGCGTGGCTGACCCGCTTCCTGGTCAACCTCGGCAACGCGATCGCGCTGCTGTACCTGCTCTACTACCTGCGGGATGCTCTGCACCGGCCCCGCCCCGAGGACGGGGTGCTGGTCCTGACCGCCGTCAACGGGGTCATGCTGCTCGCCACCGTCGTCGTGGGCGGGATCTGGTCGGACCGTACGGGCCGCCGCAAGCCGTTCGTGCTGGGAGCGGGCGTGATCATGGCGGCGGCCACCGCGCTGCTCGCCGGGTGGCAGGCCTGGACCGGCGCGCTGGTCGCCGCCGCGCTGCTGGGCGTCGGCTTCGGCGTCTTCACGTCGGTGGACTTCGCGCTGATGACGGACGTGCTGCCGGCCGCCGCCCACCGGGGCAGGGACCTCGGCGTCATCAACATCGCCAACTCGCTGCCGCAGGTGGCCGCCCCCGCGCTGGCCGCGCCGATCGTGGCGTACCTCGGCGGCTACCGGGTGCTGTACCTGGTCGCGGCGGGCATCGGGCTGGCGGGGGCACTGCTGGTGCGGCGGATCCGCGGGGTGGCGTGAGCGGCCGCGGTCTCCGGGAGCCCGGTCTCAGAAGCCGAGCTTGCGGAGCTGCTTCGGGTCGCGCTGCCAGTCCTTGGCGACCTTCACGTGCAGGTCCAGGAAGACCGGCGTACCGAGGAGAGCCTCGATGTGCTTGCGGGACTTCACGCCGACCTCCTTGAGCCGCTTGCCCTTGGGACCGATGATGATGCCCTTCTGACTGGGCCGCTCGATGTAGACGTTGGCGTGGATGTCCAGCAGCGGCTTGTCCGCCGGGCGGTCCTCGCGCGGCAGCATCTCCTCGACGACGACCGCGATGGAGTGCGGCAGCTCGTCCCGTACGCCTTCGAGCGCCGCCTCGCGGATCAGCTCGGCGACCATGACCTGCTCGGGCTCGTCGGTGAGGTCGCCCTCGGGGTAGAGCGGGGGGCTCTCCGGGAGCATCGGGACGAGCAGGTCGGCGAGAAGGCTCACCTGCTGGTCGCCGACCGCCGACACCGGGATGATCTCCGCCCACTCGATGCCCAGGTCCCGGCCGAGCTGATCGACCGCGAGGAGCTGCTCGGCGAGCTGCTTGGAGTCCACCAGGTCGGTCTTGGTGACGATGGCGATCTTCGGGGTCTTCTTGATCCCGGCCAGCTCGCCCGCGATGAAGCGGTCACCGGGGCCCAGCTTCTGGTCGGCGGGCAGGCAGAAACCGATCACGTCGACCTCGGCCCAGGTGGTCCGCACGACGTCGTTGAGCCGCTCGCCGAGCAGGGTGCGCGGCTTGTGCAGCCCCGGGGTGTCGACCAGGACGAGCTGGGCGTCCGGGCGGTGCACGATGCCGCGCACGGTGTGCCGGGTGGTCTGCGGGCGGTTGGAGGTGATCGCCACCTTCGTGCCGACCAGAGCGTTCGTGAGGGTCGACTTGCCCGCGTTCGGGCGGCCGACGAAGCACGCGAAGCCGGCGCGGTGCTGGGCGGAGGACTCTGTACGAACGCTCATGGCGCCCATTGTCCCCGATCGCCGGGGCCGCACCGACCACCGGTCCCGGAGGTGGCCGTGCGGGGGCGGGCGGCCCGGCCGGGGCCGCCGGCCCGTACGGCGGCTGTCGGCCCGTACGGGCGGTGGCCATCAGCCCGTACAGCGGCCGTCACGGCCGGCGGTCGTCACGGCCGGTCGCCGTCACCCCGCCTGGAGCGTGGCCCGCAGGGTGCCGTCCGGGCCGGCGACCAGCACCGGCGTGCCGGCGCCGCCGAGGTCCCGTACGGCCGCGCGGTCCTCGTCCGAGGCCGACTCGGCCTCGGTCACCACGGCGGCGGCCTCCAGCGACCGCGCGCCGCTCGCGACAGCCATGGCGACCGCCGTACGCAACGCGCTGAGCCGCAACGACTCCAGGGCGACGGTCCCCGCGACGTAGGTGCGCCCGGTCTCGTCACGGACGGCGGCGCCTTCCGGCACCCCGTTGCGGGCGCGCGCGGAACGGGCCAGCGTGATGATCTTGCGGTCTTCCGGGTCCAGCGGTGCGGCTTCGCTCATACGGGCGAGCATATGCGGCCGGCGGCCCGCCGGGGGCGAGGGGGCGTGCGCCCCCGGTTCCGGGCCCCACCGGCCTGCGCATCCGGCCCCCGAAGGAAGCCGGCTACGTACCCGGGCGCTCGAAGTAGGCCGACGGCGTGGTCCCCAGGGACCGCCGGAACATGGCCGAGAAGGCACTGGGGGTGGCGTAACCGAGATCGGTGGCGACGGAGGTGACCGGGGTCCCCCTGGCCAGCAGGGTGACCGCGTGCACGAGTCGGGCCTGCTGCACCCAGCGGGCCAGACTCATTCCCGTCGCGGCGCCGAACCTGCGGTGCAGGCTGCGCGGGCTGAGGTGGGCGTGGGCCGCGGCGGACGTGGTGGTCCAGCGCCCGCCGGGATCGGTCCGGATCGCGGCGCAGAGGTCCGTCAGCCGGGGGTCGTCCGGTGCGGGCAGGTGCAGCGCCGGTACGGGCCGCGGCGCGAGTTCGAGGAGCAGCAGCTCCATCACCCGGCCGTCGCGGCCCCGTACGTCGTACTCCACCGGGAGCCGGGCCGCCTCGTCGATCAGCTCGCGCAGCAGCGGGGAGACCGAGACGACGGTGGGTGCGGCGGGCAGCCGCCAGACGGACTGCGGCTCGATGTAGAGGGTGCGCATCGCGACCGCGCCCGCGCAGGTCATCGCGTGGGTGAGTCCGGCGGGCACCCACACGCCACGAGTGGCGGGGACCGCCCACACCCCGTGCCCGGTGGCGACCGTGATCGCGCCGGTCGTGCCGTAGATGAGCTGGGCGCGGGCGTGGTGGTGCGCGGGGATGTGATGGCCGTCGGGGAGGTCACGGGCCATCGCGGCGACCGGCCGGGGCACGTCCTGGTAGTCGTCACGGTCCTCACTCTTGCCGTACACGACGTCCGCTCCTCGCCCGTGCCACTGCCTGGCACGTTCTCGACAGAACTTGGCACTGTCACACAAGCCTGCCACGGCGGTCCCGCCCTAGCGTCGGATCATGTGATCGAACCCGCTTCCGCTCCCCCGCGCACCGACCGTCCGCCCCGCTCCGGCCTGACCCGTCCGACCGCGCTGCTGCTCGCCGCCGCCAGCGCCGTCACCGCCGCCAACGTCTACCTGAACCAGCCGCTGCTGGGCGCCGCCGCCCACTCGCTCGGGGTGGCCCCGGACGTCCTCGGCGCGGTGCCCACCGCCACCCAGCTCGGCTACGCGGCGGGCATCCTGCTGCTGGTCCCGGCGGGCGACAGCCACGACCGGCGGCGGCTGATCCTGGGCCTCGGTACGGCGTCCGCGCTGGCGCTGGCCGCCTGCGCCGTCGCGCCCACCGTGACCTGGCTGGTGGTGGCCGGCTTCGCGGTCGGCCTGCTCTCGCCCGTACCGCAGCTCATCACGCCGCTCGCCGTGGCGCTGGCCGCGGGCGGCGGCGACACGGGCCGGGGCCGGATCGTCGGCACCGTGCAGGCCGGTCTGCTGGTCGGGGTGCTCGCGTCCCGCGCGTACTCGGGAGCGCTGGCGGATCAGGTCGGCTGGCGGGCGGTGTTCGCCTGCTCGTGCGTCCTGACCCTGCTGACGGTGCTCGTCCTGAGCCGGGCCCTGCCCCGCGTCCCGGCGGCCGCGGCCGCCTCCTACCGGACCACACTCGCCTCCCTGCCGCGGCTGTTCGCCGCCCACCCGCCGGTCCGGCGGATCACGGTGTCCGGCGCGCTGGTCGGGGTGGCGTTCGGCGCGTTCTGGACGACGCTGACGTTCCTGCTGGCGCGGGACTACGGGTACGGGTCGACCGAGACCGGCCTGTTCGGGCTGGTGGCCGCGGCGAGCGCGCTGGCCTCGCCGTACGCCGGACGGCTGGCCGACCGGCTCGGGCGGCGCGGCGCGCTCGCGGCGCTCGTCGGCCTGGTGATCGTGGGCTGGCTGTTCCTGCTGCCGGGCGGCAGCGCCCTCGGCTGGCTGCTGGCGGGCGTGGTCGTGCTGGACGTCGGGGTCTGGGGCAGCCAGGCCGCGTCACAGACCGCGCTGTTCGGCCTCGACCCGGCCGTGCACAGCCGCCTCAACACCCTCTACTTCACCCTGCGCTTCCTCGGCATCGCCGTCGGATCGCTGGTCGGCACGGTGGCGTGGTCGGGCGGCGGCTGGCCCGCCGTGGTGGCCACCGGGTCCGGCACGGCGCTCGCCGGCCTGCTCGTCGCGGTCAGTCCGGACCGGCTGCTTCCCCGCCGCCGCCCCTGACCGGCTCGCAGAGCACCGTGACGATCTTGTTGCGGCGGCCGGCCGGGGCCTCCGCGGTCAGCCGCAGCGCCTTCGGCGAGAGCGCGGACGCGTTCTCACTGAGGTCGATCTCGGCCGTGGCCCCCGCGATCGGGACCCGGCCGAGGTGCTTGGCGAGCAGCCCGCCGACCGTCTCCACGTCCTCGTCGTCCAGCTCCGCGAAGCCGTACAGCTCGCCGAGGTCGCCGATGTCCAGCCGCGCGGTCACCCTGTACCGTCCGTCGCCCAGGTCCTCCACGGGCGGCAGCTCCCGGTCGTACTCGTCGGTGATCTCGCCGACGATCTCCTCCAGGATGTCCTCGATCGTCACGATGCCGGCCGTGCCGCCGTACTCGTCGATGACGACCGCGACGTGGTTGCGGTCCTGCTGCATCTCGCGCAGCAGGTCACCGGCGTTCTTGGTGTCGGGCACGAAGACCGCCGGCCGCATGGCCGTGGAGACCAGCTCCGTCTCGGCGTCCCGGCTGATGTGGACCTTGCGGGCGAGGTCCTTCACGTACACGATGCCGACCACGTCGTCCTCGTTCTCGCCGGTCACCGGGATACGGGAGAAACCGGAACGCAGCGCGAGGGTCAGGGCCTGGCGGATGGTCTTGAAGCGCTCGACCGAGATCAGGTCCGTCCGCGGCACCATCACCTCGCGGACGAGGGTGTCGCCGAGCTGGAAGACGGAGTGCACCATGCGGCGCTCCTCGTCCTCGATCAGCGACTCCTTCTCGGCGAGGTCGACCAGCGAGCGCAGTTCGGCCTCGGAGGCGAAGGGGCCCTGGCGGAAGCCCTTGCCGGGGGTGAGCGCGTTGCCGAGGAGGATCAGCAGCCGCGGGATCGGGCCCATGATCCGGGCCAGCGGCAGCAGCACGTACGCCGCGGCGGTGGCGGTGTTCAGCGGGTGCTGGCGGCCGATCGTACGGGGCGAGACGCCCACCGCGACGTACGAGACCAGCACCATCACCGCGATGGCCACGGTCAGCGCCTGCCAGGTCTGCTCGAAGGAGCGCAGGCAGGCGTACGTCACGAGCACTCCGGCCGCCATCTCGCAGCCGACGCGCACCAGCAGCGCGACGTTCAGATAGCGGACGGGGTCGGCGGCGACGGCGGCCAGCTTCGCGCTGCCCCGCCGCCCGGACCGCACGGCTTCCTCGGCGCGGAAGCTGGTCGTACGGGCGAGGCCCGCCTCGGCGCAGGCCGCGAGCCACGCCACGACGACGAGGAGGACGGCGACCGCGATGAGCTGGGTGGACACCACGACTCCCGCCGTCAGGTGACGGTCGGGGCCGGGGAGGGGCCCGTCAGCCCGCGCTCGGCGCGCCAGCCGTCGATGATCGCCGCCTGGAGGCCGAACATCTCGGCCTTCTCCGAGGGCTCCTCATGGTCGTACCCGAGCAGGTGCAGGACGCCGTGCACGGTCAGGAGCTGGAGCTCCTCGTCCATGCTGTGCCCGGTCGGCGCCTCCTGGCCCTGCTTCTCGGCGACCTCCGGGCACAGCACGATGTCACCGAGGAGCCCCTGCGGGGGCTCCTCGTCGTCCTTGGCCGGCGGACGCAGCTCGTCCATCGGGAAGGACATGACATCGGTCGGGCCGGGCAGGTCCATCCACTGGAGGTGGAGCTGTTCCATGGCGTCGGCGTCGACGACGATGACCGACAGCTCGGAGAGCGGGTGGATGCGCATCCGGGCCACGGCGTAACGGGCGACGTCCAGGATCGCCTGCTCGTCGATGTCCGTTCCGGACTCGTTGTTGACGTCGATCGACATGTGGTGCTGCTTCTCGTTTCTCAGGTTCGTCGGCCGTTTTGGCTGTCGTACTTCTCGTACGCGTCGACAATACGGCCGACGAGCTTGTGCCGGACGACGTCCTGGCTGCTGAGCCGCGAGAAGTGCACGTCGTCCAGCCCCTCCAGGATCTCCTGCACCTGCCGCAACCCGCTCTTCGTGCCGCCGGGGAGGTCGATCTGCGTGATGTCACCGGTGATGACGATCTTCGAGTCGAACCCGAGGCGGGTGAGGAACATCTTCATCTGCTCGGGGCTGGTGTTCTGCGCCTCGTCGAGAATGATGAAGGCGTCATTGAGCGTCCGGCCACGCATATATGCGAGAGGCGCCACCTCGATCGTCCCCGCCGCCATCAGGCGCGGGATCGAGTCGGGGTCGAGCATGTCGTGCAGGGCGTCGTACAGCGGGCGCAGGTACGGGTCGATCTTTTCGTAGAGGGTGCCGGGCAGGAAGCCCAGGCGTTCGCCGGCCTCGACCGCGGGGCGGGTCAGGATGATGCGGTTGACCTGCTTGGCCTGCAGGGCCTGGACCGCCTTGGCCATGGCCAGGTAGGTCTTGCCCGTGCCGGCGGGGCCGATGCCGAAGACGACCGTGTGCCGGTCGATGGCGTCGACGTAGCGCTTCTGGTTGAGGGTCTTGGGGCGGATCGTGCGGCCGCGGTTGGACAGGATGTTCTGGGTGAGGACCTCGGCGGGGGTCTCGCTCGTCGCGCCCTCGCCGTCACCGGCCGTGCGCAGCATGGCGATGGAGCGCTCCACCGCGTCCTCGGTCATCGGCTGGCCGGTGCGCAGCACCAGCATCATCTCGTCGAAGAGGCGCTGGACGAGGGCGACTTCCGCGGCGTCGCCGACCGCGCGGATCTCGTTGCCCCGTACGTGGATGTCGGTGGCCGGGAAGGCGTTCTCGATGACCCGCAGCAGGGCGTCTCCGGACCCCAGGACCGTCACCATCGGGTGCTTGGCGGGGACGGTGAACTGGGCGTGCGCCTGCGGTCGTGTAGGTGTCTGAGTCATGGGCCGGCTCTGTGGCCTGCTCATCCCCCCTTCGTTGCGCTGCAAAGGCGGTACCCGGCAGCTCGGCTCCTTGGGATACCCAGGGTACGACGGTGCACTGACAAGCCCGAAGACTTTTCCGGCGTTCTCCTGTTCCGGTGTTTCTCCGGTGACGGGGCGCTCACGTGCGCGTCTGCGGCGCGTGGCCGGCCGGTCACGCGGGGCGGCGGAACCCCAGCGTCGGCAGGGCCCGGGCCAGCGGCCAGGCCCGGTCCGCGGTGGGCAGCAGCGCGTCCAGGAAGGCGTACCGGCGGCGCAGCGCGGCCGCGCTGCGGGCGCAGGCCGCCGACGCGGCGCCGCCGTCCGGGGTCCGCCCGTACGCCTCCGCCGCCGTGACCCGCTGCCACCAGGCCGCGATCTCCACCCAGCCCGGAGCGGACAGCGAGCCCCCGAACTCCTGCACGGAGAGCGCGGCGGTCAGCGCCGCGAAGGCGAGCCGGTCGGCCAGCGGCCAGCCGGCCAGCGAGCCCGTGACGAAGCCCGCCACGAACACGTCGCCGGCGCCGGTCGGGTCCATGGCCTCCACCGCGATGGCGGGCACCTCGGCGGTCTCGCCGGTCCGGGCGTCCACCGCGTACGCGCCCTCGGCGCCCAGCGTGACCACGGCGACCGGCACCAGGTCGGCCAGCTTGCGGGCGGCGGCGCGCGGGCAGTCCAGGCGGGTGTAGCGCATCGCCTCCTCCGCGTTGGGCAGGAAGGCCTCGCAGTGCTCCAGTTCGGCGAGGTCGGCCGGGTCCCAGCGGCCGGTGTCGTCCCAGCCCACGTCCGCGAAGATCCGGCTGCCGCGGTGGGCCGCGCAGCCGAGCCAGCCCTCGGGGCGGCCCGGCTCCAGGGAGGCGACGCAGGCGCGGGACGGCGGCGGGCAGCCCGGCGCGTGCTTGCCGTCGAAGGCGGTGCGGGCGGGGCCGCTCGGCGCCTCGTGGCCGTGCGAGACCATCGTGCGCTCGCCCTCGTACGCCATGGAGACGGTGACCGGTGAGTGCCAGCCCGCGACGGTGCGCGACAGCGACAGGTCGACGTGTTCGCCGCGCTCCAGCGCCTCCCAGCAGTACTCGCCGTACATGTCGTCGCCGAAGGCCGCGGCGAGCGAGGTGCGCAGGCCCAGGCGGGCCAGCGCGGTGGCCATGTTGGCGACGCCGCCGGGGCTGGAGCCCATGCCGCGCGCCCAGGACTCCGTACCGCGTACGGGCGCCGAGTCCAGGCCGGTGAAGATGATGTCCAGGAAGACCGTGCCGGTGAGATAGACGTCGGTGGCCGGGTCGTCCTCGGCCCGTACGGCTGCCAGCGGGTCGAGCGCGGGCGCGGGGCCCGGCGGGACGTGGCTGACCGGACCGCTGCCGGTGGTCCGCTGGACCTCGTGTGCGCTCACCGTGCCTGCCCCTCTCATCCGTGCGCGTGACGCCAGTCTGCCCGATGCTGCGGTACGTTCCGGCCCATGAGGCTCACGATTTTGGGCGGCGGGGGTTTCCGGGTACCGCTCGTGCACCGCGCGCTCCTGGACGATCCCTCGCAGGCCGTCTCCGAGGTGACGCTGTACGACACCGACCCGCGGCGGGTGGCCGTGATCGCCTCCGTGCTCGCCCGGCAGGCCGAGCGGCAAACCGGCCCCGGCAAGCCGCCCCCCGTCCGTGTGCGGATCGCCGAATCCCTCGACGAGGCGTTGCTCGGCACCGACTTCGTCTTCTCCGCGATCCGCGTCGGCGGCACCGCCGGACGCATCGCCGACGAGCGGATCCCGCTGGAGGCGGGCGTGCTGGGCCAGGAGACGGTGGGGGCGGGCGGCGTCCTGTACGGGCTGCGCACGGTGCCGGTCGCGCTGCGCGTCGCCGAGCGGGTGGCGGCGCTCGCGCCGGACGCCTGGGTCGTCAACTTCACCAACCCGGCCGGAATCGTCACCGAGGCGATGTCGCAGGTGCTGGGCGAGCGGGTGATCGGCATCTGTGACTCGCCCGTCGGGCTGGTGCGGCGCGCGGCGCGGGCCGCGGGCGCCGACCCGGCCCGGGTGACGTACGACTACGTCGGCCTCAACCACCTCGGCTGGCTGCGCTCGCTGACCGGTGAGGACGGCACGGACCTGCTGAAGGCGCTGCTCTCCGATCCCGGCGCGCTCACCTCCTTCGAGGAGGGCAAACTCTTCGGCGCCGACTGGCTGCGCGCGCTGGGCTCGATCCCCAACGAATACCTGCACTACTACTACTTCCGCCGCGAGACGCTCGCCTCCCTGGTGGGCACGGCGGAGACCCGGGGCGAGTTCCTGGACCAGCAGCAGGGCGGCTTCTTCGAGGCGGCGTCCGGCGCCTCGCCCGAAGCGGCGTACGCGCTCTGGGAGCGCACCCGGACGGAGCGCGAGGAAACGTACCTGTCGCACAGCCGGGAGGCGGCCGGCGGCTGGCAGCGCGACACCTGCGACCTGGAAGGCGGCGGTTACGACCAGGTGGCGCTGGCCGTCATGCGCGCCATCGCGGGCGACCGGCACGCGCGCCTGATCCTGAACGTACGGAACGGCACGACCGTGCCCCAGCTCGCGCCCGAGGCGATCATCGAGACGGTGTGCGAGGTGGACGCGCACGGCGCGCGACCGCTGCCGTGCGCGCCCCTGCGGGAGGACCAGCTCGGCCTGATGCTCCAGGTCAAGGCCGTCGAACTGGCGACGGTCGAGGCGGCGGAGTTCAAGGACCGGGGCGCGGCGCTGCGCGCGATGGCCCTGCACCCGCTGGTGGACTCACCGGCGGTGGCCGCCCGCATCCTGGAGCGGGCGGCCACGCCCTGAGAGCCGGTGCCCGCACCGGGCCGGGTCCGGCGCGTGCCCGGACCCGGGCTGCGGGAGCCGGCGGGGCTCAGTGCCCCCGCTTCACCCACTCGTCCAGGTGCGGAGCCTCCGCGCCGATCGTCGTGCCGTCCCCGTGCCCGGTACGGACCTCGGTCTGCGGGGGCAGCGTCAGCAGCCGCTCCCGGATCGAGTCGACGATGGTCGGGAAGTCGGAGAACGACCGGCCGGTGGCGCCGGGACCGCCCTGGAAGAGGGTGTCGCCGGTGAAGACCGTGCCGTGCTCCCCCAGGTCCGGCGCGTACAGGCAGACCGCGCCCGGCGCGTGGCCGGGGGTGTGCAGCACGGTCAGGTCGACACCGCCGATGGTGAGCACCTGACCGTCCGCCAGTGCCTCCTCCGGCGCCCGGTCCGGGTGGGTCTGCTGCCACAGCGGCAGGTCGTCCCGGTGCAGGTGGACGGGGGCGCCGGTGCGGGAGGCGAGCGCCGGGGCCGCGTCGATGTGGTCGTTGTGCGCGTGGGTGCAGATGATCGCGCGCAGCGTACGGCCGTCGAGCGCCTCGAAGATCGCGTCGGCGTCGTGTGCGGCGTCGATGACGACGGCCTCGCTGTCGTCACCGACGATCCACACGTTGTTGTCCACGTCCCACGTACCGCCGTCGAGCGTGAACGTGCCGGATGTGACCAGGTGGTCGATGCGGGCCGTCATCAGAGCGTCACCACCGAACGCAGCACGTCGCCCTGGTGCATCCGCTCGAAGGCCTGTTCCACGTCCTCGATGCCGATCGTCTCCGTCACGAAGCCCGCCAGGTCGATGCGGCCCTGCTGGTGCAGGTCGACCAGCATCGGGAAGTCGCGGGACGGCAGGCAGTCGCCGTACCAGGACGACTTCAGCGCGCCACCGCGGCCGAAGACGTCCAGCAGCGGCAGTTCCAGCTTCATCTCCGGCGTCGGCACGCCGACCAGGACCACCGTGCCGGCCAGGTCGCGGGCGTAGAACGCCTGCCGGTAGGTCTCCGGGCGCCCCACCGCGTCGATCACCACGTCGGCGCCGAAGCCGCCGGTCAGCTCGCGGATCGCCTCGACCGGGTCGGCGGCGCGCGAGTTCACCGTGTGGGTGGCGCCCATGGTCTTGGCCAGGGAGAGCTTACGGTCCTCCACGTCCACGGCGATGATCCGGGCCGCGCCGGCCAGCCGGGCGCCGACGATCGCCGCGTCCCCCACCCCGCCGCAGCCGATCACCGCGACGGAGTCACCGCGGCCCACGCCGCCCGTGTTGATGGCGGCGCCGATGCCGGCCATCACACCGCAGCCCAGCAGCCCGGCCACGGCGGGCGACACCTCGGGATCGACCTTGGTGCACTGCCCCGCCGCGACCAGCGTCTTGTCCGCGAACGCGCCGATGCCGAGGGCGGGCGACAGCTCCGTGCCGTCCTTCAGCGTCATCTTCTGCTTCGCGTTGTGCGTGTCGAAGCAGTACTGCGGCCGTCCCCGCTTGCAGGCCCGGCACTTTCCGCACACCGCGCGCCAGTTCAGGATCACGAAGTCCCCGGGCGCCACGTCGGTCACGCCCGCCCCCACGGCCTCCACGACACCCGACGCCTCGTGCCCCAGCAGGAACGGGAACTCGTCGTTGATCCCGCCCTGCTTGTAGTGCAGGTCCGTGTGGCACACTCCGCACGCCCGCACCTGCACCACGGCCTCCCCCGGCCCGGGGTCCGGCACCAGGATCGTCTCCAGCCGCACCGGCTCGTTCTTGCCCGGTGCGATGACGCCACGCACTTCCTGTGCCATCGGGACAGCTCCCTCCAAAGATCACGTACGGGATGAATACGGTACGCGTCCCCGGCGCCGGAAGCGCCGGCCCGTCGGCGGGCGGGACGCGCCGCTCACCACCGCGGCACCCGGGGCGTCACCCACCCGGGGTCGGCGGCCCGCATCGCCGCCGCGTCGTCGCGGTCGCGGTACGTGCCGTCGTCGGCGAGCCAGCGCGCGTGCAGGGCCGCCAGCCGCTCGCGGTCGAGCGCGACGCCGAGGCCCGGGGCGTCGGACACCGGCAGCGCGCCGTCCGTGAAAGCGAGGCGCTCGGTGAGGACGTCCTCGGTCTGCCAGGGGTAGTGGGTGTCGCAGGCGTGGCGCAGGCCGGGGACGGTCGCGGCGACCTGGGTCATCGCGGCGAGGCTGATGCCCAGGTGGGTGTTGGAGTGCATGGACAGGCCGACGCCGAACGTCCGGCAGACGGCGGCCAGTTCCCGGGTGGCGCGCAGCCCGCCCCAGTAGTGGTGGTCACCGAGGACGATCCGGACGGCGCCGCGGGTGAACGCCTCGCGGATCTCGGCGAAGGTGGTCACGCACATGTTCGTGGCGAGCGGGAGGTCCGTACGGGAGGCGACCTCGGCCATGTGGGCGGTGGTGCTGGTGGGGTCCTCCAGGTATTCCAGGACGTCCCGGAGCTGGTGGGCGACCTTCAGGGACGTGGGAACGCTCCACGCGCCGTTCGGGTCGAGGCGCAGCGGACGGCCGGGGAAGGCGGCGGCCAGGGCCCGGATCGCGGCGATCTCCGCCGCGGGCTCGAAGACGCCGCCCTTGAGCTTGAAGGAGCGGAAGCCGTGGATGTCGCGGAAGCGGCGGGCCTGGGCGACGATGCCAGGCGGGTCGAGGGCCGCGCCCCAGTCGTCGGGTTCGCCGCGGCCGCCGGGGTGCGCGGCCCAGCGGTGGAAGAGGTAGGCGCTGTAGTCGACGCGGTCGCGGACCCTGCCGCCGAGCAGCGCGTGGACCGGCAGGCCGGCGAGCCGGCCCCAGGCGTCCAGGCAGGCGACCTCGAAGCCGGAGAGGACGGACAGCCGCAGCTTGTCGGCGGTCTGCGCGCCGCGCAGGCCGCCCGCGGTGACCTCCCCGGCCTCCGTGGCCGCCGGGGAATCGCCGCAGGTCTCGGCGGCGAGGCGGGGCAGCGCGTTCAGGTCCGTGACCCGGCGGCCGGTCAGCGCGTCCGCCAGGGGACGCGCGAGATCGAGGTACTTCGTGTCGCCGTACGTCTCGCCGAGGCCGGTCGCGCCGCCTGCCGTGGTCACTTCGACGATCAGGCGGGGTGTGTAGGGCTGGTGGACGCCCTGGACGTTCAGCAGGGGCGGGTCGGCCACGAGGACCGGGGTGAGGTGGATGGCGGTGATGGTGGTGGGAGCGGGCGCTCCCGCCCCCCATCCGGTCTGCGTATGTAGACGCGATCCGTCCATGGGAACGGAGCGTAGGGAGGTGGAACGAGGGGCGTCAATGGACGCCCGCGGAAGTCGCGCGGGACCCACGTGAGTTGGCCACGGCCGGCACCGGCTCCGCGACCGGGCCGGCACCGGGCCCGTCGACGCGGGAGCCGGCGTGGGCCTCGGGCACGGCGGCCGCCCGCCCGGGATCACCGGCGTGCCGAAGCACCGGCCGTTCCGCCCAGCCTTTGCCAACCGTTGAATCTTCGCGCGTAGATGACCACGTAAAGGCTCTGTTAAACCTAGGTGGCCCCCACCGGTTCACCTAGGAGCAGCACATGCGCCACCCCGTCCTCTCCCGTCGCCGTGTCCGCATCGGCGCCGCGGCCGCCACGGCGGTCGTCGCCGGCACCGCGGTCTTCGGCGCCGGCCAGGCCACCGCCGAGCACTCCGTACCGCGTACGGACAAGGAGATCCCCAACCTCACCCAGGTGCAGGACCGGATCAAGGCGTACTACGGCGACACGGTGACCGCGGACGGGCAGCACCACGCCGCACCGAACAGCAACTACGCCCGGCAGGTGCGCGGCATGACCGACTCGGCCCGGCGCTACCTGGCCAAGGCGGCCAAGGCCGGGCACCACGGCAAGAAGCCCGCCATCGTCCTGGACATGGACGACACCACGCTGCTCACCTACAACTACGAACTCCAGGTCGGCTTCCACCACACCGAGGCGGCCCAGGACGCGTACCTGGCGAGCACCGACATGGCACCGGTCTTCGGCATGGACCGCCTCGTCAACTGGGCCCGCGGCAAGGGGTACGAGGTCTTCTTCGTCACCGGCCGCAAGGAGGCGCAGCGCGAGTGGAGCGTCCGCAACCTCAAGAACGTCGGGTACCGCGTCCCGCTCGACCGTGCGCACGTCTACCTCAAGGACAAGAAGAACCCGCCGGCCTACCTGCCGTGCGGCGCCAACTGCACGACGGTCGAATTCAAGTCGGGCACCCGCAAGCACATCGAGTCGCGGGGCTACGACATCGTCGCCAACTTCGGCGACCAGCACAGCGACCTGAACGGCGGCTACGCCGACAAGACGTTCAAGCTGCCCAACCCGATGTACTTCCTGCCCTGACCGGCCGGGCGCGCGGGCCCGCGCGTCCTCAGGCGCGCTTGGGCACCGGGACGCGCATCAGGTCGCGGGCGATGGTCAGTTCGCCCTCGAAGCCCGCGGCCCGCGCCTGGCGTTCGAACTCCCCGGGGTCCGAGTAGCGCTGCGAGAAGTGGGTGAGGACCAGGTGGCGCACGCCCGCGTCGGCAGCGGCGCGCGCCGCCTGGCCCGCCGTCAGGTGACCGTGGTCCGCGGCCAGCCCCGCGTCCTCGTCGAGGAACGTCGACTCGATGACGAGCAGGTCGCAGCCCTCGGCGAGGACGTGCACCCCGTCGCACAGCCGGGTGTCCATGACGAAGGCGAAGCGCTGGCCCCGCCGCACCTCGCTGACGTCGTCGAGGGTGACGCCGTTCAGCTCCCCCTCGCGCTGGAGCCGGCCGACGTCCGGCCCGGTGATCCCGTGTGCGGCGAGCCGCTCCGGCAGCATCCGGCGCCCGTCCGGCTCGACCAGGCGGTAGCCGTACGACTCGACCGGGTGGGAGAGCTTGCGCGCCTCCAGGGCGTACGACGGGGTACGGGCCAGCACCCCGTCGGCGGCCACCGGCTCCTCGGCCAGCCGCACCGTCTCGCGGTAGGCGGTGGCGTACCGCAGCCGGTCGAAGAAGCGCCGGCCGCTCGCCGGGTAGTGCGCGGTGACCGGATGCGGCACCCGGTCGAGGTTGATGCGCTGGATGACTCCGGCGAGCCCCAGCGAGTGGTCGCCGTGGAAGTGGGTGACGCAGATCCGGTTCAGGTCGTGCGCGGCGACCCCGGCACGCAGCATCTGCCGCTGCGTGCCCTCGCCGGGGTCGAACATGATGCCTTCGCCGTCCCAGCGCAGCACGTAACCGTTGTGGTTGCGGTGCCGGGTGGGCACCTGGCTGGCGGTGCCGAGGACGACGAACTCGCGTACGGACACGGTGTGGTGGCCCCTGCCCCGGTCAGACCAGGCGCTGGAGGTCGCGGCCGCCCAGCACGTGCGCGTGGGCGTGGAAGACGGTCTGGCCCGCGCCCGGGCCGGTGTTGAAGATGATCCGGTAGCCGGTCGAGTCGACCTTCTCGTCGGCGGCCACGGCGGCGGCCGCGCTCAGCACCTCACCGGCGATCCGCGGTTCGGCGGCGGCCAGCTCCCCGGCGTTCGCGTAGTGCACCTTGGGGATCACCAGGACATGCGTCGGTGCCTGCGGGCTGATGTCCCGGAAGGCGAGGGTGGTCTCGGTCTCCCGCACGATCGTCGCGGGCACCTCGCCTGCCACGATCTTGCAGAACAGGCAGTCGGCCTGCGGTTCTCCCGCCACCGGTGGGCTCCTCCCGGGTCGCCGGCCGGTACTCGGCGGCCCGTCCGTCCGGGGCCGGTCCGTACCGCGCCGTGTCACGTCATCACGTCTACGGGACCGGATGTTACCGGCCGCCCGCGCGGGGTGGTGCGGCGGCCGGTCCGGGAGGACGGGCCGGGGGGCGGGTGGCCGGGTGGCCGGGTGGCCGGGTGGCCGGGGAGGGCGTACCGGAGGCCGGAACCGGGCGTCGTGCCCTGACCGGATTCAGCGGCGGGCGGCCCGGGCGTGCTGCTGGCCGGCGTACCGCTCCTCGTTCCGGGCCTGATCCTGATCCCCGCCGCGCCTGTTGTCCTGGCCGCCGTGACCGTCGTGGCCATGCCCGTTGTCCCGGCCGTCTCCCTGGCCGTCGTGGCCATGCCCGTCATGACCGTCGTGCCCCCGCCCGTCGTCCGAGCAGGTGTCGCCGGGGGACGGGTCCGGGTCCGGATCGGGGTCCGGGTCCGGGTCGGATGCCGTGACCGTGACCGTCACGGGCGGCGTGTCCGGCGGGTCGTCGGACGAGTCGCCGCTGCTGGACGGCTGGACGGTGCGGGTGACGGTCGGCCGCGGGCTGCCGGTCGGCCGGTCCGCGTCGCAGTCGCCGAGCACGCTCACCCGGAAGACGACCTGCCCGGCGACGCGCGCGGTCAGCCCGCCCCGTACGCAGCGCCCGTCGACCTCGGAGGTGACGCGGCCGGCGATGGTGATCTTGCTGCCATGGGCGGTCTGGCCCTGGCAGTCGACGGTGGCGACCGACTTCCGGCGCGCCGTGGCCGACGGGTTCACGGTGGCCCGCTGGTCTCCCTGGAGCGTCGCCGTACAGCTCAGCCAGCTCACGTTCACGCCGATGCGCTCCAGCGCCCGTGTCCCCGCCTGGTCGGTGGTGACGGCGATCGACGAGGTGTTCAGCCCGCCGGCCGGCTCGCAGGCGGACACCCCGGCGATCGCGGCGCCCACGGCTCCCGCCACCGCCAGCAGCCTGCCGCGCCAGGCCCCGCCGAACCGACGCGGACCGGTCCCCGCGTGCCGCACCCGCCCGTGCCGTACGTCGCGTACGCGCCCCATGGCCCCCATGTCCGGCAGCCTCCCACCGCCGCACACGGACCGACAGCCCCGGCTCGGCCAGTGTGCGCGGCGCCCGCACGGGCCGCGCCCCGCCCGCACGGACTGCCATGTTCCGCCTGTCCGGGTCCCGCCGTACGCCCCACCGGTGTCACTAAGCTGATCCACCACAGACCGCCGTCCCTCCACCACCAGGAGTCATCCACCATGGCAACCACCCGCACCGCTCAGACCCACTGGGAAGGCAACCTCCTGGAGGGCAAGGGCCAAGTCTCCCTCGCGTCCTCCAACGTCGGTACGTTCGACGTGAACTGGCCGGCCCGCGCCGAGCAGCCGAACGGCGTCACCAGCCCCGAGGAGCTGATCGCGGCGGCCCACTCGTCCTGCTACTCGATGGCCCTCTCGCACGGCCTCGCGGGCAAGGGCTACACCGTCACGGCGCTGGACACCACGGCCGACGTGACCTTCCAGCCGGGTGAGGGCATCACCGGCATCGCGCTGACCGTGAGGGCCGGCGTGCCCGGCCTGTCCGAGGAGGACTTCCGGGCCGCGGCCGAGGACGCGAAGAAGAACTGCCCGGTGAGCCAGGCGCTGGCCGGCGTCAAGAACATCACCCTCGACGCCGAGCTGGTCTGACCGGCGGCAGCACGAAGCGGCGGGGCCGCGGCGTCACCCGCGCCGCGGCCCCGCCGTCGTCTTGCCCGTCGCTACGTCAACTCCAGCGCCCGGTACGGCCCAACAGCAGCGCCGTGGCCGCCGTACCCGCCGTCGATGTCCGCAGCACGCTCCACCCGAGCCGGTACGCCTTGGCGCCGACCTCCTCGAAGGCCGCCAGCTCCTCCGGCGACACGCCCCCTTCGGGACCGACCACGAGCACGATCCGCCCGCTCGACGGCAGTTCGACGGAGGCCAGCGGCGCGCTCCCCGCGTCGCGGTCCTCGTGCAGTACGGCGGCGAACTCCGCCTCCGCGAGGAGCGCCGCGACCTGCTTGGTCGACATCAGGTCGGTCACCTCGGGAAAGCGCAGCCGACGCGCCTGCTTGCCCGCCTCACGGGCGGTGTTGCGCCACTTGGCGAGGGACTTCGCGGCCCGCTCGCCCTTCCACTGCGTGATGCAACGGGACGCGGCCCACGGAACGATGGCGTCCACGCCGGTCTCCGTCATGGTCTCCACGGCCAGTTCGCCGCGGTCGCCCTTGGGAAGCGCCTGGACGACGGTGATGCGCGGCGCCGGCTCCGGCTCGGTCTGCGTACCGGTCACCTCGACGACGAGCCGGTCCTTGCCCTCGGCGGCCCGCACCACGCCCACCGCGCCGCTGCCGCGCCCGTCCGTCAGCACCACGGGTTCCCCCGCGCGCAGCCGCCGTACGGAGACCGCGTGCCGCCCCTCGGGCCCGTCCAGCACGGTCTCCCCCGCGCCCGGGACACTCTCGACGAGAAACACCGGCGCCGTCACAGCGCACCTCCCAGCTCACCCGGGATCTCCTGCCCGGCCGGACACCCTTCCGGCGGACCGGACGCGTGCGGGGCCCCGGACACCGACCCGGCGCGCGCCGCCTCCAGTTCGGCCATCAGCACCTCGACCAGGTGCCCGGCCGGGAGCTGGCGCGCCATCCGGTGCCCCTGGCCCGCCCACAGCGCCATGCCCTGCGCGTCACCGGCCCGGGCGGCGGCCTTGCGCAGGCCCGAGGTGAGGTGGTGGACGGCCGGGTAGGCGGCCGGGGCGTACGGGCCGTGCTCGCGCAGAAAACGGTTCACCAGGCCGCGGGCCGGACGTCCGGAGAAGGCCCGGGTCAGCTCCGTACGCGTGAACAGGGGGTTGGTCATGGCCTGCTTGTGCAGCGGGTCGGCGCCCGACTCCGGGGTGACCAGGAACGCCGTACCGAGCTGCGCCATCGCGGCGCCCGCCGCCAGTACCGCGGCGATCTGCGAACCGCGCATCAGGCCGCCCGCCGCGATGATCGGTATCTGCACGGCCTCGCGCACCTGCGCGATCAGCGAGAGCAGCCCGATCCCGGCCCCGGTGCCGTCGGCCTGCGGGTCGTCGCGGTGGGTGCCCTGGTGGCCGCCGGCCTCGACACCCTGGACGCACACCGCGTCGGCGCCGGACCACTGCGCGGCCTGCGCCTCGGCCGCCGTGGTGGCGGTGACGATCGTGTACGTGCCGACCTTCGCGAACCCGTCGAGAACGGCGCGGGCCGGGCACCCGAAGTGGAACGAGACGACCGGCACCGGGTCCTCGCGCAGGATGGCGAGTTTCGCCTCGTACCCGTCGTCGGCGCCGCCGTACGGATCGATGTCGTCCAGCGCGGTCTCGTACCAGGCCGACTCGCCCGCGAGCTGCTCGCGGTAGACCTCGACGGCCGCGTTGTCGGCGAGCGAGGGCTGCGGCATGAAGAGGTTGACGCCGAAGGGGCGGTCGGTGAGCCCACGCAGTTGTTTGATCTCCTGGTACATGCCGTCCGCGGTCTTGTAACCGGCGGCCAGGAAGCCGAGTCCGCCGGCCGCGCAGACGGCGGCGGCCAGCTCCGGGCGGGCGACGCCGCCTGCCATGGGGGCCTGCGCGATCGGATAGCGGCAGAGATCGGTCAGCGCTGTGGGCATGACCACATCGTGTCACGCCATACGCCGGGTCCCGAACCGGCCCCGGACCCACCAAGATCCAATAGGTCCGGCGATCAGGGCACTTCGGGCAATGGCCCAGGGCCTCCCGGGCAGCGGACGACGAACGGCGGCCGGGCTCCCGCCCGACCGCCGCCATGAGTCCGTACGGACGGCCTACCGCCCGTTGAACGCGTCCTTCAACCGCGAGAACAGCCCCTGCTGCCCCGGCTGACGGCACCAGCCCGGGGACAACCCCCGGACCCCCGGCACCACAACACGCCTACCGCCCGTTGAACGCGTCCTTCAACCGCGAGAACAGCCCCTGCTGCCCCGGCTGGAACTGGCCCGTCGGGCGTTCCTCGCCGCGGAGCTTGGCGAGCCGCCGCAGCAGCTCCTCCTGCTCCGAGTCGAGCTTCGAGGGCGTGATGACCTCGACATGCACGATGAGGTCGCCGCGGCCGTTGCCCCGCAGGTGTGTGACGCCGCGGCCGTGCAGCGGGATCGACTGACCGGACTGGGTGCCGGGCCGGATGTCGATCTCCTCCACGCCGTCCAGCGTCTCCAGCGGGCACTTCGTGCCCAGCGCCGCCGCCGTCATCGGGATCGTGACCGTGCAGTGCAGGTCGTCCCCGCGCCGCTGGAACGTCGGGTGCGCCAGTTCGTGGATCTCCACGTACAGGTCGCCGGCCGGGCCGCCACCGGGGCCGACCTCGCCCTCGCCCGCGAGCTGGATGCGCGTGCCGTTGTCCACACCGGCCGGGATCTTGACCGTGAGCGTACGGCGCGAGCGGATGCGGCCGTCACCGGCGCACTCCGGGCACGGGGTCGGCACGACCGTACCGAAGCCCTGACACTGCGGGCACGGCCGCGACGTCATGACCTGGCCCAGGAAGGACCGGGTGACCTGGGAGACCTCACCGCGGCCGCGGCACATGTCACAGGTCTGCGCCGAGGTGCCCGGCGCCGCGCCCTCGCCCGAACAGGTCGTGCAGACGACGGCGGTGTCCACCTGGATGTCCTTGGTGGTGCCGAAGGCCGCCTCGTCCAGCTCGACGTCCAGCCGGATCATCGCGTCCTGGCCGCGCCGCGTGCGGGACCGCGGTCCGCGCTGCGAGGCCGTGCCGAAGAACGCGTCCATGATGTCGGAGAAGTTGCCGAAGCCCGCGCCGAAGCCGCCGGCCCCGCCGCCGCCACCCGCCTGCGAGAGGGGGTCGCCGCCGAGGTCGTAGACCTGCTTCTTCTGCGGGTCCGACAGCACCTCGTAAGCGGCGTTGATCTCCTTGAACCGCTCCTGGGTCTTCGGGTCGGGGTTCACATCCGGGTGCAGCTCGCGGGCCAGCCGCCGGAAAGCCTTCTTGATCTCGTCCTGCGAGGCATCGCGCCGTACGCCCAGGACCGCGTAATAGTCCGTGGCCACTTACGACTCCGCGAGGATCTGTCCGACGTAACGTGCCACTGCGCGTACCGCTCCCATCGTTCCGGGGTAGTCCATGCGGGTCGGTCCGACCACGCCGAGTTTGGCGACTGCCTCGTCGCCCGAACCGTAGCCGACCGCGACGACCGATGTGGAAGTCAGGCCCTCATGAGCATTCTCATGCCCGATGCGTACGGTCATGCCGGAGTCCTTGGCCTCCCCGAGCAGTTTGAGGAGCACCACCTGCTCCTCCAGGGCCTCCAGCACCGGCCGGATGGTCAGTGGGAAGTCGTGCCCGAAGCGCGTGAGATTGGCGGTACCGCCGATCATCAGCCGCTCCTCGGTCTCCTCCACCAGAGTCTCCAGCAACACCGACAGAACTGTCGAGACCGTGCCCCGGTCCTCCTGCTCGAAGGACTCCGGGAGATCCTGCACGAGCTGCGGCACGTCCGTGAACCGCCGCCCCACCACGCGGCTGTTCAGCCGCGCCCGCAGGTCCGCCAAGGAGGTCTCGCCGAACGGTCCCGGACAGTCGACCATGCGCTGCTCGACGCGGCCGGTGTCGGTGATCAGGACCAGCATCAGCCGGGCCGGCGCCAGTGACAGCAGCTCCACGTGCCGCACCGTGGACCGGGTCAGCGACGGATACTGCACGACGGCGACCTGCCGGGTGAGCTGCGCCAGCAGCCGTACCGTACGGCCCACGACGTCATCCAGATCGACGGCGCCGTCCAGGAAATTCTGGATGGCACGCCGCTCGGGGCTGGACAGCGGCTTGACGCCGGCCAGCTTGTCGACGAACAGGCGGTAGCCCTTGTCCGTCGGGATGCGTCCGGCGCTCGTGTGCGGCTGGGCGATGAAACCCTCGTCCTCCAGCGCCGCCATGTCGTTGCGGACCGTGGCGGGTGAGACACCGAGCTGGTGCCGCTGGGTCAGCGCCTTGGAGCCGACCGGCTCCTCGGTGCCGACATAGTCCTGGACGATGGCGCGCAGCACTTCGAGCCTGCGTTCACTGAGCATCGCGCACACCTCCAGTCCGGCCGTGTCACCGGCGCGCGGCCGGGTTCTTCCGGGTCGTCTTCCCTGGCACTCATCAGGTCCGAGTGCCAGACCCTGACCAAGTGTACGGCCGGGTCACCTGGGCAGGGCAAGGGCGGCGGTACCGGGGCCGTGCTCCGCCCTCCCGCAAAAGACGTACCGCGGGCACGGCGCGTCCCCGGGAAGCGCCGGTCCGGCAGGCAACGCTATCGCGGTGCGGCTAGCGTCTCGGTATGCGTACGACTTGGGAAGAGGCCGGGTGGGAACGGCTCGGCGCGGGCGTCGGGCGGCGCCGGATGCCGGGCTGGGACGAGACGATCGGTGCCGTCGTCGGATCGTCCGGCGTCCTGATCGTCGACACCGGCGCGACGATCCGGGACGGCGCCGAACTCCGCCGCCAGGTGCGCGGCATCACGGGGCGGAACGTGACACACGTCGCGCTGACCCACCCCCACTTCGACCATGTGCTGGGCACCGCCGCCTTCGCCGGCGTCCAGGTCTTCGGCGCGGCCGGCCTCGACGAGTTCCTGCCGCGCGCCCAGGACGACCTGCGACGCGACGCGGTGGCGCACGGCGTGGACCCGGAGGCCGCGGCGGAGGCCACCGACCTCCTCGTCCGCCCGCACCACCTCGTCTCCGGCGAGCGCACCCTCGACCTCGGCGGCCGGCAGGTGCTGCTCGCCAACGTCGGCCCCGGCCACACCGCGCACGACCTGGTCGTCCTGGCCCCCGGCACGCACGGCTCACCCCCGGTCCTCTTCTGCGGCGACCTGGTCGAGGAGTCCAGCGCACCGCAGGCCGGCCCGGACGCGATCCCCGGGCAGTGGCCCGCCGCCCTGGACCGGCTGCTGGCCCTCGGCGGGGAGGACGCGGTGTACGTACCCGGGCACGGCGCTGTCGTGGATGCCCGATTCGTCCGTGAGCAACGCGACGCGCTGAGCCGCCGCTTCGGCGTGTCGCGGCACTGACCGGCCATCCCTTCTTATCGTCTGTCCAATGCGCAGCAGACAGTACGGCCCGGACCTCACCCCGCCGTGGAAGAAGCAGCAGCCGGCCCCCGAGGTCGAGGCGGAGCCGGACCTCGTCGTCGAGGAGGCCGGCTCGGGTTTCTGCGGCGCGGTCATCCGCTGCGAGAAGACCGCCGAGGGCCCGACGGTCACCCTTGAGGACCGCTTCGGCAAGCACCGGGTCTTCCCGATGACGCCGCGCGGCTTCCTCCTGGACGGCAAGGTCGTCACCCTCGTACGGCCCGCGGCCCGGCCCGCCGCGCGCGGCCCGGCCCGTACGGCGTCCGGCTCACTGGCCGTCCCCGGCGCCCGCGCACGGGTCGCCCGCGCCGGGCGCATCTACGTGGAGGGGCGCCACGACGCCGAGCTGGTGGAACGCGTCTGGGGCGACGACCTGCGCGTCGAGGGCGTCGTCGTCGAATACCTCGAAGGCGTCGACGACCTCCCGGCCGTCGTCCGCTCCTTCTCCCCCGGCCCGGACGCCCGGCTCGGCGTCCTCGTCGACCACCTCGTCCCGGGCTCGAAGGAGTCCCGCATCGCGGCCTCGGTCACCGGCCGGGACGTCCTGGTCGTCGGCCACCCGTACATCGACGTCTGGGAAGCCGTGAAGCCGGCCTCGGTCGGCATCCCCGCCTGGCCGTCCGTCCCCCGCGGCCAGGACTGGAAGACAGGCGTGTGCCGGGCCCTCGGCTGGCCGGACAACACGGGCGCGGCCTGGCAGCGGATCCTCGGCTCGGTCCACTCCTACAAGGACCTGGAGCCGGCGCTGCTGGGGCGGGTGGAGGAACTGATCGACTTCGTTACGGACGGGAGTGCGGCCTAGCACCGGGAAGCGTCTGGAACTCGCTGGTGTCCAGTTCCATGCCGAGGAGATGCAGGGACATGGGGCCGCCGAACTTGGAGATGCGCTGCACGGCGTAATCGGCTTCTTCACCGGAGCCGGTGGGCTCGGTGAGCAGGACGCACTGGGCCATGATGGGGTCGATGACCAGGTAGGCGGGGACCTTGCCGGCGGCGCAGATGTTGCGCTTGACGCGGTAGTCACGGTCCAAGCTGGTCTTGCAGACCACCTCTAGGAGCATGGTGACGACCTCGGTCGGCGTGAGCCGTCCGGACTCCGGTCCGGCACCACGCTCCAGGATCACGAGGTCCGGCTGCGGCTCACTGATCTCTTCGAGAATGCCGACATCCTGAGTCTGCGCACGCTCCCACCTGCCTGGGGATCTGGTCCTGCACGTCTTGGACGATCCGGTTGTGGACCACGTCGGGCCCCGCCGTCATCACGATGTTCCCCCTGAGAAGCTCCGCCTTGTACCACTCCGGAACTTCCAGGCGACGGAAGATCTCGGTGGCATCGGTGATCAGCCGGTCATCCACAGCGGTCATCTCCGTGGTCCTCCACATCCGCCGCGTGCGTTGGCGGCGGCTTATGGACAGCGTAGGCAGTCGGCCTGAACTGCGTCGGGCATTCGCCCAGCCGGGTGATCAGTCCACCAGGTCCCGCACCACCGCGTCCGCCAGCAGGCGTCCCCGCAGGGTCAGGACGGCGCGGCCCTCCTCGTAGGGGCCGGGCTGGAGAAGGCCGTCGGCCAGGGCGCGCTCCGCGGCCTTCGCGCCCGCCGGGGCGAGGAGGTCGAGGGGGCAGCCGGCCGCGAGGCGGAGTTCGAGGAGGATGCGTTCGACGCGGCGGTCCTCGGCGGAGAGGAGTTCGCGGCCCGCGCCCGGGGACCGGCCCTCGCCGAGGGCCTGTGCGTACGCGCCGGGGTGCTTCACGTTCCACCAGCGGACGCCGCCGACGTGGCTGTGCGCGCCCGGCCCCGCGCCCCACCAGTCCGCGCCCGTCCAGTACAGCTCGTTGTGGCGGCAGCGGCCCGCTTCCGTCGTGGCCCAGTTCGAGACCTCGTACCAGTGGAAGCCGGCCGCGGACAGCGCTTCCTCGGTGATCAGGTAGCGGTCCGCGTGCACGTCGTCGTCGGTCATCGGCACCTCGCCGCGCCGGATCCGGCGGGCCAGTTGGGTGCCCTCCTCGACGATCAGCGCGTACGCGGAGACGTGGTCGGGCGCCGCGCCGAGCGCCGCGTCCAGCGTGGCCCGCCAGTCGTCGTCGGACTCGCCGGGCGTCCCGTAGATCAGGTCGAGGTTGACGTGCTCGAAGCCCGCCGCGCGCGCCTCGGCGACGCAGGCCTCGGGGCGCCCCGGTGTGTGCGTACGGTCCAGGATCTTCAGGACGTGCTGCCGGGCGCTCTGCATGCCGAAGGAGACCCGGTTGAAGCCGGCCTCCCTCAGTTCGGCCAGGTAGCGCGGGTCGACGGACTCCGGGTTGGCCTCGGTGGTGACCTCCGCGCCGTCCGCCAGCCCGAACTCGTCACGGATCGCGGCGAGCATCCGCCCGAGGTCGGCGGCCGGAAGCAGGGTCGGCGTGCCGCCGCCGACGAAGACCGTCTCGACCGGCCGGGGGTCGTCGCCGAGGACCTTGCGGGCCAGCCGGACCTCCTCGGCGACGGTGTCCGCGTAGTTCTCCCGCGAGGCGAGCGCGCCACCCGAGCCGCGCAGCTCGGTGGCCGTGTACGTGTTGAAGTCGCAGTAGCCGCAGCGCGTCGCGCAGTACGGCACGTGCAGGTAGAACCCGAGCGGCCGGGCGCCCGCCCCCGTCAGGGCGTGACCGGGCAGCGCCCCGTCTTCGGGCATGGGCTCACCGTCGGGGAGTGCGGAAGGCATGTCTTCCATTGTCCGGCATCGGAAGGGAAGCCCGAGCCCGGCGGGCGGGCGGTCGCGTGCAGGGTCGGTCGCCTGTGGACGGCGGTCGCGTACGGGTCGGCCGTCCGCGGGCGCCGGTCGCGTACAGAGTCGGTCGCTCGCGGACGCCGGTCGCGTACGGAGCCGGTCGCGTACGGGCCGGTGGCCTGCGGGGCCGGCCCCTGCGGGCCGATCGGTGCGGGAGGTCCCGGCCGGCCTCCCGTCCGTCAGCGGTGTCCCGTCGCCTGGAGCACCAGCAGCGCCAGGTCGTCGTCCGGCGGCGTGTCCGCGAACGCGTGCACCGCGCGCCGGATGTGCTCGGCGACCGCGGTGGCTCCCAGGCCGGTGCAGGCGGCGAGGTGATGGGCCAGACCGTCATCGTCGTCGAACTGGCGGTGGCCCGAGCGCCGCTCCGTGACCCCGTCCGTGACGCACAGCAGCGTCTCGCCGGGGGCCAGCTCGAAGGACTCGGACTCGTACGAGGTGTCCGCCACCACCCCGACCAGCATCTGCGGCACGGCCGCGGTGCGCACCGCGCCGTCCGTGCCGAGGACCAGCGGCAGCGGGTGCCCGGCGCTGGCCAGGGTGCAGCGAGCGCCTGGCGTGCCGTCGGCGTGCGGCTCGATCTCGCCGTACAGGAGGGACAGGAAGCGGGTCTGCTCCCCCTCGGCACGCAGTTCGACGGAGGGGTCC
Source organism: Streptomyces sp. NPDC018045 (assembly GCF_044327445.1). NCBI lineage: Bacteria > Bacillati > Actinomycetota > Actinomycetes > Kitasatosporales > Streptomycetaceae > Streptomyces > Streptomyces sp. NPDC018045. The sequence continues at coordinate 807,319 of NZ_JBIRFL010000001.1, forward strand.
AGCCCGCTGCCCGCCGCCGCGACCGCCGCCGTGACGACTGCCACCGAGTCCGCGGCCTCGCGCGCCATGGTCTTGTTGAGCCGGTCCAGCACCTCCCCGACCCCGAACCCGTCGCGGGCCAGCAGCCGCAGCACGGGGCGGGCCAGGCCGGTGACCGCCGCGGCTTCCGGGCCGCTGCCGCACACGTCGCCCAGGGCGAAGCACCAGCGCCCGTTCCCGGCGTCGAACAGGTCCCAGAAATCGCCGCCGGCCCATGCGCCCTCGCGCGGCTCGTACACCACGGAGGACTCCATGCCGGGGACCGCGGGGCGGCCCCTGGGCAGCAGCCGGCGCTGGAGCACCTGGCTGATCCGTTCCTGATTCCGGTAGGCGCGGGCCGTGGCCAGCGCGCGGGCGACCCGGCGGGCCAGGTCCTCTATGAGACCCACGACCTCGTCCGGGAAGCGCATCAGCCCGGCCCGCCCGATCAGCAGCGTGCCCTGGTCGCAGCCGCCGGCCACCAGCCGGCAGGCCAGCGCGGCGCCGCCGGGCCCGTACCCGCTCGGCTCCTGCGGCCAGGGCCAGGGCACCGCCGCCCCCGCGCCGTCCCGCTGCGGGCCGGGCGCCGGCATCACCGGCGGGTTCTTCTCCAGCGCCCTGCGCAGGGCGTCGATACGGCTCTCGCTGGAATGCCAGACGCGGGCGAGCCGCAGGGCCTCGCCCGTCCCCTCGCGGCCGCCGTCGTGCAGCCAGACCGCGCACCAGTCGGCGAGGCGCGGTACGACCAACTGGGCGGCGAGCAGCGCGACCTGTTCCTCGTCGAGCTGCCCGGACAGCAGGTCGGACGCCTCCGCGAGGAAGGACAGGGCGCCGTGGTTGATCCAGTCCGCGTCGGTCCGCCGCGCCGCTGACCGCCGGGCGGGCGCAGGGGCGAGCAGTTCGGCGGCCCGCAGGCCGCGCTGCAGCTCCAGGTCGTGGTGGGAGAACCGGGCCGGCGGCCCGTAGGCGCGGTGCCGCGAGCCGGCCCGGAGCCGGAACCATACGGTTTTCCTGTCGCGCCGGTACGTGATGCCCCAGGACTCCGCGACCGCGCCGACCAGTTGCAGGCCATGGCCCCTGCTCTCGTCCGCGGAGGCCGACTGGCGCGCCCGTACGGCACGGGCGGGGTGGTGATCGGACACCTCGATGACGACCGCGGCGCGCGCACCGTCCGGCTCCGCGCCCGTCTCCCTGTCGGCGTCCGCGTCCGCCCTCGTGACCGGATCCGCTCCCTCGCCCGTATCCGCGCCTGTTCCTCCGCCCGTTTCCAGGCGGCACAGCAGTTCCACGGTTGTCCCCGCGTGCACCACGACGTTCGTGACCAGCTCGCTGACCAGCAGGACCGCCTCGTCGGCGAGGTGAGCCCCGAGGGCGTCCGCGCCGGGCAGCGACCGGGCGACCCAGTCGGCCAGGACGGCCCGTACGAACTGGCGGGCCGCCGCGGCGGCCCGCGGATTGCCGGGCAGGCTCGACCGCCGGACGCTGTCCCGCGCGTCGGACGTGGACCCGCCGCCGGGCTCGCCGGGCTCGCCGGCGGACCCGCAGCCGGGGCCGGGGATCGGTCTGGAGGGCGGGGTGGCGGGCGGCGCGGCGGGGGAAGCGGGAGATGGAGCGAAGGTCCCTACCAGGGTCTCCACGGGGGCGTCGGTGGCCGGTACGGCTTCGACGGGCGCGCCTTCGCCGGAAGCGGTTTCGGCCGGTGCGGATCCCGTGGGCACGGTTCCGGTTTCGGCGGATGCGAATCCCGTGGGCACCGCTTCGGTCGGCACGGTTCTCGTGGGCACCGCTTCGGTCGACGCGGCCGCCCGGTCGACCGTTCTCGTTACGTCGCCCAGGACCGACCCGCCCGACACATCCGGCCCGTCCGGCACATCCGCCACTGTGGCCGAATCCATCGCCCCGGCCCCCCTCGCCCCGATGGCCGGTCGCCTCGCTCCCTCCCCCGAGATCGCGTCCGTCACGTCGGCCGCGTCCGTGACCGCCTCCGTACGGGAATCCACCGGCCCGCCCCCTTCGGAATGTCCGTCGGAGGGCTCCTCGTGGGGCCCGCCGGACGGCGTTTCGGGCCGCGGATCCCTGCGGGGACCGGCCTGCGGGGAGGCCCCGGCCGGGGCGCTGCCGGGAGCCGCCGCCCCTGCGGAGCCGCCGCGGCCGGGGCGGAACGCCGCCCGGACCACCGCGGCGCCCCGGTCCGGGACGTCCCTGTCTGACGAAGTTGTCGTCCTCATTGAGCAACTCCCGGGCAGTTCCGCAATAGCGCCGAATACGCCACTCCCAGAGTGACAGACTGAGCGCACCCATAAGCACCGAGTTACTGAAGTGGGGAGACATGGCGGTCGAGCCGGCAGTGCCCCGAGTGTCCCTTGAGCCGGGTGGTGACGTCGTGCGCGCCGCCGATCTCAGACCGCTTCTGACCGCACTGACGTCGATGGCGGCCGGAGACTTCCGTACGCGGCTGCCGGTGGCGCAGGAAGGGCTGCTGGCCGAGCTGTCCGCGGTCTTCAACCAGATAGCTTCCCGCAATCAGCACCTGGCCGACGAGTTGTTACGCCTGCGGTCGGAGGTGGTGCGCCAGGGCCGGCTGGACGAACGGATGTCCGCCAGCCCGGGCCCGGGCACCTGGGCCACGTCCGTACAGGCCGCCAACGCCATCATCGACGCCCTGGTCATCCCGACCACCCAGGCCACCCAGGTGCTGGACGCGGTGGCCGGCGGCGATCTGACCCTGCGGGTGGACCTGCACGACGGCAACCGCCCGCTGCGCGGCGACCGGCGGCGCCTGGGCCGGGCGGTGAACCGTATGGTCGACCAGCTCTCGCTGTTCACCGGCGAGGTGACCCGGGTGGCCCGCGAGTCCGGTACGGAAGGCCGGCTCGGCGGGCGCGCCAAGGTGGCCGGGCTGTCCGGGAGCTGGCGCGATGTGACCGAGGCGGTCAACACCATGGCGGCCAGGCTGACCGCCCAGGTGCGGGACATCGCGCTGGTGACGACGGCGGTGGCGCGCGGCGATCTGACCCGGCAGGTGACGGTGGAGGCGGCCGGTGAGCTGCTGGAGCTGAAGCTGACCGTCAACACCATGGTCGACCAGCTCTCCGCCTTCGCCGACGAGGTCACCCGCGTCGCCCGCGAGGTCGGCACCGAAGGGCAGCTCGGCGGCCGGGCCCAGGTGCGGGGCGTGTCGGGCGTCTGGAAGGACCTCACCGACAACGTCAACTTCATGGCGTCCAACCTGACCAGCCAGGTGCGCAACATCGCCCAGGTCACGACGGCGGTGGCCAACGGCGACCTCAGCCAGAAGATCACGGTCGACGCGCGCGGCGAGATCCTCCAGCTCAAGCTGACCGTCAACACCATGGTCGACCAGCTCTCCGCCTTCGCCGACGAGGTCACCCGCGTCGCCCGCGAGGTCGGCACCGAAGGACGGCTCGGCGGCCGGGCGCACGTACGCGGCGTGTCGGGCGTCTGGAAGGACCTCACCGACAACGTCAACTTCATGGCCGACAATCTCACCTCCCAGGTGCGCAACATCGCCCTGGTGGCGACGGCGGTCGCGGAGGGCGACCTGGGGCGGAAGATCACGGTCGAGGCGAAGGGCGAGATCCTGGAGGTGAAGTCGACGATCAACACGATGGTCGACCAGCTCTCCGCCTTCGCAGACGAGGTCACCCGCGTCGCCCGCGAGGTCGGCACCGAAGGCAACCTCGGCGGTCAGGCCCAGGTGCGCGGCGCCTCCGGGGTCTGGAAGGACCTCACCGACAACGTCAACTTCATGGCGTCCAACCTCACCTCACAGGTGCGCAACATCGCGCAGGTGACCACGGCGGTGGCCGACGGCGACCTGTCGAAGAAGATCACGGTCGACGCGCGCGGCGAGATCCTGGAGCTCAAGGACACCGTCAACTCGATGGTGGAGCAGCTCCGGGCGTTCGCCGACGAGGTCACGCGGGTGGCCCGCGAGGTCGGCACGGAAGGCAACCTCGGGGGCCGGGCGCAGGTCCGGGGCGCCTCCGGGGTCTGGAAGGACCTCACCGACAACGTCAACTTCATGGCGTCCAACCTGACCACCCAGGTGCGCAACATCGCGCTGGTGGCCACCGCCGTCGCGCAGGGCGACCTGTCGAAGAAGATCGACGTGGACGCGCGGGGCGAGATCCTGGAGCTGAAGACGACGCTCAACACGATGGTCGACACCCTGTCGTCGTTCGCGTCCGAAGTCACCCGCGTCGCCCGCGAGGTCGGCAGCGAGGGGCGGCTGGGCGGCCAGGCCCGGGTCGAGGGCGTGTACGGCACATGGAAACGGCTGACGACGAACGTCAACGAGCTGGCGTCGAACCTCACCACCCAGGTCCGGGCCATCGCGGAGGTGGCCTCCGCGGTGGCCGCCGGCGACATGACCCGCAACGTCACCGTGGAGACCCAGGGCGAGGTCGCCGAGCTGCGCGACAACATCAACCTGATGGTGTCCAACCTCCGGGAGACCACCCGCGCCAAGGACTGGCTGGAGTCGAACCTCGCGCGGCTGGCGGGCCTGATGCAGGGCCACCGGGACCTGATGGAGGTCGCCGATCTCATCCTGCGGGAGCTGACGCCCCTGGTGAACGCCCAGTACGGCGCCTTCTTCCTGGCCGACACCGACCGCGACGACCTGCAGCTCGCCTTCATCGCCGGGTACGGGTCGTCCCTGGACACCACGATCGACACGCCCGGCTCCATGGACCACAGCCTGGTGCGCCAGGCCGCCCTGGAGAAGAAGCGCATCCTGGTGGAGGAGGCCCCGCCGGACTACATCAAGATCAATTCCGGGCTGGGCGAGGCCAACCCGGCGACCGTCGTCATCATCCCGGTGCTGTTCGAGGACCAGACACTGGGCGTCATCGAACTGGCGTCCTTCTCCCGCTTCTCCGACGTGCACCTGGCGTTCTTCGACCAGTTCGTGAACACCATCGGCGTGGCCATCAACACCATCGTCGCCAACTCCCGTACGGAGTCGCTGCTCGGCGAGTCGCAACGGCTGGCCCGCCAGCTCCAGGAACGCACCGACGAGCTCCAGCGGCGGCAGGCCGAACTCCAGCGCTCCAACGAGGAGCTGGAGGAGAAGGCCGCGCTGCTGGCCAGCTCGTCCCAGTACAAATCCGAGTTCCTCGCGAACATGTCGCACGAGCTGCGCAACCCGCTGAACTCGCTGCTCATCCTCGCCCGGCTGCTCGCCGACAACCCCGACGGCCATCTGAACGAGCAGGAGGTGCAGTTCGCGATCACCATCCACCGGTCCGGGTCCGACCTGCTCCAGCTCATCAACGACATCCTCGACCTGTCCAAGATCGAAGCGGGTCGGATGGACGTACGGCCCAAGCGGCTGCCGCTGATCAAGCTGCTCAACTACGTCCACGACACCTTCCGCCCGATGACCCTCGACCGGGGGCTGGCCTTCGAGGTGTCGGTGAGCGAGAACGTCCCCAAGGAGCTGTTCTCCGACGAGCAGCGCCTCCAGCAGGTACTGCGCAACCTGCTGTCCAACGCCGTGAAGTTCACCGCCGCCGGCAAGATCGACCTGCGGGTGGACCGCTCCGGGGACGGCACCATCGCATTCACCGTCACCGACACCGGCATCGGCATCGCGCCGGAGAAGCTGCCGGTGATCTTCGAGGCGTTCCAGCAGGCGGACGGCACCACCAACCGCAAGTACGGCGGTACGGGCCTGGGCCTGTCGATCAGCCGGGAGATCGCGGGGCTGCTCGGCGGCCGGATCACCGCGAGCAGCCGGCCCGGCGTCGGCAGTGTCTTCACCCTGCACGTCCCCATCGACTGCCCCGGTTACGCCGAGCCGCTCGACAGCGGCGAACAGCGCGCGGACGACGCGCTGCACCTGACGAAGACGCCGCGGCACCACCCCCGCCCGGGCCCGCCCGCCCCGCGCGACGAGGCGCCGTGGCCGACCACCACCCGGCTGGAGGACTGGGTGAGCGGGCCGTCGGGCACGCTGCTGTCCGGCTGCCAGGTCCTGGTCGTCGACGACGACATCCGCAATGTCTTCGCGCTCACGAATGTGCTGAGCCGCGTCGGTATGCGGGTGCTCTACGCCGAACACGGCCGGGAGGGCATCGAGATGCTGGAGAAGAATCCCGGTATCAACCTGGTCCTGATGGACATCATGATGCCGGAGATGGACGGCTACGAAACCATTCGCGCGATCCGGCGCACGCCGCGCTTCGCGGATCTGCCCGTCATCGTGCTCACGGCGAAAGCGATGCCCGGCGACCGGGAGAAATCCCTGGAGAGCGGAGCCAACGAATACGTCCCGAAACCCGTCGACGTGGACCGCCTGCTGGCAGTGACCGTCGAGCTCCTGTCCCGGCACGGCTCCGGCATCCCGGCCCCGGGCGGTGAATCAGGCAAGCAAGACCCCGACGCGACCTCTTCGAGGTCCCAAGGCACCGAAGGCCCACCATGACCCATGCACCCGACACCGGCGCCGGAACCGACGACCGGGCGGGCATCCTTCTCGTCGACGACATGGAGGACAACCTGGCCGCGCTGGAAGCGGTCCTGGGCTCGCTCGGCGAGCCGCTCGTACGGGCCCGCTCCGGCGAGGAAGCGATGAAAGCACTGCTGCGGCAGGAATTCGCGGTCGTTCTGCTGGACATTCTCATGCCCGGCATGGACGGTTTCGAGACCGCCTCGAACATCAAACGCCTCGACCAGACGAAAGACATCCCGATCATCTTTCTGACCGGGACGGACAGCGACTCCGGATTCGCCTTCCGTGGCTATTCGACCGGCGCCGCCGACTACCTCACCAAACCCTTCGACCCGTGGGTGCTCCGCGCCAAGGTGAATGTGTTTCTCGACCTGCACCGCAAGAACCGGCAGTTGCGACGACTCATAAAGCAGGACCACGCCCGGATGGGCGAGTTGGCGGACCGTATCGACGAGATCGAGCGCCGCCTCGCCGACAGCTCCGCGCCCGGCGAACGGGAGCTGAGCGAGAGCGTGGCACGCATGGGCGAATCCCTACGGGCACTGCGGCGAGGACGGTAGCCGCCCGAGGGCGGTACGCGGTCGCGGCCCCTGGTGCGGTCACAGCCCCGGTCGCGCTCACAGTCCCTGGTGCGGGCGCCGGTCCGGGCTGCGGACGGCAGGGCCACCGGCGGTCGTCGGTGGCCCTGCCGCCCGGAGCCAGGGCGGCCGCCGCGCCTCACGGGCGCCGTCGCTACGCCTCGCGGGCGCCCTCGTACATCTCCTCCAGCAGGTCCTTGAAGGCGCGTTCCACCACCGGCCGCTTGATCTTGAGGCTGGGTGTCACCTCGCCGTGCTCGATGTCCAGGTCCCGCGGCAGCAGCCGGAACTTGCGGATCTGCTGCCAGCGCTGGAGCCCCTCGTTGACCCGCTCCACATACCCCTCGATCAGCTCGCGGGTCTGCGGGGCGCTCACGACCTCGGCGTACGCCGTGCCCCGGAGGCCGTGCTCGGCGGCCCAGCCCATGATCGTCGGCTCGTCGAGGGCGATCAGCGCGGTGCAGAAGTTCCGGTTGGCGCCGTGCACCAGCACGTTGGAGACGAACGGACAGACCGCCTTGAACTGCCCCTCGACCTCGGCCGGCGCGATGTACTTGCCACCGGAGGTCTTGATCAGGTCCTTCTTGCGGTCGGTGATCCGCAGATAGCCGTCCGGGGACAGCTCGCCGATGTCGCCGGTGTGGAACCAGCCGTCCGACTCCAGCACCTCGGCCGTCTTCTCCGGCAGCCCGTGGTAGCCCTCCATGATGCCGGGCCCGCGCAGCAGCACCTCGCCGTCCTCGGCGATGCGCACCTCGGTGCCGGGCAGCGGCTTGCCGACCGTGCCGGTGCGGTACGCCGCGCCGGGGTTGACGAAGCTGGCGGCGCTGGACTCGGTGAGGCCGTACCCCTCCAGGATGTGGATGCCGGCACCGGCGAAGAAGTAGCCGATCTCGGGGGCGAGGGCCGCGGAGCCGGAGACCGCGGCGCGCAGCCGGCCGCCGAAGGCCTCGCGCAGCTTGGCGTACACCAACGCGTCAGCGATCTTGTGCTTGGCGCCGAGCGCGAAGGGGACGGAGGCGTTGCCGGTGCGGCGGAAGTTGTCCTGGGAGGTCTTGGCGTACTCCCGTGCCACGCCCGCCGCCCACTGGAAGATCTTGTACTTGGCGGCGCCGCCCTCCCGGGCCCGGGTCACCACCCCGTTGTAGACCTTCTCGAAGATCCGCGGCACGGCCGCCATGTAGGTGGGCCGCACCACCGGCAGATTCTCGATGATCTTGTCGACCCGGCCGTCCACCGCGATCACGTGCCCGACGGAGATCTGCCCGGCGGTCAGCACCTTCCCGAAGACGTGCGCCAGCGGCAGCCAGAGGTACTGCACGTCGTCCTCGGTGACCAGGCCGGTGGCCTGGATGGCCCGGGCCATGTACGACCAGCAGTCGTGCGGCAGCCGGACCCCCTTGGGCCGGCCGGTGGTGCCCGAGGTGTAGATCAGCGTCGCGAGCTGGTCCGCGCGCAACGCCGCGACCTGCTCCCGCACACAGTCCGGGTGCTTCTCCAGGTGGGCGGCGCCGCGCTTTTCCAGCTCGGCGAGGGAGAGCACCCAGTCCTCCGGGTCGCCGTCGGCGGACCGCGCGGCGGCCTCGTCGATCACTACGACATGGGCCAGTTCCGGCAGGTCGGCGCGCTTCTCCCGGGCCTTGGCGAGCTGCCCCGCGTCCTCGGCGATCAGTACGCGGCTGCCGGAGTCGGCGAGGATGTACGCCGTCTCCTCCGCGTTGGTGCTGGGGTAGACGGTCGTGGTGGCCGCGCCGGAACAGAGCACGCCGAGGTCGGCGAGGATCCACTCGACGCGGGTACTGGCGGCGAGCGCCACCCGCTCCTCGGGCCGGACGCCCAGCGCGATCAGTCCGGCGGCCACCGCGTACACCCGCTGGGCGGCGTCGGCCCAGCTCAGCACCTTCCAGTCGTCGGGCCCCCGGCCCTCGGCGGGCGGCACCGGGTAGCGGTACGCCTCGTGGTCGGGGGTGGCTGCGACACGCTCCAGGAAGAGGGTCGCCACGGAAGGTGGCCGGTTCTCGATCAGCGTCTGGGTGTCCGTCACGGCATCCTCCGGGGCCCGCTACGTTGCTGGTGACTCGCGAGTAACCTTCGAGCAGTGATCAGACTAGAGCGCGTTGCGCCATGGCGTAAGGGGCTGCGGCCGACTGGTTCACGATGAGACCAATGCGGTGCATGTGCTGTACATATGTCGGCCGGAGCGGGTAGGAGAGGCGCCTTCGGCGGGCTGCCGGAACAGTCGGCCGGGGCCGGTGCGGACGTACCGTACGCCGAACGTGGGAGTCCGGGTGAGCCGATCGTGGGATGTGGTTGCGCGCCGTCACCCGCACTCCGGCCGGAGCCCCGGCCGCCGGGTGCGCGCCCGGACGGGCCGGGGCGGGGCGCGCGGGACGAGGCGGGAGCGCGGGCGACGGACGGCAGGGTCAGCGGCGGAGTGAGGCTTCCTGGATGCCGATGCCGTCGGCGTTGGGCGCGTTCACGGCGGCCGAGTCGCCGACCATGTGGCCGATCCGCTCGTCGCCCCGCAGCGCGCCGTTGAGCTTCTTCAGACCGTCACCGACGGTGGTGACGGCCTTCTGCGCACCCCCGACCGTCCCGGTGACACCGCTCCTGAACTTCTCCGCCCCCGACTCGTCGGCGGAGGCGGGTGCGGCGACACCCACGGACAGCGCGGCCCCGGCCAGCAGCGCGGCGGCCTTGGTGTACTTCATGCGTATCCCTTTCTGGCGCGGCCTCCTCGGCGGTACGGCACTCATGCCGCCCGGACGAGCTTTCTGGGCCGCCCGGAACACCGCTGCCACCCACGACAACGGCGGCCGACGCGTCCCGGAAACCGCCTGACCGCCGATTTCCCGGCCGACCGCCCGGATGCCGTACGGATCCGGACAGCCGAGCGGAACCGGTACCGCACCGGACAGCCGTGCGGATCCGGACAGCCGAGCGGATCCCGTACCGCACCGGACAGCCGGCCGGTCCGGTCCGGCGACCGCCCGGCGGCAGCACTCAGCCCCCGGCCGGACCGGCCGGGGGCTGAGGAAGTGGCGGGGCCATGGCAGCCCCGGGGACTACCGCAGCCTGGGGACCACCGGCCTACTTCTTGCCCTTGGAGTCGCCGTCGGAGTCGGACGACAGCACGGCGATGAAGGCCTCCTGCGGGACCTCCACGCTGCCGACCATCTTCATCCGCTTCTTGCCTTCCTTCTGCTTCTCCAGCAGCTTCCGCTTACGGGAGATGTCACCGCCGTAGCACTTGGCGAGCACGTCCTTGCGGATCGCGCGGACCGTCTCACGGGCGATGACCCGGCTGCCGATAGCGGCCTGGATCGGGACCTCGAAGCTCTGCCGCGGGATCAGCTCGCGCAGCTTGGCGACCAGCCGCACACCGTACGCGTACGCCTTGTCCTTGTGGCAGATCGCGGAGAACGCGTCGACCTTGTCGCCGTGCAGCAGGATGTCGACCTTGACCAGGTCGGCGGCCTGCTCGCCGGTGGGCTCGTAGTCCAGCGAGGCGTAACCGCGGGTCTTGGACTTGAGCTGGTCGAAGAAGTCGAAGACGACCTCGGCGAGCGGAAGGGTGTAGCGGATCTCGACCCGGTCCTCGGAGAGGTAGTCCATGCCGAGCAGGTTGCCGCGGCGGTTCTGGCACAGCTCCATGATCGCGCCGATGAACTCGCTGGGCGCCAGGATCGTGGCCCGGACGACCGGCTCGTGCACCTTGTCGATCTTGCCGGTCGGGAACTCGCTGGGGTTGGTGACCTCGTGCTCGGCGCCGTCCTCCATGTCCACGCGGTAGACCACGTTGGGGGCGGTGGCGATCAGGTCGAGGCCGAACTCGCGCTCCAGGCGCTCGCGGATGACCTCCAGGTGCAGCAGCCCCAGGAAGCCGACGCGGAAGCCGAAGCCGAGGGCCGCGGAGGTCTCCGGCTCGTAGACCAGCGCGGCGTCGTTGAGCTGGAGCTTGTCCAGGGCGTCGCGCAGCTCCGGGTAGTCGGACCCGTCGAGCGGGTACAGGCCGGAGAAGACCATCGGCTTCGGGTCCTTGTAGCCGCCGAGCGGCTCCTGGGCACCCTTGGTGAGCTGGGTGATGGTGTCGCCGACCTTGGACTGGCGGACGTCCTTCACGCCGGTGATGAGGTAGCCGACCTCGCCCACGGACAGGCCGTCGGCGGCCTTCATCTCGGGCGAGTTCGTGCCGATCTCCAGCAGCTCGTGGGCGGCGCCGGTGGACATCATCTTGATCCGCTCGCGCTTGCCGAGCGTGCCGTCGACGACCTTCACGTACGTCACGACGCCGCGATACGCGTCGTAGACCGAGTCGAAGATCATCGCGCGGGCGGGCGCGTCCTTGACGCCGACCGGGGCCGGAACGTCACGGACGACCTTGTCCAGCAGCTCGGCGACGCCCTCGCCGGTCTTCGCGGAGACCTTCAGCACATCCTCGGGCTCGCAGCCGACGAGGTTGGCGAGCTCCTTGGCGAACTTCTCGGGCTGCGCGGCCGGCAGGTCGATCTTGTTCAGCACCGGAATGATCTGGAGGTCGTGCTCCATCGCCAGGTACAGGTTGGCGAGGGTCTGCGCCTCGATGCCCTGGGCGGCGTCCACGAGAAGGATGCAGCCCTCGCACGCGGCGAGGGAGCGCGAGACCTCGTACGTGAAGTCCACGTGGCCCGGGGTGTCGATCATGTTGAGGATGTGGGTCGCGCCACCGTCCTCGTCGGAGCGGGCCCAGGGCAGCCGGACCGCCTGGGACTTGATCGTGATGCCGCGCTCGCGCTCGATGTCCATGCGGTCGAGGTACTGCGCGCGCATCTGCCGCTGGTCGACGACGCCGGTGAGCTGGAGCATCCGGTCGGCGAGTGTGGACTTGCCGTGGTCGATGTGCGCGATGATGCAAAAGTTACGGAGGAGAGCCGGGTCGGTACGGCTCGGCTCCGGCACGTTCGTAGGGGTCGCGGGCACGCAGGGTCCATTCAGAGAACGCGGGTAGGCGGGACTCGGTTGTTTTTCGTCTCCCCCATGGTCCCATGCGCGGCGGCTCTGGTCCGGTTTGGGAGGCCGAGGAGGCTGCTGGTAGCCTGGTCCACTGCGCTTTGTGCTCTCTGGTACGAGGCGCAACTCGAAATTCCAACGAACCTGAAAAGGCTCTTTCGTGGCGAACATCAAGTCCCAGATGAAGCGGATCAAGACCAACGAGAAGGCTCGTCAGCGCAACAAGGCTGTGAAGTCGTCTCTGCGTACCGCCATCCGTCGCACCCGTGAGGCCGTGGAGGCCGGTGACCTTCAGAAGGCCGCCACCGCCCAGGCCGAGGCCGCCAAGAAGCTGGACAAGGCCGTCAGCAAGGGTGTCATCCACAAGAACGCCGCCGCCAACAAGAAGTCGGCGCTGGCCAAGAAGGTCGCGGCCCTCAAGGCCTGACCTCGTTCTTGACGCTTCACCTCTGCCGGTAAGGGCTCAGCGGCCCCTCTCTCCGCTCCTTCCGGTGCACCACCGCGCCGCACACGGCCAGCGTTCGCCACGCGGGTACGGCGCACACACAGCTTGAGACGACGGACCTCGCAGTCACTCTTCCCCAGGGTGATGCGGGGTCCGTTGTCGTGTGGGGAGGGGGCGGGGCTCCCGCCCGGGGTACGGGGTGGGGGCGGGGAGGGGTACGGGGGTGGATGGGTGTGGGTGGGATGGCACGGCGGGCCTGTCGGGGGCGGGCAGGCTCGGCCGGCCTGTCGGGGGCTGCGGGGCGGGCAGGCATGGCGGGCCCGTGCGGGTCTGCGGGGCCGGTGCGGTATCGGTCACGGGAGAACCGGCCTCTGAAGGACCGATTCCGCAAGGACCGGCCTGTGGAGACCCGAGCCCGTAAGGCCCAGCCCCGCAGGGACCGCCCCGGAGGCCCGGCCCCGTAAGGGCCGATCCGCGCAGGACCGACCGGCAAGGACGCCCCCCCCACAAGGACCGCCCCCCGCAGGACCGGCCGGTCCCGGTGCGGTCAGCGGGAGCGGGCCGCGCGGACGATGGTGACGACGGCCTTCTCCAGGGCGTACTCGGGATCGTCGCCGCCGCCCTTGACGCCGGCGTCGGCCTCGGCCACCGCACGCAGCGCCGTCGCGACGCCGTCCGCCGACCAGCCGCGCATCTGCTGCCGCACCCGGTCGATCTTCCAGGGCGGCATGCCCAGCTCGCGGGCGAGGTCGCCGGGGCGGGCGCCGCGCGGGGCGGAGGCCAGCTTGCCGATGGCGCGGACGCCCTGGGCGAGCGCGCTGGTGATCATGACGGGCGCGACGCCCGTGGACATGGCCCAGCGCAGCGCCTCCAGGGCCTCGGCGGCCCGGCCCTCCACGGCACGGTCCGCGACGGTGAAACTGGACGCCTCGGCGCGGCCGCGATAATAGCGGGCCACGATGGCGTCGTCGATGGTGCCCTCGATGTCGGCGACCAACTGCGAACAGGCCGAGGCCAGCTCGCGCAGGTCGCTGCCGATCGCGTCCACCAGCGCCTGGCACGCCTCCGGGGTGGCGGAGCGGCCCGCCGTACGGAACTCGCCGCGCACGAACGCGAGGCGGTCGGCGGGCTTGGTCATCTTGGCGCAGGCGACCTCCCGCGCACCGGCCTTGCGGGCGGCGTCCAGCAGGCCCTTGCCCTTGGCGCCGCCGGCGTGCAGCAGCACGAGAGTGATCTCCTCGGCCGGGGAGCCGAGGTACTTCTTGACGTCCTTGACCGAGTCGGCGGACAGGTCCTGGGAATTGCGGACCACCACGACCTTGCGCTCGGCGAACAGCGAGGGGCTGGTCAGCTCGGCAAGCGTGCCGGGCTGGAGCTGGTCGGGCGTGAGGTCGCGTACATCGGTGTCCGCGTCGGCGGCGCGGGCCGCCGCCACCACCTGCTGCACGGCGCGGTCCAGGAGCAGGTCCTCCTGGCCCACGGCGAGCGTGAGCGGGGTGAGCGGGTCGTCGTGTGCTGCTTTCCTGGCCATCGTGGTCCAGCATCCCACGCCCCACCGACAGCGGCGTTCGGTCCCCGGCCCGCGCTGCCGGACAATGACCGGGTGAGCGATGTACGACATGTTCTGGTGCTGCCCGACCGCGACTCCGCCGAGGAGGTCGCCGAAGCGCTGGCCGAGCGCTTCGGCGTCACGGAGGAACCCCAGCTCGTCCGGGACGCCCTGGCGGGCGAGGACGACGCCGAGGACGCCCAGTGGCTGGTGGTCGTCGAAGATCCCACAGGCCGCCACGACGCGGCGGAGCTGGACGCCCTGGCGGACGAGTACGAGGGCTGGCTGGAGGCCGAGTGACGCGTCAGCCGCGCAGCTCCGGTATCCGCTCCAGCGTGATGCCGAAGTGGGCACGGTAGGCGGGCAGCACCTCGTCCTCGGTCAGTTCGCGCTCCTCCCGGCCGTCGGCGTCCGTGATCACGAGCGTACGGCCGGAGAGCGTGACGCGGCCGGTCTCCGTCAGCCGGGAGCAGACCAGCGACCGGGTGAAGGGCGACTCCGGCGAGGTGCGGTGGTACCAGCAGCCCGCCGCGAAGTCGGCCAGGGCGCGCGGCCGCTGTTCCATGCGGTACTGGGGCACGCCGTCCCGCAGGACGTCGAGGTCGCCCTCGGCGGTCTCCTCGATGCGGAACACCCCGGCGGGATCGGGCTGTTCGTCGCGGCTGTCCAGGCGCAGCGGGAACTGGCTGTTCCTCCCGAAGCCGACGTCGGCGAGCCACGGCCCGCCCCGGCCGTCGCCGGTGTGGACGCGCAGCGCGAGGTGGTCGTACGGGATGCCGGGGCCCTCGGGGCCGAAGACGCGGGCGGCGAGGAGTTCGACGCGGTGACCGAGGGCGCGGAGCAGGGCGGCGAAGGCGCCGTTGAGTTCGTAGCAGAAGCCGCCGCGCGAGGCACCGACGACCTTGTCCACCAGCGACTTGTACTCCAGGGTCACGTCCTCGGCGAGGTGGACCGAGAGGTTCTCGAACGGGACCGTCCGCAGATGCCGCAGGTGCAGGTCGTGCAGCGCCTCGGCGTCGGCAACGGCCGGGCGGGCGGCGCCGATGCGCCGGAGGTAGGCGTCGGTACGGGCCTGGTCGAGCGGCTCGGCGCGCATCCGCTCGGCTTCCGAGGAGCGGACGGCAGGCGCTCCGCCGCTCGCTTGCGGCGCCTGGGGGGCCGGCGGTTCCTGCGGGGCCGGCCGGGACGACCGGGTCTGCCGGGAGTCCATCAGGTACTCGTCCTCTCGGTCGCGAACCAGCGGCGGGTACGCTCCACCGCCGGTCCCGGGGCGCCGGCCAGGAGGTCGGCGACGGTCTGCTTGGCGAGCTCGCGGCGCCAGGCCAGCTCCGCCCGGCGCATCGCGGTGGAGATGCCGCAGGGGCGGCGGAAGTCCCGGTCGGGTGCTTCGGCGCCGGAGCCCTGGCGGCGGATCTCGGTGCACCGGAAGGCGTCGTCGGTGCCCTCGATGGCGGCGACGACATCCATCAGGGAGATCCGCTCGGGCGGCCGGGCCAGCCGGAAGCCGCCGCGGGCGCCGGGGGTCGAGGTCAGGATGCCGACCCGGGCCAGGGCCTGGAGGCGCTTGTTCAGGTAGGCCTGGGGCAGATCGAAGGAGGCGGCCAGCCGGGCTGTCGACACGGGCCGCTCGTCGCCGAGCGAGGCCAGGGTCACACAGCAGTGCAGGGCCCATTCGACGCCCTCGCTCATCCTCATATTTCTGGAGTTTACAGATCCTGATTCCGGGGCTGCCCGCGTACGCCGGCCCCGCCGTGGCCACCGACCGCGCGGACGACCGATGAACCTCCGGTGACGGGATGCCGAAGCCGTGCCGGACATCGCCGCGCGTCTCCTCTACCGGAAGGCAGCGGGTCGGCGGGTCGGCGGGTCGGCGGGTCGGGACCATCAAGGCGGCAGGCCGGCTCGTCGGGATCGTCAAGGCGGCGAGCCGGCTCGTCGGGATCCTCCCGCTCGGCATGGTCGACAACGACCGGGCCGGCGTCGACAAGCTCACCTTTGAGCCACTGCGCGGTGAACAACGTACTTATCCCTTCTGGACGGTGGAGTACCTGTACACGTACGGGCAGCCGGCGGACGGCTCGCTCGCCGCGACGTTCCGGGCGTTCATGGGCTCCGGCACGGCGTAGAACATCCTGTGCAAGAACCGGCACGTGCCCTGCGCCGACCAGGCGGGCGTGCCGGGCTCCGTCTGCCGCCCCTGACGGTTGTGGTCAGCCGGTCCCGGCCGCCCAGCACCGCGATGGCGCCGTCGGTGTCCGTACGCAGCACCCGGGCCCCCTGGGAACGCAGCGTCTGTACGGTGCGTGGCGCCGGATGACCGTACGGGTTGCCGGCGCCGCAACTGATCAGGGCGACGCGCGGCGCCAGGCGGCGTATCAGCCGCGGGTCCTGGTAGGCGGACCCGTGGTGCGCGACTTTGAGGACGTCCACGGCGGGCAGGTCGGGGAGCGCGCTCGACAGGGCTTGCTGGGAGATCGGTTCGAGGTCGCCGAGGAGGAGAAAGGTCAGGCCGAAGGTGCGCAGCAGCAGCGTGACGCTGGCGTCGTTGGGGCCTTCGACGGCGCGCGAGGCGGGTGCGGAGAAGGGGTGGCCGGGGTCGGCGGCAGGCGGCCACAGGACCTGCCAGGTGAGCGGGCCGAGGCTGCGTCGTTCCCCCGGCGTGGAGCCGGTCACCGGTACGCCCGCGGCCGCTGCCGTGCGGTGCACGAAGGCTGCCTGACCAGGCGGTTCGGGCAGAGTGGTGGTCTCGATGGCGCCGACCGAGCGCCCGCGCAGCACACCGGGCAGTCCGCTGACGTGGTCGGCGTGGAAATGGGTCAGGACGAGCAGCGGAATCCTGCGTACGCCCAGGTCGGTCAGGCAGCGGTCGATGGCGTCCGGCTCCGGGCCGGTGTCCACGACCAGGGCGGTGCCCTCCCCGGCCGCGATCACCAAGCCGTCGCCCTGCCCCACGTCACAGGCCACCGCACGCCAGCCCTGAGGTGGCCAGCCGGTGATGACGCGGGTGACCGGAACCGGTCGCAGGATGGCCACGAGCAATGTCAGGACGCCGAGGACGCACAGCCAGGGGCGGCGCAGCAACCGCCGCCCCACCAGGACGAACGCCACCGTCACCACGGCCAGGAGCAGCGCGCCGGCCCACCCGCCCGGCCAGTCCAGCTCCGCGCCGGGCAGGCCCGCTCCCGTACGCGCGACGCCGGCGATCCACTCGGTCGGCCAGCTCGCACACCAGGCCAGTGCATGGGCCAGGGGCGGGGCGAACGGAGCGGTGGCGAGCGCGGCGAAGCCCAGGACGGTGGCCGGGGCGACGGCCGGCTCGGCCAGCAGGTTGCAGGGGATGGCGACGAGGCCGACGCGTGCGGCGAGTACCACGACGACCGGGGCACAGACCGCCTGCGCCGCGGCCGCGGCGGCGAGCACCTCGGCGAGGCGGGGCGGCACCCGGCGGCGTTGCAAAGCCGCGCTCCAGCGGGGAGCCAGGGTGAGCAGGGCGCCGGTGGCCAGTACGGAGAGCAGGAAGCCGTAACTCCGGGCGAGCCAGGGGTCGTAGAGCACGAGTACCAGTACGGCGGCGGCGAGCGCGGGGACGAGGGAACGGCGGCGGCCCGTCCCGATGGCGAGCAGCGTGATCAGGCCGCAGGCGGCGGCGCGCAGCACGCTGGGGTCGGGGCGGCAGACGATGACGAAGGCGAGGGCGATCGAGCCGCCGACGAGGGCGGTGGCGCGCAGCGAGAGGCCCAGGATCGGTGCCAGACCGCGGCGTTCGGCCCGTACGGCGAGGTGGGGCGGGCCGATGAGCAGGACGAGCAGGATGGTCAGGTTGCTGCCGGAGACGGCGAGCAGGTGGGTCAGGTCGGTGGTGCGGAAGGCGTCGTCGAGGTCGGGTGGGACGCGCGCGGTGTCACCGACCACCAGGCCCGGCAGAAGAGCACGGGCATCGGGGCTCAGGCCGTCACTGGCTTCCCGCAGTCCGGCCCGCAGATCTCCGGCGAGTCGCTGCAACGCGTCGGGTGTGCCGACCACTTGAGGCCCTGGGCCCGTGGTGACCCGTAGGGCGGCCGCGGCCCGGTCGGCCGACTGGAGAGGCGGCGCCGCGCGGGCCGTGAGGCGGACACGGGTCGAGGGCAGGAGGCGCTGCCAGTCGACGAGGTGCTTCGTACGGTGCACGACGACCAGTACGGGGGTGCGGGTCGCGGTGACCGTACCGTCCCGTGCGGCGACACGGAGCGCCTCCGCGGTGAACACGACGGCCGGAGGCGCTTGCCGGGCTCCGCTCACTCGTGGCCGAGTCAGCCGAGGATCGCCGGTCAGCTCCACCTCGGCCGTGACCTGGGCATGCCGGCGCGCGAGCTCCGGCAGCGGGCCGCGTCGTACGTCCGCCGCGTGCAGAGCGGCGGACGCGGCTCCGGCCACCGCGCCCAGCAGCACCGCGGCGAGGGCGATCAAGGCCCCGGCGGTCCGCCGTTCCGGCCGACGGACCGCGACGACCACCACGATCGCCGCCAGCGCCGCCGCCCCGGCGCCGGCCGCCGCCACCGAGCCGCCGGACCACCCCAGGGCCAACGCCGCCGCTCCCCACGCGGCCGACGCGGGCCCCACCAGACGAAGATCGACGGCTTCGTCCGGCCGACGGGGGTCGGCGGACCCGTAGGGGGAGGATGCCGCTGCGTGGAGGGGGGATCGGCCGGTGGTGGTGTGGGAGGTGGCGAGGTCGGAGGTGGCCGTGTCCGGGACGGCTGTGTTGGGGGTGGCTGTGTCGGAGGTGGTGATGCCGAGGGGGGTGATGCCAGGGACGGTGCTGTCGGGGGTGGCGGCGTCGGGGACGGCACTGTCGAGAGTGGCGGCCCCGGAGGTGTCGGCCGGTGCAGTGATGGCGCCGGGCGCGGTGTGAGGCGCTGCATGGGGCGCGGTGTGGGGTGGGGAGTGAGGGCTGCTGGGGTTGGTGAGGTGGGGCGGTGGTTGTGGCGTGGCGGGGGACGGAGTCATGGCTGGACCAAGGGGCGCAGGTCGGCGAAGCGGCGGTCGCCGATGCCGTTGACTTCGCGAAGTTGGTCCACGGAGGTGAAGCCACCGTGTGCGGTGCGGTATTCGATGATGTGCCGGGCCAGGACCGGGCCGACGCCGGGGAGGCCGTCGAGCTGTTCCGCGGTCGCGGAGTTCAGGCTGACGGGAGCGGCTCCGGCGCCCGTACCACCGGGGGAACCCGTACCGCCGGAGGTCGCTCCACCGCCGGGGCCCGCTCCGGTCGCCCCGGGGGCCGCGCCCGCCCCCTGCCCTGCCGCCCCAGGCCCCGGCCCCGGGACGTCCACGGCGATCTGTTCGCCGTCGGTCAGCAAGCGGGCCCGGTTCAGCCCCCGGGTGTTCGCACCGTCCAGCAGACCGCCCGCCGCTTGCAGTGCGTCGGCGACCCGGGCGCCCTGCGGCAGCCGGTGGATTCCGGGACGGCGCACCTTCCCGACCACGTCGACCACGAGGAGCCGTCCCGCGGCAGTTGGCGGCCCCCCTACGGGCGTCGGCGCCGCCACCTGCGGTTGCGGTGCCGGAGCCTGGGTCGGCAGTGCCGTGGACCGGGTGACGGCCGGGGCACGTACGGGCTCGGGCCGGCCCACCCAGAAGTGGTGGGCCGCGAAGGCCACCGCGATCACCAACACCACGACCAGGGCAGTCAGCGCCTTCGGGTCGGTCGCGCATCTCGACTGCACCCACAGCGGCAGCCGCTCCCGCACGGCGAGCCCCAGACGGGCCGCAGGACCGGGGCCAGCGCCTTCGGTGGAACTCCGAGGCCGGTCCTCCGTCAGGACACCAGCGACGCCCCGGCCAGGGCGCGGTGAGCCGCTGCCTGGTGGACTCGTGCCGGGAGACGGTGAGCCACTTCCCGGCGGGCTCGCGTCAGAAGGCGGCGAGCCACCTCCCGACGGGCTTGCGCCATAAGGCGGTGAGCCGTTCCCCGTCAGGCTCGCGTCCCCCGTCGGGCTCGCGTCAGAAGCCATCGGGCCGCTGCCCGTCTGGCCCGCGTCAGGAAGCGGTCCATCGCTTTCCGTCAGGTTCGCGTCAGGAAACGACGGGCCGCTCCCCGGCGGGTCCACATCCGTCGGGCTCGCTCGCCCACCCACATCAGGCGGCCCCCGGAAAAGGCCCTCGGCCCGCGTACGTACCGCTGCGGCGGCCTCCGCCCGCCGGGCGGCCCGGCCACGCACGGCCCCGGCCCTTCGGCGGAAGGCCGTGCCAGGCGTGAAGTCGGGACCGGAGCCGGGGCCGGGATCCGGGACGGGCCCCGGGCCGGGGGTGGGGCCGGGACCTGGGACGGAACCAGGCTCAGGGTCGGTGGCGATCCCATGAGGATCAGTCACGGAGAGTGATTGCTGCGTCATGCCCAACGACGTTAGGCACTCCGCGCCGATCCCGCTGCGAGCCGTCAAAAGCCGGGGACAACCGGCCTGTTGTGGATAACCGCGTCACCCGAAGGAGCGCTTCCGCACCCCAAGAACCCACTCCCCTCGTCCCGCCCCCGCTAACGCGGCGAGACCACAACCCCCAGCAACCCCGGCCCCGTGTGCGCCCCGATCACTCCCCCCACCTCGCTGGCGTGCAGTTCGGCCAGCCCCGGCACCCGCTCGCGCAGCCGTTCCGCCAGAGCGTCCGCCCGTTCGGCCGCCGCGAGGTGGTGCACGGCGATGTCCACCCGCGCCTCGCCGGCCCGCTCCACGGCGATCTCCTCCAGCCGCGCGATCGCCTTGGAAGCCGTACGGACCTTCTCCAGGAGATCGATCCGGCCCTCGGCGAGCTGGAGCAGCGGCTTGACCGCGAGGGCGGAGCCGAGCAGCGCCTGCGCCGCCCCGATCCGGCCGCCCCGCCGCAGATAGTCGAGAGTGTCGACGTAGAAGTAGGCGGAGGTCTGCTCGGCGCGCTTCTCGGCCGCGGCCACCGCCTCGTCCAGGCTGCCGCCGGACTCCACCGCCTCGGCCGCGGCCAGGGCGCAGAAGCCGAGCGCCATGGCGACCATGCCGGTGTCCACGACCCGCACCGGTACGGGTGCGTCGCCGGCCGCCAGCACCGCCGCGTCGTACGTGCCGGAGAACTCCGAGGACAGATGCAGCGAAACGATGCTTTCGGCGCCCGCCTCGACGAGGTCCCGGTAGGTGGCCGCGAAGGCCTCGGGGCTCGGCCGCGAAGTCGTCACGTACTTGCGCTTCTGCAGGGCCTGGGCGACCGATCTCGCCGAGATCTCGGTGCCCTCCTCCAGTGCCTCGTCGCCGAGGACGACGGTGAGTGGCACCGCCGTGATCCGGTGGCGCCGCAGTGCCGCCCGCGGCAGGTAGGCCGTTGAATCGGTGACGATCGCGACATGGCGGGACATGACTGGGAGGTTATCCGGGGATCCCGGAGGCCGACAGTGCGGGCCCCTCCCAAGATCCTCCGTCCTGGGCCGAAGACGCGCCGGAAGCGGCTGCCGGTTCCCCGCCTCGACACCGCGACGCCCAAGCCGCGCCGCCCCAGCCGCACCAGTCCGTCCGCCCGACCGGCGCCGGGCCACCCCATCGACGTAAGACAACCCCGCCCAGACCACTCAGGCCGCGCACCCAGCCGCCCCCCCCAGGCCGCCTCCCAACCGGCATCAAGCCTCAGGCAACCCGCCCCACCGGCCTCAGACAGCCCGCCCGGGCCAGACCACCCCACCACCCGGCAACGGGCCACCCGACCGACGTCAGCCCGCCCGCCCCACGATCAGGTCGTCCGCTCCGTACGCGGTGCCTTCTGCCACGCGTACGAAGGCTGTGTACGCGGATCCCGGGCCGTGATGGCGGGCGTCTCGTCCCCGACGGGTCCCCAGGACTTCCGCCCCACCGCACCTCCGGCGGATGCGCCGGACGCCCCGGCCCCCTCACCGCCGGCCGCCGACGCGCCCCCGGACGCCTCGATGCGCTCCTCCAGCGGCTCCTTCGACCAGTGCCGCAGCGCCCCGGCCTCCATGTCGATCTGCTCGCCGAGCGCTGCCAGGTCGTCGTCGGCGAACTGCCGGGCCCGGTCCCGGGCGGCCCACCGCAGCGACTCGGCGGAGTGCGTGATGCGCTCCGTCCGCTCGCGCAGCTCGGGCAGCCGCGCCGCGACGCTGGCCTTGTCGGGCTCCCGCTCCAGCCGCTTCAGCTCGTCGTCCAGTTCGTGGCCGTGGGCGCTGAGCCGCTCGAAGAGGCCCAGGGACTCGGTCAGCGAAGCGTCCTGCTCGGCGCCGGTGTGCAGCGCGTCCTGAGTGGCCCGCATGGACGTGCGCAGCGACAGCCGGAGCTGGGCCAACTCGCCGGCCACGCCGGGCTGGGTGAGTCCGCGGGCCCTGAGCGTGGTGTCCTCGACGGTCCGGCGCGCCTGGGCCACCCCGCGGTCCACACCGCGCTTGGCCGCCTTGACGGCCTTGACCGTGACGAAGACACCGGCCGCGACGAACAGCAGGAAGAGGAGTCCGAAGATCGCGACGACGGCTTCCATGGTTTCTCCTCGTCATGACAACGGCATGGTGGGCGGAGGCGCCGGGGTCCCGGCTCTTCCACCGTAAACGCCGCGGGCAGGTCGGGGGTTCCCTTCGAACCCCCAACCTGCCCGTAGTGGTCATCCCTCAGTCAGGCCCCGGAGGGGCCCGGCGACGGGATCAGCGCCTCACGCGGGAACGATGTTCACCAGCTTCGGAGCCCGCACGATCACCTTGCGGATGCCCGCGCCGCCCAGTGCCGCCACGACCGCCGGGTCCGCCAGTGCCGCCGCCTCCAGGTCCGCGTCCGAGACGGACGGCGAGACCTCCAGACGCGCCTTGACCTTGCCCTTGATCTGCACGACGCAGGTCACGCTCTCGTCGACCACGTAGGCCGGGTCGGCGACGGGGAAGTCCTGGTGGACGACCGAGTCGGTGTGGCCCAGCTTGCGCCACAGTTCCTCGGCGATGTGCGGGGCCAGCGGCGCGACCAGCAGCACCAGGCGCTCGGCCACCGAGCGCGCGACCGGGCCGCCCGCCTTGGTCAGGTGGTTGTTCAGCTCCGTCACCTTGGCGATGGCGGTGTTGAAGCGCAGGTTGGCCAGATCCTGGCTGACGCCGTCGATCGCCTTGTGCAGAGCGCGCAGCGTGTCCTCGTCGGGCTCGGTGTCGACGACGGTGGCCTCGCCGGTCGCCTCGTCCACGACGTTGCGCCACAGCCGCTGCAGCAGGCGGTACTGGCCGACCACGGCGCGGGTGTCCCAGGGCCGTGAGACGTCCAGCGGGCCCATCGCCATCTCGTACAGCCGCAGCGTGTCCGCGCCGTACTCGGCGCAGATCTCGTCGGGCGTGACGGCGTTCTTCAGGGACTTGCCCATCTTGCCCAGGACGCGGCTGACCTTCTCGCCCTGGTAGTAGTACGCGCCGTCGCGCTCTTCCACCTCGGCGGCCGGTACGGCGATCCCGCGGCTGTCCCGGTAGACGAACGCCTGGATCATGCCCTGGTTGTACAGCTTGTGGAACGGCTCCGAGGAGGAGATGTGGCCCAGGTCGTGCAGCACCTTGGACCAGAACCGCGCGTACAGCAGGTGCAGTACGGCGTGCTCCTGGCCGCCCACGTACAGGTCGACGCCACCGGTCGGCTGCCCCTCACGGGGGCCCATCCAGTACTGCTCGACCTCCGGGTCGACCAGGGCGGTGTCGTTCTTGGGGTCGGTGTAGCGCAGCTCGTACCAGCAGGAGCCCGCCCAGTTGGGCATGGTGTTGGTCTCACGGCGGTACTTCTTGGGACCGTCGCCCAGGTCCAGCTCGACGTTGACCCAGTCCTCATTACGGGACAGCGGGGTCTCGGGCTGGGTGTCGGCGTCGTCCGGGTCGAAGGTGCGCGGCGAGTAGTCGTCGACCTCGGGCAGCTCCAGCGGCAGCATCGACTCGGGCAGCGCGTGCGCGACACCGTCCTCGTCGTAGACGATCGGGAAGGGCTCGCCCCAGTAGCGCTGGCGGCTGAACAGCCAGTCGCGCAGCCGGAAGTTGACGGTGCCCGCGCCGATGCCGTCGGCGGCCAGCCACTCGGTGATCTTGATCTTGGCGTCCGGGACGGTCAGGCCGTCCAGCGAGATGGCGGCGCCCGACGAGTTGACGATCTTCGCTTCGTACGAGTCGAAGGCGTCCTCCCAGGTGGCGGGGTCCTGGCCACGGTCGTCCGACGGCTCCACGACACAGCGCATGGGCAGCTCGAAGGCGCGCGCGAAGGCGAAGTCGCGGCTGTCGTGCGCCGGGACGGCCATGATCGCGCCGGTGCCGTAGCCCATCAGCACGTAGTCGGCGATGAAGACCGGGACGCGCTCGCCGCTGACCGGATTGGTCGCGTACGCGCCGGTGAAGACGCCGGTCTTGTCCTTGGCCTCGGCCTGCCGCTCGACGTCCGACTTGGCCGCGGCCTGCTTGCGGTACGCGGCGACGGCCTCGACCGGATTGGCGTACCCGCCGGTCCAGACGTCGTGGGTGCCCTCCGGCCAGGCGTCGGGGACGATCGAACGCTCGCCGGAGACCAGCTCGTGCTCGGGCGCCAGCACCATGTAGGTGGCGCCGAACAGGGTGTCCTGGCGGGTGGTGAAGACGGTGATCTTGTCGTCGCCGACGGGGAAGTCGACGCGCGCGCCCTCGGACCGGCCGATCCAGTTGCGCTGCTGCAGCTTGATGGCGTCCGGCCAGTCCAGCCCGTCCAGGTCCTCCAGCAGGCGGTCCGCGTAGGCGGTGATGCGCATGTTCCACTGGCGCAGCTTGGCCTTGAAGACCGGGTAGTTGCCGCGCTCGGACCGGCCCTCGGCGGTGACCTCCTCGTTGGCCAGCACGGTGCCCAGACCGGGACACCAGTTGACCGGCGCGTCCGAGGCGTACGCCAGGCGGTACTCGCCCAGGACCTCGGCGCGCTCGGCGGCGCTCAGCGCGCTCCAGGGGCGCCCGTCCGGCGTCGCACGCTCTCCCGCCTCGAACTGCGCCACCAGCTCGGCGACGGGGCGGGCCTTCTTCGCCTCGGCGTCATACCAGGAGTTGAAGATCTGGGTGAAGATCCACTGGGTCCACTTGTAGTAGGCCGGGTCGATCGTCTCGACCGACCGGCGCAGGTCGTGGCCCAGGCCCAGCCGGCGCAGTTGGCGCCGCATGTTGACGATGTTGGCCTCGGTGGAGACCCTCGGGTGGGTGCCGGTCTGTACGGCGTACTGCTCGGCGGGCAGGCCGAAGGCGTCGAAGCCCAGGGTGTGCAGCACGTTGTGGCCGGTCATCCGCAGGTGACGGGCGTAGACGTCGGTCGCGATGAAGCCCAGCGGGTGGCCCACGTGCAGCCCCGCGCCCGAGGGATACGGGAACATGTCCATGACGAACTTCTTGGGCTTGGCCGCCAGCTCCGGGTCGCCCGCCAGGTCCCCCTTCGGGTTCGGGGCCTCGTACGTCCCCTCGGCCTCCCAGAAGTCCTGCCAGCGCGCCTCGATGTCGGCGGCCAGCGCTGCCGTATAGCGGTGCGGCGCTGCCACCTCGGCAGCCGAAGTCGTCTCGCTCATCGTCCTCAAAGCTCCATCGGTCGTCTCTGCCTGCGGCTACTGCGAATACTGCGAATTCTGCGGAAACAAAAAGACCCCTCGCACAGGAGGGGACGCCGCGCCGATGCCGACCGGAAGCTCACCGGTCGGTACTGATCAGCGCGGCCCGCTAAGCAGAAGGCGTACGGCACGCATGGCGCCAGGGTACCGCAGGGGGCGCCGGGCCCGCTGCGAGCCGTCCCACCGCGCCCGGGGCGGTGCCCCGGCGGACGAGGCTTCCGGGGCGGACGGGGACCGGTCGGCCGGCACCAGCGACCGTCCTCTCCTGCGTGCGGCGCGGCTCCCTGGGGCGCGCCCGACAGCCGACGGTAGCAGCGCGCCGCCCCGCTCCACGCCGCTTACGCAAACCCCGCCGCACCGGCCCCGCACCCCCCTACTTTTCCCCCATGCGTCCCCACCGCAAGAGCCGCGCCGCCCCCGGCCCGCGGCTCCCCGGCTTACCCCGCCTCCCGCTCCGCCTCCCTGTCCGCTTCCCGGGCCCGTCCCGCCCGGCCCTCGGCCCGCGCCGCCACGGCCCCCGGGGCGGCCCGCGCCACACGGCTCCCCCGGGCCCGGGGACGGCCCCGGCCCCGCGCCGCCCCCTCCTGCGCCGCCGTCCCGCGCTCGCCGCCGGAGCCGTCGCCGCCCTCGCGCTCCTCCTGCTCTCCGGCACCGACCCGCTGCGTGACTTCCTCGACTTCACGGTCGGCGCGCTCACGCTCGTCTCCCTCACGGCCGCCGTCGTCTGGGGACTGGTCGCCGCGGGCCGTACGGTGCTGCTGCCCCGCAGCCGGCTGCTCGCCCAGGGCGTCCACCGGGCCCTGGGCACCGCCTCGCTCGGCTTCCTGCTCCTGCACATCGCGGTCAAGATCGCCGAGGGGCGCGCGCACGTGCTGAACGCGCTGCTGCCTTTCACCGGGACGCCCGTCGGCGCTTCCACGCTGATCGGCTTCGGTGCCGTGGCCGGCTATCTGATGGTGCTGGCCGCCGCGACCGGCGCGCTCCGCAGTGCCTTCGCCGGCCGCGGCCGCGCTTCGGAACGCTGGCGCGCCCTGCACGCCTGCGCGTATCCGGCCTGGTGCCTGGCGCTCGTGCACGGCCTCAAGTCCGGGCGCGCCCCCTCGGGCTGGGTCACCACCGGGTACGTGCTGTGCCTGGCGGCCGTCGCCACCGCCCTCCTGGCGCGCGCCTTTCTCCCGCACGTACTACGGGTCCGCCTGCGCGCCCGTACTGCCGCCGCCCCGACCGCCCCTCCCTACAGGACCGCGCCTCCGTACAAGGACGCCACGCCCTCCGCGTACGGTCGGCACGCCCTCCACCCCGCCTCCCACGGGAGGGGCCGACCGTGACCGGCCCGCTGCCCGACGTCCCGCCCGTCCGCGTCATCGGCCTGCCCCGGCTGACCGCGGGCTTCGACGAGGCCGAGCGCCTCGACCGCCGGGCCCATCTGCTCACCCACGGCTCCCCGCCGTCCCTGTCCGCCGACCGGCTGACCGAGCTGGCCGGCGCCGTCGCGCTGCGCGGCCGCGGCGGCGCCGGCTTCCCCTTCGTACGGAAGCTGGAGGCGGTGGCCCACCACGCGCGGCGCTCCGGCGTCCGGCCCGCGATCGTCGTCAACGGCTGTGAAGGCGAACCCGCCTGCCGCAAGGACACCGTCCTGCTGTGCCGCGCGCCGCACCTCGTCCTGGACGGTGCGCTGCTCGCGGCCGACGCCCTCGGCGCCCGCACACTGGTGGTCGGCGTGGCCAGGAGCACGGCCGAGCAGTCGGTACGGGACGCGCTGGCCGAGCGCGGCCTGAGTGACCGCCGGCGCGGGCGGTCGCTCCGTGCCCGGCTCGTCCGCGTACCGGAACGGCTCGTCTCCGGGGAGGCGTCCGCGCTGATCCGGGCCGCGGAAGGCGGGCCGGCGCTGCCGCCCGGGCGGCGCGTGCGGGCCGCGGAGTCCGGACTCGGGGGCGTGCCCACGCTCTTCTCCAACGCCGAGACGTTCGCGCAACTCGCCGTCGCGGCGCGGATGGGCGCCCCCCGGTACGCCGCGACCGGGGCGCCCCAGGAACCCGGCACCCTGCTCCTGACCGTCTCCGGCGCGGTGCCCTCCCCCACCGTCGTCGAGGCGCCGAGCGGGGTGCCGCTTCCGTACGTCCTCCAGACGTGCGCCGCCGACCCGGCCCCCGGCGGCGTCCTGGTGGGCGGCTACCACGGTGCCTGGCTGGACGCCGCGACCGCGTACGGAACGGTCGTCACCCGCGAAGCACTCGCGGCCGGCGGCGGGGCGCTCGGCGCGGGCGCGGTGCTGCCGGTGCCCGCCGGTACCTGCCCGCTCGGCGAGAGCCTGCTCGTAGCGCGCTGGCTCGCGGCTGAATCGTCAGGCCAGTGCGGGCCTTGCCGCCTGGGCCTGCCCTCCGTCGCCGACGCTCTGGCGGACACACTGGCGGGCGGCGGCCAAGAGGCGCTGGAAGCCGTACGGCGTGCCGCGCGGACCGCGCACGGGCGCGGCGCCTGCAAACACCCCGACGGCGCCGTACGGTTCGTGCTCTCCGCGCTGGACGCCTTCACGGACGACCTCGCCGCGCACACGCTGGGCGGTGGATGCGGCCGGGAGACCGCCGGCCTGCTGCCCCTCCCCGCGCCGGACTCGGCCGACACGGCCGACGGCACGGGGACCGCGGCCCTGACGGCTGCCGCGGGCCGGCTGGCGGTGGACTGGACCCTGTGCGAGGGGCACGGCCTGTGCGCGAGGCTGCTCCCGGAGGCCGTGACCCTCGACCCGGACGGCTACCCCCTGATCACGGACACCACCCTCCCGCCCCGTCTCCACCAACGCGCCCAACGCGCGGTGAGCCGCTGCCCCGCCCTCGCCCTCCGCTTGGAAAAGCCCTGAGGGCGGGCAGGAGCCCCGGAAACAAAAAACCCCGCCCGATCAACCAGATCGGGCGGGATCTTGTGAACCTTCGCGAGTTGCCTCACTGCCGGTTCTTCTAAGGGCGTGTTCGTGAGTGCTTTCGAGCTGCTACATCAAATCCACAATGATGGTCGCTTCCGGTTCCCGGCGTGATCGCTCCCCAACCGTCCGTCGCTCGCTCCTGGAATGCACTGCGCTTCCACTTCCCCGCCGTGCCATCCCGGCGACGCCCGCGTGCCCACCCGCTCCCGGACTGGTCAAGGTCGCCTGCATCGAAGAGTCGCGCGCCATGACACCTAGTTCTCCTGAGCACCGCTGACGTCCGCCCCCTCCCCCAGACGAAGCCAAAGTAGAACCTCTGCCTGTGTCGGACGCTGGCTCACCGTTTCAGTTCCGGGCGTAACCGCACCCTATTCATATCGACACTTCAGACCAGCATTGGTTCAGTGGAGTGTCCATGCAGTATCACCCGCCGGAGGAGCGTTACGAATAGACCATCGCGTACGGTCCGCCTCCGGGTCCCAGTAGGGAACAGTTCCACTGTAATACAGCACGTAGGCCCAATGCTCGGGCAACTCATGGAAAATCAAGTCATCTTCTTCCTCGAAGGACTGATCCCTCCATTCATAATTAATACGCGCCACCGCTTCTGCCGTTGGGATACCGAACAGCCCTACCATCTCTTCGGCAATCTCGTCGAGATAATCTTCAACTTCCTGCGTGACTGTCATCTCGTATTTCGACATCTACAATATCCCTTGAAGTCCTCGATTGAGCACGGCTGCCGCCTCAGGAGAGAAGGCGGCGATCTGATGTCCGCTGATTTTCGCCTCAGCACCCTTGCGCAGGAAGGGGCCAAGGTTCCTCAGCATGGGACCTTCAACTGTATCGTAACTGTGCATGGGGCCGCCGTTCCGGTGATGGCGGTA
The DNA here is from genome assembly GCF_044327445.1 of Streptomyces sp. NPDC018045. Lineage (NCBI taxonomy): Bacteria > Bacillati > Actinomycetota > Actinomycetes > Kitasatosporales > Streptomycetaceae > Streptomyces > Streptomyces sp. NPDC018045. The sequence goes on from NZ_JBIRFL010000001.1 coordinate 836,748, forward strand.
AAACTGCGACAGTTCGTCACTTGGGCCATCGAATTTCTTATTGTTCAACCCCGCCAGCTCGTCAGCGGGTACACGAAAATGCAAGACCGCCGGCGAATCGCCGCTCTTACCCGCCAACCTGCCGGCCCACTCCTCGGCTTGTGTGCGGTTCTCCGTTGTATAGAAGCCGCCACGTCCAAAATCCATTGGGCGCGTACTGAAGTTCGGGTCTACGCCACCCTTCATTATCGCTTCAGCCGCAGAGCGCGTAGTCCCGTGATACAAATCCCGGTAAGGGGCTAGCCCCAGGGGATCCGACCAGGCGTGCGGATTATCCACATAGGTGGCCGGGTTGGGGGCCGGACTCAGGCCAAGTGGATCAGGGGAAAGATAGCGCGCTGTATTCGGATCGTAATATCGATGGACGTTATAATGGAGTTCGGTCTCCGGGTCAAAGTACTGTCCAGGGAAGCGAAGTGGCGTATACGCGGTACTGGAGTGTGTCCACGTCATCGAGCCCCAGAGAGTGGACCGAGCACGCCAGGCTATACCTCCTCTCTCATCGACAAGCTCGGTCGGAGCCCCTACCAGATCGGTGACTATCGCGAAGAAACGTCGATCTACCTCTTCTTGAGGAGCGCCCGCCACACTCTTGAATTCACTCTGCGCGATAGGCTGAAGGCCATTGTAATCCCAAACAGTGGATATGGAAGTCGGCGCGCCTTCGCTGACAGCGGTTTGTTCAGCAAGCGTGGAACCATCCCATACAAAGTGCACCTGTTCCACTACGGTCTGACGATCTGCTGAAAGTCGCTTTTTGGCGATGCGCCGCCCAAGAGGGTCATAGAGATAGCGCCAGACAGCTCCCTCTGGGGTCATTGCTTCGGTGAGGCGATCCTCAGCATCCCATTGGAACGTCCACGTATCCGGTTTCCTGGACAACCGTGTTTTCCTGCGGTGGGTAACCCTGCCTTGGGCGTCGTGTTCGAAGCGTACTTTCCCTGCGTGGTTGATGAGCGTACCGATGTAGGAACGTTCACCCCGGGCCTCTGCCGACGGATACCTGTCGGGCCAGTCAGCATTTACTTGGTTGCCGACTTCGTCGTACGCGTAGGTTTCTCGCCAGTTGTGTGCATCGACTGCTGTGACTCGTCCGACGGAGTTGAGAGTGAAGGTCCGGGCACCTCCGAGATGATCATCGATTGCTGTGAGGTGACCATCTGCGCGGTAGGTGTAACACTTACGCTGAATCGTGCGTGAAGCGCCATCGAGCAGAGTTTGGGTAGCGAGACGGCCGCTGGTATCCCAGTCCTGCGAGAGGGTAGGCCCCACGGCAAGGGATCGAGACGTTTCCCGGTTCACGGCGTCGTGAGTGAAATTGAAGACTCGCCCGGAAGTGCCGTGTTGGACTCGCCGACCAGCGGCGTCATAAGTCCACGTGCTCACCGATCCCGACGGTGTTGTGCGCCGAGTGCGACGCCCCAGCAAGTCGTACTCGAAGCTCAACTTGCAGCCATTAACAGTCTCAGACGTGACCCGGCCCAGCGCATCATGGGTATATGTGAGCGTAGCGTCCGGCCCCTCCGCACGACAGAGACGGCCTACTTGGTCATAGTAGTAGGTGGTCACCTTTCCCGCTGCATTCCGCTCTGTGACGTTACCGAGCGCGTCATACACAAAATTCACAGTTTGCCCGAGGGCATTAGTGCGGGAGATCAGCTGTCCGGCCGGATCATGGGAGTAGGCAATCGTGCGGCCATCAAAGTCGGATTCGGACACCAGGCGGCCCAGGGGATCATATTCGTAGACCCAACTAAGCCCTTGTGGGTTGGTGACACGAGTCAGGCGAAGATGAGCATCGTGCGTGAATTCGTAGCGAACACCGTCCGGTCCGGTGCGGGCGGAGAGCTGATCAAAGTGTCCATATTCGAAGGTGGTAATATTCCCGATAGCGTCTTCATGCCGTACGCAGTTTCCCTCCCCGTCGTAAGCCCACGCCTCACGTGTTCCGTCTGAGTTGGTTCGGGCGACGAGTTTGCCTTCGGCACTCCATGAGAAGTGAGCTGTCTCGCCGAGAGGGTCGGTGATGGAGGTGATACGGCCGAAGGCATCACGGCAATAGCGAGTGCTATTACCGAAAGGGTCGATGACAGCAAGTGGCATACCTGCGCTATCACAACGGAGCTCAGTGGTATTGCCAAGCGCGTCGGTGACAGCCGTGAGCTGGCCACGGTGGCCGTAGGTAAAACGAGTGACTGCACCGCTCGGATCGGTGACTGCCGTCCGATTTCCACAGAGGTCATATTCCTGATGCCATGTTGCCCCATCGGGAGCGGTGACGGTGACCGGAGCTCCCATGTCGTTGTAGACCGTACTGGAACGGGAGCCGTCGGGACGCGTGACGGAAGTCAGGCGTCCTTCCTCGTCATAGGTGAACGAAACAACCCGGCCGAGAGGATCGGTGACCGCGGCGGGGCGGCCGAATTCATCACGCTCCGTGCGAGTTGCCTGGCCAAAGGCATCGATTTCGGCGACGACTTGTAGCCGTTCGTCGATCAGGTAGCGCGTAACATGACCGTAAGAATCTGTGACAGTGGTAGCGGACAGCCCGGTACTGGGGTCCTTCTCAGCGTACGTGAAACGCAGTGAAATGTGCCCCGACTGGCCGCCTTCAGCCACACACCGGTGTCGATCATCGTATTCGTAGTCATACCGACGAGCATTGGTGTCAGTCCAGGAGACAACCCTGCCCCGATCATCGTATGCGAAGCGAAGCGGCAGCCCGGAAGAATTCGTAACCTCAGTCAGGTTGCCGTGGGTATACCCGTATCGGACCAGCTCGCAATCACTGCCGTCCAAATTGGCTGCTGCAAGGGTCAGGGAAGTGATTCGATCGCCGTCTGTGGTGAGCTTGAGGTGATACCCCGCGCTATGGCGAATATCGGTTGGCGCACCAGTCTCGTCATAATTGAAGTTGATCCGGTTTCCATTACGATCAGATATCTCGTCAAGCAACGCCAGACCTGGCACGTGATCGCTGAAGTAACGAGTATGACCGGTTTCCGGGTCATGGATGGCCCAATCGCCTTGCGGCGTGCGCACCAGCGGGCGGCGAGGCCCCCGGGCAGGCAGAACAGGCCGCCCCGGTTCCGGAAGGTCATAAGTCAGCAATAGGCCGTCTTCAGATATGAAGACTATGCCCTGCTCGTCGATCTCAAGACGTTGATCCGCCGTGGATGACCAGGATGGTCCGAACCATTGTCCGGCTTGGTAACCGGATTCAACACGACGAGAGAAGACCAAGGACAGAGAACCCGGAAGCACGATGTCGGTCTGCGGCAAGAACATCTTGCCGCTGGCCATGTCCACCGGATCACTGCCACCAGAATTGACGTTATCGGCAGCCCGAGTGTTGTTGTAAGGGTGGGCACTACTGATCTGCTCACGCCCCTTGCCGATGGGGCGTCGACCGTTCTTTCCTGCGGGTCGCTTATCCTTGCCCCCCTTCGGCCCCTTCGGTTCCGGTTTGCCGCCCTTGCCGAGGCCGGAGAAGTGGGCGGAGAGTTTCCGGTCGTTGTCCTTGTGGTTCTTGGCCATCTGTTGGACGCCGCGGGTCATGCTGTCGTCGAGGTGTCGGGCGGACTTCTTGACCGCGTCCTCGATGCCGTCGATGACCTTGTCGAGCATCGTGTTGGCCGCGTCCGCGATCGCGTCCTTGCCGCGGGTACGGCCGTGGTGGCTCCTGGCACGGCCGATCTTGCCGCCGGCGGTGTCACGGAAGTGACCGCCGGCGCTCTGCAGGCCGGTGACGGCCCTGACGTGGGCGTCATGATCGAACGTGAAGCCGCCGCTGCCGGAACCGGACCCGCCACCCACCCCACCCCCACCCCCGCCGCCCGCACTCAGAAGCCGCATCGAACTGCCGGCGGCATCCTTCGCGCCCTGCACGCCCCGGGAGAAACCTTCCCTGCCCGCCTTGGCGGCCTGCCCCAGGTCGACACCGTCCCTGACACCCAGCACATCGCCGCCGAGCTGGACGACCAGATCACCGACCATCGCCGCCAGGGCCTCCTCAACAGGAGTCAAAGCAATGCTGACGACCTGCTCGGCAACCTGCCGGCAGACCTCCTTGAACAGACGCTTGACGACGACCCGGGTCGCCTGCGTGGCGGCCAGAGCACCCAGCTCGGACAGGCCGAAGGTGAAAGGCGCGGCAGCCTGGGCGGCAACGACCTCGGCAGCCAGAATCCCGAGCTGGACGATCGCACCGAGCTTGGCCCCCTCGATCAGCACGGCCACACCGTCCAGCGCGGCGGCGGCCAGTTCCCCACACCGCGCCAGCTTCGCCAGATGGGTACCGTTGACCTTCCCCCAGTGCGCGTTCAGCGCCTCCGCGGCCTGCCCGCCACCCGCCGACGAGACCAGCGCCCGCACCGCCTGATCCGCCTGACCCGCGCCATCGCTGATGTCCCCGGCGAACTCCCGCATCGCCGTCGCCATCTCGCGGTAATCGTCCTCATCGACATTGGGCCACGACACCCCGATGATGTCCAGAACCTCGTCCGCCCACCCCGGCAGCACCACACCCATGCAGAACACGCCCCCCGTTGAACACTCTCGCGTCGAAGGGCATGTTTCCACACAGTCGCCGTCCCGGATGCTGCGCTGTCGACTCACGTCATCACAGCACCCAATTCCGCCCACATCACCAGGCTGATGGCGCCGTAATCTGCCGGCCCGGCCGGTGTGCGCTTGACCGCCCGGCAGGTTGGTGCGTCACAGGCCCCCGTCGCGCGCCCCCGGAGGGCTTCGGCCCCGGGCGGCTTCCGTGGTGATGTTCTCGCCATCGTCCAAGAGCCGGACGGTGGTCTTTGCGCTGGACCTTCCACGCCCGCTACACCAAAGTGCTGGACGGGGCGCCACTGTGCGCACCCTCCTCCCTGATGATGTGGGCAGAGATCGCGCGGTACACACCGGCGGCTGCGCAACGGTTATGGAACGTCGACTCGAAAGCGCCGACAAGGCATTTGTTCGAACAGAGGCCACTGGCCCAGATATGCCCCTTCGGCTTGGACGACCGCGTCCTCCGCACCGGGGCGACACCACGCAAGCACAGATCGACAACCGCCAGCCATTCGCCCTGCACCTCGAACAGGGCCCGACCGCAAGGGGCAATCCGGCTCGCCTGCTCCGCCACCGGCGCCTCGACCACCGTGAATTACCTCCGCAGACCACCCCCGAGGTCCCGCCACGGACCATCGACCTGGTCGATGCCCGCCGGTGCCACGCCCACCCGCGCCCCGGCTCGCCGAGCCCTCCCGTTCTCCCTGGCATCGAACTGCCGAAGATCTGCCGTAAGCAGTCGGTCACCTTGCGCCCCGGCGACCTCGGCCCCATCGAAAGCTTCGCCAGGACCTGCCCTAGCTCGCCGACGCCTGGGCGCGCACCTACACCGTGACCCGTGTTCGGAACGAGGGCCTCAACGGCGTCCTCGAAGGCCATCACATCGACATCGGCGAGCCGAAGAACCGGCTCGCCTACGGACGCGTCGCCCAGACCCTGCTCGACACCCTGACGGTTACCATCGCCATCCTGGCGATCCTCGACGTCTACTGCCGAACCGGTCACGGCCAGCCTCTTGATCACACCGGCCACGACACCGATACCGACCGGCCCACCGCCGCCGATCACGCCGGCCCCAGGCCCGCCGGGCGCTTCCCGCCGCTGGCACTGTGACGAAGCGCACGACACCGACCACATCGGCCACCGCACACGAGACCGCCCCCGGTCCCGCAGTCCCCGAAGCCGCTCCCCGACCCCGGCTGACCCAGCACGCCTCCCGAAACCAGAAGATCCCGCCTGATCGAGTCGATCAGGCGGGATCCCTGAACCGAACCGGAGAGATCTCCGAAACGGCCTTTCCTGTGGAGCTAAGGAGAATTGAACTCCTGACCTCCTGCATGCCATGCAGGCGCTCTACCAACTGAGCTATAGCCCCTTGCTGTGGTCCGCCGCGGTTTTCCTGGCGGCTCCCCGCTGCGGCATCGCCTACATTACACGGCTCGCCCCGCCTTCTGCCAAATCGGTTGTCCGCGGTCCCCTGGGAGCGGCTCGATGTACTGTCGGCGGGCCGTGCCCGATTCGTCCTGGGGAGCTGTACGCCGTGTCCGCGCTGGAGCTGGAACAGTCCGCTGCACCCGGCGGCCCCGCCCCGCTGAGGAGCTTCGCCCGCCGTCGTCCGTTGCTGGTGGCGGCCGTCGGCTGTGTGCTGTCCTTCGCGGCCTTCTGGGTCGCGCAGCGGCTGGCGCACGTGACGATGGTCGACCTGATGGTCTACCGCGCCGAGGGCTGGACGGCCCGTAACGGCGAGGACCTCTACGACATGGTCGCGACCTCCGCGCATCTGCCCAACACCTACCCGCCCTTCGCGGCGCTGCTGTTCACGCCGTTGACACTGGTCGGCGTACCGGAGATGCGTACGCTCGCCACCCTCGGCAATCTCCTGCTCCTGGTCGCCGTCGCGCACCTCGGCCTGCGGCTCGCGGGGCGGCCGAAGCGGGTGCCGCCGCTCGCCGCGGCACTGGGTGTGGCCGCGCTGCTGGTCTGGTGCGAGCCGGTGTGGACGACGCTGCGCTACGGGCAGATCAATCTGCTGCTCGCCGTGCTGGTGCTGTGGGACCTGACCCGCAAGGACACCAACCGGTGGGCCGGGGTCGGCATCGGTCTGGCGGCCGGCATCAAGCTCACCCCGGCCCTCTTCGCCGTCTTCCTCGCGCTGGCCGGACTCGTACGAGCCGGGCAGCGGCTGCGCGCGGGCGCCGGGCCGCGGGGGGCGTGGAACCCCTGGCTGCGGCAGGCCGCCGTCGCCTGCCTCACCTTTCTGGGCACCGCGCTGCTGTCCGCGCTCGTCCTGCCGCACGACTCCCGGCGCTTCTGGACGGAGATCATCTTCGCCGCCGACCGGGTCGGCGAGGTGGAGATCACCGCCAACCAGTCGCTGCGCGGCGCGCTGGCCCGACTGCTGCACACCCACGACCCCGGCCTGTGGTGGCAGGCGGCCGCGGCCGTCGTGGCCGTCTTCGGGCTGGCCGTCGCGGTCGCCGCGCTGCTGCGCGGCCGCCGGGCCTGGGCGGCCGTCGCCTGTGCCGTGACCGCGCTGCTGATCAGCCCGATCTCCTGGTCGCACCACTGGGTGTGGGGCGTGCCGATGCTGATCCTGCTCGGCTCGGAGGCGATCGGCCGCGGCGGCTTCGGCAGTTGGAACGGTAGGCGCTGGTGGGCGGGGACGCTCGCGATGGGCCTCCTCTTCTGTTCGTTCGCGCTGTGGTTCGTGCCGCACCGCTACCACCACCACGAGGAGCTGCACCAGAACGGCGGCCAGATGCTGCTGTCCGGGATCTATCCGATCGCCGGGCTGGCCTTCCTGGCCCTGACCGCCGTGCTGGTGCGGCGGGACCGTGCGGGAGGGGACGGGGCGCTGCCGAGCACCGGGCGGGGCGCGACGGCCGCGCCCGGCGTCGGCCGGGGGACGGTCACGCCGGAACGCTGAGCCGCGGCCCAGCCGCAGCACAGCCGCCCCCACGTCGGCACGAGCGCCGCCGAGGCCCACGGCCAAGCTGGTGCCCCTCGGCCCGCAGTCCGATCATCGCCCGGCCCGCGGCCGGAGCCTCGGCTCAAGGCCCCGGCGCGGCGTCCACGGCGCTGTCTCAGTGTGCAGCGTGGTCATGTCCTCCCGGCTGGTGATGGTGGAACCTCAGCACCTCGCGCGGCATGACGACGAAGGGCCGCATCATCCCCATGTCCTCGTGCTCCAGCAGGTGGCAGTGGTACATGAACCTGCCCTTGGCGCCCTGGAAGCGGCCGAGCACGTTCACCATCTGGCCCGGCGGAACCTGTATGACGTCCTTCCAGCCCTGGTCGCCCGGGGATATCGGGGTCGTACCGCCGAATTCGAGCGGGGTGCGGGTGCCGCCGACCTCGTTGTCGTACGGGCCGTCCGGATCCGCCGGGTAGCGGTACCGGCTCAGGACCTGGAAGTCGACGAGGTGGATGTGCATCGGGTGGGTGCCGGCGCCGCCCAGGTTCAGGAAGCTCCACTGCTCCCAGTCGCCGTGCCGGACCATGTGGCCCAGTGTGTCGTCGAACATCCGGGCCGTACGGCGGTAGGTGCGGACCGTGCCGTCCGCGCCGCGGATCTGGATGATCCCTTCGGTGGGCACCGGCACGTCCGTGCCGGGGATCTGCCGCATCTCCCACATCTCCGGATGGAAGTTGCCGACCGGCCCGGGCGGGGTGAGGACGACGAGCCGGCGCTCGTGCCCGGGCGCCGAGTCGGGGGTGAGCCGCTCGAAGGACGGGGAGATCACCTGCGGAAGCACGAACGGGTCGCGCACCTGCGTGGTGCCCACCCGGAACTGCAGCACGTCCGGGTACGCGACCCCGGGCGCGGCGTTGACGAGCCGGAGCGTACGGCCGCGCAGCCGGCCGAAGTCGATCAGCACGTCCAGCCGCTCGGCGGACGCCAGCGACAGCGGGCCGTCCACCGGGACCGGCCGCGGCAGCAGGCCGCCGTCCGAGCCGATCTGCCACACCGCGCCCGTCACCGGCGCTCCGGTCGCGTCGTCCACCAGCCGGAGTTCGAAGGTGCGGCTGTTCGCCGCGTTCAGCACGCGGAAGCGGTACCAGCAGGCCGCGACGTCCGCGTGGGGCCAGATGACTCCGTTGACGAGGGTGTACGGGCCGGTGAAGGGCAGGGAGACGTTCTTCCCCTCCTTGTCCTTGGCCACGATCTGCGTCTTGTGGAGCAGACGGCCCGTCAGGCGGCCGTCCTCGTCCGTGTCGAGGTTGCGGTCCTGGATGACGAGCGGTATCTCCCGTTTCCCGGAGGGCAGTTGCAGCATGTCCTCCTCGTCGTCGCGGATCAGGTACATCCCGGTGAGGCCCGCGAAGACGTTCCACCGCGTGATGTCCATGGCGTGGTCGTGATACCACCAGCACGTCGCACGGTGGTCGTTGGGATACTCCGAGAGCTGGGAGTCGCCGGGCGAGACGGCGTTCTCCGACCAGCCGTCGTTGCCGCCGCCGGTCACCGCGCCGTGCAGGTGGGTGACCGTCCAGGGCGGGAGGTCGGCGACGCCGGCCACGAGGCTGCTGTTCGCCCGGCCCGGCTCGTCGGTGGGCGAGGGCGCGCCCGGTATCGGCTCCGCCTCGGCGGCGGTGACCGGATAGCCGCCGGTGAGGTGGTTGTTCCAGTTGACGCGCAGCCGCCGGCCACGGCGCACCTCGATGGTCGGGCCCGGGTAGTGGCCTTCGTACGCCCACACCTTCGTCGGCGGGAGTTCGGAGTGCAGCCGGACCCAGGTGGTGGTCTGGTCGATGTCGATGCCGCGCAGGGCCTCCTTGCGGCCGGGCCGCAGGACGGGCGGGATGCGCAGCTCGTCGACGAAGGGTGTCAGTCCGGCTGCGGCTTCCCGCTTGTGCGGCGCCTCGGACGGCCGGTCCACCGGCGCTTCCCGGACAGGATGAATCGTCATGTCGCTCACGATGCGACCCCCGTATCGCTTCCCCCGTGCCGCCGGCCGTCTCCGGCGGCAGCTTCACGAGGTCAACGCCCCGCCCGTCGCACGGAGTTCCGCGTTCATCGGAAAATTTCGCACTGGTGCTCGCAACGCCGGCTCATCCGGCAGGCGCGGCACCATCCGGAACCGAAGCTGGGGTCCCGTCAGGAACCGTGGCGGCGAGGGCTGCTGAGCGCCGCCTTCGGGCGCACGGCACTGCCGGGCGCCCTCGCCGCGCCCCTGCACGCCCCTCAGGCGGTCGCGAAGGAGTAGAACCGCTTCAGTGTGCAGTGCTCGTCGAGCAGGCGCCCGTAGATCGGCTCCCCGTCGAGTTCGCGGTACGTCTCGATCGGGTCGCCTTTTATGACCAGGGCCCGGGCGCACTCCTCGCACCAGTACTGGTAGTCGGGGTTGACCGGCTCCATGTCCCGGACGATCGGCGTCCCGCTGCCGCACCAGTCGCATTTCCTGCTGTGAGCGCCCATCAGTCAGCTCCAACTGTGGCCGCAGGCCGTACACACGAACGAGATGCCACCGTTGTCGCCCAGCACCTGCGCCACGTGGGCCGATCCGCAGGACGGGCACTGGAGCACGGCGCCGCCCATGCCGTACGTGCCACCGGCGGGACGGGTGGGGCGGGGAGCGTCCTCGGGCAGTGGGCCGGCGCTCAGCGCGGGAGCGGCCGCGTCGAGCAGGTCATCGACCTCCTCCAGGATGCTCGTGGGCATCGCGTTCTCTCCTCCCCTGCCGGCGCCGTCCGAATTCTGCCACGGACCGCCGACCGGGTCAGTCCCGCCGCCGTACCCGTTGTGCCAGCACACCGCCGTACGGGGGCCGGAGCGCCGGGGGAACCGGCGTCGAACACGGACCGGCCGCGCGGCCCCGTACCGCGGGCTCCCGACGAGGTCTACCCCGGTACGCACCGGTTCGTGCGCCGGCCCGGGCACGAAATGATCCCGCCTCCCTGAGCGGGAGACGGGATCATCCGAGGTGTGGAGCTAAGGAGAATTGAACTCCTGACCTCCTGCATGCCATGCAGGCGCTCTACCAACTGAGCTATAGCCCCGGGTCTTGTTCCGCTCCTCCGGGGGTTTCCCCGGCGGCGCCGCGAACAAGAAGAACTCTAGCCTGCGACCAGCCCATATGTGAAATCCGGTCGCTCCGGGCCCCCGGAGAGGCGGTCCGCTGGGCCGCGGGGCCCGGTCGCGGAGCCGCTCAGTCGTCGTCGCCGAGCACCGGCTCCGGGAGGGTGCCGGCGTTGTGCTCCATCAGGCGCCAGCCGCGGGCGCCCTCGCCCAGCACGGACCAGCAGCAGTTCGACAGGCCGCCCAGCCCCTCCCAGTGGTGGGACTCCAGGCCCAGCAGCCGCCCGATGGTCGTGCGGATCGTGCCGCCGTGGCTGACGACGACCAGGGTGCCGTCGTCCGGCAGCTTGTCGGCGCTGCGCTCCACGACGGGGGCCGCGCGGTCGGCGACCTCGGTCTCCAGTTCGCCGCCGCCGCGCCGTACGGCCTCGCCGCGCTTCCACGCCGCGTACTGCTCGCCGTACTGCGCCAGGATCTCCTCGTGGGTCAGACCCTGCCAGGCGCCCGCGTAGGTCTCGCGCAGAGCTTCGTCGTACGTGACCTCCAGGCCGGTGACGGCCGCCAGCTCACGGGCCGTGGCCGCCGCCCGGCGCAGGTCGGAGGCGATGATCGCGTCCGGTTCGAGGGCCGCGAGCAGCCGGGCGGCGCGCCGCGCCTGCGCCACGCCCTCCTCGGTCAGCTCGATGTCCGTCGAACCCTGGAAGCGGCGCTCCAGGTTCCACGCCGTCTGGCCGTGGCGCCACAGGACGATCCGGCGGCCACGGCCGCCCTTGGTGCCGTTCAGCTCAGGTCTCCGTCCTGCTCGGCCGCCGTGGCCTCGGCGTGCTCCGCGGCCTTGCCGCGGGTGGCCTTGGCCTCCTCGGGGAGGTCCAGCTCGGGGCAGTCCTTCCAGAGGCGTTCGAGGGCGTAGAAGACGCGCTCTTCGCTGTGCTGGACGTGGACGACGATGTCGACGTAGTCGAGCAGCACCCAGCGGGCCTCGCGGTCGCCCTCGCGGCGCACCGGCTTGGCGCCCAGGTCCTTGTTCAGCCGCTCCTCGATCTCGTCGACGATCGACTTGACCTGGCGGTCGTTGGGGGCCGAGGCCAGCAGGAACGCGTCGGTGATGGAGAGCACGTCGCTGACGTCGTACGCGATGATGTCGTGCGCGAGCTTGTCGGCGGCCGCCAGCGAGGCGGCCTTGATCAGCTCGATGGAGCGGTCGGTGGCGGTCACAATCCAGCTTTCGGGATCGGTGGTCAGGTACCCACCAAGGGTCTCACGGACCGCCGACACTCCCACCGGGCGTTCGGGCGGGCCCCGGCGGCCCGACCCGATGGCCGGACCGCCGGGCAACCGGGCCGCCGGCCACCGGGCAACCAAGCGGGCCGGACGACCGGACCCACGGCCCGTACCGCCCGGCCCGCCCTCAGCCCCTGTAGTCCTTCCCCAGCACCACCGACACGTCGGCGTTCGAGGCGACCTTGCCCTGCTTGACCACGCCGGCCGGCAGACCCAGCGTCTTGGCGGCCTCCTCGGCCTTCGCCTTCTGGGCGGCGTCCGCGTACGTCACCTCGGAGGCGGGCCTCGCCGCTGCCGCCGCGCCGCCGTCGACGAACGAGTATCCGCCGTTGACCAGGGCGATCCGTGCCTTGTCGGTCGCTCCCTTCGCGCCGGTGGCGTTCTGGACGCTGATCCGCGGGGTCGAGCTGGGGTCGGCCTTCTTGACCGTGCCGCCGAGCACCTCCTTGACCACGCCGTCCGCCGCCTGCGGGCTGAGCGCGCCGTCCTGCTGCACCGGCAGCAGGGTGGTCCCGTAGGCGCCGGCCTTCGCCAGCTCGGCGCGCTGCGCGAGCGAGCTGCCCAGCTCGGCCTCGGTGAGCGGCGGGTCCAGGACCTGGAGCAGCGACTTCACGGTGGCCGTGGCGCCGTCCGCATCACTGGAGACCTTCTTCAGGGTGGCCTGCATCACCTGGCCGAAGCGCTCCAGTTGCTTGGTCTGGGGCTCACCGGGCGCCTGGTAGGTGGCGTACGCCACGGCCGCCTGGCCGTTCAGTTCCTGGCCCTTGCCCTGCTTGACGAGCGGGCTGTCGCCCTTCTTGCCGCCGGGGACGGTGGCGTCGGTGTCCAGGGTGATGCCGCCGGTCGTCTCGACCAGGTTCTCCAGGTACGGGGTGTCCAGCCGCCAGCTCGCCTTGATGTCGGCGCCGAAGAGGGTGTTCAGGGCCTCCCTGGTGGGGTCGATGCCCTGGTCCTTGACCGACTTGGCCAGCGTCGTGGTCCCACCGTCCTCGGTGGAGACCACCAGGCTGTTGGGGAGCAGGACGGTGGTGCCCTTGTGGCTGCTCTCGTTGTCCACGAGGAGCGCGGTGGAGCTGTTGCCCTTGGGGTCCTTCAGGTGCACGACGAGCACGTCGCGCTTCTCGCCGGCGCCCCCGGCCTCCGTGCCCGCCCCGGCACCCGAGAGGCCGGGCAGTTTGCCCGCCCACCACAGATAGCCGGCACCGCCGAGGAGCAGCAGGACCAGCAGCACGATCAGCATGACCTTGCGGCTGCGGCCGCGCCGCTTGGCCTCTTCACGCCGCTCGGTACGGCTCTCGGTGAACTTGAGCCAGTCGATGACGTCCTCGGAGTCCTCGGCGGGCTCCTCGATGAACGAGAACTGCTCGGTGCGGTAGTCCCTGTCCGGGGCGTTCCCGGGGCCCGAGGAGGCCGCCGGGGCGCCCGCCGCCCGGCCGCGCGGCGCCCCGGCGCCGGTCTCCTGGGCGGGCCGGCCGTACGGCTGGTGCTCCGGCTCCTGGTAGGAGACCTGCTCGTACGCGGGCTGCGCCGACTGCTGCGGGATCCACCCCTGCTGCTGGTGATCGGGCTGCTGCGGCGCCTGTGGCGTCGGCATACCGTGCTGCTGAGCCTGGTGAGGCTGCTGGACGTCGTGCTGCTGAGGCTGCTGGGACTGGCCGTACGGGTCGTACTGCTGGGGATACTGCTGGGGGTACTGCGCCTGCTGGGACGCCTGCTGATGGCCGTACGGGTCGTAGCCGTACCCCTGCTGCCCGGCGTCGGTCCCGCCCGCTCCCTGCTGCCCCGGGATCTGCGGCCCGGCGCCCGGCTGCCCGCCGTGCTGCTGATGACCGTACGGGTCGTACGGGCCCGGTGCGCCGTACGGGTCGTGGCCCACCGGCTGCCCGTACTGGTCGTACGCGGGCTGCTGCGGCGCCTCCTGGTACACCGGCTGCCCGTAGGCGTCGTAGGTGTACCCCGGCTGCTCCTGCTGCCCCTGCTGGTCCTGGGCATACGGGTCGTGCGGCACGTACGGGTCGTGTCGGTCGTTCACCGGTGCCCCTTTCCGTGAGCCCCGTGGGCGGTCGTCGTCGGCGGCCGTCGGCAACAGATGTCAACGGCCGTCGTGGCCGGTCAGGTCCTCGCGGTACAGCTCGCGCTTGTCGATGTAGCGCACGACACCGTCCGGCACCAGGTACCAGACCGGATCCCCCTGGGCGACGCGCGCCCGGCAGTCGGTCGAGGAGATGGCCAGGGCCGGCACCTCGACCAGCGACACCGCTCCTTCGGGCAGCCCGGGATCGGCGAGTATGTGCCCGGGCCTGGTCACCCCGATGAAGTGGGCCAGTGAGAACAGCTCCGGCGCGTCGTGCCAGGTCAGGATCTGGCCGAGCGCGTCGGCGCCGGTGATGAAGAAGAGGTCCGCGTCACGGTGCAGGTCGTGCAGCTCCCGCAGCGTGTCGATGGTGTACGTCTTGCCGCCGCGGTCGATGTCGATACGGCTGACGGAAAACTGCGGATTGGACGCGGTCGCGATGACCGTCATCAGATAGCGGTCCTCGGCCGGCGACACCGTTTTGTGGCTCTTCTGCCACGGCTGCCCCGTCGGGACGAATATGACCTCGTCGAGGTGGAACTGGCTGGCCACCTCGCTGGCGGCGACCAGGTGTCCGTGATGGATCGGGTCGAACGTCCCGCCCATCACTCCGAGCCGCCGCTTCACGGGCCCTGTCTGCTCTCCCATGCGTGCAGACCCTACTGGGCGCTGCGCGGTGCCGGGGCCCCGGTGCCCGCCGTCAGCGGTCCCGGTTGAAACGGGTGGTGATCCAGAGGAGCAGAAGCAGTGCGATCAGGGCGCCGCCACCCGTGACGAACGGGTTCAGGCTCTCGTGCGCGCCGCCCTCCTGACCGCCTTCGGCGAGGGTGACCAGGTGCTGTGCTGTGGTGTGCAGGCTCATCGTCGGCAGAACCAATCCGGGATGGGGTCGGACAGAGACTTCCGCCACATCGTATGCGCGAGCTCACCCGCGTCTCACGCCGACTCCGCCGGGAGGGCGTTCGCACGCCCGTCCGCGGGGGCCGCTCCCGGCCCGGGAACGGTGCGGCCGCGGCCGGGACGGGGGCGGGGTCAGTCCCGGTCGTCGTCGTTGTCCTTCCCGTAATTGCGCAGCAGGACCCATGCCAGGAGCACGGCTCCGAGGATGCCGACGATCAGGACGGTGCGCAGGATCCATCCCGGGCCGTCGTTCTTCGAGGTCTCCGCCGCGGCGGCGAGCAGCACGCTCGTGTTGGGCATGGCTGAAGCGCTCCCTTTGTACGGGCATGTGGGCATCTGCGGGCCCTGGTGCGTCCGCCAGCGTACGCCTGGGCATCCAAATGGCTGTCAGTGGCGTCCTCTAGTCTGAATCACACGCAGTCGAACAGGGGGAGGCCCCAATGACGGAGAGCCCAGGCGGCAGCGAGCGCGTACCGGGCCGGGACCGCAGGCGGTTCCCGGGGATCTCGTCCCGCGCCTACGAGCACCCGGCGGACCGTTCCGCGCTCGTGGCCCTGCGCAAGCTGAGCGGGTTCGACACCGTCTTCAAGACGCTCAGCGGCCTGTTGCCGGAGCGCAGCCTGCGGCTGCTGTTCCTGTCGGACTCGGTGCGCGTCGGTGACCAGCAGTTCGCGCACCTCAACGACATGCTGCGGGACGCGTGTTACATCCTGGACCTGGAGAAGGTCCCGCCGATGTACGTGAACCAGGACCCCCAGCCGAACGCCATGTGCATCGGCCTGGACGAGCCCATCATCGTGCTGACCACGGGCCTGGTCGAGCTGCTCGACGAGGAGGAGATGCGCGCGGTCATCGGCCACGAGGTCGGTCACGCGCTCTCCGGCCACGCGGTGTACCGCACGATCCTGCTGTTCCTGACGAACCTCGCGTTGAAGGTCGCCTGGATCCCGCTGGGCAATGTCGCGATCATGGCGATCGTGACGGCGCTGCGCGAGTGGTTCCGCAAGTCGGAGCTGTCGGCGGACCGGGCCGGTCTGCTGGTCGGGCAGGACCTGCGGGCGTCGATGCGCGGCCTGATGAAGCTGGCCGGTGGCAACCACCTGCACGAGATGAACGTGGACGCGTTCCTGAAGCAGGCCGAGGAGTACGAGGCGGGCGGCGACCTGCGCGACTCCGTCCTGAAGGTGCTGAACATGCTGCCGCGCAGCCACCCGTTCACCACCGTACGGGCGGCCGAGCTGAAGAAGTGGGCGGCCAGCCGCGACCACCAGCGCATCATGGACGGCCACTACCCCCGCAGGGACGAGGACAAGGACACCTCGGTCTCCGAGTCCTTCCGCGAGTCCGCCGCGCATTACGCCGAGTCGGTGCGCACCAGCAAGGACCCGCTGATGGGCCTGGTGCGCGACATAGCCGGCGGCGCCGGTGACCTCGGCGGCAAGCTGCGGGACACGGTCTTCCGCGGCGGCTCCCGGCCGGGCGGCGCGGGCGGTTCCGGTGGCACGGGCGGTTCCGGCGGCGCTAACGGATCGGACGGCTCGGACGGCGCTAACGGGCCGGGCTCGGCCGGGAAGTAGCCGCCAGCTTCCCGCACAGCCCCGTGTTCGAGCGGTCGCGGGCGTACGGGTCGGTGGCCGCCGGCCCGGCGTCCCCGGCCCGCTCCCCCGCGAGCAGGGGGCGCAGGGTGCCCGACACGTCGGCGGCGCAGGACATCGGCCCCGCCTGGAGACTGCTCTGCAACACCTGCAGCCGGTGGTCGCCCAGGTCGTCGCGGCTGATGCGGAAGCGCAGTTCCCGGCGGACGGTGAACAGCGAGGCGCCGGCGGCCTGTTGCGCCGCCGACCCCCTGGCCTGCGCCGGGCGCACCGCGTAGGCGAACGTGAAGTCGGCGCCGACCTCCAGCGCGTCCGCACTGACCTCGGTGACCGAAAGCGTGCCGCTCACCCGGACGTTGGGGTCGGCCAGCTCCACCCGGCCCGGGTCGAAGCGGGTCAGCCAGCCGGTGGCCGCGTGCCGCCCGTCATCGGCCGGGTGCGCCAGACTCCGGTCGAACTGGTCGAGTTGGCGGGGATCGATCAACAGCCCCACCGGCCGTACGGACCCGCCCGTCAGGGTGGCCGGGTCGATCGAGGACCGCACGATGTAGTCCTTGGCCAGGGTCAGGGCGGAGACGATCTGGCCGTCCGAGAAGTGCTCGGTGCGCGAGACCGCGGGCAGGTTCACGCCCGCCGCGCCGACGCGGTACTGCGCCGCGGGGCTGCGCGCGAAGAGGTCGGCCGGTCTGCCGCCCGGCACGGCGCCGGCCGGCGCCAGCGGCACGACCGTGGACCGCAGCGGCTCCGCCGCCATCGGCTCGGGAGGCCGGTAGGGGTGCCGGATGCCCATGTAGATCGCGGTGCCGAAGGCGATGACGAGCAGCAGGGCGAGGAGCACGGCCTGCCGTGCGCCGCCGAGCCGTGCCCAGGCGTGCCGGGTGCGCACGGCCCGTGCGTGGTCCTCCATGCGCTCCCTCGCCGAGTACTCCTGAAGGCGTGCAGCTCGTACGAACGATTCGTCGAAGACGACGGATCGGTATTCGTCCTCTCCGCCTCCCGCGGCGCCCTCGGGGGTCCCTTCGGGAGGGTCACCAGCACCGGCCATACCACAAGGGTAGGTCTGTGGAGGCGCCGGTAAACGCGCTGGTACGGGACAAGTTCGGCGGGCTCTTTCGGAGCTGTGGCCCTCACTTGCGGCAACCGGGCCCGCTCCTGGGGCCCGCGCGGCGCCCCGGAGGCGCTCAGCCAGCGCGCGGGGTGGCCGGCGCGGGCGGCGGCGTCGACTCGGCCGAGGCGGACGCCGAAGGCAGCAGGCTGGAGCGGACGGGCGGTATGCCGTCCACGCCGCTGGTCGCGGGCGGTGGCGTCGGATTCTGCGTGCGCCCGCCGGACGCTCCGCGGTGGACCGCGGAGAAGGCGAGCGCGACGAGCCCGATGCCCATGAGGACCGCGAGCACCCAGGCCACCGGGCGGTGCCAGCGGACACTGCCGCGGTACGGGCGCAGGGCGCCGCCGTACGGGCCGTACGGACCGTGGGGATCGTGGGGATCGTGCGCGTCCGGGTCCTCGCTCCGCTCGCGGGTGTCGTCGGCGCGGCCGAAGCGGCGGCCCGTGGTGCGGGGCCGGCCGCCCGGGTCGTCGGGGTCCGGGTCGGTGCCGTACCCCGGGCGGGCGCGGGCGGCGTCGGCTTCGGCGCGCGCCTGGGCCGCGGCCAGCATCCGTTCCGCCGCGGTGGGTTCGTGGAAGCGCGCGGAACGCACGAAGTCCTCGTCGAGGACCACGGAGGCGAAGTCCTCGTCCGCTTCCCCGTGGCTCGGCTGACTGTGCTCGTCGGGCTCCTCGCCGTCCGGGAACGGCCTGCCCCCCACGTCGTCCGGCACCCGTCCAGACTAGCCCGGGCCGGCCGGTTGTGGGCGGACAGCACGGGAATTCGGCCGCGGACCGGCGCGCTCCCCGCCCGTGCCGCGGGCGCCGGACGCGCCGCCCGCCCGTACCGTCAGCGTGTGTGGCCGTCGCCCGTGACGACGTACTTCGTCGAGGTCAGCTCCGGGAGCCCCATCGGGCCGCGGGCGTGCAGCTTCTGCGTCGAGATGCCGATCTCGGCGCCGAACCCGAACTGGCTGCCGTCGGTGAAGCGGGTGGAGGCGTTGACCGCGACCGTCGTGGAGTCCACGAGCTGGGTGAAGCGGCGGGCCGCCGCCTGCGAGGTGGTGACGATCGCCTCGGTGTGGCCGGAGGACCAGCGGCGGATGTGCGCCACCGCGGCGTCCAGGTCCTGCACGACGGCCGCGGCGATGTCGTACGAGAGGTACTCGGCCGCCCAGTCCTCGTCCGTGGCGGGCGCGACCAGGCCGGGGCCGGCCTGCTGCCACGCCGTGTCGCCGTGCACGATCACCCCCGCCTGGGTCAGCGCCTCCAGCGCCCGCGGCAGGAACGCCTCGGCGATGCCCGCGTGCACCAGGACCGTCTCGGCCGCGTTGCAGACGCTGGGCCGCTGCGCCTTGGAGTTGATCAGGATGTCCAGCGCCATGTCGATGTCGGCGTGCTCGTCCACGTACACATGGCAGTTGCCGGTGCCGGTCTCGATCACCGGGACCGTGGACTCCTCGACGACCGTACGGATCAGCGAGGCGCCGCCGCGCGGGATCAGCACGTCGACCAGGCCGCGCGCCCGCATCAGCTCGCGCACCGAGTCGCGGCTCTCCCCCGGGACGAGCTGGACGACGTCGGCCGGCAGCCCGACGCTCGCCACCGCGTCCCGCAACACCTCCACCAGCGCGCTGTTCGAGGCGTACGCGGAGGACGAACCGCGCAGCAGCACCGCGTTGCCCGCCTTCAGGCACAGCGCGGCGGCGTCCACGGTCACGTTCGGCCGCGCCTCGTAGATGATCCCGACGACGCCCAGCGGCACCCGGACCTGCCGCAGGTCGAGGCCGTTGGGCAGCGTGGAGCCGCGCAGCACCTCGCCCACCGGGTCGGGCAGGGCCACCACGTCGCGGACGTCGGCGGCCATCGCGGTGACCCGCTCGGGGGTCAGGGTGAGCCGGTCCACCAGGGACTCGCCGGTGCCCGCGGCCCGTGCCTTGGCGACGTCCCCGGCGTTGGCGGCGACGATCTCTTCCGTACGGGCCACCAGGGCGTCGGCGATGGCGAGCAGCGCGCCGTCGCGCGCGGTGCGCGGCTGCGGCGCCAGGACGGCCGCCGCTTCCTTGGCGCGCCGGGCGGTCTCGATGACGGGTGAGGAGTGCGCTGATTCGCTGGTCATGGCGGAAAGCCTAGCCGGGCGGCGGAGCGCGGCCCGGCCGCGTTCCATCTGGCAAGACGCCACGGCTCGCCGCTCGCCGCCCCGGAAGCGGCGGACCGCGGCCCGGAGCCGGGCCCGCCGCCGGCCGGTACGGCCGTCAGTACGGGTGCACGCCCACCGGGGAGGCCGGCGGCGGACCGTATCCCTCGGCGACGCGCTGGTGGTAGGTCTCCCGGTCGATGACCTCCAGGCCCACGATCTCCCACGGCGGCAGCCCGGCCGAGGAGCGGTGCTCGCCCCACAGCCGCAGCGCGACCGCCGCCGCGTCGTGCAGGTCGCGGGCCTCTTCCCAGTAGCGGATCTCGGCATGGTCGTTGGCGTAGCGGCTGGTCAGCAGGAAAGGGTGGTCGTGGGCGAGCTGTTCGAGTGCCCGCCGGACCTCCTGCACGGGGGCCTCGGCCCCCGAGACGCTGAGGGTGACGTGCCACAGCCGGGACGCCTCGCGCCGCCCGGCCGCCGACCGCTCGGACGTCACCCGGCCCGGCCCCGCGCGGTCCCCGGATGCGGAACCGCCGTCCGGTCCGGCGGCTCCCACGCTGGTCAGTGTGCGCTCCGCCGTCCCTCGGGGCAGCGCCCCTGAGCGCCCTCGTCTCACCGGCGGCCTCCTGTTATGCGTATCGCTCCGCTCGTACGTACGGGGGCGGAGCCGATCGGTGCTGTCGTCCTTCACCGGCACCGGACCGCCGCCGGATGCGCCGCCGCGGACGGACCGCTCGGGTCACCGCGGGTCACGCTGCTCCGGGGCCCGGTCGCGGGCGGTTCCTCGGCAGTGGTCCGGCACTGCTGTCTCACGGCGCGCACTCGCGCGCGGCGGACGGCGCTCCCCTGACGCCGTCCCCGCAACAAAGTTGACCAGCCCGCGGGCCGTCGCGGGGGCATTTTCGAGAAGGTCTCCGTGGAAAGGCTGGTCTTTGGACCTTTCCTGCCACTTGTTTCCCTGTTGTGACGACCGTCAGTGGTGCAGTACGACCAGATCGTCGCGGTGCACGACCTCGCGCTCGTACGCGGGCCCCAGCTCGCGGGCGAGGTCGCGGGTGGAGCGGCCGATCAGCCGCGGGACCTCCCGCGCGTCGAAGTTGACCAGGCCACGGGCGACGGCGCGGCCCGTGGTGTCCCGCAGTTCGACCGGGTCACCGGCGCTGAACTCTCCTTCGACCGAGGCGATACCGGCCGGCAGCAGCGAGGAGTTCCGTTCGACCACGGCCTCGACGGCGCCGTCGTCCAGGACCAGCGCGCCGCGCGGGGTGGAGGCGTGCGCGAGCCACAGCAGCCGGTCGGCGGAGCGGCGGCCGGTGCGCAGGAAGTGGGTGCCGGTGGGGCCGCCGGCCAGCGCCTCCGCGGCGTGCACGGCGGAGGTCAGCACGACCGGGATGCCGGCCGCGGCGGCGATCCGGGCCGCCTCGACCTTGGTGACCATGCCGCCGGTGCCGACGCCGGCCCGGCCCGCGCTGCCGATGGAGATGCCCTCCAGGTCGGCCGGCCCGCGCACCTCGGCCATGCGGGAGGTGCCGGGGGTGGACGGGTCGCCGTCGTAGAGCCCGTCCACGTCCGAGAGCAGCACGAGCAGGTCGGCCCGTACGAGGTGGGCGACGAGGGCGGCCAGCCGGTCGTTGTCGCCGAAGCGGATCTCGTCGGTGGCGACGGTGTCGTTCTCGTTGACGATCGGCACGGCGCCCATGGCCAGGAGCTGGTCCAGGGTCCGGAAGGCGTTGCGGTAGTGGGCGCGGCGGCTGGTGTCGTCCGAGGTCAGCAGGACCTGGCCGACCCGGCGGCCATAGCGCGCGAAGGAGGCGGTGTAGCGGGCGACCAGCAGGCCCTGGCCGACGCTGGCGGCGGCCTGCTGCCGGGCCAGGTCGCGCGGGCGCCGGTCCAGGCCCAGCGGCGCCAGGCCGGCCGCGATGGCACCGGAGGAGACCAGCACGATCTCCTTGTCCTGGTGCTTGGCCAGCACGTCCACCAGCGCGTCCACCCGGTCCGCGTCCAGGCCGCCGCTCGCGGTGGTCAGCGAGGACGAACCGACCTTGACCACGATCCTGCGGGCGTCCGTCACGTCCTGCCTTGCGCCTGCCACTGCCTACCCCTGTGCTCGCCTGTGCACCGCCGCGTACGGAAGGTCCGTACGGGTGGTTCCGTACCACCGCAATCTACGGCAGGAGGGCAGGCGGACGCCCGCCGGATTCGCGCAGGGCGGCCCGGCGGCACCTCGGGACGCCCCTGCTCCCCCATTGATCGCGCCCATGCCCCACGGCCCGCCCCTGACCGTCCTGCCGCCTGGAACGCCGCCCACAGGGGAGGCCCCCGGGAGCAGCGCTTCCCGGGGGCCTCCCCTGTGGGCCGGTCGGACCGCGACTAGAAGGGGCGGAAGTCCTGGTACTCGTCCTCCACCTCGTCCCGCGCCGCCTCGCGGTCGCGGCGGCGCTGCGCGGCCGGCCGCGGCGCCTCCATGCGGTGGTCCTCGCCGCGGCGGCCGAGCATCTCGGCGCCCGCCGCCATCATCGGCTCCCAGTCGAAGACGACCGCGTTGTCCTCGGGGCCGATCGCGATGCCGTCGCCGGCGTGCGCGCCGACCTTGCGCAGCGCGTCCTCGACGCCGAGGCGGTTGAGGCGGTCGGCGAGGTAGCCGACGGCCTCGTCGTTGTTGAAGTCGGTCTGGCGCACCCAGCGCTCGGGCTTCTCGCCGCGGACGCGGAAGAAGTTCTCGCCCTCCGGCGTGACCGTGAAGCCCGCGTCGTCCACGGCCTTCGGGCGGATGACGATGCGGGTGGCTTCCTGTACGGGCTTGGCGGCGCGGGCCTTGGCGACGATGTCGGCCAGCGCGTACGACAGCTCCTTCAGGCCGGTGCGCGCGACGGCCGAGACCTCGAAGACGCGGTAGCCGCGCTCCTCCAGGTCGGGGCGGATCATGTCGGCGAGGTCCTGCCCGTCCGGAATGTCGATCTTGTTGAGGACCACGACGCGCGGCCGGTTGTCCAGGCCGCCGTACTGCGCCAGCTCCGCCTCGATGATGTCGAGGTCGGAGACCGGGTCACGGTCGGACTCCAGGGTCGCGGTGTCCAGGACGTGCACGAGCACCTCGCAGCGCTCCACGTGCCGCAGGAACTCCAGGCCCAGGCCCTTGCCCTGGCTGGCGCCGGGGATCAGACCGGGCACGTCCGCGATGGTGTAGACGGTCGAGCCGGCCGTCACCACGCCCAGGTTGGGCACCAGGGTGGTGAACGGGTAGTCGGCGATCTTCGGCTTGGCGGCCGAGAGCACAGAGATCAGCGAGGACTTGCCGGCGCTCGGGTAGCCGACCAGCGCGACGTCCGCGACGGTCTTGAGCTCCAGCACGATGTCCCGGGCCTCGCCGGGCTCGCCGAGCAGCGCGAAGCCGGGGGCCTTGCGGCGGGCGGAGGCCAGCGCCGCGTTGCCGAGGCCGCCCCGGCCGCCCTGGCCCGCGATGAAGGTGGTGCCCTGGCCGATCATGTCGGCGAGCACGTTGCCCGCGCGGTCCAGGACGACGGTGCCGTCGGGGACCGGCAGGACCAGGTCCTGGCCGTTCTTGCCGGCGCGGTGGTCGCCGGCGCCCGGCTGGCCGTTGGTGGCCTTGCGGTGCGGGTGGTGGTGGTATTCGAGGAGTGTGGTGACGTCCTGGTCGACGACCAGGATCACGTCGCCGCCGCGGCCGCCGTTGCCGCCGTCCGGGCCGCCGAGGGGCTTGAACTTCTCGCGCATGACGGAGGCCACGCCGTGGCCTCCGTTACCCGCGGCGACATGCAGCTCGACGCGGTCCACGAAGGTGGTCATGGTGGGGGTGCCTCCAGATACGACGGGGTTGTCTCTGTACTAACACGCCAAGGGCGGACCGGCCTTCCCGCGTACTGCGGGGAGAGGCGGTCCGCCCTCGGAGTGGTGCTGCTGAGCTATCGCTCGACGCTGAGGTGGTGGGTCACTCAGCGATCGGGACGATGTTCACGACCTTGCGGCCACGGTGGGTGCCGAACTGCACCGCACCCTCGGCCAGGGCGAACAGGGTGTCGTCGCCGCCGCGGCCGACGCCCGTGCCCGGGTGGAAGTGGGTGCCGCGCTGGCGGACCAGGATCTCACCGGCGAGGACGGCCTGACCGCCGAAGCGCTTCACGCCGAGCCGCTGAGCATTGGAATCGCGACCGTTCCGAGTGGACGATGCGCCCTTCTTGTGTGCCATGTCTCCTCAGTCCCTTACTTCGCCGGAGCGTCGATGCCGGTGATCTTGAGCGCGGTGTGCAGCTGGCGGTGGCCGATCCGCTTCTTGTAACCGGTCTTGTTCTTGTACTTCTGGATCCGGATCTTGTCGCCCTTGTGGTGGTCGACAACCTCGGCCTGGACCTTCACGCCCGCCAGGACCCACGGGTCGCTGGTGACCGAGTCACCGTCGACGACCAGCAGCGTGGAGAGCTCGACGGAGTCGCCGACCTTGCTGGTGGAAATGCGGTCTACCTCGATGACGTCGCCGACAGCAACCTTCTGCTGACGGCCGCCGGTGCGCACGATCGCGTACACGCGGAACTCTCTCTCGCTAGGAACGGGACCTCTGATGCCAGCCGCTCACACGGGTTCGTGACGATCCCGTGGAATCCGAGTGGACGAGCGGCCTCTCCCGGCGGACCGGGAGGTGTTTGCTCAGGGGTTGGGCATGCATACACACGCCGACGGTTAAGGTTACGGGGCCTTGACCTGGGGGTCAAACCGGTCCCCGGGCCGCATGCGGCCCGGGGACACGGTCCGACCGGTTCAGTCCTCCGCGGAAGCCGACACCGAGGCGGCCGGGGCCTGCTCGGCGGCGGCGGTCTTCTTGGCCGCCGCCTTCTTCGTCGTGGTCTTCTTCGCGGTGGTCTTCTTGGTGGCCGCCTTCTTGGCGGTGGCCTTCTTGGCGGTGGCCTTCTTGGCGGTGGCCGTCGTGGTGGTGGCCTTCTCCGCCGTGGCCTTCTTGGCGGTGGTGGTCTTCTTCGCCGCCGCCTTCTTGGCCGTGGCCGTCTTCTTGGCCGCCGCCTTCTTCGCGGGCGCCTTCTTGGCCGCCTTCTTCGCCGCGGTCTTCTTGGCGGGCGCCTCCTCGGCGGCCTCCTCGGTGACCTCGGCGGCCGCGGCGCCGTCCGTGCTCACGGTGTCGTCCGCGGGCGCGGCGTCCACGGTCACGGCGCTGTCGGCGGGCGCCTCGGCGACCGGCTCGGGCGCGGCGTCCGCCACCGGAGCGTCCGCGGCGACCTTGGGCGAGCCCGCGGGGGCGGTCGCCTTACGGGTCGCACGGCGGCGCGGGCGGGCCGGCGCGGGCTCGGCGGCCGGTTCCGGCTCCACGGCGGGCTCCGGCTCGGCGGCCGGTGCCGGCGCGGGCTCGGCGGCCTCCACCACGATCGCGGCGGCCTCGGATGCCTTGGGCGCGCCCGCCGGGGCGGACACCTTGCGGCTGGCGCGACGGCGGCCACGGCCGCGCACGCCACCGGCTGCCGCCTCGGCCTCCGCCGGGCTGCCGAACCACTCGTCGGTGTCGGCCACCGCGGGCTGCAGCTCCGCCTCGGTCACCGCGACCGGCTCCAGCTCCGGGTGCTCGCCGGCCCGCGCGCTCTCGGCGACGTCCTGGTGCTCGTCGTGGTGCTGATGGTCGGGCTGCTGGTGGTCCGGGCCGGCGGCTCCGGACTTGCCCTTCTTCTTGCGCTTGCCGCCGCCACCGCCGCCGGCCGAGGACGGCTGGTCCATGTGGACGATGACGCCGCGTCCGTTGCAGTGCACGCACGGCTCGGAGAAGGACTCCAGCAGGCCCTGGCCGACCCGCTTACGGGTCATCTGGACCAGGCCCAGCGAGGTGACCTCGGCGACCTGGTGCTTCGTACGGTCGCGGCCCAGGCACTCCAGCATCCGCCGCAGCACCAGGTCCCGGTTGGACTCCAGCACCATGTCGATGAAGTCGATGACGACGATGCCGCCCAGGTCGCGCAGCCGGAGCTGGCGCACGATCTCCTCGGCCGCCTCCAGGTTGTTCCTGGTCACGGTCTCTTCGAGGTTGCCGCCCTGGCCGGTGAACTTCCCGGTGTTCACGTCGATGACGACCATGGCCTCGGTCTTGTCGATCACCAGCGAGCCGCCGGAGGGCAGCCAGACCTTGCGGTCCAGCGCCTTCATCAGTTGCTCGTCGATGCGGTACGTCGCGAAGACGTCGACGTCCGAGGTCCACTTCTGGAGGCGGTCGACCAGGTCCGGCGCCACGTGCGAGACGTAGCCGTGGATGGTCTCCCATGCCTCGTCACCGCTGACGATGACCTTGGAGAAGTCCTCGTTGAAGATGTCGCGGACGACCCGGACGGTCATGTCGGGCTCGCCGTACAGCAGGCTCGGCGAGCTGGTGGAACCCGCCTTGGCCTTCTTCTGGATGTCCTCCCACTGCGCCTGCAGGCGCTCCACGTCGCGGCGCAGCTCGTCCTCGCTGGCGCCCTCCGCGGCGGTACGGACGATGACGCCCGCGTCCTCGGGAACGATCTTCTTCAGGATCTGCTTCAGGCGCGCCCGCTCGGTGTCCGGCAGCTTGCGGCTGATGCCGGTCATCGAGCCCTCGGGCACGTAGACCAGGTAGCGGCCGGGCAGCGAGACCTGGCTGGTCAGGCGGGCGCCCTTGTGGCCGATCGGGTCCTTGGTCACCTGGACCAGCACGGACTGGCCGGACTTCAGCGCGGTCTCGATGCGGCGCGGGCCGTTGGCCATGCCGAGCGCCTCGAAGTTGACCTCGCCCGCGTACAGCACGGCGTTGCGGCCCTTGCCGATGTCGACGAAGGCGGCCTCCATCGACGGCAGGACGTTCTGCACCTTGCCGAGGTAGACGTTGCCGACGTACGACGTCGCCTGCTCCTTGTTGACGAAGTGCTCGACGAGCACGTCGTCCTCCAGGACGCCGATCTGGGTGCGCTCACCGCTCTGGCGGACGACCATCACGCGCTCGACGGCCTCGCGGCGCGCCAGGAACTCCGCCTCGGTGATGATCGGCACCCGACGGCGGCCCTGCTCGCGGCCCTCGCGGCGGCGCTGCTTCTTGGCCTCCAGACGCGTCGAGCCCTTGATGGACTGGACCTCGTC
This sequence comes from Streptomyces sp. NPDC018045, assembly GCF_044327445.1. Lineage (NCBI taxonomy): Bacteria > Bacillati > Actinomycetota > Actinomycetes > Kitasatosporales > Streptomycetaceae > Streptomyces > Streptomyces sp. NPDC018045. The sequence continues at coordinate 863,543 of NZ_JBIRFL010000001.1, forward strand.
GGACGGCTCGTCCTTCTTGCGCGGCTCGCGGACCTTGACGACCGTACGCTCCGGGTCGTCGCCGCCCTGGCCGGCGTCCCCGTCACCGAGGTCACCGCTGCGCCGGCGCCGACGACGGCGCCGGCGGCTGCTGCTGGAGCCGCCGCCCTGCTGGTCGTCGTCCGCGGCGGACTCGGCCTGCTCGGCCTCCTCCTCGGCGTCGGACTGCCCGGCGTCGGACTCCTGCGCCTCGCCCGGCTGCTCGTCGCTGCCGTCGGCGGCCTCACCGCGACGGCGGCGGCGGCCTCCGCGACGGCGGCGGCGCGAGGGGCGGTCACCCGACTCGTCGTCGCCCTGCGCGGCCTCGCCACGCTCGTCGTCGGTGTCGTCCTCGTCGTCGTCCGGGGCGTCCTGCGCGACGGGGGCGTCGTGGGTGCCCTGCGCGTCCTGGACGTTCTCGGCGTTCTGGGCCGGCGCCTGCTCGGCGGCGGGCCGCTGCTCGGACTCGACGGCGGCGCCCCGGCGGCGGCGACGGCGGCTGCCGGCCGCCGGCTGCTCCTCCGGCTCGGCGGGCTCGTCGGCGGCCTGCTCGGCCGCGGCGGCGGCCGCCGCGGCGGCGGTCTCCGGGGTCTGGAACATCGGCTCGGTGAAGACCGGGGCCTGGAACATGGCCGTCGGCGGGCGCCGGTCACGGCGGCGGGAGCCACGGGCGGGCTCCTCCGGCGCGGCCTCGGCACGCGGCTGCTCGGCGGCGGGCTGCTCCCGCTGCGCGGCCTCGGCCGCACGGTCGCCGCGGCGGCGCGGGCGGCGGCGGGGCGCGTCACCGGAGCCGGACGGGGCGGCCTGCTCGGCGGCCTCGGGGGCGGCAGCGGCGGCCGGGGCGCTCTCCGTGGCGTCGCCCGCCAGCGGGGAGCCCGCGGGGGCGGTGGCCTTACGGGTGGCACGGCGACGCGCACGGGCGGGCTTGGTGTCCTCGGCGGGCGCGGCCGGGGCCTGGACCGCGGCGGTCTCCTCGGCCTCCTCGGCCTCCTCGGCGACCTCCTCCTCGGCCTCGACGTCGGCCGGCGCCGGGGCGGCCACGGTCGGCTGCTCGGCGGCGGACTGCGGGGAGCCGGCGGGGGCGGTGGCCTTACGGGTGGCACGGCGACGCGCACGGGCGGGCTTGGCGTCGTCGGACGCGGCGGGCCGCTCGGCGGCGGCGGGCTGCTCGGCGGCGGGCGCGGTGTCCTGGCCGGTGGCCTGCGGCGCTTCGGCGGCGGGCGCCTCGGCGGCCGGCGAGCCGGCCGGCGCGGAGGAACGGCGGGTGGCGCGGCGGCGGGGGCGGGCGCTCGGCGCCTCGTCCTCGGCGGCCGGCTGCGTCTCCTGCGGGGCCGGCGCGGCGGCCGGAGCCTCGGCAGCGGTCTGCGCGGCCTCGCCCGCCTGCGGGGGGCCCGCGGGAGCGGTGGCCTTACGGGTGGCACGGCGGCGCGCGCGCGCCGGCTTGGCGTCGTCGCCGGAGACGGCCGTGGAGGCGGCGCTCCGGTCGTCCTGCGCGGCGCTCGCGGCCGCGCTGCCGGCGGTCTCGGCGCCGCTGTCCACGGTCACCGGGCTCCCGGCCGGGGTGCTCGACGCCGCGCTGGGCGGGCCGGCCGGCCGGGAGGCGGCGCGGCGCCGGCGGCGCGGCGGCAGCGTGTCGCTGGGGGTGCTGCCCTCGGAGGAGTGCTCCGTGGGACCACTGGGTTCGTTGGGCTCAATGGGTTCGAGCATGCGGGCGGTTCTCCCGTCACGCTCCCGGGCGCCGCGCCTGATTCCGGACGCGGCCCGCCGATGGTGCGCGGTGCCGCCCTCCGGGGCGCGGGCGCCGCACGGGAGCTGTCGTCTCGCTCGCCGGGCCCGTAGGTCGGGGACCGGCGAAAGTCTGCTGGTCAGTGCGTCTGCCGGACCGGGGTGGCTCCCTGGTTGATCGGCGACGCGACGACGGCGGTCCTGTGCAGAACCGTCCGGCGCCTCGCGGCACTCAGCCGGCGGCCGTTGTTGTGCCGGCCTCGGCAGCGTCGCGATCGGGCGCGAGCGGGTCGGTCACCGCGCCGGTCTCCTCATCGAGCAGCCCCTGCGCCAGCCTGGTCACCGCTGCGGGGACCGGCGGCGCCAGGTCGGCCGTAGCTCGGAGGCCGGACAGGACGTCGTCGGGTCGTACGGCAGGTGTCAAATGCCGAACAACCAGCCGCAGTATCGCACAGGCTTTGCCGTCCGGCCTATCGCCCTCGGGGGCGGCGGCTTCGAGACGGGCGACCGCGGCCCGCGCGTCGAAGGCCCGCATGCCGTTCTTCGTACGGCGTTCGACCTGCACTTCCTCGGCGGCGAGGAACGCCTCGACGGCCCGGGCCGCCGTGGCGGGCTCGACGCCGTCGAGCCGCAGCTCCCACACCGAGGCCTGGAGCCGGTCGGCGAGCCCGGAGGTGTGGGCCTCCACCGCGTCGGTGATGTCCAGACCGGGCGGCAGCGACTCGTTCAGCAGTTCCCGGAGCATGGCCGGGTCGCGGCGCTCGGTGAGCTGGATCTCCAGGTACTCGGCCTCGCTGCCGGTACCGGTCGGCGCGGCGTTGGCGTACGACACCTTGGGGTGCGGGGTGAAGCCCGCCGAATAGGCCATGGGGACCTCGGCGCGGCGCAGCGCCCGCTCGAAAGCGCGCTGGAAGTCGCGGTGGCTGGTGAACCGGAGGCGGCCGCGCTTGGTGTAGCGCAGTCGGATGCGCTGCACCGCCGGTGCGGGCGGCGGGCCTTCGGGCTGTCGCTTGCCCAGTGTTACTTCTCCTTGGTGTGAGGGCGCTGCTGGACGTCACCCCCGCGTGGGGCGGGGACGGTCCCGGATGACACCTACCCGGCGTCGCCCGGTCCGGACCCCCGCCCAGGCGGGGACACGTCGCGCCCGGACGTCTTACCTAGAGTACGTGCCCGCGGTGCCACCGGTTCCCGCCGGGGCTCCGGCACCGCGGCACGCTCCGGCCGCTTCGGCGCCCCGAACAGGGCCCGCCGCACCTCGGCGCGGGCCTGCCGTACGGACTGCCGGGCGGCGGCCAGCGCGCCGCGTACGGACCGGCCCGCCTCGCCCGCCGCGCGCCGCACCGGGCGCCACAGGCCGTCCCGTACGGCATGGCCCACCGGGGTGAGGACCGTGCGGTACGCCCACCGGAACGGTTCGACGAAGATCCACCGCAGGAGTGTGCCGAGGAACCGGCCGACGGCCCGGGAGATGTACCCGGCCACCCGCCAGCAGTGCGCGAACGCGGCAGCCGTCTCGCGCGCCAGGACGGTCACGACGGCGCCGAGCGCCCGGCCCGCCGGGGCCAGGACGTACCGCCACACCGCGACGGCCGGGACGACGACCGTCCACCGTACGAGCGCGGCGACGGCGGCCACGACGCCGCGGACCACCCAGGCGATCCCGCGCCCGACCGGCGTCAGTACCCGGCGGTGGCACCACCGGGCGGGGCGCACGACCAGGTGACGGCCGAGCCAGGCGAGCCCCGCGCCCAGCCCGCGGAGCAGCCCGACGAACCCGCGGCCCAGCCACGCGAAGGCGTGCCCCACCGGGGTGAGGAGCCGGCGGTACGCCCAGAGCACCGGCACCACGATCAGGTGGTGCGCCAGCCAGGCCACGGCCGTACCGATGGCCACACCGACCGGCACCAGGACGTACCGCCACAGGGCCACCCACGGCCAGAGGAAGAGCGCCTTGACCACCCAGCGCAGCGCCGCGCCGAAGGCCCGGGCGGTCCAGGCGACACCGCGCCCGACCGGCGTCAGTATCCGGCGGTGCACCCAGGTCAGCGGCGCGACGACCAGGACGCGCCCCAGCCGGGCGAGGCCGCGGCCCACCGGGCGCAGCACGCCACGGTGCAGGGCACGGCCGCAGGCGGCGAGCACGTCCCACACCATGCGCACCGGCACCACGAGCACCAGCACGACGATGCGCACCGGCAGCCGGACGACCCGCGTCAGACAGCCTTCGCCCGGCTCGTGACGGTCGGGCACCCGGTGGCGGCCGGGCTCTTGGTGGCGGGCCGGCTCAGGGGGGTGGTTCGGTTCAGAGGGACGGTTCGGCTCAGAGGGACCGTTCGGCTCCTGGCGGTGGTCCGGCCTCTTGGTGAGCGATGGCCCGGTGGGCGACGGCCCGGTTGGTGACGGCAGCCCGGTCGGCCCGGTCGGCTCCATACGGCTTTCTCCCCCTCGCGCCCGTTATGGGCACTGACGCGCACATGCCGCGGCCCGGCCGCCGCATCGCTGCGGGGGCCGGGCCGGGGCACGTGCCTGGAACGCTTGTTTCGGTAACGCCTGCTTCTGTTTACGCCTGCTTGACGACGGACAGCGGCAGCAGCTTCTTGCCCGTGGGGCCGATCTGGATGTCGAGGTCGAGCTGCGGGCACACGCCGCAGTCGAAGCACGGGGTCCAGCGGCAGTCCTCGACCTCGGTCTCGTCGAGGGCGTCCTGCCAGTCCTCCCAGAGCCAGTCCTTGTCCAGGCCGGAGTCGAGGTGGTCCCAGGGCAGGACCTCCTCGTAGGTGCGCTCACGGGTGGTGTACCAGGCGACGTCCACGCCGTACTCGGGCAGCGTCTCCTCGGCGGCCTTCATCCAGCGGTCGTACGAGAAGTGCTCACGCCAGCCGTCGAAGCGGCCGCCGCCCTCGTAGACGGCGCGGATGACCGAGCCGACGCGGCGGTCACCGCGCGAGAGCAGGCCCTCGACGATGCCGGGCTTGCCGTCGTGGTAGCGGAAGCCGATGGACCGGCCGTACTTCTTGTCACCGCGGATCTTGTCGCGCAGCTTCTCCAGGCGCGCGTCGGTCTCCTCGGCGGAGAGCTGCGGCGCCCACTGGAACGGCGTGTGCGGCTTGGGCACGAAGCCGCCGATGGAGACCGTGCAGCGGATGTCGTTGGAGTTGGCCACCTGGCGGCCCTTGGCGATCACGTTGACCGCCATGTCGCCGATCTGGAGGACGTCCTCGTCGGTCTCGGTGGGCAGGCCGCACATGAAGTACAGCTTCACCTGCCGCCAGCCGTTGCCGTAGGCCGTGGCGACCGTACGGATCAGGTCCTCTTCCGAGACCATCTTGTTGATGACCTTGCGCATCCGCTCGCTGCCGCCCTCGGGCGCGAAGGTCAGACCCGAGCGACGGCCGTTGCGCGTCAGCTCGTTGGCAAGATCGACGTTGAAGGCGTCGACGCGGGTCGACGGCAGCGACAGGCCGATCTTGTCTTCCTCGTACCGGTCGGCGAGGCCCTTGGCGATGTCGCCGATCTCGGAGTGGTCCGCGGAGGACAGCGACAGCAGGCCGACCTCCTCGAATCCCGTGGCCTTGAGGCCCTTGTCCACCATCTCGCCGATGCCGGTGATGCTTCGCTCCCGCACGGGACGCGTGATCATGCCTGCCTGGCAGAAACGGCAGCCGCGGGTGCAGCCACGGAAGATCTCGACCGACATCCGTTCGTGGACGGTCTCGGCCAGCGGGACGAGCGGCTGCTTGGGGTAGGGCCACTCGTCCAGGTCCATGACGGTGTGCTTGGACACCCGCCACGGGACGCCGGAGCGGTTCGGCACGACGCGCGAGATGCGCCCGTCGGCCAGGTACTCCACGTCGTAGAACTTGGGGACGTACACGCTGCCGGTCCTCGCGAGGCGGAACAGCAGCTCGTCGCGCCCGCCCGGACGGCCCTCGGCCTTCCAGGCGCGGATGATGTCGGTGATCTCCAGCACGGCCTGCTCGCCGTCGCCGACGACCGCGCAGTCCAGGAAGTCGGCGATCGGCTCCGGGTTGAACGCGGCGTGGCCGCCCGCGAGGATCAGCGGGTGCTCGTCCGTACGGTCCTTGGCCTCGATCGGGATGCCCGAGAGGTCCAGGGCGGTGAGCAGGTTGGTGTAGCCCAGCTCGGTGGAGAAGGAGACGCCGAGCACGTCGAAGGCGCTGACCGGGCGGTGCGCGTCGACCGTGAACTGCGGCACCTTGTGCTCGCGCATCAGCGCTTCGAGGTCCGGCCAGACGCTGTACGTGCGTTCGGCCAGCACGCCCTCACGTTCGTTGAGGACCTCGTAAAGGATCATGACGCCCTGGTTGGGCAGCCCGACCTCGTAGGCGTCCGGGTACATGAGCGACCAGCGCACATCGCAGGAATCCCAGTCTTTGACGGTGGAGTTGAGCTCTCCACCGACGTACTGGATGGGCTTCTGGACATGCGGGAGAAGCGCTTCCAGGCGCGGGAAGACCGTCTCGACAGGCATCGCGGCGTCTTTCATGAGCTGGCAGGGGTGACCATCCAGCGTACCCCGGGAACGGGGTGCCGTTGACAGGCGCCGCCCTGGTGGGCAAGGGGTGACAGGGCGCGGACGGTGGGTCACCGGACGGACGGGGGCGAACGAGGCGGACGGGCCACGCCGGGCCCCGCCCGCGCCCGGCGCGCCCAGCCCGTCCGGCACCCAGCACGCCCGGCTCCCGGCCCGCCCGGCCCACCCGACGCGTCACCCGCGCAGTTTCCTGCGGTGCCGCGGCTTCGACGCCTTCCGCCACACCTCCGGCAGCTCCCGCTCACGGGCGGCCGCCGCCGCTTCCTCCCGCCCGTACAGCAATCCGAAGCTGAAGCCGCCCTCCCCGGCGCCGTGCGCCTGTACGGCGAGATCGCGCAGCGCGGCGCGGGCCACCACACTGTCCTGGTGATCGCCGAGAAGCTGCTGCACCCGCTTCATACGGGTGGCGAACTTCTCCGCCGGACGCCCCAGCGCCGGCCCCGCCGCCTCCGCCGCGTACCGCACCCGCTTGGCCGCCTTGCGGGCGGCGTGCAGCGCCTCGTCGCGCTCCGGCCCGGGCGGCGCCGCCAGCGCGACCGCCATCCGCCCGTCGAGCCGCCGGTAGTCCCTGAGCACGGCCTTCGCCATCGCCCGGGCCGGCGGGCGGGCCGCGGCCGGACGCAGCGGCGGGTCCGCGAGGAGCGCGTGCAGACGCTCCAGCAGCGCCAGGTGCCGCGCCCCGTCCAGGACCGCGAGCAGCGACTGCCGGGAACCGAGACGGCGGCGCTGCGACCACAGGCGCAGCCGCGCGGCCACCGGCCCCAGCCGCAGCGCCCGCGGCAGGTCCGCCAGCCCCTCGCGCAGCCGCTCCGCCAGCACCTCGCGGTCCCGGTCGACGCCCAATTCGCCTGCCAGCCACTTGAGTTCGGCACCGACCGGATCGGTCACCGACCGGTCCAGCACCGCGCCGTACGAGCGGAAGGCGCTGCGCAGGCGGCGGGTTGCGACGCGCATCCGGTGCACCGAGTCGGGAACGTCACGGCGGACGGCCGGGTCCAGCTCGACGAGGGTACGGATCTGCTCACGGACGTACGCGAGCACGACGTCACCGGCGGTACGGGGGACGACGGGCTTGCCGGACACCTTGCCCTTCCCGGCTTCGCCGGCCGCCCGGCCCCTCCCGGCCTTGTCGCCGCCCCCGGCCTTGGTGCGCCGCGCCTTGCCGCCTCCCGCCTCGGCGCCCCTCGCCACCCCGGTCTTAGGCGGCTCCCCCGACCCCTCCCCCGTCTCCGCCAGCGCGCGGGCCAGCTTGGACGCCGAGGCGGCGGGCCGCACCCCGGCGGCCACGAGGACCTCGTCCACGGCGTCCAGGAGCGCAGGATCCCCGTCCCCCACCAGCTCCACCTCGATCTCACGCCATCGGATCCCGGCCGTCAGCCGCCCCGGCCGCGCCCGCTCGCGCTCCGGGTCCCTGTCCCACCCCCGGTGCCCGTCCTGGTCCCGCCTCCGGGCCCCGCCCTCCTCGTGCGACCCCGCCACCACATCCGCCTCCCCCGCACCGTCCACCCGGTGCGCCACCACCTCGTCGACCGCCACCTCCGCGAGCGGCTCCCCTCGGCCGTTCTCCAGCACCCGCAGCGTGCGCCGGGTCCGCAGATGCGCCACCGGCGCCAGGCGCGCGCCGCGTACCCGCGAGCGCACCAGGGCCGCGAGTTTCGGCGGCAGCCGGTCGGCCGGCGGCATCCGCACCTCGTCCCGCACGCCGGGGGCGACCGGGAGCTTCAGGTGCCAGCCCGCGTCGCCGCCGCCCGTGCGCCGCCGCAGCGTGATGCCGTCGGCGGCGAGCCGCTGATCAGGGGTGTCGTAGTAGGTGGCGGACAGGACGATGGTGCCCTGGTCCGCGATGGCCGCGACCCCGGCGACGCCGGTCAGGTCGGGCAGTTCGGTGCTCTCGTCGGCCTCGTACTTCCGCTCGATTTCCCGCACGGTGTCCGCCATGGATCGAATCTAGCCGCGTGTGAGGCGTCGAGGCAGTCCCCGACCGGACGTTCGCACGGTGCCACGTCGCGCGCCGGACGGGTTCCGGGCTGGCCACGCGGCACCCGGGCCAAAAACAGTTCATCTCTGTACGAACACCTGCGAATGCCGGATAGCTCCTTTCCGGCCGGTTGCGGAAATACGCCGTCTTGCCGTCGGCAGTTGCCACTCGGACGATCGGTCCCTCATCCCGTGCGGACCACGGTGGCCACGAGGGCCGCCGTGCGCCCGCGCGCCCTTTCACGAGGAGGACCGATGACCACTCCCAACGGCCGCCAGAGCCTCAGTCCCGATGCGGCACGGCAACTCGCCACCGCCACCAAGACCACGCCCCAGATGCGCGGTATCACCCCGCGCTACCTGCTGCGGGCCCTGCCGTGGGTGGACGTCGACTCCGGCGTCTACCGCGTCAACCGCCGCCGTACGTTCATCCTCGGCGACGACCGGATCAGCACGTTCTCCGAGGGCGACAGCCACCGCATCGTGCCCGAGGACCTGAGGGAACTGCCGTTCCTGCGGCAGGCCGACGAGGCCCAGCTCCGCGAACTCGCCGAGACCTGCGACGAGGTGACCTTCGAGGCCGGACAGTTGCTGTGCTCGGAGAGCGACAGCGCCGACCGGCTCTGGGTGCTCGTGCGGGGCCGCGCCGAGAAGCGGGTGACCGGCCGCTACGGCGAGGACGCGCTGCTGGAGATCGTCGGCGACGGCCAGTTCTTCGACCTGGAGTCCTGGGCCAAGGGCGAGAACCTGCCGTACCGGGTACGCGCGCTCACCCCCGGCGTCGCCCTCTGCGTCCACCGTTCCAAGCTGGCCGAACTCGCCGACCGCGACGAGACGTTACGCACCTCGATGGAGACCTACTGCTCCGGCGACGGGCCGACGCCGGGCGCCGAGGCGCCGGTCGACCTGGCCTCCGGGCACGTCGGCGAACCGGAGCTGCCGGGCACGTACGTGGAGTACGAGGACACGCCGCGCGAGTACCACATGAGCCTCGCCCAGACCGTGCTGCGCGTGCACACCCGCGTCGCCGACCTGTACAACCAGCCCATCGACCAGACCCGGGCGCAGAGCAACCTGACCGTGCACGCGCTGCGCGAGCGGCAGGAGTCGATGATGCTCAACCACCCGGACTTCGGCCTGTTCAACCAGGTCGCGCCGGGGATGCGGGTACAGCCGCGGACCGGCGCGCCGACGCCGGACGACCTGGACGAACTGCTGGCCAAGGTGTGGAAGCAGCCCGCGTACTTCGTCGCGCACCCGCGGGCGATCGCCGCGTTCGGCCGCGAATGTACCCGCCGGGGTGTGCCCCCGGTGACCGACACCCGGTTCGGCAGTCCGCTGCTGACCTGGCGCGGCGTGCCGCTGCTGCCGTCCGACAAGGTGGGCATCAACGGCGCGGGCACGACGGAGATCCTGCTGATGCGGGTGGGCGAGGCCGAGCAGGGCGTGGTCGGGCTGCGGCCCGCCTCCGTACCGGACGAGGCGGAACCGGGCCTGTCCATACGCAACATGGGCGTCGACCAGAAGGCCATCACCTCCTACCTGGTCACGGCCTACTTCAACACCGCCGTCCTGGTCGAGGACGCTCTCGCCGTCCTCCAGAACGTCGAGGTGTCCAAGTACCATGACTACTCCTGAGGTCACGGGGCTCACGGCACCGCTGAGCGCACTCCTCGGCAGGGGGACGAAGACCGCCGCGCCGAACACGGCGACAGCCCCTGCCCCGGGTACGGACACGGCCACACGTACGACCGCGATCACGGACACGGGCACGGGCACCGGCACGGGCACCGCGCCGGCCACGGCCCCGAGCATGGGCGCGGTCCCGGGCGCGGGGGCGACCGTCGTACCGGCCGCGGCCATGGCGGGCCTGCCGGGCATGGCCCAGGTCCCGAGCGCGGACTCCGCCACGGGCGGCGCCACGTCAAATGCCGTACCCGGCGCGCCGCTCCCAGTCCCGGGGACGCACCAGTACCCCGGAACGGACCAGTACCCCGCCCCGGCCCCGACCACCGCCACGACGCCGTCGGCCGGCACGCTCCCGACGACCGGCACCATCCCGACCACGACCACGACCCCGGCTTCGGCCCCGGCCACCACCGCCCCCCGGTCCCTCCCCGGCGCCCAACGCGGTGCCTTCTCCCCCGAGATGGCGCGGCGGGACGTCCCGATCCTGCACCGGCTGGTCAACGGCCGCCCGCTCGTCTGGCTGGACAACGGCGCCACGACGCAGAAGCCGCGCCAGGTGATCGAGGCCCTGGCCGCCTTCTACGGTTCGGCCAACTCCAACATCCACCGCGGCGCCCACACCATGGCCCGCGACGCCACCGCCCTGTACGAAGCGGGCCGGGCCGCCGTCGCGGACTTCCTGGGCGCCCCGTCCCCCGAGGAGATCGTCTTCGTCCGGGGCACCACCGAGGCGATCAACCTGGTCGCCCAGACCTGGGGGCGGGCCAACGTCGGTCCGGGCGACGACATCCTCGTCCCCGTACTGGAGCACCACTCCGACATCGTGCCCTGGCAGCAGCTCGCCGCCGAGACGCACGCCCGGGTGGTGCCGGTGCCGCTGCTGCCGGACGGGCAGATCGACCAGTTCGCCTACGCCGACCTGCTCTCCTCCCGTACCCGGCTGGTGGCCGTCAGCCACGCCTCCAACGTGCTGGGCACCGTCCCGCCGGTGGCGGAGATGACGGCGCTGGCCCACCGCTACGGCGCCAAGGTGCTGGTGGACGGCGCGCAGGCGGTGGCCCACTTCCCGGTCGACGTGCAGGCCCTGGACGCCGACTTCTACGCCTTCTCCGGTCACAAGCTGTTCGCGCCCACAGGCATCGGCGCGCTGTACGCCAAGCCCGAACTGCTGGCGTCCATGGCGCCGTGGCAGGGCGGCGGGAACATGATCGAGTCCGTCTCCTTCGACCGCACGACGTTCGCGCCCGCCCCGCACCTCTTCGAGGCCGGTACGGGCAACATCGCCGGCGTGGTCGGCCTGCTCGCGGCCCTCGACTGGCTGTCGTCCTTCGACCACGAGGCCATCGCCACGTACGAGACCCAGCTCCTGGCCCACGCCCGGCAAGCCCTGGCGGCGGTGCCCGGCCTCCGCGTACTGGGCGAGGCCCCCGACCGCATCGGGGTCCTGGCCTTCACCCTCGCGGGCCACGACCCGACGGCGGTGGCGCAGTCCCTGGACCTGGACGGCATCGCCGTCCGCTCCGGCCACCACTGCGCCCAGCCGGCCCTGGCCCACTACGGCCTGGACAGCGCCGTACGCGCCTCCCTGGCCCTCTACAACACCCCGGAGGAGGTGGACCAACTGGCAGCCTCCTTGCTGCGCCTCCAGCAGACCTGATCTCCCGGCCCGTGTCCGCCCCGGCCCGCCCGGGGCGGACACACCCTCGGCCACGCACCGCCTCCCGGGCCGGGCCTTCGCTCGCCGAGAGGAGTACCGCAGCCCACCGCCTTCGGCCGGCCCGCCGGCAGCGGGTCCGCCGGTCGCGCCGCGTGATCGACGGCCCCCGCCCCGGGCCGGCCCGCCCCTCCCGGTACAGTGCCTTCCTTGACTCGCGCACATCACGGCAGGGGGGCACGATGCTCGCGCATCTGACGGACACCGCACGGCAGTTGGCGGCCGTTCTGTGGCAGCGGCACACGGTCTACCGGGACCGGGCGGGTGGTGTGGTCATACGGGGTGAGCACGTTCAGCGGTGGATCAGTCTGTCCGTGACGGGGACCCGGGGTGAGGTGCTCATCCGGGCGGGACGCATTCTGGACGGTGGTACGAGCGCGCCCGCGCGGGCGGAGACGGTGCTGCGGCTGGACAGCGGCACGGCGGAAATGGCTGCCGCCTGCCGCCGGTTACTGGCCGACACGGCCCTCAGCGGCGCGCCGGGGACGCCCCGCGCCCCGCGGCCGGAGCGGCACCGGCCGCGGGCCCGGGCGGGTAAGGCGAGGATCGCCCTGTGGGCCGTCCTCGTCACGGTGACGAGCGCCGCGGTGCTCGCCGCCCTCGTCGCCTACAGCGCCTACAGCGCCGCCTCCGGCCGCTGAGAGCCTGTGTCACGACCCCGGCCGGGCGCCCGCCGCCCGGCCGTACGGGCGGGCGCCGTCAGGCCGACACCGGCCGCTGTACGTGGATGGACTGGAGCAGCCCTATGGCGATCCAGACCGCGAACATGGATGTGCCGCCGTACGAGACGAACGGCAGCGGCAGACCGGTGACGGGCATGATGCCGAGCGTCATGCCGATGTTCTCGAAGGCCTGGAAGGAGAACCAGGAGACACAGCCCGCCGCGACGATCGTGCTGTACAGCTCGCTGGACTCGCGGGCGATGCGGCAGGCGCGCCAGAGGACGACGCCCAGCAGGACGATGATCAGGCCCGCGCCGAGGAAGCCCAGCTCCTCGCCGGCGACGGTGAAGATGAAGTCGGTCTGCTGCTCCGGGACGAACTGGCCGGTGGTCTGGCTGCCCTGGAAGAGACCGGAGCCGGTCAGCCCGCCGCCGCCGATGGCGATACGCGCCTGGTTGGTGTTGTAGCCGACGCCCGCCGGGTCCAGGCTCGGGTTGGCGAAAGCGGCGAAGCGGGCGATCTGGTAGTCGTCCAGCAGGCCGAGCTGCCAGATGGCGACGCAGCCGGCGACGCCGGCGCCCACCAGGCCGAGGATCCACCGGTTGGAGGCGCCGGAGGCGAGCAGCACGCCGAGGATGATGGCGCCGAGGACCATGACCGAGCCGAGGTCCGGCATCAGCATGATGATGACGACGGGGACGGCGGCCAGGCCGAGGGCCTGTACGACGGTGCGGTGGTCGGGGTGCGGGCGGTCGCCCGCGTCGACCCGGCCCGCGAGGATCACCGCCATCCCCAGCGTGATCGTGATCTTGGCGAACTCGGCGGGCTGGAGGGAGAGCCCGCCGGGGATGGCCAGCCACGAGCGGGAGCCGTTGATCGTGGCGCCCAGCGGCGTGAGGACGAGCAGCGACAGCAGCAGCGAGAAGACGTACAGGATCGGTACCGCCCCGCGCAGCGTGCGGTGGCCGAGCCAGATCGCGCCGGCCGCCAGGGCCAGGCCGATGCCGGTGTTCAGCAGGTGGCGGAGGAGGAAGCCGTACTCGTCGCCGTGGTTGAGTTCGGTGCGGTTCCGGGTCGCGGAGAAGACCAGCACCGCGCCCATCAGGGACAGCGCCAGGCAGCACAGCAGCATGACCCAGTCGAGCCGGCGGACGACCGAGTCGCGCGCGGTCAGCTTGCCCCAGGCGCCGCGGTCGGGGGTGTAGCGGCGGACGGTGAAGCCGTTCGCGCTGTGGGAGCTGGTCACCGGCCCCGCCTTCCGGCCGCGGCGGGCGGCGGGGTGGCGGCGACGGGCTTGATGGGCTGCGCCTGGATCGTGCCGTCACCCAGGATCTCGGGCAGGCCGGTCTGCGGCTTCGGGAGCAGCGCCGCCTTCTCGTCGATCTTGCCCTTGTCGTCCACCCCGTACAGCGCGTTGTAGATCTTGCGCACGGCGGGGCCGGCGGAGCCCGAGCCGGTACCGCCCTGGGAGATGGTCATGACGATCGTGTAGTCCTTGGTGTACGTGGCGAACCAGCCCGTCGTCTGCTTCCCGTAGACCTCGGCCGTACCGGTCTTGGCGTGCATCGGGATCTTGTCCTGCGGCCAGCCCTGGAAGCGCCAGGCGGCGGTGCCGCGGGTGGCGACGCCGGCCAGCGCGCCGTCGATCTGGGACAGCGTCTTGGCGGTCACCGGCAGCTTGCCGTGGGACTTGGGCCGGATGTGGTCGATGTGCTTGCCGTCGGGGCTGACGACGGCCTTGCCCACGGTCGGGTTGTAGAGCGTGCCGCCGTTGGCGATCGCCGCGTAGATCGTCGCCATCTGGATGGGGGTGACCTGGGTGTCGCCCTGGCCGATGGAGTAGTTGACGGAGTCACCGGCGCGCATCTTCATGCCGGACTCGCAGTTCTCCCTGGCGATCTTCGAGACGTAGTCGTCGCCGGTCTTGCCCTGCTTGCACCAACTGTCCTTGTTGGCCTCCCAGTACCGCTTCTTCCACTGGCGGTCCGGGACGCGGCCGGTGACCTCGTTGGGCAGGTCGATGCCGGTCTCCTTGCCGAGGCCGAACTGGTGGGCGGTCTTGTAGAACCAGTCCGCCGGCTTCTTCGGGTTGTTGCCGCCGTCCTTCTGCCACTGCTGGTACGCGAGGTTGTAGAAGACGGTGTCGCAGGAGACCTCCAGCGCCCGGCCGAGGTTGATCGGCCCGTAGCCCTTGGACTCGAAGTTCTTGAAGACCTGGCCGCCGATGTTGAAGGAGGCGGTGCAGGGGTAGGTGCCGTCGAAGTCGTATCCGGCGGCGATCGCGGCCGAGGTGGAGATGACCTTGAAGATCGAGCCGGGTGCCGACTGGCCCTGGATCGCGCGGTTGAGCAGCGGGTAGTTGGACTCCTTGCCGGTCAGCCGCGCGTAGTCCTTGCCGGAGATGCCGCCGACCCAGGCGTTGGGGTCGTAGGACGGGTTGGAGGCCATGGAGATGACCCGGCCGGTCTTGTTCTCCATGACGACCACGGCGCCCGCGTCGGCCTTGTAGGTGGTGCCGGTGTTCTTGTCGTGCTCCTTACGGGCGTCCTTCATCGCCTGCTCCAGTTCCCGCTCCGCCATGGCCTGGACGCGGGCGTCTATGCTCGTGACGACGTTGGCGCCGGGCACCGCCTTGTCGCTCTTGGCCTTGCCGATGACCCGGCCGAGGTTGTCGACCTCGTAGCGGGTCACGCCGGCCTTGCCGCGCAGGGCGCTGTCGTAGGTGCGCTCCAGTCCGGACCGGCCGACCTGGTCGGAGCGCAGCAGCGGCGAGCGGGTGTCCTTGGCCTTCTGGATCTCCTCGTCGGTGACCGGCGAGAGGTAGCCGAGGACCTGGGAGGTCCGGGCCTTGCCGGGCGCGGCGTAGCGGCGTACGGCGGTGGGCTCGGCGGAGATGCCGGGGAAGTCCTCGGAGCGTTCGCGGATCTGGAGGGCCTGCTGGGTGGTGGCCTCGTCGGTGATCGGGATGGGCTGGAAGGGCGAGCCGTTCCAGCAGGGCTGCGGCGTCTTGGCGTCGCACAGCCGGACCTTGTTGCGGATCTCCGTCTCCGACATGCCGAGGACCTTGGCGAGCCGGCCGAGCACGGCCTTGCCGTCGTCCTTCATCTTCAGCAGGTCGGTGCGGCTGGCGGAGACGACCAGGCGGGTCTGGTTGTCGGCGAGCGGGATGCCGCGGGCGTCGAGGATGGAGCCGCGGGTGGCCGGTTCGACCACCTGCTGGACGTGGTTGTTGCGGGCCTCGTCGGCGTACTCCCGGCCGTTGCGGATCTGGAGGTACCACAGCCGGCCGCCGAGGGTCAGCAGCAGCGAGAAGACGAGGATCTGGATGGCGATCAGCCGGATCGTGACGCGCGAGGTACGGCCGGTCTCCGGAATGTTGGTCACAGTCGCTTGACCCCCTTGATGCGTCCTGCCTTGTTACGGGCCGATCTGCCGAGCAGTCCGCCGCGCTGGCCGCCGATCCGGGCCGGCTTGGCCGGGAGGCTGGTGCGCATCGAGCGACTCGCCTTCAGGCCGGTGCCGGAGCCGATCCAGCCGTGGACACTCTTGCGGCCCTTGCCCGAGCCGCCCTGCCCGGCGGCGTCCGTCGCCAGCGGGTCGTGTTCCGTCCTGCGGGCCAGGGCCATGACCAGGGGTACGGCGAACGGGGCCAGCAGCAGGTCGTAGAGCGTGGCGGTGAACAGCAGCCATCCCAGTCCCACGTGCCGGGCGGCGGAGTCGCCGACGAGCGAGCCGACGCCCGCGTACAGCAGGGTCGAGCCGAGGGCGGCGCCGACCACGACGACCAGCGGCATGGTCGCCGAGCGGTGCTGTCCGTTGTCCGGTTTGGTCAGCCCGGCCGCGTATCCGATGACGCACAGCACCAGCGCGTACCGGCCGATGGCGTGGTCGGAGGGCGGTGCGAGGTCGGCGAGCAGGCCGGCGCCGAAGCCGACCAGGGCGCCGCTCACATGGCCGTGCACCAGAGCCAGGCCGAGGACGACCAGGAGCAGCAGGTCCGGTACGGCACCGGGCAGTTGGAGCCGTGCCAGCACGCTGACCTGGACCAGCAGGGCCACGACCACCAGAGCGGCCGAGAGCAGGGTCCTCTTGATGCGCATCGGTCAGCTCCTGGGAGAGGCGCTCGCGGTGGGGGTGGCCGTGACGGTGACCGTCGGGGTCGGCTTGGGCTTGGCGGGTTTCGGCGGCAGCACCGTGTCGCGCGGGTCCTCGCGGGGCGGCTGGACGACCACGCCGACCACGTCCAGCTTGGAGAAGCCGACGAACGGGCGGACCTGGAGGGAGCGGGTCAGATCGCCGTTGGACGGGTCGACCTTGACGACCCGGCCGACCGGGACGCCGGGCACGAAGGGCTTGTCGGCGCTGGAGCCAAAGGTGACCAGCCGGTCGCCCTTCTTCACCTCGGCCTTGCCGTTGAGGAGCTGGACGCGCAGCGAGTCGCCGCCCTGGCCGGTGGCGAAGCCGATCTCGTTGGTCTTCTCCATGCGGGTGCCGACGGTGAAGTCGGGGTCGTTGGCGAGCAGGACGGTGGCGGTGGTGCGGCCGACGGTGGTGACGCGGCCGACCAGGCCGTCCCCGTTGAGGACGGTCATGTCGCGGGCGATACCGTCCTGGGAGCCGGCGTCGATGGTGACGGTCCAGGAGAAGCCCTGCGCCGCGCCGATGGCGATGACCTGGGCGCCCTTGATGCCGTACTGACCGGTGCCGGCGGTCTTGAGCATCCGGTCCAGCTCGGCGGCGCGGTTGCGGTTGCGGTCGGAGGAGCCCAGCTTCGCCTTGAGCGCGGCATTCTCCCGTTCCAGGGCGCTGATACGGGTGTGCCGCTCACCGGAGTCCCGTACGGCGCCGACCGCGTTGCCCACCGGGTCGACGACCGTGGCGATACCGCTCTCGACCGGTCCGAAGGCCGCGGCGGCGGCCTGCCGGGCGCCGGCGAGCGGGGACCGTTCGCCGCCGCGGATGTCCACCGTGATCAGCGCGAACGCGATCGCGACCAGCAGCACCAGTAGCAGCCGGCTCTCTCGTGTGTCCCTCACGTGCGGCGGCCGTGTCCTTCCTCGTAGGACCGGCCGGCTGCGGGCCCGCGCCGGTCGCGCTGGGGAGTGCGGTTGTGCCTTTGTACGCAGTGCTCGCCCGTCGGGGCGTGGTGCCTGTATATCAACGATCCGCCGTACGGACGTTCAGCCGCCCGTACGGCGGGATGTCGGTTTCCCGTCGGCTTCCCTAGCGGCGCGGCTGGGAGTCCAGGACCTGCTGGAGCGCCTCGAACTCCTCGACGCACTTGCCGCTGCCGAGCGCGACGGAGTCGAGCGGGTCCTCGGCGATGTGGATCGGCATGCCGGTCTCGCGGCGCAGGCGCTCGTCGAGGCCGCGGAGCAGGGCGCCGCCTCCGGTGAGCACGATGCCGCGGTCCATCACGTCGCCGGACAGCTCCGGCGGGCACTTGTCGAGCGTCGTCTTGACCGCGTCGACGATGGAGTTGACCGGCTCCTCGATGGCCTTGCGGACCTCGGCCGCGGAAATCACGACGGTCTTGGGAAGTCCGGAGACCAGGTCCCGGCCGCGGATCTCGGTGTGCTCGTCCTGCTCCAGGTCGTACGCCGAACCGATGGTGATCTTGATGCTCTCGGCGGTGCGCTCGCCCAGCAGGAGGCTGTACTCCTTCTTGATGTGCTGGATGATCGCGTTGTCCAGCTCGTCGCCGGCCACCCGGATCGACTGGGCCGTGACGATGCCGCCGAGCGAGATCACCGCGACCTCGGTCGTGCCGCCGCCGATGTCCACGACCATGTTGCCGGTGGCCTCGTGGACCGGCAGGCCGGAACCGATCGCGGCGGCCATCGGCTCCTCGATGATGTGCACCTGACGGGCGCCGGCCTGGGTGGACGCCTCGATGACCGCGCGGCGCTCGACTCCGGTGATACCGGAGGGGACACAGACGACCACGCGCGGGCGGGCCAGGTAACGGCGCTTGTGAATCTTGAGGATGAAGTAGCGGAGCATCCGCTCGGTGATCTCGAAGTCGGCGATCACGCCGTCCTTCAAGGGACGCACCGCGACGATGTTGCCAGGGGTGCGGCCGATCATCTTCTTCGCCTCGGCCCCGACGGCGAGGATGCCGCCGGTGTTGGTGTTGATGGCCACGACCGACGGCTCGTTGAGGACGATCCCGCGACCCCTGACGTACACCAGCGTGTTGGCGGTCCCGAGGTCGACAGCCATGTCACGGCCGATGAACGACATGTTGTTCCCCATGAGGATACGTCTGGCCTTCCCAACTGGAGCGGAATGCTTACTTGAGGTCGGCAGGTGTGGTGCGCCGGGGCGCGGAAGCTCCATCGTAGTCACGAAGTCCCCACCGCTCGAACGCGGTGCGGGGTTCCTCCGCCATTGTCGGCGGAACACGGACCCGCCCCCCACAATGGGGACGTCGTGTCGCGCCGAAGCGTTCCCCCGTTAGGAGCGCGGATACCGCGAGGCGACCGGCGGTCCGCCGGTCGCCCCAGGTCACCGGGGGTCCCGGTGACCGGAAGTCAGGCCAGGCCCGGGAAGAAAATCTTGATTTCACGCTCCGCCGACTCCGGCGAGTCCGAGGCGTGGACGAGGTTCTCCCGGGTGATGGTCCCGAAGTCGCCGCGGATGGAACCAGCGGGCGCCTTGATCGGATCGGTGGGACCGGCCAGCGCCCGTACGCCCTCGATGACCCGCTCGCCCTCGACGACCAGGCTGACCACCGGGCCCGAGGACATGAACTGCACCAACGGCTCGTAGAAGTCCCGGCCGACGTGCTCGGCGTAGTGCTGCTCCAGGATCGCGCGGTCCAGGGTGCGCAGCTCCAGCGCGCTGATCGTCCAGCCCGCCTTGCGCTCGATACGGCCGAGAATCTCACCGACCAGGCCGCGGCGGACCGCGTCGGGCTTGAGGAGGACGAGCGTGCGCTGGCTCACGGGAGGGGCTCCTTGGGTACGTGGACAGACGGCAGGTGCCCTGAGGCTACATGGGTGACGGCATTGGGCTGTACGCGGTACCGGGGCCCGGATCACCGGATCCGGGCAGGCTGCCGGGGCCGTACGGGTGAACGGGCCGGGGCGGGCCCGCCGGTTTTCGCACCCACGTTCGCACCCGGTTTCGCGCCGACGTCCGCACCGGTTTGATCCGCACGTCCGCGCCCGGCCCCGGAAAGACGCCCGGCCCCGGAAAGACGTCCGGGCCGGGTGCGTCCGCACCCGGCCCGGTTTCCGCCGCTGCTACGCCGTGCCCGGCTGCGGGCCGTCCTCGGCCTGCGCCGCCCAGCGGGCCTTCGCCTCGTCGATCTTGCGGCCGAAGTGCACCGACGCCCACCACAGGGCGGCGAAGACCACCCCGAGGAAGAACATCGTCGTCAC
Organism: Streptomyces sp. NPDC018045; assembly: GCF_044327445.1. Taxonomy (NCBI): domain Bacteria; kingdom Bacillati; phylum Actinomycetota; class Actinomycetes; order Kitasatosporales; family Streptomycetaceae; genus Streptomyces; species Streptomyces sp. NPDC018045. The sequence goes on from NZ_JBIRFL010000001.1 coordinate 883,268, forward strand.
CACGAAGCCGCCGGCGATCAGGGCCGCCTGGAGAACCCAGCCGAGCTGTACGCCGCCGGGGCGGGTGAGCATGCCGCACAGCAGGACGCACAGCAGCATCGCGACGCCGCTGACCGTCCAGACCGTGGCCGTGGAGTGGCCGGAGGTCTGCATCGCCACCAGCCCGGCGAACCCGATCACGAAGAACTCGCCGATCAGCGTGCTCGCACACAGCGTGCGCATGGTCAGTTCCTTCCCAGGAGCAGCCGGGCCTCGCCGACCGTGATCACGGAGCCGGTGACCAGCACGCCGGCACCGGAGTACTCGCCCTCCTCCTCCGCGAGGGTGATCGCCGCCTCCAGCGCGTCGTCGAGCCGCGGCTCGACCTGTACGCGATCGGCACCGAAGACCTCCACCGCGACGGCCGCGAGCTCGTCCGCGTCCATGGCGCGGTGGGTGGAGTTACGGGTCACCACGACCTCGGCGAAAATCGGCTCGAAGGCTTCGAGGACCCCCCGCACGTCCTTGTCCGCACTGGTGCCGACCACGCCGACGAGTCGGCTGAAACCGAACGCCTCGGTGACCGCCTCGGCCGCGGCCCGCGCGCCCGCCGGGTTGTGCGCCGCGTCCAGGATCACGGTCGGGCTGCTGCGCACGACCTCCAGGCGGCCCGGCGAGGCCACCGCGGCGAACGCGGAGCGGATGGTGTCCAGGTCCAGCGTGCGGGCGTGCTCGGAGCCGATGCCGAAGAACGCCTCCACGGCGGCGAGCGCCACCGCGGCGTTGTGCGCCTGATGGGCGCCGTACAGCGGCAGGAAGATGCCCTCGTACTCGCCGCCCAGGCCGCGCAGCGTCAGAAGCTGGCCGCCGACCGCCACCTCCCGGCTGAGCACGCCGAACTCCATGCCCTCGCGGGCGACGGTGGCGTCCACCTCGACGGCGTGCTTGAGCATCACGGACGCCGCGTCCACCGGCTGCTGCGCCAGGACGACGGTGGCGTCCTTCTTGATGATCCCGGACTTCTCGCCGGCGATCAGCTCGGGCGTATCGCCGAGGCGGTCGGTGTGGTCCAGCGAGATCGGCGTGACGACGGCGACATCCGCGTCGATCACGTTGGTCGCGTCCCAGGTCCCGCCCATGCCGACCTCGACGACGGCGACGTCCACCGGGGCGTCCGCGAAGGCCGCGTACGCCATGGCGGTGAGCACCTCGAAGAACGACAGGCGGTACTCCTGGCGCTCGTCGACCATCTCCACGTACGGCGCGATGTCCCGGTACGTCTCGATGAAACGCTCGGCCGGGATCGGGGCGCCGTCCAGGCTGATCCGCTCGGTGATGGACTGCACGTGCGGGCTGGTGTACCGGCCGGTGCGCAGCTCGAAGGCGCTCAGCAGGGCCTCGATCATGCGGGCGGTGCTGGTCTTGCCGTTGGTGCCGGTGATGTGGATGGACGGGTACGCGCGCTGCGGCGAGCCCAGGACGTCCATCAGCGCCGCGATGCGCTGCACCGAGGGGTCGAGCTTGGTCTCCCCCCAGCGGCCGGCCAGCTCGGCCTCCACCTCGCGCAGCGCGCGGTCCACCTCCGGGTCGGCGGGACGGGCGGGCACGCCGTCCCCCTGGGGCGGGCCGGCCTGCGCGCGCAGGGTGCGGCTGCCGGCCTCGATCACGGCGAGGTCGGGGTCCCGGCCGGTCTCGGCCTCCACCATCTCCTCGAAGGGGTCGGCCGGGCCGTCCGGGCCGGGGATCGGGTCGGGGTCGTCGTTCTGGGGGCGGTCGTCGCTCACGGCACCCAGTCTACGAGGCCGCTGTCGCGGCGGGCGGGCGCCGGCCCGCGGACGACGGTACCGGCGGCCCGCGCCCCCGCTACGACAGCGCCGCCTTCATCATCGCCTTGGCCACCGGAGCGGCCAGCCCGCCGCCCGAGATCTCGCTGCGGGCCGCGTCGCTGTCCTCGACCATGACGGCGACGGCCACCTGGTGGCCCCGGTCGTCCTTGGCGTACGAGACGAACCAGGCGTACGGGGTGCCCTTGTTGTCCACGCCGTGCTGGGCGGTGCCCGTCTTGCCGCCGACCGTCAGGCCGTCGATCTTGGCGTTGGAGCCGGTCCCCTCGTTCACGACGGTCTCCATGGACGACTGGAGCTGCTCGGCGGTGCGCTGCGAGACCGCCTTGCCGTACGTCCGCGGCTCGTACTGCTGGAGGGTGTTGCCGCCGCTGTCGGTGAGCTTGTCGACCATCTGCGGCGTCCGGAGTTCGCCGCCGTTGGCGATGGCCGAGGAGACCATGGCCATCTGGAGGGGCGTGGCGGTGTCGTTGAACTGGCCGATGCCGGACAGCGCGGTCTGCGCCTTGTCCATGCCCTGCGGGTAGAGGCTCTTGCCGGCCCGTACGGGGGTGTCCAGCCTGCCGTCGTTGAAGCCGAACTTCTCGGCCTGCGCGCGCACCTTGTCCTGGCCCAGGTCGGCGGCCAGCTTCGCGAAGACGGTGTTGCAGGAGTACTGGAGCGCGGTGCGGATGGTGGCGTTCTCGCAGGGGGCGGAGGCGCTCTCGTTCTTCAGCGTGGTGCGGGTGCCGGGGAGCGTGTACGGGTCGGGGCTGTCGGTGGCCTCGTCCACGGAGGAGTACAGGCCGTTCTCCAGGGCGGCCGCCGCGACGACCAGCTTGAAGGTGGAGCCGGGCGGGAGCGGCTGCCGCAGCGCGCGGTTGATCTCGGGGTGCTTCTTGTCGGCCGTCAGCTCCTTCCACGCCTGCTGGTCGCCGCTGCCGGAGCCGGCGAACTCACCCGGGTCGTAGGACGGGGTGCTGACCATGCCGAGGATCTTGCCGGTGGCCGGGTCGAGGGCGACCGCGGCGCCGGTCTTGCCGTCGAGCGCCTGGTAACCGGCCTTCTGCACCTTGGAGTCGATGGTGGTGGCCACGTCGCCGCCCTTGGGCCGCTGGCGGGTCAGCGCGTCGCCGGGGTTCTGCAGGCGGCTGTCGGAGCCGTCCAGGAGGTCGCCGTACAGGCTCTCCAACTGGTTGCTGCCGAAGATCTGCGAGGTGAAGCCGGTGACGGGGGCGTAGAGCGGACCGTTCTTGTACGTCCGCTTGTGCCTGAGGGTGCCGTCGGTGGCGGTGGAGCCGGTCACCGGCTGCCCGTCCACGAGGATATTGCCCAGCGGATTCGCGTACTTGGCGATGGAAACGCGTGGATTGTGCGGATCGTCCGAGAACGTGGACGCCTTGGCCCCCTGCAGCCAGGTGACCCACGCCAGCAGCGCGAGTATCAGCAGGATGCAGAAGACCGAGACGCGGCGCAGGGGTTTGTTCATGGGTGGCGCGGCTCCTCGTCGCTGGACGGTGTGTGCGGCCGGCTGGGTACGTTTCGCCGGAAACTCCCGATTGCGGGCCCATGGTCCCCCGTCTCGATGAGAGGCGGATGAGAACGCGGCGGCCGCCGTCCCACCGTGACGCACGCCTCCGATCGCCGTCCCGGAGCAACGCACCACCCCCCTGCCCGCATCTTCCCCGGCGGGCTCTGTGAGCCTTGACCGACACGAGGATCGAGGAAGTCCGGAAGAGACGGGCCCCGGGGGCGGCGTACGGCTGCCGGGCTCCGCCGGGCAGGGTGGGAGCTGAAGAGCGTGCGGGTGCCGGCCATCAGTCAGCGGATGCACTTGGTGCTGCTCACCGCGTGGACCGTGCTGTGGTTCGTCGTGGTCGAGCCGAACGGGGGGTTCTCCTGGCACTACCTGCGCACCGGCGGCGAGCTGATCTACCAGGGCTCGTCCGGCGACGGCACCGGCGGCCTCAACCTCTACGCCCACCACCCCGAACTCCAGATGGGCCCGGTCAGCTTCCTGGTGGCCGGCCTGTTCAACCCGTTCCCCGAGCACACCGGCCAGTTCCTGGCCGCGGCCCTGATGTCGCTGCTCGGCCTGGTGATCGTGGTGCTGGCGGGCCGCAGCGCCGCCTGGCACTTCCTGGGCACCGGCACCAACCACCAGCGGCTGCGGCAGCGCGTCCTGATAGCCGGCCTGGCGTTCATCCCCATGTGGATCGAGGTGTCGGTCCGCTTCGGGCACCTGGACGACGTGCTCGCCCTGTTCTTCACGGCGCTGGCCGTACGGTCGGTGACCCGTGGCAACGCCGCGCTCACCGGCGCCTTCCTGGCCCTGGCGATGGACTCCAAGCCGACGGCGCTGGCCTTCGTGCCGCTGCTGCTCGCCCTCCCGAGGGAGAAGTGGCTGCGCGCGGGGCTGTGGATGGCGGGCCTGGTCGCGGTGGCCTGGCTGCCGTTCTTCGTCGGTGACATGAATTCGTTCTCGGCGGCCAGGTTCGCCATTCCCAACCATCCGGCGTCCGCCCTGCGCTGGCTGGGCGTGGCCGCCCCGGAGACGCCCGGCTGGGACCGGCCCGCGCAGTTCGCGCTGGGCCTGCTGCTGGGCTGCCTGGCGGTGTGGCGGGGCCGCTGGGCCGCCGTCGTCCTGCTCGGCGCCAACGCCCGTATCGTCCTGGACCCCAGCGTCTACACGTACTACACCGCGTCCGTGCTGCTCGGCACGCTCCTGTGGGACGTCATCGGGCAGCGCCGGCTCGTGCCCTGGTGGAGCTGGCTGGCCCTGCTCATCCTGTACGGCAGTGTCTTCGCGGTGCCCGACGACTCGGCCCGCGGCCTGATCCGCCTGGCGTTCGTCGCGGTGTCCACCGCGTACGTGCTGCTGTGGCCGGTACGGGAACGCGGCGCCCGGCGCGGCTCGGGGGGACGGCGCAGGCCCCCCGCCCGTACGGACGAGGGGCCTGCGGAGGATCACGTGCCGGGGCCCGCCCCGGCGCCCGGCACTACGCCTTGGGCAGGGCCTCCAACTGCGCGCTGATGCGCACGATGTCGGCCTCGGCCGTCTCCAGCCGCGTACGGATCTTGGCGACGACGTGTTCCGGGGCCTTGCCCAGGAACGCCTCGTTGCCCAGCTTCGCGGTGGCCTGGGCCTTCTCCTTCTCGGCGGCGGCCAGGTCCTTCGACAGCCGCTTGCGCTCGGCCTCGACGTCGATGGCGCCCGACAGGTCCAGCGCCACCGTCGCCCCCGCGACCGGCAGCGACGCGGTGGCGGTGAAGCCCTCGTCCGCGGGCTGGAGGCGCAGCAGCGAGCGCATCGCGGCCTCGTGGGCGGCGAGCCGCGTACCGGCCAGGTCCAGCCGGGCCGGCACCTTCTGGCCGGGCTGGAGCCCCTGGTCGGACCGGAAGCGACGGACCTCGGTGACGACCTGCTGGACGGTCTCGATCTCCCGCTCGGCCGCCGCGTCACGGAAGCCGCTGTCGGCGGGCCACTCGGCGACCACCAGGGACTCCCGGCCGGTCAGTGTCGTCCACAGCGTCTCCGTGACGAACGGCACGACCGGGTGCAGCAGCCGCAGCGTGACGTCCAGGACCTCGCCGAGCACCCGCCGCGAGACGTCGGCGGCCGGGCCGCCCGCCATGAAGGTGGTCTTGGACAGCTCGACGTACCAGTCGAAGACCTCGTCCCAGGCGAAGTGGAAGAGGGCGTCCGACAGCTTGGCGAACTGGTAGTCGTCGTAGTACGCGTCCACCTCGGCGACGACCGTGTTGAGCCGGGACAGGATCCACCGGTCGGTTGCCGACAGCTCCTCGGCCGGGGGCAGCTCGCCCTCGACCGTCGCGCCGTTCATCAACGCGAAGCGGGTCGCGTTCCAGATCTTGTTGGCGAAGTTGCGCGAACCCTGGACCCAGTCCTCGCCGATCGGCACGTCCGTACCGGGGTTGGCGCCGCGGGCGAGGGTGAAGCGGACGGCGTCCGAGCCGTACTTGTCCATCCAGTCCAGCGGGTTGACCGCGTTGCCGAAGGACTTCGACATCTTCTTGCCGCGCTCGTCGCGGACCATGCCGTGCAGGGCGATGGTCTTGAACGGCGGGGTGCCGTCCATTGCGTACAGGCCGAACATCATCATCCGGGCGACCCAGAAGAAGAGGATGTCGTAGCCGGTGACCAGGACCGAGTTCGGGTAGAACTTGTCGACACTCTCGGTCTTCTCCGGCCAGCCGAGCGTGGAGAACGGCCACAGGCCGGACGAGAACCAGGTGTCCAGGACGTCCGTGTCCTGCGTCCAGCCCTCACCCGTCGGGACCTCGTCGTCCGGTCCGACGCAGACGACCTCACCGTTCGGGCCGTACCAGACCGGGATGCGGTGGCCCCACCAGAGCTGGCGCGAGATGCACCAGTCGTGGAGATTGTCGACCCAGCCGAAGTAGCGGGACTCCATCTCCTTGGGGTGGATGTCCACCCGGCCGTCGCGGACCGCGTCACCGGCGGCCTCGGCGAGCGGGCCGACCTTGACCCACCACTGCATGGACAGCCGGGGCTCGATGGTCGTCTTGCAGCGCGAGCAGTGGCCGACCGAGTGGGTGTACAGGCGCTTCTCGGCGACGATGCGGCCCTCGGCGCGCAGCGCGGCGACGATCGCGGAACGGGCCTCGAAGCGGTCCAGGCCCTCGAAGGGGCCGTGCGCGGTGATCACGCCGCGCTCGTCGAGCACCGCGAGGTTGGGCAGGTCGTGCCGGCGGCCGATCTCGAAGTCGTTCGGGTCGTGGGCCGGGGTGACCTTGACCGCGCCGGTGCCGAACTCGGGGTCGACGTGCTCGTCGGCGACGACCGGGATACGGCGGCCGGTCAGCGGCAGCTCGATCTCCGTACCGACCAGGTGCCGGTAGCGCTCGTCGTCCGGGTGGACCGCGACGGCGGTGTCACCGAGCATCGTCTCGGCGCGGGTGGTGGCGACGACAATGGACTGCTCGCCCTCGCCATAGCGGATCGAGACCAGCTCACCCTCGTCGTCCTGGTACTCCACCTCGATGTCCGAGATGGCGGTCAGACAGCGCGGGCACCAGTTGATGATGCGCTCGGCGCGGTAGATCAGCTCGTCGTCGTACAGCCGCTTGAAGATCGTCTGGACGGCCTTGGACAGGCCCTCGTCCATCGTGAACCGCTCACGCGACCACGCGACGCCGTCACCGAGGCGCTTCATCTGCCCGGAGATCTGCCCGCCGGACTCGCCCTTCCAGCGCCACACCCGCTCGACGAAAGCCTCCCGGCCCAGGTCGTGGCGCGAGACGCCCTCCTTGGCCAGCTCGCGCTCGACGACGTTCTGGGTGGCGATGCCGGCGTGGTCCATGCCGGGCTGCCACAGCGTCTCGTAGCCCTGCATCCGCTTCCGGCGGGTGAGGGCGTCGATCAGGGTGTGCTCGAAGGCGTGCCCGAGATGCAGCGACCCCGTGACGTTCGGCGGGGGGATGACGATCGTGTACGGCGGCTTCTCGCTCTTCTCGTCCGCCTCGAAATACCCCCGCTCCACCCAGCGCTCGTACAGCGGCCCCTCTACCTCGGCCGGCGCGTACTGGGTCGGCAGTTCAGTGGGGCTGCTGTTCGGCCCGCCGTCTCGGGGGCTCTGCTGAGTGTTCTCGGTCACGACGCTCAGTGTACGGGCGCACATGTCGCGGTCTCGAATCGGTTTGGCCCCCGGGGACCCGGCCGACAGCGGCGTCGTACAGGATGTTCGCGACGCATCAGCATCAGTTGTGACCGGTGTCATCGACGCCGTCAGTCGCCACGAGGGGAACCCGCTCCATGAGCTTCAACCAGCCGCCTCCCGGCCCGTACGGGCAGCCGCCCCAGCAGCCCGCTCCGTACGGGCAGCCGCCGCAGCAGCCCGCCGGGCAGCCCGGGTACGGTCACCCGCAGCACGGCGGCCAGGTCCCCCCGCAACAGCCCTACGGCTACCCGCAGCAGGCTCCCCAGCCCGGCCACCCCCAGCAGCCGTACGGCCCGCCGCAGCAGCCGGCCCCGTACGGGCAGCAGGCCGCCTACGGGCAGCAGCCGCAGAACGGCGGCAAGGGCAAGGGCATGAAGATCACCCTCGGCGTCCTCGCGGTGGCGGCGGTGGCGGGCATCGGCGTGGGCGCGTACTACGCGTTCGGACCGGGCGGGGACGTGAAGCCGTACACGGTCTCCCTGACGACCGCCGTCCTCGACGGTACGTTCACGAAGGTCCCGGGCAAGGCCGACAAGGACGAGAACCTGGCCGGCGACGCCGAGACCAAGGCGATGGGCATCACGGAGGCCAGGGGCGTCCAGGGCACCTACGCGAACGGCAGGAAGCAGCCGCTGGTCATCACCGCTGTCTACGGGAAGGTCGCCGACCCCAAGAGCGCGGTGAACAAGATGTTCGCCCAGTTCGACAAGAAGCTGGACAAGACGGACACCATGGGTGCGAAGGTGGAGACCGTCACCCCGGTGACGGAGTTCTCCCCCGACGGGTTCGACGGCTCGGTCATGAAATGCAAGGCGCTCAAGAGCACCGCGTCGAGGAGCGGCCTCACCGCGACCGCCACGGTGACGTACTGCGCCTGGGGCGACTCCAGCGCGGTCGGCGTGGTCATGAACAACGGGCTGGAGGCGCCCGCCAATGCCACGGGTCCCGCGTTCTCCGCCCAGGAGCTCTCCGAGAAGACCCACCAGATCCGCTCCGAGGTACGGCGCGAGAAGTGACCTCCGCGCCCGTGCCGGACCATCCCAGGGGGGACACATGAGCTTCGACCAACCGCCGCCGGGCCCCTACGGGAGCAGTGGGCAGCAGCCGCCGCAGCCGCACGGCGGGAGCTTCGGACCACCGCAGGGGCAGCCTCAGGGAGCGCCCCAGGGGCCGCCCCAAGGCCCGCCGTCCGGTCCGTACGGATACGGCGCGCCGCAGCAGCCCCAGGCCCCGCAGCAGCCGGCGCAGCCACCTCAGTTCCCGCAGTTCCCGCCGCCGGGGCCGCCCGGCCCGTCCGACGGCGGCAGCACCGGCAAGATCATCGCGGGGGTGACCGCCGGTGTCGTCCTCGTGGGCGCCATCATCGGCGGGGCCGTCATGCTCGTCTCGGGTGACGACAACGGCGGCCGCACCCGGGCCGACGGCAACAACTCGGCCGCGCCGACGGCCGGTTCGGACGCCGACGGCACGTCCGGGGAGCAGCCGTCCGCGGAGGACGGTGAGCGGCGGATGCGGCTGACGACGCCCCGGACGGTCGGCGACGGCGCGTACACGCTGGAGAAGGACAAGGCGGCGCTGGAGCGCGACGGCCTGAAGCTGGGCTCGCCGCCGCCCGGCATGACGCAGGAGATCGCCCGCTACCGCGGCACCCGCGACAGCCGGCCCACCGGCCTGATGATCTCCGGCGGGTACGGCACCATCTCCGACCCGGACACCGTGGTGAACGGCATGTTCCGCGGCGTCTCCAGTGGGGGCACCACGGTCGTCCGGCCGCGCGAGACGTTCCGGCCCGGCGGAGCCGGCGGCAACGTCAAGATCGACTGCGAGGTCGTCCGGAACCCGACGTTCGGCTACGCGCCGGTGTGCGGCTGGGCCGACGGCTCGACCGCCGCCGTGCTGCTCTACATGAACGGCGCGCTGCGCTCCGCCTCGGACGTCAACCTGTCGCAGTACGCGGACACCACCGCCGCGGTGCGCGGCGAGACCCGTACCCCGCGGTAGCCCGGGGCCGCGGACGAGCGAAAGGGCCGCCCGGCGACCGTGTCGCGGGGCGGCCCTCGCCGTCCGTGCGGGGGGAACGGACGGCGCTACGCGCTCTTCTCGTGATGCTCGCCCGACTCGCCGCCGCGGTTGCGCGGCACCAGCGTCGGGTTCACGTTGGAGTGGACGACCTCTTCGGTGATGACGACGCGGGCCACGTCCTTGCGGGACGGGACCTCGTACATCACCGACTGGAGGACCTCTTCCATGATGGCGCGCAGGCCGCGCGCGCCGGTGCCGCGCAGGATCGCCTGGTCGGCGATGGCCTCCAGGGCCGGGCGGTCGAAGTCCAGCTCCACGCCGTCCAGTTCGAACAGGCGCTGGTACTGCTTGACGAGCGCGTTGCGCGGCTCCAGGAGGATCTGGAGGAGCGCCGCACGGTCGAGGTTGTGCACCGAGGTCAGGACGGGCAGCCGGCCGATGAACTCCGGGATCATCCCGAACTTCACCAGGTCCTCCGGCATGACGTCCTGGAGCTGGTCCTTGGACTCGATCTCGCGTTTGGAGCGGATGTTGGCGCCGAAGCCGATGCCCTTGGCACCGGACCGGGCCTCGATGATCTTCTCCAGACCGGCGAACGCGCCGCCCACGATGAACAGCACGTTCGTCGTGTCGATCTGGATGAACTCCTGGTGGGGGTGCTTGCGGCCGCCCTGCGGCGGCACCGAGGCGGTGGTGCCCTCCAGGATCTTCAGCAGGGCCTGCTGGACGCCCTCGCCGGAGACGTCACGGGTGATCGACGGGTTTTCGCTCTTGCGGGCGACCTTGTCGATCTCGTCGATGTAGATGATGCCGGTCTCGGCCTTCTTGATGTCGAAGTCCGCGGCCTGGATCAGCTTGAGGAGGATGTTCTCCACGTCCTCGCCGACATAGCCGGCCTCCGTCAGCGCCGTCGCGTCGGCGAAGGCGAACGGGACGTTGAGCATCCGGGCGAGCGTCTGCGCGAGCAGGGTCTTGCCGGAGCCGGTGGGGCCGAGCAGCAGGATGTTGGACTTGCCGAGTTCGATGCCGTCGTCGCCGCCACGCGCGCCACCGTTCTCACCCGCCTGGACCCGCTTGTAGTGGTTGTAGACGGCTACCGAGAGCGCCTTCTTGGCGGGCTCCTGGCCTACGACGTAGCTCTCCAGGAACTCGTAGATCTCCCGGGGCTTGGGCAGTTCCTCCCAGCGGACCTCGGAGGTCTCGGCGAGCTCCTCCTCGATGATCTCGTTGCAGAGGTCGATGCACTCGTCGCAGATGTACACACCAGGCCCCGCGATGAGCTTCTTCACCTGCTTCTGACTCTTCCCGCAGAACGAGCACTTGAGCAGGTCGCCGCCGTCACCGATGCGTGCCACGAGGTGCTTCCCCTTCGCCTGGGATCCGCATTGCTCCGCGGACCCGGGTGCTTGCCTATCGACGGTACCTTGCCGGGCCCCCCGTACGGGCCCCCCTTGGACCGACTCGGTCAACCCGATCCAAGGGGGCGTGTATCACCGGCTCACTTCGCGACGGGTCGCGATCAGACCGAGGCGGCCGTCTTACGGGTCGAGACGATCTGGTCGACCAGACCGTACGCCAGGGACTCCTCGGCGGTCAGGATCTTGTCGCGCTCGATGTCGTCGCGGATCTTCTCGATCGGCGTGGTGGAGTGCTTGGCCAGCATGTCCTCCAGTTGCGTACGCATCCGGAGGATCTCGTTGGCGGCGATCTCCAGGTCGGACACCTGGCCGCGGCCGGTCTCGCTGTACGGCTGGTGGATCAGCACCCGGGCGTTGGGCAGCGCCATCCGCTTGCCGGGGGTGCCGGCGGCGAGCAGCACGGCCGCGGCGGAGGCCGCCTGGCCCATGCAGACCGTCTGGACGTCGGGCTTGACGAACTGCATCGTGTCGTAGATCGCGGTCAGCGCCGTGAAGGAGCCGCCGGGCGAGTTGATGTAGATCGAGATGTCCCGGTCCGGGTCCATCGACTCCAGGCACAGCAACTGCGCCATCACGTCGTTGGCCGACGCGTCGTCGATCTGCACGCCGAGGAAGATCACCCGCTCCTCGAAGAGCTTCGCGTACGGGTCGTACTCGCGCACGCCCTGCGAGGTGCGCTCGACGAAGCGCGGAACGATGTAGCGGGACTCGGCGGGCTGGCCCTGGAACTCCGCCTGCGGGGCGTCGGGGCGCTCGTAGAAGCTACGGCCGGGGAAGTTGTTCATCTGGAGGTTCACCGTCCTGGTGGCGGTCAGAAGAGGCTGGGGTCGGCTGCTGGGTGCGTCGTCCGGGGCGCTCAGGCCCCGGTGCCGCCCCCGCCCGGAACGCCCGCCGCGGTGGTCATGACGTCATCGATGAGGCCGTACGCCTTGGCCTCCTGCGGGTCGAACCAGCGGTCCCGGTCGGAGTCGCGGGTGATCTGCTCGACGGTCTGACCGGTGTGCTGGGCGGTCAGCTCGGCCATGCGCTTCTTGGTGTGCAGCAGCCGCTCGGCGTGGATCTTGATGTCCGACGCGGAGCCCGCCAGGCCCGCGGAGGGCTGGTGGATGAGGATCTCGGCGTTGGGCAGCGCGAAGCGCTTGCCCGGGGTGCCGGCGCTCAGCAGGAACTGGCCCATCGAGGCGGCGAGGCCCATGGCGATGGTGACCACGTCGTTCTTGATGTACTGCATGGTGTCGTAGATCGCCATGCCGGCCGAGATCGAGCCGCCCGGGCTGTTGATGTAAAGGAAGATGTCCTTGTCCGGGTCAGCGGCGAGGAGCAGCAGCTGCGCGGTGATCTTGTTGGCGATGTCGTCGTCGACCGGCTGGCCGAGGAAGATGATCCGCTCGCCGAGCAGCCGGTTGTAGACCTGGTCGCCGAGGCCACCGAAGGTCGGCTCAGCGGCGGCGGAAGGCATCGGGATCGTCACGTGTCCACCTGCTCGTTGTCGGACGGCCCAGGGCCGTCTCAGCGTCGTCTTCTGGGGCGTGGGGAGGGCGCGGCGTGCTCCGCCGGCGCCGTTTCGGCTACTCCCCTGCCCTCGTATCTACGGACCCTAACGCGCTGGTCGGCGGGCGCCATCCCGCATTGTCAACTGTTCGCTGTGAGCGCAGGCTCACGGGCGCCCACCGGCCCTGACGACGTACGGGCCCGAACACGCGGGCGTGGCGTGTTCGGGCCCGTACCTCTACTGGCACTGCGGGGCGGCCTGGGCCGCCCGTACCACCGGGGCGACCGGGGCTCAGCCCTCGGTCTTCTCGGCCTTCTCGGTCTTCTCGGTCTTCTCGGCGTCGGTGCCCTCGGCCTCGACGGTCTCGGCTGTCTCGTCCTCGTCGTCCAGGTCGACGACCTCACCGTTGGTGTCCTTGACCGTGGCGGCCTCGACGACGACCGCGAGGGCCTTGCCGCGGGCGACCTCGCCGACGAGCATCGGCACCTGGCCGCCCTCGACGACGGCCTGGGCGAACTGGTCGGGGGACATGCCGGAGGACTGCGCGCGGCGCATGAGGTGCTCGGTGAGCTCCTCCTGGCTGACGTTCAGCTTCTCCTTGTTGACCAGCTCGTCGAGGATGAACTGGGTCTTGATGCCCTTCTCGGCCTGCTCCTTGGTCTCGGCGTCGAACTCCTCCTCGGACTTGCCCTGGATCTCCAGGTACTTCGCGAGGTCGAGGCCCATCTGGCCGAGCTGGTGGTTGACCAGGTTGTGCTTGCGGGTCTCGATCTCGTCCGCGAGCAGCTTCTCCGGCATCGGGACCTCGACCAGCTTGAGCAGCTCGTCGAGGACCTTCTCCTGCGCCTGGGTGGCCTGGTCGTACTTCTTCATCTGGGCGAGGCGCTTGGCGCTGTCGGCGCGCAGCTCCTCCAGCGTGTCGAACTCGCTCGCGAGCTGGGCGAAGTCGTCGTCCAGCGCGGGCAGCTCACGGGCGGCCACGGCGGTGACGTCGACCTTGACCTCGGCCTCCTTGCCGGCGGCCGAGCCGCCCTTCAGCTCGGAGGTGAAGGTGCCGGACTCGCCGGCCTTCAGGCCCTTGACGGCGTCGTCGATGCCGTCAAGCAGCTCGCCGGAGCCGACGGTGTAGCTGACGCCCTGGGCGACGCCGTCCTCCAGCACCTCGCCGTCGACCTTGGCCTCCAGGTCGAGGGTGAGCACGTCGCCGTCCTCGGCGGCGCGCTCGACCGGGGAGGTGGAGGCGAAGCGGTCGCGAAGCTGCTCGACCGACTTGTCGATGTCCTCGTCCGACACCTCGACGGCGTCGACCTCGACCTCGATGCCGGAGTAGTCCGGGATCTCAAGCGTCGGGCGGATGTCGACCTCGGCGGTGAAGGCCAGCAGCTCGCCGTCCTTCAGCTCGGTGATGTCGACCTCGGGCTGACCGAGGACGTTCAGCTCACCCTCGTTGACCGCTTCGGTGTAGAACTTCGGGAGCGCGTCGTTGACGGCCTCCTCCAGCACGGCGCCGCGACCGAACCGCTGGTCGATGACGCGGGCCGGGACCTTGCCCTGGCGGAAGCCCTTCACCGTGACCTGCTGGTTGATCTTCTTGTACGCCGCGTCGAGGCTGGGCTTGAGCTCCTCGAAGGGCACCTCGACAGTGAGCCGAACCCGGGTCGGGTTCAGGTTCTCCACGGCGCTCTTCACGGTTCGGTCTCCTTGGGGCTGACTTCTGGGGTTCTGCTTGAGATCTGCCGACGCCTGGAGCCCAGGCGCCCTGCGGATCGCGCCCGGGAGAAAGACACACGGGCACGCAGCTTGCATAGTAACCGCAAGCGGGTTGGCACCCGCAATGTGATCTTGACAGGCCGCTTACGGGCCCATCGGAACGGGCCTCGGAAAGGGCCGTACGGCCGGGGCGTGCCGCGCCCGGGGAAGCCGCACGGCCGGCCGGCCCGGGGGCCGGGGCGCCGTACGGCTGAACGTGGGGAAAACCTGCTGGTCGGGGTGGCCGGATTCGAACCGACGACCTTCCGCTCCCAAAGCGGACGCGCTACCAAGCTGCGCCACACCCCGTCGGTGCGACACGTAGGGTACATGGCCGTGGACGGTACGGCTGCCGGATATCCCCGGGCACGGCCCCGGACGCGGGGGGCGCACGGCGGACGAACGGGGGCGCGCGGGGCCCGGACGGGCTGCCGCGACGGGCGGGAACGGGGCGGAGTGTGCGGCGGGCCCGGGTGACCCGCTACGATGCACTGCGTGCCGCGGTCACCCGACCGGCGGCGCATGCGGGCGTAGCTCAATGGTAGAGCCCCAGTCTTCCAAACTGGCTACGCGGGTTCGATTCCCGTCGCCCGCTCCGATGGTTCAGGGCCAGGTCCGAGGTGCATTTCTCGGCCTGGCCCTGAACGTTTTCCGGAAGGGCGCAGCCCGGTGCCGCCGGGCCGACCGCGCACCGCGATGAATCGTGAGCCCGGAGCCGGTGCCCGGGCCCCGACCGTGCCCCGTCCGCCGCCGGAGCCCGGCAGCGTCCCGTCGCCGCGGCCGGTTCTGGTCATCCGCGCACCGGGTCGGACCGGTCCCCGGCGGGCCTCACTAAGGTGTCGGCATGGAGATCTGGCTCAATCCCGCGTGCTCCAAGTGCCGTGGCGCCGTCCAACTGCTGGACGCGGAAGGGGCGCACTACACGGTGCGCCGATATCTCGAACAGCCGCCGACCGCCGCGGAGTTGCGGGAGGTGCTGGAGCGGCTGGGACTGGAGCCGTGGGACATCACGCGCACGCAGGAGGCCGAGGCGAAGGAGCTGGGGATCGGCGCCTGGGAGCGTTCGGACGCCGCGCGGGATCGCTGGATCGAGGCGCTGGCCGAGCGGCCGCGGCTGATTCAACGGCCGATCATCACGGCGGACGACGGCACGGCGCTGGTCGGGCGCAGCGAGGAGGCCGTGCGGGAAGCGGTCGCGCGGAGCGGACGCGGCGACCGCTGATCGTCCCGGCCGGGCCCGTACGCCGTGGGGCGGGGCCCGGGCGGCGCTAGAAGCTGATGTTGTTGATCGTGTCGGCCACCGAGTTCAGGAACCGGTTGATGGACGGCGCGATGCCGGTGGAGGCGAGGAAGAAGCCGAAGAGGATGGCGACGATCGCCGGACCCGCCTTGAGCGACTTGCCGCGTATCAACACGATCATGATGATGCCCAACAACAGCACGACGGACAGCGAAAGAGCCACAACTGATCACACCCTCGGTCGGAACGCCTGGCCGGCCCCGGAAGTGTGCAGCCGCGCACACCCCCGCTCGGCACCATCGTGCCACCAAGTCACTGCCCAGTGGAGGCGGGTGGCGAATCATCGGCCAAGGCTTTGCCGGCGCCCCGGACGACCGCACCGCCGGGTACGGGCGGACGCCGGTCCGCCGCACGGGAATTGACGCCGCGGAACGCATTCGGCGGCGGGGCCGGAACCGTTCGCGGCGCCTGGCCGGATGACGCCGTACCGCCCGACCCCCTTTTGTGCACACGTGAATTCATGCGGCACGCGCCCGGTCGACGGGCGTCCACCGCACCGACATACCGGCAGCGAAGCGGACATCACCCCCGGGTCCACGACGAAGCATATGCCCTCGCATAAGTGGACGACGCACCCCTGGGACAGATATTCGACGGGTCTCCGGAAAAGGCGCGAAAGCCCGCCCGGACTGCCCGGTGACGACCCCCGCAAGGGGCATTCCCACCGCACCATGCCCGTATTTCCCATTCGGCAGCACCTATGCGGCGGAGAAGGTGTTACGCATTCCCGGGACGTCACTAGGGTGCGTCAGGTGTTTCCCGCTGCGCCGGCCCCACGACGTGTGCTCCCCCGGCCGCCGGGAAGCGGCGGCGGAGGCGGGTGCCCCGGGCTCCGCGAGGGGCCGGGCGGCCCGTGGCGAAGGCCGCGCAACCCGCTGCCGGGGGCGGGCGGGACGCCTTCTTCGACAATGCGAAGCATCTGGCGATCGTCCTGGTCGCCCTGGGGCATTCAGGGGAGCCGCTGACCGGTCAGGGCCGTGCCGCCGGGGCGCTCCACATGACGGTGTACGTCTTCCACATGCCGGCGTTCATCATCGTCTCCGGGTATTTCTCGCGCGGTTTCGATCTGCGTACGGACCGGCTGCAACGGCTGATCACCGGCGTCGTGGTGCCGTACGTCGTCTTCGAGACCGCCTATACGCTCTGCGCGCGCTGGGCGGACCACGACCCGGACCTGCCGATCAGCCTCCTGGGCCCCTGGTATCTGACGTGGTTCCTGGCCGCGCTGTTCGTGTGGCGGCTCACCACTCCCCTGGGGCGGATCGTGCGGTGGCCGGTTCCGCCGACGCCGGCCGTCGCCGTCCCGGCCTCCGTGTCCCCGGAGGTCGGCGACGACCTCGACATGCAACGGCTGCTCCGGTTCCTGCCGTTCTTCGTCCTGGGGCTGAACCTGAGACCCGGGCACTTCGCGCTGGTCCGGCGGCGCGCGGTGCGGATCGCGGCGGTGCCGGTTCTCGCGCCCGCCGTGGTGCCGGCCTACTGGGCGGTGCCGCGGATGACCTGGGCGTGGTCCTACCACCGGGAGAGCGCGCAGGAGCTGGGGGCGCCCTGGTGCGCGGGGGCGTTCCGGAAGGAGCCGGCGCTCGTGGCACGCGGCCGGTGAGCGCCGGGCCCCGGATCGCCGCCGGCCCCCTCAGGCCACCGCTCGCCGCGCGCGGCCGGTGAGCGCCGCCATCCGGGCCGCGACCTGCTCGGGCGAGGGCCGTTCCAGGCTGTCGGCGAGCGCGCCGTCGGCGAGGAAGAGGACACGGTCGGCCCAGGAGGCCGCCACCGGGTCGTGGGTGACCATGACGACCGTGGTGCCGAGCCGGTCGGCCGCGTGCCGCAGCAGGCCGAGGACCTCGGCGGCGGTGCCGGCGTCGAGCGCGCCGGTGGGCTCGTCGGCGAAGACCACGTCCGGGGCGGTGACCAGCGCGCGGGCGATGGCGACGCGCTGCTGCTGTCCGCCGGAGAGCTGACCGGGGCGCCGTCCGGCGTGCTCGCCGAGGCCGACCCGGGCGAGCGCCTCGGCGGTGCGCCGCCGGTCGGCGCGCTGCCCCGCGAGCCGCATCGGCAGGGCGACGTTCTGCTCGACGGTCAGCGACGGCAGCAGGTTGAACGCCTGGAAGACGAAGCCGAGGCGTTCGCGGCGCAGGGCGGTGAGCCGGTTCTCCCGCATCCGGGTGAGGTCCGTGCCGCCGATGCGGACCGTGCCGCCGGTCGGCCGGTCCAGGCCCGCCGCGCACTGGAGGAACGTGGACTTCCCGGACCCGGAAGGGCCCATCACGGCGGTGAAGCTGCCGTGGGGCAGGGCGAGATCGATGCCGCGCAGGGCGTGCACGGCGCCCGCCCCGCGCCCGTACTGCCGCCGGACGCCGCGCAGCTCCACGGCGCAGGAGCCGTCCTCCCGCCCCCGCCCGTCCCGGTGCTTGTCGCGCAGGTCCATCGTGCCGTCCTTCGTCTCGTACGTCCGGTCGCCTGTTGACCGTACGGAGCGGGGGTGAACCTGGGCCATGGCGGCTGCCGGTCACTCCGGGGTGGGGAAAACCCCAGGCAGGGCCGACGGGAGAGGTCCCGGAGGCGGATCGGTGAAGGAGTGGACGGGAGCCGGTGAGGTGTGTGGCGAGCGCAGGCGCGCCGGGCCCGAAAAGTCGTTTGGTAAACTAACTACTGACGCTTTCTTGACTCCCCCTTGACCGAACACCGTCCGGCCGTACCTCTGGAGGAGCCATCGGACACGCAGAAACCCTCCTCGCGATGGGCGGGGCCTTCCTGGCCGCGGCCGTCCTCGCCCGCCTGGGCAGCCGTATCGGGCTCCCCACGATCCCCCTGTTCATCCTGGCCGGGATACTGCTCGGCCCGCACACCCCCGGCGTCTCCCTGGTCGACGACCCGCACGAGCTGGAGATGCTCTCCCTGCTGGGTCTGGTGCTGCTGCTCTTCTACCTCGGCCTCGAATTCCACATGGACGACCTCAAGGAGGGCGGCCGCAGGATGGCCGTCGCCGGGGCCGCCTATCTGGCGCTGAACGTCGGCGCGGGCCTCGGCTTCGGCTTCGCGGTCGGCTGGGGCACCTCCGAGGCGCTGGTCCTGGCCGGTGTGCTCGGCATCTCCTCGTCCGCGATCGTCACCAAGGTCCTGATGGACACCGGCCGACTCGGCAACCCGGAGACCAAGCCGATCCTCGGCATCATCGTGGTCGAGGACATCTTCCTCGCGCTCTACCTGGCCGCCCTCCAGCCGGTGATCTCCGGCGCCGACTCGATGGCCTCGGCGGTCCTCGACGCCGGCAAGGCGTTCGGGTTCCTGCTGCTGCTCGCGGTGGTCGCCCGCTGGGGTACGACGGTGATCGGCAAGCTGATCGCCACCAAGGACAACGAGCTGCTGGTCATCTCCTTCCTCGGTGCCGCCGTCTTCGTGGCGGGCGTCTCGGAGTGGTTCGGCGTCGCGGACGCGATCGGCGCGTTCATGGTCGGCCTGATGCTCGGCAGCACCGGCTCGGGCAAACGGATCATGGAGCTGGTGCACCCGCTGCGGGACGCCTTCGGCGCGATTTTCTTCTTCGCCTTCGGCCTGTCCATCGACCCCGGCGACCTGCCGTCGGTGGTGTGGCCGGTACTGATCGCGGTGGCGCTGACGCTGGTGATGAACGTGGCCGCGGGGCTGGTCGCCGCCCGGATCTACGGCTTCGGGCCGCGTCCGGCCGCGAACATCGCCACCGCGCTGCTCGCCCGCGGCGAGTTCGCGCTGATCCTGGCGACGATGGCGGCGGGCGCCGGGCTGGACGAGCGGCTGGCGCCGTTCATCGCCGGGTACGTACTGATCCTGGCCGTACTGGGGCCGCTGGCGGCCGGCCGGTCCGGGTGGCTGGCGCGGATCCTGCCGGGCGGCGGGCGGCCCGGCCCCGACGCGCCGGCGGGCGGCGGGCGGCCCGAGCCCGCGGCCGCCGGGCGGAGCTGACGCTCACCGCCGCCCGGTGGGCCCCACGGTCACGGAGGTCACGACGGGCTCCAAGGTCACGGCAGACCCCGCGGCCACATCGGTCACGGAGGTCACAGCGGTCACAGCGGTCACGGCATGGTCCAGGGCTCGCGCGGCAGCGGGCGACCGGTCTCCAGCAGCGTCTTGAGGTTGGCGAGCACCGCGTACCAGCCCCCGGCCGCCGCGTCCCGCTCGGCCTCGTCGGCCAGGCCCTCGTGCGTCAGGGTCAGCCGGACGATCTCCCCGTACGGCTCGGTGGCGAACGTCACGGTGGAGACGCCGGGCCCGGCCGGCTCCGCCCCCGCGCCGGGCTCCGCCCACGTGGTCACCAGCCGCGTGGGCGGACTGCTCGCCACGACCGTGCCCTCGACGTCGGCGATGCCCGACCCGTCGGTACGCCGGTGCTCCCAGCGGGAGCCGGGCTGCCAGTCGGAGATGTTGCTGTGCCCCCAGTAGACGGCGGTCGCGTCGGCGTCCGTAAGGGCGTGCCAGACCTTTTCCGGCGTGCTCTCGATGTACGTGACACAGCCGAAGGTGAGGGTGCCGGCCATGGGGGTCCTCCGTGGGGCGGTCGAGGGCCGGCCTCCGTGCGGCGCGACGGGGCCGGGGCGGCACGGCCCCGGCCGCCCCGTGTTCACCGGGGTCGGCGGCGTGCGGATCCGGGCCGGGTCCGGCACCACCGTACGGTTCAGTCGCGGCAGATCAGCAGCAACGCGCGGTCGTCGTTCACGTCCTTGGCCACGGCTTCGATCAGATGCCAGGCGGCACCGGCGAAGCCGCGGGCCACATAGCGGTCGGCCTCGCCGGTCAGCCGGTCGATGCCCTCCGCGATGTCCCGGTCAGCGGCCTCGACCAGGCCGTCCGTGAAGAGCATCAGCACGTCACCGGGGCGCAGGGTCCCCTTGACCGGGTCGAACTGCGCCCCGTCGTACACCCCGAGCAGCGGCCCCTCCGCCGCCTTCTCCTCCCAGCGGCCGGTGCCCGCGCTGAGCTGGAGGGCGGGCAGGTGCCCGGCCGACAGCAGCTCGTAGTCGCCGGATTCCAGGTCCAGGACGAGGTGGATGGAGGTGGCGAAGCCCTCGTCCCAGTCCTGGCGCAGCAGGTAGCCGTTGGCGGCGGGCAGGAAGCCGTGCGGCGGCAGTGAGCCGAGAAGCCCGCCGAAGGCGCCGGACAGCAGCAGCGCGCGGGAGGCCGCGTCCATGCCCTTGCCGGACACGTCGGTCAGCACGACTTCGAGGATGTTGCCGCCGTGCGTGCGGGAGGCCACCACGAAGTCGCCGGAGAAGGACTGCCCGCCGGCCGGGCGCAGTGCCATCTCGCGGTGCCAGCCGGCCGGCAGCTTGGGCAGCTTGCTCTGGACGCGGATACGTTCACGCAGGTCGAAGAGCATCGTGCCGCCGCGCCGCCACGGCACCCCGACCCGGCTGCGGAACTGCGCGATCAGCAGTCCGGACAGGCCGACCGCCGCGACCACCAGGACCGTGCCCGGGGTGATCCGGTCGCGGCCCTGGTCGTACGGGCCGAGCAGCGATGCCTCGACGATCAGCGCGGCGGCGGACGTGCCGTACAGGGCGAGCAGGTTGGCGGGGCGCAACAGCAGGCCGCCGGCGATGACCGGCAGGACCAGCGCGGTGGGCGCGATCCAGTCGGGGCGCCAGACGGTGCCGCAGGCGATGGCGGGAATGGCGATCAGGAGGGCGACCAGGGCGATCCAGTCGGAGCCGTCACCGCGGAAGTAGTCGACCCCGGCCTTGCGCACGCTGACGCGGGCCCGGTGCACCGCCTTGCGCCACCGGGCCGTCAGGGACTCCGCTCCCGAGCTGCTCGCCATTGTTCTGGGACCTTATCCACCCGTTCGGCGGCGCGTCGATTCGCGGCACGCCGCCCGGTGCAATCGCCGGGAAACGGCGTTCGAAAAACGGTCGCGCGGGCGGAAGATGTCCTGCTACCCATGGCATATGGCGACCGAGTTGCGGGAGTTGCGTCCGGACGAGTGGGACGACTGGTACGGCAAGCTGGAACGCGCGTTCGGCGGCACCCCGGAAGCCCCCGAGGAGCGCGCCCTCTGGCGGGACCTCGGAGAGCCCGAGCGCTGCCTGACCGTCCGGGACGCCGGCGAGGTGGTGGGCACGGCGGGGGCGTTCTCCTTCCGGATGTCGCTGCCCGGCGGCGCGGTCGTGCGGGTGCCCGGCGTGACGCTGGTCAGCGTGCAGCCCACGCACCGGCGGCGCGGCATCCTGCGCGCGATGATGCGGCACCAGCTCGCGGACTTCCGGGCGCGGCGCGAGCCGCTGGCCGTGCTGACCGCCTCCGAACCGGCCATCTACGGGCGCTTCGGCTACGGCAAGGCATCCGAGGCGGTGAGCATGACCCTGGACACGCCGCGCCTGCGGGTCGCCGTGCCGGACGGCGCCGACGACGTGCGGCTGCGGCTGGTCGACCCGGAAGCCGGGCTGGCGGACTGCGAGAAGGTGTACGAACAACTGGTCGCCGGCCGTCCCGGGATGCTCGCGCGGCAGCCCGGCTGGGAACGGCTGCCGCTGCTCGACCCGGAGGCCGACCGGGACGGGGCCGGGCCGGTGCTGTGTGTGCTGGCCGAGGTGGCCGGAGAGGTGCGCGGGTACGCGCGCTACGCGGTCAAGGCCGCGTGGAACGGGGGCGGTCCGGACGGGACGGTGGTCCTGCGGGACGTCGAGGCGCTGGACCCGGTCGTCTACGCGGCGCTGTGGCGCTATCTGTTCGGCATCGACCTGACGTCTCGGCTGACGGTGCGCAACCGGCCGGCCGACGATCCGTTTCTGCACCTGGTGGACGACGTGCGGCGCTGCCGGGTCGTGGTGCGCGAGTCGCTGTTCGTCCGGCTGGTGGAGGTCGGCGAGGCCCTGGCGGCGCGGACGTACGCGGCGCCGCTGGACGTGGTCCTCGACGTGACGGACCCGTTCTGCCCATGGAACGAGGGCCGGTGGCGGCTGACCGGCGACGCGAAGGGCGCCTCCTGCGAGCGGACGACGGATCCGGCCTGCCTCGCGCTGTCCGTGCGGGAGCTGGGGGCCGCGTATCTGGGCGGCTTCGGCCTGGGTGCGCTGGCCACGGCGGGACGGGTGCGCGAACTGCGGCCCGGCGCGCTGCGGGAGGCGTCGGTGGCGTTCGGGACGCAGCTCAAGCCCTGGCTGCCGCACGGGTTCTGAGAGGGGCGCGCGGCCCGTGTCCCACATGGGCCGGCAGGTGGTCGACGGGGCACGGCCCCTGTCTCACCTCGGCTGGCAGGTGGGGCACCAGAAGAGGTTGCGGTTGGCCAGGTTCGCGGTGCTGATCTCGGAGCGGCAGATGTGGCACCGCTGGCGGGCGCGGCGGTAGACGTAGACCTCGCCGCCGTGGTCGTCGACGCGCGGCGGGCGGCCCATGGCCTCGGGGAGGTGTGCGGCGCGTACCGTGTCGATGCGATTGTGCCGTACGCCCTCACGCATCAATGCGACCAGGTCCGCCCAGATGGCGTCCCATTCGGACCGGAGCAGATCACGCCCGGCGCGGTACGGGTCGATGCCGTGCCGGAAGAGCACCTCGGCGCGGTAGACGTTGCCCACGCCCGCGATCACCTTCTGGTCCATCAGCAGCGCGGCGACCGACGTACGGCTGCGGGAGATCCGGGCCCAGGCCCGCTCGCCGTCGTCCCCGGGGCGCAGCGGGTCGGGGCCGAGCCGGTCGTGTATCGCCTGCTTCTCGGCGTCGGTGAGCAGCGCGCAGGCGGTGGGCCCGCGCAGATCCGCGTACGCGGTGTCGTCGGCCAGCCGCAGCCGCACGGTGTCGGCGGGCGGCGGCGCCGGGGCGTCGCCGAAGGCCAGCTTGCCGAAGAGACCGAGGTGGATGTGGACCCACCCGGTGGGCCCGAAGCCGAGGAAGAGGTGCTTGCCGTGTGCCTCGGCGGTGGTCATGACCTGGCCGTCGACGAGCGCCGCGCTGTCGGAGAACTTGCCCTGGGGGCTGCTCGCCCGGACCGGCGCGCCCTCGAAGAGCGCACGGTGGTCCAGCGCGAGGCGGTGGATCGTGTGCCCCTCGGGCATGGGTCGACGCCTCCTCGGCGGGGTGGAAGGGACCGTACGGCGTCCGCCCGCGCCGGCGGCGGCGCGGGCGGACGGCGGGTGGGCTCAGCCCTGCGGGTGGTGGGCCGGGATGGCCGGCAGCTCGCCGGTGGTCTCGTAGCGGGCGAGCATCTCGATGCGGCGGGTGTGCCGCTCCTCGTTCGAGTACGGCGTGGCCAGGAACGCCTCGACGAACGCCGTCGCCTCGTCCTGGGTGTGCATCCGGCCGCCGACCGAGATCACGTTGGCGTTGTTGTGCTCACGGCCGAGCTTGGCGGTCTCCTCGCTCCACGCCAGCACGGCCCGTACGCCCTTGACCTTGTTGGCGGCGATCTGCTCGCCGTTGCCCGAGCCGCCGATGACGACACCCAGGCTCTCCGGGTCGGCGGCGGTCCGCTCGGCGGCGCGCAGACAGAACGGCGGATAGTCGTCCACGGCGTCATAGATGTGCGGGCCGCAGTCGACGGGCTCGTGGCCGTGGGCCTTGAGCCACTCGACGAGGTGGTTCTTCAGTTCGAAACCGGCATGGTCGGAGCCGAGATACACGCGCATGTGCCGAGTGTTGCACGGACGTGTGCCCCGCCGGGCCGGGGGTAGGTGCCGCCGGGTCCCCCGGCCGCCCTACGTGCGGTGTACACGCGGCGCCCCGCGGAAATGAGATCCACGCAACGATCCGGATCCAGATCTTCCAAAACGGCCGTTAACGCAGTTCTAATGCGGGGACTCGACACCGAGAACCACAGAAGGACGGTGCACATGGGCGCGCATCCGCCGACCATGAACGCGGGCAAGACCGCCGGTGACCCCGGCGCCGGCCCCGGCGGAGGCCAGTCTCCCGACGGTCTTCAGGCAGGTCTCAAGAACCGCCATCTGTCGATGATCGCCATCGGCGGGGTGATCGGCGCGGGCCTCTTCGTGGGCTCCGGCGCCGGCATCGCGGCCGCCGGCCCCGGCATCCTGCTCTCGTACGCGCTGACCGGCCTGCTGGTCGTCCTGGTGATGCGGATGCTGGGCGAGATGGCCGCCGCCTCCCCCACCTCCGGCTCGTTCTCCGCGTACGCGGACCGGGCGCTGGGCCGCTGGGCGGGCTTCACCATCGGCTGGCTGTACTGGTTCTTCTGGTCGGTCGTGCTGGCCGTCGAGGCCACCGCCGCCGCCTCGATCCTCACCGGCTGGGTCCCCGCCGTCCCGCAGTGGGCGTGGGCGCTGCTGGTGATGATCGTGCTGACCGGCACCAACTTGATCTCGGTCGGCTCGTTCGGCGAGTTCGAGTTCTGGTTCGCCGGCATCAAGGTCGTCGCGATCGTGGTGTTCATCGTGATCGGCGCGCTGGCGATCTTCGGGCTGCCGCCCGGCGACCACGCGGTGGGGCTGACGAATCTGACCGGCCACGGCGGGTTCCTGCCGAACGGGCCCGGCGCGATCCTCTCCGGCATGCTGCTGGTGGTCTTCTCCTTCATGGGCAGCGAGATCGTCACCCTGGCGGCCAGCGAGTCGCCGAACCCGGTGCAGGCCGTCCGCAAGGCCGTCAACAGCGTCATCTGGCGGATCGCGCTCTTCTACATCGGCTCGATCGCGGTGATCGTGACGTTGCTGCCGTGGGACGACCCGGCGCTCGACAAGAGCCCGTACGTGGCCGTGCTGCGGTCGCTGGACATCCCGGCGGCCGGCACCGTCATGGACATCGTGGTGCTCACCGCCGTGCTGTCCTGCCTGAACTCCGGCCTCTACACGGCCTCCCGGATGGCGTTCTCGCTCGGCGAGCGCGGCGACGCGCCGAAGTCCTTCGCCCGGGTGAACAAGGGCGGCGTCCCGGCGACCGCCATCTGGGCGTCGGTGGCCTTCGGCTTCGTCGCGACGATCTTCAGCTACACCTCGAAGGACACCGTCTTCGAGTTCCTGCTGAACTCCTCCGGAGCGGTGGCGCTCTTCGTCTGGCTGGTCATCTGCTTCTCGCAGCTCCGGATGCGCAAGGTCATCGAGCGGGAGATGCCGGAGCGGCTGACCGTACGGATGTGGTTGTACCCGTACCTGACGTACGCGACGATCGCGCTGATCCTCTTCGTCGTCGGCTACATGTTCTACAACCCCGACGGGCGCAAGCAGATGGTGCTGTCGGTGGTCGCGGCCGTGGTCGTGCTGATCCTCGGC
The DNA here is from genome assembly GCF_044327445.1 of Streptomyces sp. NPDC018045. Classification (NCBI taxonomy): domain Bacteria; kingdom Bacillati; phylum Actinomycetota; class Actinomycetes; order Kitasatosporales; family Streptomycetaceae; genus Streptomyces; species Streptomyces sp. NPDC018045. The sequence goes on from NZ_JBIRFL010000001.1 coordinate 908,943, forward strand.
CTGGTGCTGGACCGCCGGCGGCGCGCCAAGGGCGGCGCCGGTCCGGTGGACGGCGGCGGCCCGGCGGGGCAGCAAGACGTCCGGAAGGACACCTTGACCCGGTCGTAGACGCGCAGGGTGGCGGCGGTCCTGGGCGTGGGCCGCCCCACGGGGGAGCACGGGCCGTACGGGATGTACGGCCGGTACCGGAGGTACGCCCGCGGAACGCGGCCGGGCCCCGTACCGCCACGCGAGGTGGCGGTACGGGGCCCGGTCCGGTTCCGTACGGCGGAGACGGCGCCCGCGGGTCAGCCGCGGCGGCCGAGCAGCTTCCAGGCGGTGGGCAGCGCGCCCATCGCCAGCGCGGCCTTGAGGGCGTCACCGATCAGGAAGGGGACGAGACCGGCCGCCACCGCCTGGCCGAACGACATGCCGGTGCTCAGCGCCAGGAAGGGCACGCCGACCGCGTAGATCAGGGCCGTGCCGACCGCCATCGTGCCGGCCGTGCGCAGCGCGCCGCGGTCGCCGCCGCGGCGGGCCAGCGCGCCCACCGCGGTCGAGGCGAGCAGCATCCCGAGGACGTAGCCGAAGGTCGCGCCGCCCGCGCCGGCCGCGCCGTTCGCGAACCACGGCAGGCCGGCCATGCCGAGCAGCGCGTACAGCGCGAGGGACGCGAAGCCGCGGCCCGCGCCGAGCGAGGCGCCGACGAGCAGGGCGGCGAAGGTCTGACCGGTCACCGGGACCGGGGAGCCGGGGACCGGAAGGGCGATCTGCGCGGCGATGCCGGTGAGCGCGGCGCCGCCGACGACCAGTGCGGCGTCACGGACGCGGGCACGGGTGGCGCCTGCTGCGGGCAGCAGATCGGCGAGGACCGCACCGGGCCTGGTGGTTGCGTCGGCAGTGCTCATCGGAACTCCGCGGGGTGTGAGGTGAAGCGGAACAGGGTGGACGCGATGACGTTAGTTCAGCGCCCTTGAGCCGATCATCGTGTGGCGGCGACAAAGGCGCAATGGTGTCCTTGGAGAGTTCCGTACAACGTCCCGGCCGGTGGGCCGTACCGCCGCGTCAGCGGTCTTCGCAGGTCACGTGATGCTCATCACGGCCCGCTCCCCGGACAGGTGTGCATTTTGTGGTAGCGCGCGGCGGACGGGGAAACTGAGGGGACAACGCGGGACCCTGTGGGGTTCCCCCAAAGACCCTTTGCGAGAGTACAAGTCCATGCACGACGCACCCACCGTCGCAGGAACGCCGTCGCCGGGCGATGGCACCGGCGAGCGAGAACCGCTGTCCGCCGGGCTCAAACAGCGCCACCTGACCATGCTCGGGCTGGGCGGGGTGATCGGCGCGGGACTGTTCGTGGGCTCCGGCGCCGGTATCGCGGTGGCCGGCCCCGGCATCGTGCTCTCGTATCTGATCGCGGGCGCGCTGGCCATGCTGATCATGCGGATGCTGGGCGAGATGTCCTCGGCGATGCCCGCGTCCGGCGCGTTCTCGGTGCACGCGGAGCGCGCGCTGGGCCGCTGGGCGGGCTTCAGCGTGGGCTGGCTGTACTGGTTCCTGCTGGTGGTGGTGCTGGCGGTGGAGGCCGCCGGCGCGGCGCAGATCGCCAACGGGTGGGTGCCCGCCGTCCCGCAGTGGGGCTGGGTGCTGATCTTCATGCTGGTGTTCACGGCCGCCAACCTCACCGCGGTCAAGAGCTTCGGCGAGTTCGAGTTCTGGTTCGCGACGCTGAAGGTCGCCGCGATCGTGCTGTTCCTGGTGCTCAGCCTGCTCGCGATCTTCGGCGTGCTGCCGGACACCGAGGCGGTCGGGCTGGCCAACCTCACCGGGCAGGGCGGCTTCCTGCCCAACGGCTGGCAGGGGGTGATCTCCGGCGTCCTCGCCGTCGCGTTCGCCTTCGGCGGCCTGGAGGTCGTCACCATCGCCGCGGCCGAGTCCGACGACCCGGCGCGCAACGTGGCGCGGGCGGTGCGCAGCGCGGTGTGGCGCATCCTCTTCTTCTACGTGGGTTCGATGCTGGTCGTGGTGACCCTGCTGCCCTGGTCGTCGATGGAGCCGGGCAAGAGCCCGTACGTCGCGGTGCTGGACAGCATCGGCGTGCCGGGCGCGGGCCAGATCATGAACGTGGTGGTGTTCGTGGCGCTGCTGTCGGCGCTCAACGCCAACCTCTACGGGTCCTCGCGGATGGTGTTCTCGCTGGCCGAGCGGGGTGAGGCACCGCGCTCGCTGCTGAAGGTGACGGCGGGCGGGGTGCCGCGCCGGGCGGTGCTGTCCTCGGTGGCCTTCGGCTTCGTCTCGGTGCTGCTCAATCTGCTGTGGCCGGACACCGTCTTCCTCTACATGCTCAACGCGGTCGGCGCGGTGCTGCTGTTCGTCTGGGGCCTGATCGCGGTGTCGCAGCTTCGGCTGCGGCGGCAGATCGAGCGGACGGCGCCGCAGACGCTGACCCTGCGCATGTGGTGCTTCCCCTATCTGACCTGGACGGCGCTGGCGGCCATGGCGGCGGTGCTGGTGCTGATGCTCACCGACGACGGCGCCCGGCCGCAGTTGCTGTGGTCGGCCGCCGCGACCGGTGCGGTGCTGCTGGTCGCGGGGGTGCGGGAGTGGCGGATCCGGCGGTCCGGCGCCTGACCGGACGCCCGCCGCGCCGCGCGGGAAACGCGGCGGGCCGGAACGGGCCGTCGCGCTCGGGTCCCCTTCCGTTCCGGAAACACCCAGGGTCACGTCGCACAACGGTGTGAATACGGCCGGTCACGATCACGTCTGAATACCGAACAACTACTGCACGACTGTTGCCCTCAGCGGACACAGACACTCAAACTGAGCGCGTTTTCCGTCGATCGTCTCGCTCCGCTCTCACTTAATGGGACAGGTACGACCATGAATCGGACACCTTCGTCCACCACGCCCGAGCGCGAGCGGACCGGCCAGGTCCCGGGCGCCGGACCTGGCCCGGACGGCACCGGCGCCACGGCGGGCCCGGGGACCGGCACCCCCCTGTCCAACGGGCTCAAGCAGCGCCATCTGTCGATGATCGCGCTCGGCGGCGTGATCGGCGCCGGGCTGTTCGTCGGCTCCAAGGAGGGCATCGCGGCGGCCGGCCCCTCGATCGTGCTCGCCTACGCCGTCTCCGGCTGTCTGGTCATGCTGGTGATGCGGATGCTCGGCGAGATGGCGGCGGCCAGCCCCGCCTCCGGCTCGTTCTCCGTGCACGCCGGGCGCTCGATCGGCCCCTGGGCGGGCTTCACCACCGGCTGGATGTTCACCGCGCAGCTCTGTGTGGCGGTGGCCGCCGAGGCGATCGGCGCCGCCGGGATCATGACCGGCTGGTTCCCGGACACGCAGCCCTGGATGTGGGTGCTGCTGTTCATGGTGGTCTTCTGCGGGGCCAACCTGGCGGCGGTCAGCAACTTCGGCGAGTTCGAGTTCTGGTTCGCGGCCCTGAAGATCACCGCGATCGGCATCTTCCTCGTCCTGGGCCTGCTCGCCATCTTCGGTGTGCTGCCCGGCACCGCCGCCCCCGGCGCCACCCATCTGACCGGTGACGGCGGGTTCCTGCCCAACGGCTCGGACGGCCTGGTGATCGGCCTGCTGGCCTCCGTCTTCGCGTACGGCGGCCTGGAGACGGTGACGATCGCCGCCGCCGAGTCCAAGGACCCGGTGCGCGGCGTGGCCCGCGCCGTGCGCACTGCGATGTGGCGGATCGCCCTGTTCTACGTCGGCTCGATGGCCGTCATCGTCACCGTCATCCCCTGGAACAACGCGGACATCGCCAGGAACGGCCCGTACGTCGCGGTCCTGGACTACCTGCACATCCCCGCGGCCGGCCAGATCATGAACGTCGTCATCCTGATCGCGCTGCTGTCCGCGATGAACGCGAACATCTACGGCTCCTCCCGGATGGCGCACTCCCTGTCCGCCCGCGGCCAGGGCCCGCGCTTCCTGCGCACGGTCAGCGGCGGTGTGCCGCGCCGCGCGGTGGTCCTCTGCTCGGCCTTCGGGTTCCTGGCGGTGCTGTTCAGCTACTGGTGGCCGGAGACCGTCTTCCAGTGGCTGCTCAACATGGTGGGCGCGGCGATCCTGGTCGTCTGGGGCTTCATCGCCGTCGCGCAACTGCGGATGCGCCGCCGGCTGGAGCGCGAGGCGCCCGGGAAGCTGGTCGTACGGATGTGGCTCTTCCCGGTGCTGACGTGGGTGGCGCTGGCCGGTGTGGTGGCGGTGCTGCTGCTGATGCTGCGGGACGAGAACCAGCGCGTCCAGCTCTACTTCACCGGCGGGTTCGCGGTGGTGCTCATCGCCATCGGTCTCGCCAAGCAGCGAATGACACGTCAAAAGGACGCGGGATAGGAACAAGTAAGGCTTACCTCACCGAAATCACAAGTGCGGTAAGGCTTACCTCACCAGAATGCGCCGCTCTTTTCCGGAGGCGGTGCCGGGCCTCGGACCGAGGTCGGGCACCGCCTCCTTCTTTTGGCCCAGAACCCGCCCCTCGAAGGATTCGTGATCACTCATGCTGGTAGCGTGCAGTTGCAAGTCGATTGCAATTAAAGGTCGTAAGCAGCGGAGGGCTCGACATGGCCACCTACAATCTTCCGGAACTTCCGTACGACTACGCGGCGCTCGAACCCGTCATCAGCCCCGAGATCATCGAGCTGCACCACGACAAGCACCACGCCGCGTACGTCAAGGGCGCCAACGACACCCTGGAGCAGCTCGCCGAGGCGCGCGACAAGGACCAGTGGGGCTCGATCAACGGCCTGGAGAAGAACCTCGCGTTCCACCTCTCCGGCCACATCCTGCACAGCATCTACTGGCACAACATGACCGGTGACGGCGGCGGCGAGCCGCTGGACAAGGACGGCGTGGGCGAGCTCGCGGACGCCATCGCGGAGAACTTCGGCTCGTTCGCCAAGTTCAAGGCCCAGCTCACCAAGGCCGCGGCCACCACCCAGGGCTCCGGCTGGGGCGTCCTCGCCTACGAGCCGATCACCGGCCGCCTCATCGTCGAGCAGATCTACGACCACCAGGGCAACGTCGGCCAGGGCTCGGTCCCGATCCTGGTCTTCGACGCCTGGGAGCACGCCTTCTACCTCCAGTACAAGAACCAGAAGGTGGACTTCATCGAGGCGATGTGGCGCGTCGTCAACTGGCAGGACGTGGCCAAGCGCTACGCGGCCGCCAAGGAGCGCGCCAACGTCCTGCTGATCGCTCCCTGAGCCCGGCGCCCCCGGCGCCCCTGCTGAGCGTCCTGCCTCGTGATCGTCTTCTCAGCCTTCACCCGGCAGGCGGATAGCGGAAGGACCCCCGCGAGGACAGGACTCGCGGGGGTCCTTCTGCGTCCGGCGGCGGGTGCCCCGTACCCGGGAAGGCCGTTCGTGCCGCGGCTCAGCCGAAGACCGGGCCCTCGGTCCGTGTCCGCTTGATCTCGTAGAAGCCCGGAATGGACGCGACCATCAGGGTGCCGTCCCACAACTGCGCGGCCTGCTCGCCCTTCGGGGCCGGGGTGACGACCGGGCCGAAGAAGGCGATCCGCCGCCCGTCGGGGCCGGGGACGGCGATGACCGGGGTGCCGACGTCCTGGCCCACCAGGTCGATGCCCGCCTGGTGCGAGGCGCGCAGCTCCTTGTCGTAGGTGTCGGTGTCCGCCGCGTCGGCCAGCGCCGCGGGCAGCCCGGCCGCCACCAGGGCGGCCGCGATCGTCTCCTTCGTACGGGGCAGGCCCTGGGGGTGGAAGCGGGTGCCGAGCGCGGTGTAGAGGCGGGCCAGGGCCTCGGGGCCGTACTCCTGCTCGACGGCGACGCACACGCGCACCGGGCCCCACACCACGCCGCCGGGCCGGTTCTTCTCGCGGTACTCCGCCGGCAGCTCGTCGAGCCGGTTCTCGTTCAGCACGCCGAGGCTCATCACGTGCCAGCGCACGTCCACCGGGCGCACCTTCTCCACCTCCAGCATCCAGCGGGAGGTCAGCCAGGCCCACGGGCAGGACGGGTCGAACCAGAAGTCGGCCGGGGTCCGGTCGGTTGCGGCAGCGGTCTCGGACACGGTTGCTCCTCGGGCATACGGATCGATGGCCGATCGGAGGATCGGTCACCGGCTTCAACCGGGGCGCGGCGTGCCATGATTCCCAGTGTTCGATATACGAGACGAGGACGAGGGAGTCGCGTCGTGCCCGGTGAGAATCTGACCCGAGACGAGGCCCAAGAGCGGGCCGGACTGCTGAGTGTCGACGGGTACGACGTGGCGCTGGACCTGCGCTCCGCGGTCGGGGAGGGGGAGGCCGCGCGGACCTTCCGTTCCCGCACCACGGTGCGCTTCCGGTGCGCCGAGCCCGGCGCCGCCACCTTCGCCGACCTCGTGGCGCCGTCCGTCACCGCCGTCACCCTCAACGGCCGGGAGCTGGACCCGGCGGAGGTCTTCGACGGTACCCGGGTCGCCCTGGCGGACCTGGCGGCGGAGAACACCCTGGTGGTCGACGCGCAGTGCGCGTACAGCCGGACGGGCGAAGGCCTGCACCGCTTCGTCGACCCGGAGGACAGCGAGGTCTACCTCTACACGCAGTACGAGCCGGCCGACGCCCGGCGGGTGTTCACCACCTTCGAACAGCCCGACCTGAAGGCACCGTTCCGCTTCGAGGTGACCGCGCCCGACGGCTGGGTCGTGCTCAGCAACGGCGCCCGGGTGGGCGAGCCCGAGGCGGGCACGTACCGGTTCGCCGAGACGCAGCCGATCCCGACGTACATCACGGCCGTCGTCGCCGGCCCGTACCACTACGTCAGCGACACCTACCGGCGCACCCTCGACGACGGCACCGAGCTGGAGATCCCGCTCGGCGCGCTGTGCCGCAAGGGGCTGTCGCGGCACTTCGACCCCGCGGACATCTTCACCGTCACCAAGCAGGGCCTGGACTTCTTCCACGAGCACTTCGACTACCCGTACCCCTTCGGGAAGTACGACCAGGCGTTCGTGCCCGAGTACAACATCGGCGCGATGGAGAACCCGGGCTGTGTGACCTTCCGTGAGGAGTTCGTCTTCCGCGGCAAGGTGACCGACGCGTCCTACGAGCGCCGCGCCAACGTGATCCTGCACGAGATGGCGCACATGTGGTTCGGCGACCTGGTGACCATGCAATGGTGGGACGACCTGTGGCTCAAGGAGTCGTTCGCCGACTTCATGGGCGCGCTGTCGCTGGTGGAGTCGACCCGCTTCACCAACGGCTGGATCACCTTCGCCAACGGCCGCAAGGCGTGGGCGTACCGCGCCGACCAGCTTCCCTCCACCCACCCGGTCACCGCCGACATCCGGGACCTGGAGGACGCCAAGCTCAACTTCGACGGCATCACGTACGCCAAGGGCGCGGCCGTCCTCAAGCAGCTCGTGGCGTACGTGGGGCGGGAGGCGTTCCTGGAGGGCGCGCGGCGCTACTTCAAGCGGCACGCGTACGGGAACACCCGCCTGACCGACCTGCTGTCCGTCCTGGAGGAAACCTCGGGACGCGACCTGGCCACCTGGTCGCGCTCCTGGCTGGAGACGGCGGGCGTCAACGCCCTGACCCCGCAGGCCACCTACGACGCCGAAGGCCGCATCACCGAGCTGGGCATCCTCCAGGAAGCCGCCCCCGAGCGCCCCGAACTGCGCCCGCACCGAGTGGCCGTGGGCCTGTACCGGCGGGAGAACGCGGACGGCGCGCTGGTCCGCTACGCCCGCGCCGAGCTGGACGTCTCCGGTCCGCGCACGGTCGTCACCGAGCTGACCGGCGCCGACCGCCCGGAACTGATCCTGGTCAACGACGACGACCTGACGTACTGCAAGATCCGTTTCGACGAGCGGTCGCTGGCCACGCTGCGCGGCCACCTCGGCGAGATCACCGAACCGCTCTCGCGCGCGCTGTGCTGGTCCGCGGTGTGGGGCCTGACCCGCGACGGGCTGATGCCCGCCCGTGACTACCTCGACCTGGTGCTGCGCTTCGCGGGCCGCGAGTCGGACATCGGTGTGCTCCAGTCGCTGCACGCCCAGGCCGATCACGCGCTCACGCACTACACCTCGCCCGAGCACCGCGAGCAGGCCGCGCGGGAACTGGCGCAGGGCGCGCTGCACGAACTGCGGCTGGCCGAGCCGGGCAGCGGACACCAGCTCTCCTGGGCGCGCTTCTTCGCCTCGGTGGCCACCACGGCCGCCGACCTCCAGCTCCTCCAGGGCCTGCTGGACGGCACGGCGAAGATCGACGGCCTGGAGGTGGATCAGGAGCTGCGCTGGACGTTCCTGGAGCCGCTGGCCGCGCACGGCGCCGCCGACAAGGCCGCCGTCGACACCGAACTGCGGCGCGACGACACCGCGTCCGGCCGCCGCCATCACGTACGCTGCCTGGCCGCCCGGCCCTCCGCCGAGGTCAAGGCGCGGGCCTGGGCCGACGTGGTGGAGTCCGACGAGCTGTCCAACGCGCTGGTCGAGGCGACGATCTCCGGCTTCGTCCAGGCGTCGCAGCGGGAGCTGACGGCCCCGTACGCGCCCCGCTACTTCGACGCCGTCGAGCGGGTGTGGCGGGAGCGGTCGATCGAGATCGGCATGGCCGTGGTCCGGGGGCTGTTCCCGCTGCACCAGGACCGCCGGGAGACGCTGGACGCGGCGGACGCCTGGCTGGCCGGACACCCGGAGGCGCCGGCCGCGCTGCGGCGGCTGGTGTCGGAGGCGCGCGACGACCTGGCGCGGGGGCTGCGCGCGCAGTCCTGCGACGCGCAGGCCGCACGCTGACACCCGGCGCCCGTGTGCGAGTCCCGGCCGTGTGCCCGGGCGCGCGCACGGGCGCCGACTCCGGCCGGACCGGCGATTTTCGGCAGTCGAACGCCCGTACTTTAGGACGGCGTTGTCCGGATTTGTCGACGGGCGTGTAACAGGCGTTAGGAGGCGGGACGGCGGCGGGAATGGCCGGGGCATGAACCCTACTTCCCCAACCTCCGGCGGGGAGTCCCCCACCCCGCTCTCCCCCCGTCCCCTGCACAGCCGCTCCGGCGCCGGCCCCCGCGTGATGACCGGCCGTCAGCTCCGGGAACACGGCGTCGGCGCGGCGGAAGCCGCCGAGCGGTGCCGCCCCGGCGGCCCCTGGCAGCAGGTGCTGCCGGGCGTGCACCTGCTCCACCCCGGGCCGCCCACCAGCGAGGAACGCCTGCACGCGGTGCTGCTGTACGCGGCGGGCCGGTCGCCCGCCGTCCCCGCGCAGAGCAGTGCGGCGCCCGCCGAGGAGCCGATGATCACCGGGCTGGCGGCACTGGCCCTGCACCGCTTCTCCGCCGCTCCCCCGCTGCTCTCCCTGGACCGCATCGAGGTGCTGGTGCCCCGCACCCGGCGGCTGCGCAGCACCGGCTTCGCGCAGGTCGTCCGGGCATCGGTGATGCCGCCCGCGCAGCAGGTCACCGGGGTGCCGGTCGCCCCCGTACCCCGGGCGCTGGCGGACGCCGTCGGCGGACTCTCGGACGCCGGCACGGTACGGCGGCTGCTGACCGAGGCGGTGCGCGGCGGCCACTGCGAAGCGACCGCGGTCGTCCGGGAGTTCAGCCAGGCGCGGCTGCTGAACCTGCCGCACGTGGTGGACGCCGTGCACGCCCTGCTGGCCGAGGGCCGCGCGCTGGCCGAGGGGCGGCTGTACGAGCTGGTGCGGCGGTACGGCCTGCCCGACCCGCTGTGGAACGTGGACCTGCGGCTGCCCGGCGGCCCGTACCTGGGCGGGATGGACGCGTACTGGCCGGAGCACGCGGTGGCCGTGGAGATCGACGCGCGGGCGCCGCGCCAGGAGGACGACGCGCTCCGCGCGCAGTGCAACCGCAAGCGCGAGCGCCTGGAGCGGCTGGGCATCACCGTCGTCCACGTCACCCCGCGCAAGCTGCGGGACGCGCCGGAGCAGCAGGCAGCAGTGATCCGTACGGCCCTGATCGCGGCGGACGACCACGAGCCGGGGCCGTACGTGGTGGCGCTGCCGCGCTGACGCCGGCCGGGGCCGTGTGTGGCCCACCGCTCAGCGCCGTCCCAGCAGCAGCTCGGTGTTGCGGTCGCCCGGGCCGCCGGCGAGATCGCTCCGGGCTCCGGGAGCGTTGCAGGACAGTTCGCGGTAGAGCGCCGCCAGACCCCGCTGCGAGAGGTCGCCGAAGTCCGTACGGTGCGGCGCGTGCGACTCCACGAGCGTGGTGAACAGGGACAGGGTGCCGTCCCGGTTGTCCGTCACCTCCACGACCCGGGCCAACTGCGGGAAGTCGATGTGCGAGGCGGTGGTGACCTCCCAGAAGGTGCCGTGCGGGGTGACGCGGTTGCGGTGGCTGTGCCCGTTGATCCAGGCCAGCACGTTGCGGTGCCGGGAGAGCAGGGCGAGCAGCTCGGGCCCGCCGTGCCGCCGCTCGGCCGGGCGGGACGGGTCGGGCAGGGTGTTGTCCATGGACGTACTGGTGTGGTGGCTGAAGACCAGGACGTGCTCGTACGCGTGCGCCCGCAGCGTACGGCCGAGCCAGCGGAGCTGCCCCGCCCCGATGGAGCCGGTGTGGTGGCCGCCGGGGTCGGTGGTGTCGAGGCTGATGCCCACCACGTTCTCCGCGATGCGGAACGTGTAGTGGAGCCGGTCCGCGTCGAGGTCGGCCGGCGTGTAGCCGTGGCCGTGCGGGCCCGGGCCGGTGTACCGGGGGTCGAGGTGCGCGCGCAGGTACGCGGCGCGGGTGAACGGGACACGGCGCTCGTCCGGGGTGACGGAGCGCGCCCGCCTACCGTGCGCCCTCAGCAGGTCCGCGAAGTCCCGTCTGCCGGGGCCCGGGCCGCGGCGCACCGCCAGGTAGGCGCGGAGGGCCTCGTCGGCCGGCAACAGTTCCAGCTTGCGCCCGCCGGCCGCGACTTCCGCCAGGAACGGGTCGTCGGGGGCGCAGCAGCCCGCGGGCAGCGCGTCGTGGTTGCCGACGGTCGAGTACCAGGGCAGGTGCAGCCCGGGGCTGGTGACCGTACGGGTCGCCGCCGCCAGGAAGCCGGGTATGCCGGGGAAGCCGCGCAGCTTGTCGGCGTCGCGCAGGGCGCTGTCCGGCTGCCAGTAGAGCGGGTGGCCGCTGTTCTGCACGCCTTCGTAGTGGCGCGGGTCGCCGGAGTTGGGGGTGATCCGGCCGCCGCTCAGCGCGGTCAGGAACCAGTCGAGTTCGAGGCCGGCGTTGTTGTCCGTGTTGTCGCCGGTGGTCATCGCGAAGGACAGCGGCGCCCCGGTGGCGGGCCCGCCGGGCAGGCTGTTGACGCGCTCCACGAGGGAGACCGCGCCGGCGACGGACAGCGCCTCCTGCGGGCGCCAGGCACCGGCGGACCGCACCCGGAGGTACTCGTAGCGCAGCGGATGCTGTACGTCGACCAGGTGCAGGTCGGTGAGCTGCACGAAAGCGGCCAGCACGGTGCGCCGGTCGTCCCGGCCGGGGTGTGCGGCGGCGAGGTCACGGCGTACGACGCGGCCCCAGCCGGGGCCTTCGGCGAGCCGGCGGTACCCGGCCGCGCCGCCGCCCGGGGCGGACACCGAGGCGAGGGTGGTGCCTTCGGTGTAGGGCACCGGGGGTACGGGCGGCGCGGCGACCGGTTCCGGTGCGACGAGGGGGGCGGCGAGTGCGCCGGGACCGGTGGCGGGCCGGGCACCGCCGGTCCCGTACGCCAGCGCGAGCGCGGCCGTGGCGCCGACGGCACCGCCGGCGGCGAGGAAGGCCCGGCGGTCGACGGCGGGCGCGGTGCGGACGGTTGCGGCGGTGGGCGCGGCGGGGGCGGCGGACCGTGTACGGGACATGCACGAGCTCCCTGGTACGGACGGGCGGCGGCGAGGGCGGCGCGAGACGCCCGCAACCGCCCTCTCACCTGGGAGCGTTGGCAGCCGGTATGGCCCACGGGTGAACCGCGCCGCAACGCCTGCCGCCGATCGCCGCACAGGGATCATGGCGGGCGCCGATGGCCACCGGGCCCTCGGGCCGGGTGCGGCCGCCGGCCACCGGAGGTTCATCTCGCGGGGTAGGCGGGCGGCGGTCCGGGACGGGCCGGGCGCCGGGTCGAAGGCGGCGCCCGGCGTCTGGGAGATCGAGGTCGAGTCGCGGCGCACCTCGGCGCTGCTGGACAACCCGTACACGGTGACCGCGAGCGCGCTGGGCGCCGCCTTCGACCCGGCCGTCCGCGTCCTGCCCGAGGCCGGGGCCGGCCGCCCGGCCCCGGTGGACTGGAAGGTCACCAATGCCTTCGCCGCCGTCGAGGGCACCCTCAAGGGCGGCGAGCTGGGCTCGTCCCGCACCGAGCGCCCGACGGTCGAGGAAGGCGAGTCGCAGCGGTACGAGGTCGTCGTCGGCAGCGGAGCGTCCCGACTGGACGCCGCGATCGGCGCGCCCGCCGACGTCAAGGCCGACCTGGACCTGAGCGTCCTGCTCGGCGGCAAGGTGGTCGCCTCGTCGGCCACCGGCAGCTCGGACGAGGCGGTCAGCATCGCCAAGCCGGCGGCCGGCACGTACACCGTCGTCGTGGACGGCTACGCGGTCCCCGCGGGCAGCACCGCCTACGACTACCGTGATGTGTATTACTCCTCCGCGCTGGGCTCGCTCAAGACGGACGAATCTTCCCCGGTGAAGCTGGGTAGCGGAGCATCGACGCAGGTCACGGCCGAGGTATCGGTCGCGGGCGCGGCCCCCGCCGGACGCGGGCTCTTCGGCGAGGTGCATCTGCTGAACGCTTCCGGCACGGTCACGGGCAGCGGTGGCGTGCGCATCGAAAAGGTCGTGCCGTGACGGCCTGAGATAGTGGACAGTAACGGGGCGGGTGCCCTCGACGGCACCCGTTCCGCTGCTGTACGTACCGAACAAGGAGTGCCATGAGGATCGGAATCGTCGGAGCCACCGGTCAGGTCGGCAGCGTGATGCGGGGCATCCTCGCCGAGCGGGATTTCCCGGTGGAGCAGCTTCGACTGTTCGCCTCGGCCCGCTCCGCCGGGCGTACGCTCCCGTGGCAGAACACCGAGATCACGATCGAGGACGCGGCCACCGCGGACTACTCCGGTCTGGACATCGTGCTCTTCTCGGCGGGCGGGTCGACCTCCAAGGCGTTGGCCCCGAAGGTCGCCGACGCCGGCCCGGTCGTGATCGACAACTCCTCCGCGTGGCGCATGGACCCCGACGTCCCGCTGATCGTCTCCGAGGTCAACCCGCAGGCGATCTCCGAGCGCCGCAAGGGCATCATCGCCAACCCGAACTGCACGACCATGGCCGCCATGCCGGTGCTGCGCCCGCTGCACGCCGAGGCCGGGCTGGTCTCGCTGGTCGTCGCCACGTACCAGGCGGTGTCCGGCAGCGGTCTGGCGGGCGTGGCCGAGCTGGACGAGCAGGTCCGCAAGGCCGTCGAGCAGGACGCCACCAAGCTCACCCACGACGGCTCGGCCATCGACTTCCCGGCGCCGGACAAGTACGTCCGCCCGATCGCCTTCAACGTGCTGCCGATGGCCGGCTCGATCGTCGACGACGGTCTGAACGAGACCGACGAGGAGCAGAAGCTCCGCAACGAGAGCCGCAAGATCCTGGAGATCCCGGAGCTGAAGGTCTCCGGCACCTGCGTGCGCGTCCCGGTCTTCAGCGGCCACTCGCTCCAGGTCAACGCCCGCTTCGAGCGCGAGATCACCCCGGAGCGCGCCAACGAGCTGCTGGCCGGCGCCCCCGGCGTCGCCCTCTCGCACGTCCCCACCCCGCTCCAGGCCGCCGGTCAGGACGCGTCGTACGTGGGCCGCATCCGCAAGGACGAGACGGTCGACCACGGTCTGGCGCTGTTCCTCTCCAACGACAACCTGCGCAAGGGCGCGGCGCTGAACGCGGTCCAGATCGCGGAACTGGTCGCGGCGGAACTGCGCGGCTGAGACGTTTCCGCAGGTGCCGAGGGGCCCGTACGGATCTTCCGGACGGGCCCCTCGGCGGCTTCGTGCCGGGTCATGACACGGGCTCTTACGGCCGCCGCACCTCGAAGTGGAAGCACCCGTACTCCAGGGCGCGGACGTGCACCAGCACCACGTCCGGCTCGGCGAACGCCTCCGCGAGCGCCGCGTCGAACCCGGCGTCCGCGTCCTCCGGGATCTCGAAGCAGCGACCGCCGACGATGTGCCCGTCCGCGTCGTAGCGCCGCAGCGTCCGCAGCGCCCCCGGCCGGGCGAACGGGTACCCGGTCCGGCCCGCGTCCGGCCCGCCGCACTCGTCGGCGTGGAGGAACACCGGCCCGCACTCGTCGTACGCCCCGGGCCGGGCCCCCTTCTCCTCGGCCCACCGCCGCAGCGGCGCGTACGAGACCAGCGCGATCCGCTCGCCTTCCTCGACGGCCCGCAGGCAGCAGCGCAGCGGGCTGCCCACGCTGCCGATGCGGTCACTCGCACTTCCGGCGGCATACGGCTCCGTGGCCCGGCCGGAGTCGTCGGACACCCGCAGTTCCTTGAGGGCGGCTTCGGGGATGGGGAGAGGTGTGTACGTCGTCATGCGTACAGGGTGGGCGTACGAGAAGCCGGTTTCCGGCGGGAATCGGACGGGGAGGTGGGGCGATTCAAGGCGGTCCGCCACGGGTGGACCGGCGCGCTCAGAGCCCCAGATGCCTGCGCAGGGCCGCGTCCAGGCCGACCATCGCCCGCGCCGGAACGCTGCCGATCCGCCGGCCCAGCCGCTCGGCGGACACCGAGCGCACCTGCTCGCACTGAGCCTTGGAGTCCCGCGGAAGCCCGCAGTCGCCGGCGGTCAGCAGTACCTGAAACGGGAGGACCCGAGTGACGTTGGACGTCACAGGCACCACCGTGAGCACGCCCCTTCCGGCACGCTGAACAGAACGGTTGGCCGCGTCGTTGGACACGAGCACCGCGGGACGCAGCTTGTCGGCCTCACTCCCCCGGACCGGCTCCAGGTCGACCAGGTAGATGTCACCGCGCCGCATCGACGATTCCGTCCCCCGAAACCCCGTCCCACAGCCGCGCGTCGTCGCTCTCGTCCCACTCCTCCCAGGCCAAGGCGTAATCCGCCTCCAGCTCGGAGGACCGCAGCAGCTCGATCGCCGCGTGTATCACGGCCGACCGAGATTCGGCGTCGGTCTTCTTGCCGTACGCGTCGACGAACGCGATGTCCTCTTCCGGAAGACTGACACTAACCTTCATACCCTCGATGCTACTGCGAGCGGAACAGCTTTACCACCTCGTTTACCCCCCTCCGTCGCAGCATGCCTCCGTGGAAGGATGGCCCAAAGTCCGATGCGAAGGAGATGAACGGGTGCCTGGCACGAATCTGACCCGCGACGAGGCGCAGCAGCGGGCGCGGCTGCTGAGTGTGGACGCGTACGAGATCGATCTGGACCTCTCCGGTGCGCAGGAGGCGGGCGAGGGCGGCACCTACCGGTCGGTGACCACGGTGCGGTTCGACGCCGCCGAGGCGGGTGCGGAATCGTTCATCGACCTGGTGGCGCCGACCGTGCACGAGGTCGTGCTCAACGGTGAGTCCCTGGACCCGGGCACGGTCTTCGAGGACTCCCGGATCGCGCTGCCGGGCCTGCGCGAGGGCCGCAACGAGCTGAAGGTCGTCGCGGACTGCGCGTACACCAACACCGGCGAGGGCCTGCACCGCTTCGTCGACCCGGTCGACCAGCAGGCGTACCTCTACACGCAGTTCGAGGTGCCGGACGCCCGCCGGGTGTTCGCCAGCTTCGAGCAGCCGGACCTGAAGGCGACCTTCACGTTCACCGTCAAGGCCCCCGAGGGCTGGACGGTGATCTCCAACTCGCCGGCGCCCGAGCCCCGGGACAACGTGTGGCGGTTCGCGCCGACACCGCGGATCTCCACCTACATCACCGCGCTGATCGCCGGCCCGTACCACAGCGTGCACAGCACCTGGGAGGGCGACGGCCGGTCGGTGCCGCTGGGCATCTACTGCCGTCCGTCGCTGGCCGAACACCTCGACGCGGACGCGATCTTCGAGGTCACCCGGCAGGGCTTCGACTGGTTCGAGGAGAAGTTCGACTACGCGTACCCGTTCGCCAAGTACGACCAGCTCTTCGTGCCGGAGTTCAACGCGGGCGCGATGGAGAACGCGGGCGCGGTGACCATCCGCGACCAGTACGTCTTCCGCTCGAAGGTGACCGACGCCGCCTACGAGGCGCGCGCCGAGACCATCCTGCACGAGCTGGCGCACATGTGGTTCGGCGACCTGGTCACCATGGAGTGGTGGAACGACCTGTGGCTGAACGAGTCGTTCGCCACGTACACCTCCATCGCCTGCCAGGCCCACGCGCCGGGCAGCCGCTGGCCGCACGCCTGGACCACGTTCGCGAACTCCATGAAGACCTGGGCGTACCGGCAGGACCAGTTGCCCTCCACGCACCCGATCATGGCCGAGATCCGCGACCTGGACGACGTGCTCGTCAACTTCGACGGCATCACGTACGCCAAGGGCGCGTCCGTCCTCAAGCAGCTCGTCGCCTACGTCGGCCAGGACGAGTTCTTCCAGGGCGTGCAGGCGTACTTCAAGGCGCACGCCTTCAAGAACACCCGGCTGTCCGACCTGCTCGGCGCGCTGGAGAAGACCAGCGGCCGGGACCTGAAGACCTGGTCGAAGGCGTGGCTGGAGACGGCCGGCATCAACATCCTGCGCCCGGAGCCCACGGTCGCCGAGGACGGCACGCTCACCTCCCTCGCCGTCCGCCAGGAGGCCCCGGCCCTGCCGGCCGGCGCCAAGGGCGAGCCGGTGCTGCGGCCGCACCGCATCGCGGTCGGCTGCTACGACCTGAAGGACGGCAAGCTCGTCCGTACGCACCGGATCGAGCTGGACGTGGACGGCGAGCGCACCGAGGTGCCGTTCCCCGCGAACACCCGCCGCCCGGACGTCATCCTCCTCAACGACGACGACCTGTCGTACGCGAAGGTCCGGCTGGACGAGGACTCGCTGCGGGTCGTCACCGAGCACCTGGGCGACTTCACCGAGTCGCTCCCCCGCGCGCTGAGCTGGGCCTCCGCCTGGGACATGACGCGGGACGGCGAGCTGCCCACCCGCGCCTACCTGGAGCTGGTGCTGTCGGGCATCACCAAGGAGTCCGACATCGGCGTCGTGCAGTCGCTGCACCGGCAGGTGAAGCTGGCGCTGGACCTGTACGCGGCCCCGGCCTGGCGGGAGACCGGCCTGGCCAGGTGGACCGAGGCGACGCTGGAGCAGCTCCGGGCCGCGGCCCCCGGCAGCGACCACCAGCTCGCCTGGGCCCGGGCGTTCGCCGCCGCGGCCCGTACCGACGCGCAGCTCGACCTGCTCCAGGGCCTGCTGGACGGTACGCAGGAGATCCCCGGCCTGGCCGTGGACACCGAGCTGCGCTGGTCGCTGGTGCAGCGGCTGGCCGCGACCGGCCGCGCCGACGAGAAGGTCATCGACGCGGAGCTGGAGCGCGACCGGACCTCGGCGGGCGAGCGGCACGCCGCCGCGGCGCGGGCGTCCCGGCCGACCGCCGAGGCGAAGGCCGACGCGTGGGCCTCGGTCGTCGAGAGCGACAAGCTGCCCAACGCGGTGCAGGAGGCCGTGATCGGCGGCTTCATCCAGACCGACCAGCGGGAGCTGCTGGCGCCGTACGCGGAGAAGTACTTCGCCGCGGTCAAGAGCGTCTGGGACAGCCGCAGCCACGAGATGGCCCAGCAGATCGCGGTCGGCATGTACCCGTCCCTCCAGGTCTCCCAGGAGACCCTGGACGCGACCGACGCCTGGCTCGAATCGGCCGCGCCGAGCGCCGCCCTGCGCCGCCTGGTGACGGAGTCCCGCTCCGGCATCGAGCGGGCGCTGAAGGCCCGGCGGGCGGACGAGGCCGCCGCGTAACGGCTCGCGGAAGCACGGGAGGCGCCCCGGGACGGATGATCCGGGGCGCCTTCGCCGTGCGCGGTCCGGCGCCGGGCATCCGGACACGGTGACGCCCGGCGGGCGGCGCGCCGTGCGCTGCCGTCTGCCGGGCGAGCCGGTGGACGCCGGGCTCCGCCCCCCTCCGGCGGAGCCCCGGGCGGAGTGCGGTCAGCCGTTCAGTTCGTCGAAGCGGCGGACCAGGCCGGCGCGGCCGGCGTCGGTGAGGTCGCCGTGCAGGCGCATCCGGGCCACGCCGCCGTCGGGGAAGACGTCCAGCCGTACGTGCGTCGCGGTCACCGGGCGCGGGAGCGCGAAGCGGTGCGGGGTGTCGGGCTGGAGCTTCGTCTGCGGCAGGATCTCGAACCAGGCGTCGTCGTCGGCCGGGTCGGCGGTCGCCGCGTCGCACCCGTGGAGCGCCGCCCAGCCCGCCGCGTTGCCCTTGAGGTACGCGGTGTCGATCTCGACGGCACGGATCTCGCCCTGCGCGGCGAGGCGGAACCGTACCCAGTCGTTGGTGTCGCGGACCCGGCGGCGGCGGTTCTCCCAGCCGTCGTCCATCTTGCGGGACAGGTCGGGCCGGATGATCTGGGTGGGGGAGGAGTAGAAGCGGTCGGAGGCGTCCTCGACGACGCCGCCGTGCATGACGGACGCCAGGTCGACGGTGCCGAGCACGTCCAGCCAGGCCGGGTCGGGCACGACCTCGCCGTACACCCGCAGCCGGGCGATGCCGCCGTCGGGGTGCTGCTTGAGGCGCAGGTGGGTGAAGCGGCGCTCGGCCGTCACCGCGAAGCCGTTGGCGGCGTGGCCGCGCACCGGCGTCCGGGGCACGATCTCCTCCCACTTCACGTCGCCGGCGAGCAGGTCCGCGGGGCCCGGGCTGCCGGGGACCGCGGTGGCCTCGACGGTGACCTGCTGCGGGTAGTTGCCACGGAAGTGGGCGGTGTCGACGATGACGCCCCGGACGACGCCGGGGGCGGCGAGGCGGATCAGCGCCCAGTCGTGCTCGTCGTCGGTGGGGAAGGGGTGCGCGCCGTCCGCCCCGCGCCGCCGCCGGGTCTCCCAGCCGTCCATGATCTTGCCCTTGTGGCCGAAGCGCTCCGGGTCGAAGACCGCGGGCCCTGGCTTCAGCAGGTTCTCGCGCTCGGCGAAGAACTCGTCGTTCGCGGCGATGACCCCGGCGCCGAAGCGGCGGTCGGCGAGGTCGACGAGCGAGGTGAAGGGGAAGTCCCCGCCCCGGTAGTCCGCGTACGGATCGCCGCCGCCGTACGGTGCGGCGTCGTTGGCGTGCGGATCGGTGGAGGAGGCCACGGCCGGAGTGCTGGTCATCTCTGCCCTTCGGTGAGGGGGTGACGCGGACTCCTCGACGATGGCAGGAACGTTTATTCCAGGTCTATCGAAAGTTTTTGGAGGATACGTTCAGGCACACTGAACGATCGGCCCACCGGCCGACCGAGAGCGGTCGGAAGCTAGTGCCCGGTGTCCGCTTCCGGCTGCACCGCGAGGCCCGTGGCCACCCGCCGGAGCGCGGCCAGCACCCGGGCCGGCCCCGGCGCTTCCTCCGCCCCCCGCCGCACCGCCGCCACCACGTGCCGCCGCGGCTGGTCGGCCCGCAGCACCCGCACCGCCACCCCCGGCTCCGCCGCGGGCCCGCCCCCGTGCCCCGGCCCGGACCGGCCCCGTACGCCGGACATCGCCATCCGGGGCACCAGCGCCACCCCCATGCCCGCGCCGACCATGGCCAGGATCGCGTCCCAGTCGGCAGCGGCGTGCGCCCGTTCCGGAACGAAACCGGCGTGCTCGCACGCGGTGGTCGTGATCTGCGACCAGGGCCCGCTGCTCCCGAAGATCCACTGCTCGCCCGCCAGGGCGGCCAGCCGCAGCCCCGGCTCGTCCGCCAGCGGGTGCCCGGCCGGCAGCGCCACGTCCAGCGGGTCGGCGAGCAGCGAGAACCGGGTGAACTTCGGGTCGCGCGGCGTCGGCGCGTGCGCCGCCAGCGAGAGCGCGAGGTCGACGCTGCCCTCCGCCAGCAGCCCGTACGCCTCCGCCGCCTCCGCCTCCCGTACGGACACCACGAGCCCCGGGTGCGAGCCGCGCAGGTCCCGTACGGCGGGCACCACCAGCGCCGGGATGGAGGTGGAGAACGCGCCGACCCGCACCTCCCCCGCCTCGCCCTGGAGGTAGCCGAGCAACTCGGCGTCCGCGCGTTCCAGTTGCGCGAAGACGGCTTCGGCGTGCCGCAGCACCAGGTGCGCGGCGTCCGTCAGGCGCACGCGCCGGCCGTGGGCCTCCAGGAGCGTCACCCCGAGCTGCTTGGCCAGCCCGGTGAGCTGCTGTGAGACCGCCGAGGGCGTCAGGTGCAGCGCCTCGGCGGCCGCGGTGACCGTGCCCAGCTCGTGCAGGGCGCGCAGGACGCGCAGCTTCTTGATGTCCCAGTCGGCCATGCGGGCAGCGTACGCACCCGGCCCCGGCGGCCCGCGACGCCCGGCCCGCCTGCCGCGGCGGCCCCGGGCCGTACCAGGGCGCTTCCGACGGATCTCCGCGGCATCGCGCCGGCCCCAGACCCGGTCGTCACACCCCCGCCTGCCCCTCCGGCCGACGACGGGAGGCTAGCCGCGCGCCGCCCGGCGGGCCTCCCGGGCCGCCAGCCGCTCGTCGAACTTGCGCGCCTGATCGTCCAGTCCGCCCATGAACTGCCCCAGCTCCTCCTGGGCCCGCAGGCCGGCCGGGCCGAGGCCGCCGATCTCCAGGACCTTCAGGTAGCGCAGCACCGGCTGGAGCACGTCGTCGTGGTGGATGCGCAGGTTGTAGATCCCGCCGATCGCCATCCGGGCCGCGGCGCGCTCGAAGCCGGGCATGCCGTGACCCGGCATCCGGAAGCCGGTGACCACGTCCCGTACCGAGCACATGGTCTGGTCGGGCGCGAGCTCGAAGGCGGCACCGAGCAGGTTCCGGTAGAAGACCATGTGCAGGTTCTCGTCGGTGGCGATGCGGGACAGCATCCGGTCGCAGACCGGGTCGCCGGAGTGGTGGCCGGTGTTGCGGTGCGAGATACGGGTCGCCAGCTCCTGGAAGGCGACGTACGCGATCGAGTGCAGCACGCTGTGGGCGTTGTCGGACTCGAACCCGGCCGACATGTGCGCCATGCGGAAGTTCTCCAGCTCGACCGGGTCCACGGCCCGGCTGGTGAGCAGGTAGTCCCGCATCACGATGCCGTGCCGGCCCTCCTCCGCCGTCCAGCGGTGCACCCAGGTGCCCCAGGCGCCGTCCCGCCCGAAGAGGCTGGCGATCTCGTGGTGGTAGCTGGGCAGGTTGTCCTCGGTCAGCAGGTTGACCACCAGGGCGGTCCGCCCGATGGCGGTGACCTTGGACTGCTCGGGGGCCCATGGTTCGCCGCCCATGACGCCGTCGAAGTCACGGCCGTCGCTCCAGGGCACGTACTCGTGGGGCATCCAGTCCTTGGCGGCCTTCAGGTGCCGGTTGAGCTCCTTCTCGACGACCTCTTCGAGCGCGTACAGCAGCCGGGTGTCGCTCCATGCGGCCTGGCCGCGCTCTCCGGCGTGACGGTCGGGGGCGATGGTCACGGGTACTCCTGGGGACGGGTTTACCTACGACTCCGTAGGTTACGCCATCGTAGGTTAGGGCCGCGTGAAAACAACCCCCCGGCGGAATCGCACCCTCCGCGACACCGTGGCAGCGGCCGGCGCGGTACACGGGTACCGCACGCGCGGCCGGAAAATCCGCGCCGAACGCGAAAAAAGGGCGCCCGCCGGTTCTCACGAACCTGCGGGCGCCCTCGACGAGGCGTTGCGGATGAGCTCTGGATCAGACCTTCGACTGCTTGCGGGACTTGTCGCCGGCCATGACCAGACCGGCGATGACCAGGAAGAGCACGAGGGGAGCGGCGACATAGAGGCCGAGCGTCTGCACGACACTCAGGCCCGGACCCGGGTCGTCACCATCGTCGCGGGTGAGCGCGAACGCGGGGGACGACATCAGCAGCATCAGCGCGGTGCCGGCCGTGATGGTTCCGGCGCGCAGGGCGTTCTTCTTGACCAGATTGCTCACGAGGTCAACGTATCGGACGCCGTTCACCCTCGCGCGCCCGGGGTGGCCTAACGGCTGACCCGGCCGCACCGGCCCACCCCGGGACCGTACCCGGACTTTTCCCCCGGTCGTTCCGCACCGGCCCCGGGCTGTGCCCGCACTTCTCCCCCGGCCGTGCCGGGCCCGTTCAGCGCCGGGACAGATGGGCGGTCACCGGCTTCAGGTGCGGGGCGGCGCGGGCCGCGAGGACCCGCACCCGTACGGCGTCGGCGGTCACCGGCGCGGGCAGCGCCAGGATGCGCCGGTGGCCGACGGTCGTCCCGCCGGCGATCCGCCGCCATGTCCCGCCGGTCCGCGCCTCGACGGCGAACCGTTCCACCCGCTGCCCGTACCGCAGGTCCTCCCCGAGCCCGACCCGGTCGAACGTGGCGCCTTCCGCCCGCGTGGCCGGGGCCCGGCCACCGTCCAGGAGGTCCTTGCCATACGTCTCCCGCACCGCCCGTCCGAAGCCGGTGAGGGAGGTGACGTCCGCCGCGTCGATCCGCCCGCCGCGGGCCGGTGCCACGTTGAGCAGCAGCGACGCGTTGCGGCCCACGCTCTTCTCGTAGAGGCCCAGCAGCTCGGCGGGCGTCTTGGGCCGCTCCCACGGGTGGTGGAACCAGCCGGGCCGGAGCGAGACGTCCGCCTCGGCCGGATACCACTGGAGGTACTTCGTGGTGGGCGCGAGCAGCTTCGCGCGGGAGCCGATGTCGGCGTCGGTGGAGTCGTTGGGCAGGCCACCGGAGAGCACCGACCAGGGATCGACGGCGGACGGGGTGACGCTCCACTCCGTCTCGCGCGCGACGCCCCGCTCGTTGCCGACCCAGCGCACGCCCTGCGGCCCCTGGAAGACGACGGTGCGCGGCGAGAGGCGGCGGATCGTCTCGAACCACCGGCGCACGTCGTACTTCTGCGTGATGCCGGCGCCTGCCCACGGGTTCGCGCCGTCCAGCCACAGCTCCTCCACCGGGCCGTACTGGGTGAGCAGTTCGTAGACCTGGTTGAGGTAGTACGCGCCGTAGTCGTCGGCGCGGACGGTGAAGGAGGGCAGCCGGCCGCCGCGTACGGCGTCGGCGCGGTCGTCGCCCGGGACGAGGGCGGGAAGGGTGCGCTCGGTGACCGCGCTGCCATTGCCGAAGCGGCCCAGTCCGGCGGGCGCCCGGCCGCGGTCCTCCAGGGCGACCCGTTCGGGCAGGCTCAGCGGCTTGCCCTCGGCCTGCTTGCGCCGGACCTCCTCGACCCAGCGTGCGTGCCAGGCGTGCGGCAGTTCGGCGCCGTCGGAGGGGGAGAGGTAGAGGCCCACCGCGAGCCCGGCCCTGCGGGCGGCCCGTACGTACGCGCCGACGACGTCCGGCCGCCCGGGGCTCGCCCGGACGCTGTGCGGGGTGTGGCGGCTGGGGTAGAGCACGAAGCCGTCGTGGTGCTTCACGGTCAGCATGACCTGCTCGGCGCCTGCCGCCCGGTACGCGCGCATCCACTGGTCCACGTCGAGGCGCGGCGGCGCGAACCACACCGGGTTCTCGGTGCCGGAGCCCCACTCGCGGCCGGTGAAGGTGTTCATGCCGAAGTGCGTGAACGCGGTGACCTCCCGCTCCTGCCAGGCACGCTGGGCGGCGGTCGGCACGGTGTGGGCGGCCTTCTCGATGATCCGCGCCGGGGTGTCGCAGGGCTGGACGGTCATCTGGGAGGCGGGGCGTACAGGGCCGTGGCAGGGGGACGCCACGGGCCGGTGAGCGGAGGTCGGGTGTGCGGCGGACCGGTGGACGGCGGGCCGGCCGGCCGGGGCGGGCGGCTCGCCGACGGCGGTGGCCTGGAGCGGGGCCAGGGGGACGAGAGCGGCGGTGACGGTGAGCGCGAAGGCGGTACGCAGGCGGACCCGCGGTCTGCTTCTTGCCATGGTTCCCTCCAACTCCCCGACCTCGACAGGTCGGATCTCTTGGACGGTGACCACGGCATGGTCCCGTACGGCCGGGCAGACCGGAAGACCGGAAGACCGGCGCGGGCGGCCGGCCACCCGGCCGGTTCAGCCGGGCTTCCGGCCGCTTCGGTCCGACTACCGCCGCCACGTGCGCAGTTCGCGCATCAGCGCATGGAGCCTGGGCGACGCGGCGATGTCCTCCAAGGACAGCGGGCGTCCTGCCGGATCGGCGATCGGCAGCCGCCAGTTGGGATATTCGTCCGATGTCCCCGGGAGGTTCTGCGGACGCCGGTCACCCACCGCGTCCGGCAGCCACACACCGATCATGCGCGCGGGGGTGCCCAGCAGGTAGCGGTGCAGCGCCTTGACCGCCGCCTCCTCGCTCCCCCGCCCCTCCGGCAGCAGCCCCAGCCGGTGCAGCGTCTCCAGCCATTCACCGACCTCGACCGCCTCCGCCGCCTTCTCCTCCGGGAGCGGGCGGTCCAGCAGCCCGAGGCCGTGCCGGAGTTCGGCGTGCTGTCCGGTCAGCCGGGCCGCCGAACTGGGCAGGTCGTGCGTGGTGACCGTGGCCAGGCAGTCGGCGCGCCAGTCCGCGGGCGGCAGCGGCCGGGCGGGCTCCTTGGCGTAGTCGCGTTCGAACCACAGGACGGACGTGCCGAGCACCCCCCGTCCGGCCAGCTCCGTACGGACCACCGGCTCGACCGTCCCCAGGTCCTCGCCGATGACGGCGGCGCCCGCGCGGTGCGCCTCCAGGGCCAGCACGGAGAGCATCGCCTCGGCGTCGTACCGCACGTACGCGCCTTCCGTCGGCGGCCGCCCCTCCGGCACCCACCACAGCCGGAACAGCCCCATGACGTGGTCGATGCGCAGCCCGCCCGCGTGCCGCAGCAGGCCGCGCAGCAGGCCGCGGTACGGGGCGTAGCCCTGGGCGGCCAGCGCGTCCGGCCGCCAGGGCGGCAGGCCCCAGTCCTGGCCGCGCGAGTTGAAGGCGTCGGGCGGCGCGCCCACCGACATGCCGGCCGCGAAGGCGTCCTGCTGGGCCCAGGTGTCGGAGCCGGAGGGGTGGACGCCGACGGCCAGGTCGTGCACCAGGCCGATGCCCATCCCGGCCTCCTCGGCGGCGCGCTGGGCGGCGGCGAGCTGCTCGTCGGTGAACCACGCGAGCCGGCTGTAGAAGTCGATGCGGTCCAGCAGACAGCCGCGCGTGCGGGCCGTACGGGCCGAGCGCGGGTCGTCCAGGCCGGCGGGCCAGCCACGCCAGTCGGAGCCGTACCGCTCGGCCAGCGCGCACCAGGTGGCGTGGTCCTCCAGACTGGTGCCCTGCTCGGCGAGGAAGTCCCCGTAGGCGGCGCGCCGTCCGGGGCTCAGCGGCACCTTCCAGAGCAGCTCCAGCGCCTCCTTCTTCAGCTCCCACACGGCGTCCCGGTCGATCAGCGCGCCCTGGCCGAGCACCGCTGCGCGCAGCCTCCGGGCCCGTACGAGCAGCGCGTCGGCCCGGCGGCGGGCCGCGCCTTCGAGGAAGCCGAACTCGGGGACGTCCTCGATGCGCAGGTGGACGGGGTCGGGAAAGCGGCGGGAGGAGGGGCGGTACGGCGAGGGGTCGGTGGGCGCCCCCGGTACGGCGGCGTGCAGCGGGTTGATCTGGACGAAGCCGGTGCCGAGCGCGCGCCCGGACCAGGCGGCCAGCTCGGCGAGGTCACCCAGGTCGCCCATGCCCCAGGAACGGCCGGAGAGCAGGGAGTAGAGCTGCACCATGAACCCGTGGGTGCGGCCGGGCGGCGCGGGCATCCGGTCGGGGGCGACGATCAGATGGGCGCGGGCGGAGCGGCCGTCGGGTGTGTGGGCGCGCAGGGTGTGGATGCCGAGGGGCAGGCGGCCCACGTGGTCGGCGGGGGGCGGGGGGCGGCTGTCGCTTCCGGGACCGTCCGGACCCGTGGTCCCGTTCGCGGTGTCGTTCCGGATGCGGCTCCGGTCGCGGTGTTGATCCCGGTCGCGGCCTTGGCCACGGTCGCGGCCCCGGTGCGCCGTACGGGCGCCGTCGCGGCCGGATTCCCGGGCGGGCGGCTCGTACGCGTACTCCGCGCGGCCTCCGGGGTCCGGACCCCAGTCGAGCACCTCGCCCGACTCGGTCTCCACCCGCAGGGCGGTGCCCTCGGGCAGGCGCGACAGCTCCGGGGGGCGGCCCGGGCGCACCACGACGGTGGGCGGGAGCAGGGCCCGGCCCGCGCCGTGGTCGTACGCCTCCAGTGCGGCGCGTACGGCGTGCGGAGTCGAGGCGTCGACCCCGAGCGCGGCGAGAACGGCGACGACGGTGTCGTCACCGACGTGTTCGATGCGGCCCGGTGCGGGCTCATAGGACGTGCACACACCGTGCAGACCGGCGAGCCGCGGTCGGCCCATCAGACCTCCATGGTCTCCGTGCCCAGGCCGGTCGCGGTGGGCTCGCTGGTCAGCGGCAGCTCGGCGGCGATCGGGGACTCACTGGTGAGCGGGGCGGCGTCGGCGAGCGGGGGCTCGCTGGTGAGGGGCGGTTCGCAGAAGCAGAGCGAGCCGGATCCGTCCAGACCGGAGTCGGGGTCGGACACCCCGTCGAACAGATTCGGCTCGACCGGCTGCCCCGGGTCGGCAAGTCCCGCCCCGGCTTTTTCGAATGCGGAGGGTTTGACGCGCTCTGCGGGGTACTCGGGGGCGGACGACAGTGCGTCGAGGAGGAGCTGAGCGGACGCGGCCACGGAGGGCCTCCCGTTCGTCGGTAGTGGGACACGACCTGCCCTACCCACTCCGGGCGGTCGCAGACGTACCCATTCAATCAACGTGGCCCAGGTCACACATCCCTCGTGCAGGCGATTTGCCGGTGCCGGACGGGTGACGGCGCAGAGCCGCCCCCGGGAAGGGCGATCCGGAGGAAGTCCTTCAGGGGTGGGGAGGTCCCCGAGGAGGCGGCGGAGGTCCCCAGGGGGGCGGGGGCGCGTTCCCGAGGGCGCGGCGCCCGACCACCGGCCACCGCGCCACGCACCCCTCACCCGGCGACCACCACGCGCCCCTCGCCCGGCCACCGCCACGCATCCCTCACCCATCCGGCCCGGACGACCGCGCGCACCCCCGGAACACGCCGCGACACGCCGGTCGCACACGGCAAACCCGGCACTTCGCCTTCCGCCGTTGACACCCTCACCACCACAGTGGTGGGGTCACTGCCGATGGCTTGTCCGGCGGGGTTTCCACGGGGTACGGAGCCCCACCGCGACAGTCGGCTCAGGGGCGCGCGGCCGCGGGGCGGCCGGGCGGTGGCCGGCCGGTGCGTAGGAATACGGGGACTGAGGAGAGACCGTGCGAGTCCGGAACAGCGTTCGGGACGCCGGAAGGGGCGGCAGGCGAAGCGAGGGGAACGGCGCGGCCGGGAGCGGCGCGGCCGGAGGCGGGACCGGGGACGGCGGTGCACACCCGGGCGGCGCCGAGGACGGCGGCGCCCGCCGGGCCGTGGGCCCCGACGCCCACCGGGCCGGAGTCCCCGGCCCCCGCCTGACCGGCCCCACCAGCATCGGCACCGGCAGCATCGGCCGCTTCGGCGCCGCACGGGCCGGGGCCCGCGCGCGGGTCGCCGGGGCCACCGCCCTCGCCGCCGCCGTCATCGGCGGGCTCCTCGGAAGCACCGCCCCCGCCCAGGCGGCGCCCGCCGACCCGGCCGTCGGCACTCCCGACCTGCCCGCGCGGACCGACGGCCCGGACGGCACCGGCCGGACCGCCACCGCCGGGCAACTGCCCGCCGTGTGGCCGCGCCCGCAGTCGATGCGGCCGGCCGGCGCGCCCGTCCCGCTGGACGGCGAGGCCACGGTCGTCGCCGCGCCGGACGCCGACCCGTACGCCCTGGACGCGCTGCGCGCCCTGCTGCGCGCCGCCGGGGTCCATACGGTCCACGAGGTCCGCCCGGGCCGCGCCCTGCCCGGGGAGGGACCGGTGTTCCGCGTCGGCGGCCCGGACGCCGAAACCGCGCTGCGGGCCCTCCGCGCCCCGGCCCGCGGGGACCTGCCGTCCGGCGGCTACCGCCTCGCGGCCGGGGAGGTCGCGGGCCGGGACACGGTCGCCCTGGACGGCGTCGGCCCGGACGGCCTCTTCCACGCCGTACAGACCCTGCGTCAGCTCGTCGTGGACCGTTCCGGGAGCGACGGCGGCGAGGGCGGTGGGGGCCCGGCCGCCGGCGGGAGGGCCGGCAGCGCCAAGGAACTGGCCGCGGTGGTCGTCCGGGACTGGCCCGGCACCCCCGTACGCGGCATGACCGAGGGCTTCTTCGGCCAGCCCTGGACCCGTGAGCAGCGCCTGGCCCAGCTCGACTTCATGGGCCGCACCAAGCAGAACCGCTACCTCTACGCGCCCGGCGACGACCCGTACCGCCAGTTCCGGTGGCGCGACCCCTACCCGGCGGCGCAGCGCGAGGACTTCCGCGCACTGGCCGCCCGGGCCCGCGCCAACCATGTGACGCTGGGCTGGGCCGTCTCCCCCGGGCAGGCCATGTGCATGTCCTCCGAGGACGACCTGAAGGCGCTGCGCCGCAAGGTGGACGCGATGTGGGCGCTGGGTGTGCGCGCCTTCCAGCTCCAGTTCCAGGACGTCAGCTACAGCGAGTGGCACTGCGACGCGGACGCCGACGCCTTCGGCTCCGG
The DNA here is from genome assembly GCF_044327445.1 of Streptomyces sp. NPDC018045. NCBI lineage: Bacteria > Bacillati > Actinomycetota > Actinomycetes > Kitasatosporales > Streptomycetaceae > Streptomyces > Streptomyces sp. NPDC018045. The sequence goes on from NZ_JBIRFL010000001.1 coordinate 937,439, forward strand.
GCCCGAGGCCGCCGCGAAGGCGCACGCCAAGGTGGCGGACGCGCTCGCCGACCACCTCGCCACGAGGCACCCCGAGGCCCCGCCGCTCACGCTGATGCCGACCGAGTACTACCAGGACGGTTCGACCGCCTACCGCGAGGCGCTCGCCGCCGCGCTGTCCGACCGGGTCGAGGTGGCGTGGACCGGCGTCGGCGTCGTCCCCCGCACCATCACCGGCAGCGAACTGGCCGAGGCCCGCGAGGTGTTCGGTCACCGGCTGGTCACGATGGACAACTATCCGGTCAACGACTACGCGCAGGACCGTATCTTCCTCGGCCCCTACACGGGCCGCGAACCCGCCGTCGCCACCGGCTCCAGCGCCCTGCTGGCCAACGCCATGGCCCAGCCCACCGCGTCCCGCATCGCGCTGTTCACCTCCGCCGACTACGCCTGGAACCCGCGCGGCTACCGGCCCGGCGCCTCCTGGCAGGCCGCCATCGACGACCTCTCCGGCGGTGACACCTCCTCCCGCGCCGCGCTGCACGCCCTGGCCGGCAACGACGCCTCCTCGGTCCTGGGCACCGACGAGTCCGCGTACCTCAAGCCCCTGATCGAGGCGTTCTGGAAGGCCCGCGCCGCCGCCACCAACAGCGACGCCCGGGGCGACGACGAGCGCTACACCAAGGCGGCCGCCCGGCTGCGGGCCGCCTTCCACACGATGAGCGGCGCACCGGAACGGCTCGCCCCCGACCTCGCCGACGAAGTACGCCCCTGGGCGCGCCAGTTGGCGCGCTACGGCTCGGCGGGCGAGCGCGCCGTGGACATGCTGGTGGCGCAGGCCCGCGGTGACGGTTCGGCCGCCTGGACCGCCCAGCGCGCCATACAGGACCTGCTCAAGAAGATCAAAAAGAGTCCGGTGACGGTCGGAAAGGGCGTTCTGGGGCCCTTCCTCGACCGCGCGATGACCGAGTCCGACGCGTGGACCGGTGCCCGCTCCGACACCCCGCCACCGAAGGAGGACGCCCACCCCACCGCCCTGACCGTCCCCTTCGGCCGCCCCCGCCCGCTGACCGCGGTCACCTCGCTCACCGAGCCGAGCCCGTCGGCGGCCGCCGTCTCCGTGGAGGCGCACGTCCCCGGCGAGGGCTGGCGCCGCCTCGGCGGCCTCTCCCGCACCGGCTGGACGCAGACCGAGGCGCGCGGCCTGAAGGCCGACGGGATCCGGCTGGCCTGGAAGGACGGTGCCACCGCGCCGTCCGTGCACTCCTTCACCCCGTGGTTCGCCGACACCCCGGCGGCGGGCCTGGAACTCTCCCGCGATCAGATCGACGCCGACACCGGCGGCACCTTCTCCGTGGACGCCCGGATCTTCTCCCGGCGGCCCGCCGACGTGGAGGGCAAGCTCACGGCCGAAGCGCCCAAGGGATTCACCGTACGGGCGCCGGAGCACGTCACCGCCCCGCGCGGCGGCACGGCCACCGCCCGTATCCAGGTCACGGTCCCCCGCGACGCCGAGTCCGGCACGTACGAGATCCCCGTCACCTACGGGGACCGGAAGCGGACGCTGACCGTCCGGACCTACCCGCCCACCGCGGGGCCCGACCTGGCCCGCGACGCGGCGACGACGTCCTCCGGCGACGAGACGCCCGACTTCCCGGCCGCGGCCGCCACCGACGGCGACCCGAAGACCCGCTGGTCCTCCCCCGCCCAGGACGACGCCTGGCTCCAGTTCGCGCTGCCGCGCCCCACCCGCCTGGGCCGCCTCGTCCTCACCTGGCAGGACGCCTACGCGGCCGGCTACCGGGTCCAGGTGTCCGCGGACGGCGTCACCTGGCGCACGGCGGCCACCGTCCGCGACGGCAAGGGAGGCCGCGAGACCGTCCGGATGGACGCGAAGGACGTCCGCTTCGTACGCGTCCAGGGCGACCGGCGCGCGACCCGCTTCGGCTACTCACTGTGGAGCGTGGAGGCGTACGCGGTGCGGGGCTCCGACAAACCGGCCCCACCGCCCACCCGGCCGCCCGGCGGCGCCCACCCCGGCACGCCTGCCCGGCCACCGGCCACCGGGGGCACGCCCGGGGACGGTCCGTCGGCCGACGAGGAGTGGCCGGGCGACGGCCGGTAGGCGGGGGAAGGCGGGCGTGCGGGGCGGCGCGCGGACGGGAGCGGGGCCCGGCGGACGAGGGGCCGGCGGCACGGGCCCGGGCCCGGGCTCCGTCCGGACCCGGTCGGGGGGCACCCCACGCAAAAACCCGGACCTAAGCCGATACGGCATCGATCCGGGCCAGCGCGTCATCCGCCCCGTACGGCTGCAGATATGGCAGCCAACGGGGGTCCCTATGCCCCGTGCCGATGATCCGCCAGGCCAGGCCCGACGGCGGCGCGGGCTGATGCCGCAACCGCCAGCCGATCTCGGCGACATGCCGGTCGGCCTTGACGTGGTTGCAGCGGCGGCACGCGGCGACGACGTTCTCCCAGGTGTGCTGCCCGCCACGACTGCGCGGTACGACGTGGTCGACGCTGGTTGCGACGCCACCGCAGTACATGCACCGCCCGCCGTCCCGGGCGAAGAGGGCACGGCGGGTCAACGGGACGGGGCCGCGAAAGGGCACCCGCACGAAACGCTTGAGGCGGACCACACTGGGAGCGGGCATCACACGGGTCGCGCTGTGCATCAGGGCGCCGGACTCCTCAAGGCTCACGGCCTTTTCGTTGAGGACGAGGATGAGCGCGCGGCGGAGCGGTACGACGCCGAGCGGCTCGTACGACGCGTTGAGGACCAGGACATGCGGCACGGGTGCCTCCTTGTACGCCGGCGGCGCGTGGCTCGCGCCGGGACGATCTCTCCACAGTGTCCCCCGGTGCCTGGTCGCGGCGCCACCATCACCGGGTAACGGGTCCGAGGTGTTTTCCACCACATGCCTTTACTTCCCCCCAAACAGACCCGTCATGGGTCCGGTCACTCTCGAACACCGGCGCGGACCGCCCCCGTTGCCCCGTTAGTGTGGTTGGTCTGCCCGGGGCACGGTGAGTCCCGACCCGGGTCTGCTGTCCCACACGGAGGTTCCTGCTGTGTTCTGGTCCGCTTCCCCAGCCGCCACGCCGCCCGGCGCGCATCGCCGGGCGTCGTTCGACGACGCCACGGAGAAGGCCACCAACGCCGCCGGATGGGTGGAGGAGAACTGGGCGACCTGGCTCACATCCGGTCTGCAGATCGCGCTGATCATCGTGATCGCCGTGATCCTGCGGCATGTGATCCGGCGCACGATCACCAAACTCATAGAGCGGATGAACCGCACCGCGACGGCCGCCCAAGGCACCGCGCTGGGCGGGCTCCTGGTCAACGCCGAACGCCGCCGCCAGCGCTCCGAGGCCATCGGCTCGGTGCTGCGCAGCGTCGCGTCCTTCGTCATCATGGGCACCGCCGCCCTGACGGTGCTGTCCGTCCTCAAGATCAATCTGGCCCCGCTGCTGGCCAGCGCCGGCGTCGCGGGCGTCGCCATCGGCTTCGGCGCACGCAACCTCGTCACGGACTTCCTCTCCGGCGTCTTCATGATCCTGGAGGACCAGTACGGCGTCGGTGACGAGATCGACGCGGGCGTGGCCACCGGTACGGTCGTCGAGGTCGGCCTGCGTGTCACCAAGCTGCGCGGCCCCAACGGCGCCATCTGGTACATCCGCAACGGCGAGGTCAAGCGCATCGGCAACCTCAGTCAGGGCTGGTCCACCGCCACCGTCGACGTCATGATCGCCCCGGACCAGGACCTGGACCGCGCCCGCGCCCTCATCACGGCCGTCGGCGAGGAGATGTCCAAGGCCGAACCCTGGAACGAACAGCTCTGGGAGGCCGTCGAGGTCCTCGGCCTCAGCGAGGTCCACCTCGACTCCGTCACCATCGGCGTCTCCGCCAAGACCATGCCCGGCAAGGCCCTCGGCATAGAACGCGAACTCCGCTGGCGCATCAAGAAGGCCCTCGACGCCGCCGGCATCACCCTGGCCCCCCGCCCCCTCCCCACCACCCCCGACGAATCCCCCACCCCCGACCCCACCGCCACGGTAGCCGCCCCATCGGCCCTGGCCAGCCCGACTTCACCACAGTCACTGGCGACTACGCCGATACCGCCGCCGAACTTGGGCAAGTAGCCGGGCCGTCCGGCCGCCCCACCAGACCGCACCCGCCCCGCAGTCCAGGGCCGGGGGCGGCTCCTCACCCGAAGACAGCGCGCACCTCAGCACCGGGGGCCACGCCCTCAGTCCGGGTGGCCTCCGACGACGCACCGCCACCGGCCCCTGTCGGTTCCGGTCCCGACTCCGCAGGGTCCGACTCCACCGACTCCCACGCCCCGTCCTCCCCCACCCGTTTCGGCCGCCGCCCCTCGATCAGTACGGCCAGCCCGGCGAGCACCGAATCACCGAGGTACCACCAGCCGCCGTGGTTGACCATGAAGAGGCGGCTCTGTTCGTCCACGGCGAGCAGGGACGCGTCCCCATGCGATCCGAGCGGGAAGACACGGCTGCCGATCCGTTCTCCGAAACGGTGCATGGTGGCCGACGCGAAGCGTCCCTCGCGGGGATCGAGGACGAAGGCCCGTAGGCCACACTCCAGGCCGGGGCCGTGCAGAAGCACATCCAACCCGTGGAATCGGCGCACCGCTCGTTCCGCCGCCGGAAAAGGCTCCCAGGGGACACCGCTTCCGGGCCCGACCGTGCTCACGGTCTCCAGCATGGCCAACAACGCGGCCGACCCAGCATCGCGCGTCGGCGACCATCCCGCGTCACCGAGCACCGCGAGCGCGCTGCGCACCATGCGATCCGTCCGCTCACTCATACCGTCAGGCACCGACGAAATCGATGCCCAGCCGGTCGATCAGCGCCCGGCAGGCCGCACACGGCGCCGTCGGCTGCCCGTGGTCCGGGTCTCCTTCTTCACGGATCATCTTGGACACCATGGCGGCTCCCGCAAAGTGCGGAAGAGCCTCGTCCAGAGAGATCGGGGCACGGCCGGGACGTTCGGCGTCGATCCCCCACATCTGATCGGAGATGAGGGCGGATTCGGCGCAGTACCCGGTGAATGAATCCTGGAACTCAACAGGCAGGGCCTCAAGAAACTCACGCACAGCCGGGTGGAGGTTCGGCTCACCCGCACCGCTCAGATTGGTGTGACTGAAGATTCTCCCTTGCACGAGAAGCGAAGAAGCAGTACCTGGCACAAGATCAGACATAATATTCCTCGGCAGGCTCGGTGCGTCCGTTCATCAACCTGATGACAGCTTCCCGCATCTCTGACCCCAAGTAGTAGAAGCCGGTGTGATGCAGATAGAAGAAGCGACCGGACGGGTCGATCACCGCCAGCCCCCCTTCGATACTGTCCCAGCCGACCGGAAATACCGGCGCCTGCAACCCCTCGCTGAGTTCACGGATCTCCTCAGCCCTGTCGTCACAGAACTTCGCACACGTATTGAAATGCTCCGTACGACCCTCATCGTAGGGGAACTCCACGTCGAGGAAGCCGTACGAGTTCAGAAACTCTTCCGCCGCACCAGAGAGCGATACCGGGCATGCCTGAGCCGCCAGGTCCGCGACGACGAACCGCACCAGTTCCGGCACCCGATCCGATACGTCGCGCCCCGGGTACCAGCCGGCGGAGGCCAGCAGCGCATCGGCCTCCCGGCGCTCGGAGTCGGTCAACATGTCAAGCCATCCTTCCTGCCGTTCGAGAGCGCACTACCGATGAGCCTTGACGCCCAGCCGGGGAAGCATCGAACTGCAAGAGCGGCACGGTTCCTTGTAATCACCATGGTCGATCTCGATTTCTCCGGTTTCTCGATTCCGCTGCTGACCGATCTGACGGGTGTGCACCATGCTCCCGTCCAGGGCTTCCCGCGCATCTTCCGGTGTGCGAATGCGGGTACCATCCGGATCCATTTGATGCAGTCGGTCCGAAATCAGCGCCACCTCGGCACAATTCCCGTGACCCACCCCAGGACGCTCCCCGCTGGCCAGTTTGTCCGCCTCAATCTCATCGAGGACCTGCCGGACGACCGGATGCGCCGCCGCGCGCGTCTGCGGTTCCGGCTTCTCCATCTTCCCTTCTTTGATCAGCTTTGCTTCCTGCGGGCTGAGGACCGGCTTCCGGCGCGTCGTGCTGGTGTGGGACGTGATGACGCCATTGTGCAGCAAGCTGCCGGCACATCCGCTGGTGCGCTGATCCTTGCCAGGCACAGTGTTGCTGTTATCGGCTGCGCGAGCGTCGTCCGCCACTTTTCGTGATTCGTACTCCAGCCGCTCCATACGGGCCGACTCGTCCAGGTGGTTCACATCGACCGGATCGTTCCGGTGGTGCCTCATCTCGCCGGCACTCCTGCCATGCCAGTGAGGTGCCCCCTCGCCACCGGGAGGGCCTCCCCCTCGGCCGCCTCCGCCCCCGCCACCCCCACCCCCCTTCGGCCCCTTCGGTTCCGGTTTGCCGCCCTTGCCGAGGCCGGAGAAGTGGGCGGAGAGTTTCCGGTCGTTGTCCTTGTGGTTCTTGGCCATCTGTTGGACGCCGCGGGTCATGCTGTCGTCGAGGTGTCGGGCGGACTTCTTGACCGCGTCCTCGATGCCGTCGATGACCTTGTCGAGCATCGTGTTGGCCGCGTCCGCGATCGCGTCCTTGCCGCGGGTACGGCCGTGGTGGCTCCTGGCACGGCCGATCTTGCCGCCGGCGGTGTCACGGAAGTGACCGCCGGCGCTCTGCAGGCCGGTGACGGCCCTGACGTGGGCGTCATGATCGAACGTGAAGCCGCCGCTGCCGGAACCGGACCCGCCACCCACCCCACCCCCACCCCCGCCGCCCGCACTCAGAAGCCGCATCGAACTGCCGGCGGCATCCTTCGCGCCCTGCACGCCCCGGGAGAAACCTTCCCTGCCCGCCTTGGCGGCCTGCCCCAGGTCGACACCGTCCCTGACACCCAGCACATCGCCGCCGAGCTGGACGACCAGATCACCGACCATCGCCGCCAGGGCCTCCTCAACAGGAGTCAAAGCAATGCTGACGACCTGCTCGGCAACCTGCCGGCAGACCTCCTTGAACAGACGCTTGACGACGACCCGGGTCGCCTGCGTGGCGGCCAGAGCACCCAGCTCGGACAGGCCGAAGGTGAAAGGCGCGGCAGCCTGGGCGGCAACGACCTCGGCAGCCAGAATCCCGAGCTGGACGATCGCACCGAGCTTGGCCCCCTCGATCAGCACGGCCACACCGTCCAGCGCGGCGGCGGCCAGTTCCCCACACCGCGCCAGCTTCGCCAGATGGGTACCGTTGACCTTCCCCCAGTGCGCGTTCAGCGCCTCCGCGGCCTGCCCGCCACCCGCCGACGAGACCAGCGCCCGCACCGCCTGATCCGCCTGACCCGCGCCATCGCTGATGTCCCCGGCGAACTCCCGCATCGCCGTCGCCATCTCGCGGTAATCGTCCTCATCGACATTGGGCCACGACACCCCGATGATGTCCAGAACCTCGTCCGCCCACCCCGGCAGCACCACACCCATGCAGAACACGCCCCCCGTTGAACACTCTCGTCCACACTGGTAACGGTCCGGAGGACGCCGACCACAGCGTAAACGGTTCTTCAAGGGGCGATGGAGCTGACCTCTTCGGCAGGACCCACGCCCCTCCCCGCTCCCCCGTCACCTGTATGCAGTCGTTTACCGCCCTTTCTCCGGGTGACTCGGCTGACCATGGAGACCGACATCAGGCTGCGCGTCGACGGCCAGGCGTACGAGGTGACGGTGGATACGCGTACCACCGTGCTCGACGCGTTGCGGGAGCGGCTGGGGATCACCGGCCCCAAGAAGGGGTGCGACCACGGGCAGTGCGGGTCGTGCACCGTACTGCTGGACGGGCGGCGGGCGACGACCTGCCTCGCGCTGGCCGTGTCGTACGACGGGGCGGAGATCACCACGGCCGAGGGGCTGGGTGCGGACGGCGAACTGCATCCCGTACAGCAGGCCTTCGTGGACCACGACGCGTTGCAGTGCGGGTACTGCACGCCGGGCCAGGTGTGCTCGGCCGTGGGCGTGCTGCGGGAGGCGGCGCAGGGGTGGCCGAGTGCGGTCACCGAGGTGGGCGCGGAAGGGGGCATCGCGCCGGATGCGCTGGGGCATGACGAGATCGCCGAGCGGATGAGTGGCAATCTGTGCCGGTGCGGGGCGTATGTGAACATCGTTCCGGCCGTCGCGGCCGCCGCCGAGGCCGAGAGGGCGGACCGGTGAAGCCGTTCCGGTACGAGCGCGCCACCGACGCCGCCGGGGCCGTGGCCGCCGTGGCGGCGCACCCCGGGGCCGCGTTCCTGGGCGCCGGCACCAACCTCGTCGACCATCTGAAGCTCGGTATCACCTCCCCCGACCTGCTGGTCGACGTCACCCGGCTGCCCCTGGACCAGGTGGAGGAGCCGGCCGACGGCGGCCTCCGGGTGGGGGCGAACGTACGGAACGCCGACCTGGCCGCGCATCCCGCCGTACGTTCGCGCTACCCGGTGCTCTCCCAGGCCCTGCTGTCCGGCGCGTCGGGACAGCTCCGCAACCTCGCGACCACCGGCGGCAACCTCCTCCAGCGCACCCGTTGCGCCTACTTCCAGGACCCCGGCGCCCCGTGCAACAAGCGCGAACCCGGCTCCGGCTGCGCGGCCCTGGAAGGCTGGACCCGCTATCACGCCATCCTGGGCGCCTCCTCGCACTGTGTGGCCGTGCACCCGTCCGACATGGCGGTGGCCATGACCGCGCTGGACGCGGTGGTCGTGACGCTGGGCCCGGACGGTGAGCGCCGGATCCCGCTCACCGAGTTCCACCGGCTGCCGGGGGACGCGCCGCATCGCGACACCGTCCTGCGGCACGGCGAGCTGATCACCGCCGTGGAGCTGCCCGCGCTGCCGTACACGGCCCGCTCCCGCTACCGCAAGGTGCGCGACCGGGCCTCGTACGCCTTCGCGCTGGTCTCCGTGGCGGTGGCGCTCGATCTGGAGGACGACGGCCGCACCGTACGGGAGGCCCGTATCGCGCTGGGCGGGATCGCGCACAAGCCGTGGCGGGCCGAGCGCGCCGAGCGGGCCCTGCGCGGGCTGCCGGCCACCGAGGAGAGCTGCCGTACGGCCGCCGACGCCGAGACGGCGGACGCGCATCCGCTGCGGGACAACGCGTTCAAGGTCCCGCTCGTGCACAACACGCTGGTCGCCGTCGTCCGCGACCTCGTGCCGCAGACGCCGGGCGGCTTGGAGGAAGCACGATGACAAGTACGTCCGAGGACCGGGCCGCGAGCCCGGCCGGGAACACTCCGCCCGGCGGCCCGGCGCGCCCCCCAGCCGTCGGCGCCGACCAGGAGCGTTCCGACGCCCGCGACAAGGTGCTCGGCCGGGCCACGTATGCCTTCGAGCACCCGATGGAACGTCCCTGCTACGCGCACGCCGTGCTGTCCTCCGTGCCCCGTGGCCGCATCACGGCCGTCGACACCGAGGCCGCGCGCCGGGAGGACGGCGTCATCACCGTACTGACGTACGAGAACGCCGAGCGGCTGGCCTCCACCGACGACGCGGAGCTGGCGATCCTCCAGGAGCCCGAGGTGGCGTTCCGGGGGCAGATCGTGGGCGCGGTGGTCGCCGAGACGCCGGAGGTGGCGCGGGAAGCGGCCGCACTCGTACGGATCTCGTACGACCAGGAACCGCACTCGTCCGAACTGAAACCGGACGAATGCGAGCTGTACCCACCGGAGTCGGCCAACGGCGGCTCCGACGCGGACAGCGAGCTGGGCGACCTGGACGCGGCCATGGAGGCTGCCCTGGCCGACCCGGGCGCGGTGGCGCTGGACGAGACGTACCTGACCGCGATGACCCACTGCAACCCGATGGAGCCGCACGCCACGATCGCCGTGTGGCAGGGCGACGAGCTGACGCTGTACGACTCCAGCCAGAGCGTGCACGGGCACCGCGACACCCTGGCCGAGGTGTTCGGCCTCGACCGGGCCCGGGTCCACATGATCTGCCCGTACGTCGGCGGCGGCTTCGGTTCGAAGGGCGAGCCGCACGCCCACTCGGTGCTCGCCGCGCTGGCCGCGCGGGCGGTGCCCGGACGGCCGGTGAAGTTCGCGCTGACCCGGCAGCAGATGTTCACCCTCGTCGGCTACCGCACCCCCACCCACCAGCGGGTCCGGCTCGCGGCCGGCGCCGACGGGCGGCTGACCGGCATCGGCATGGACGCCGTCGAGCAGACCTCGCGCATCAAGGAGTTCGCCGAGCAGTCCGCCAACCCGACCCGGACCATGTACGCGGCGCCGCACCGGAAGACCACCCACCGCCTGGCCGCCCTGGACGTGCCGGTGCCGTCCTGGATGCGGGCACCCGGCGAGTGCCCCGGCATGTTCGGGCCCGAGGTGGCGATGGACGAACTCGCCGAACGCCTCGGCCTGGACCCGGTCGAGGTGCGGGTACGCAACGACGCGCCGGTGGACCCGGAGTCCGGCAAACCGTTCTCCAGCCGCAACCTGGTCGCCTGCCTGCGCGAAGGCGCGCGCCGCTTCGGCTGGCAGGACCGCGACCCGCGGCCGGGCGTGCGGCGGGACGGCCGCTGGCTGATCGGTACGGGCGTCGCCTCCTCGGCCTACCCGGTCAACCGGCTGCCCGGCTCGGTCGCCGCGGTCCAGTACCGGGACGACGGCCGCTACCGGGTCGACATCGGCGCCGCGGACCTGGGCACCGGCGCCTGGACCGTACTGGCCCAGATCGCCGCCGACGCGCTGGACGTCCCCCTCGGCCGCGTCGAACTGCGCATCGGGGACACCGCCCTCCCGAAGGCGACCGTCGCCGGCGGGTCCTCGGGGACGGCGATGTGGGGTTCGGCGATCGTGGCGGCGGCACGGACGTTCCGTGAGCGCCACGGGCACGACCCGGCGCCCGGCGATCACGCCCAGTCCGCAACGCCCGCGAACCCGCACGCCGAACGCTTCGCGATGCACGCCTTCGGTGCCCAGTTCGCCGAGGTGCGCGTGGACGCCGACACCGGCGAGATCCGGGTCCCCCGCCTCCTCGGCGTCTTCGCCGCCGGCCGCGTCATCAACCCGCGCACCGCGCGCTCCCAGTTGGTCGGCGGCATGACGATGGGCCTGTCCATGGCCCTGCACGAGGAAACCGTGACGGACCCCCGCTACGGCCTCCTCGTCAACCACGACCTGGCGAACTACCACATCACGGCCAACGCCGACGTGCACCGCATCGAGGCCCACTGGATCGACGAGGACGACCCCTACGTCAACCCCTTGGGCGCCAAGGGCATCGGCGAAATCGGCATCACGGGGACCGCCGCGGCCGTCGTCAACGCGGTCCGGCACGCGACGGGGGTACGGGTGCGGGAGGTACCGGTGACGTTGGACAAGGTGCTGGAGGGGCTCAGTAACGGTCCACCTTCGGGGCTGTGAGGAAGGCCGCCCGGATTCGACTGCTCCGGGAGGTGCTGATGCGGTCCGGCACGGCCTCCGGGACGATCGGGACGATGTAGTCCCGGTACGCGTCTGCGGCCATGCGTCTCCCGGTATGTGACGCCCGGCAGGTGTCTTCCGGGGAGTGCCCGAACTCAGTGGTCCAGACCCATTGACGGCGCGCTGACGCGGCGCTTACGTTCCTGTGCATCGATTGGAAACTTTCCTAACAGATCGCGCAGCGAGAGGCGGGGCGGGCTTCATGGCCGGAGGGCAGGGCGGGCAGGGAACTCCCGGGACGCCACGGGTGTTGCGGGCCATGAACGACCGGGCCGCACTCGACCTGCTCGTGGCGCAGGGGCCGTTGACGCGTACGCAGATCGGCGAGCTGACCGGGCTGTCCAAGCCCACCGCTTCGCAGTTGCTGACACGGCTGGAGGCCGCCGGGCTGGTGCGGGCCACGGGCAACGTGACCGGGCGGCCGGGACCGAACGCCCAGTTGTACGAGGTCGATCCGGACGCCGCGTACGTGGCCGCGCTCGCCGTCGACCAGGGCGGGATCACCGCCGCGGTCGCCGATGTCACCGGGCAGGTGCTCGGTGCGGAGCGGGTCGGCACGGACGCCGTGGAGGAAGCCGCGCCGCGCAGGACAGCGCAGCTCGTGGCGTCGGCCGTGGAGGGAGCGCTGGCCAAGGCCGGGCTGGCGCGGGAGCGGCTGCACGGCGCGGTGATCGGCACCCCGGGCGCGCTCGACCCGCGGACCGGTGTGCTGCGGTACGCGCCGCACCTGCCCGGGTGGCAGTCGCGGACGCTCAGGGAAGAGCTGGCCGGGGTGCTGGGCGTGCCGATTGTCATCGAGAACGATGTGAATCTGGCGGCTGTCGCCGAGCAACACGACGGGGCCGCACAGGACTTCGACGACTTCGTGCTGGTGTGGGTCGATGAAGGGGTCGGCGCCGCCATCGTGCTCGGCGGGCAGGTGCTGCGCGGCGCCACGGGGGGTGCGGGCGAGATCGGCTACATGCCGCTGCCGGACGCGCCGCTCGCGCGGGACGGCGACCGCAGCGCGGCCCGGCCGGACGCCGGCGGCGGCTTCCAGCGGCTCGTCGGGTCGCCGAGTGTGGTGGAGCTGGCGCGGGAGTACGGGGTGCCGGACGCCCGTACGGTTGGTGAGGCGCTGGCCGACAGCGGCGTGCGGGCCGAGGTCGCGCGGCGCTTGGCGACCGGGCTGGCCGCGGTGGTCGCGGTCGTGGACCCCCGGCTGGTGGTGCTGTCCGGCGAGGTGGCCCAGGCGGGCGGGGAGTCGCTGCGGGAGCTGGTCGAGGGGGAATTCACCGGGCTCGCGCTGCCCCGGCCGGAGCTTCGGCTCAGCAATATCGAGGGGAATCCGATTCTTATCGGCGCGCTGCGAACGGCGCTCGCCGAGGCGCGTGACACCGTGTTCGACACGGCCTGATGGGGCGGCGCAGCGGATCCGTGGCGTCCGTGTGGCGCTCAGGGCCGCCCGTTGCGGGCGTAGGGCCCGTGGCGCCCGTAATCCACACAGTACCCGCAGTACCCGCAGTACCCGCGGCACCCATGGCGCGCGTAGCTCCCGTGGTCCGATCACCCGGCGGCCGCCGCGGCCGCGCGGCCGGGAACGCCGGGAGCCGGGAAGGCCCCGGGGACGCCGAAAACGCCGGGAGCCGGAACGGCTCCCCACCCGCCGGGCACTCCGGCGGCAAAACCGCCACCCGCCCCGCTCGCCTCACCACTCGCATCACCTCCTGTCATCACCCCTGCCGTAAAGGAAGTCCGCCATGCGTCCGCGTATGCGCATCTGCCTGTCGGCGGCGCTCGCCGGAGCCGGTCTGATTCTTTCGGGCTGTGCCAATCCGAGCGTCGGCAGCGATCGCGACGATCCCACTCGGCCCGTCACGCTGAAGTTCTGGCACGGCTGGTCCAATCCGTCCGAAGTGAAGGCGATCGACGACAGCATCGCCCGCTTCGAGAAGCTGCATCCGAACATCACGGTGAAGACGGTCAACAACGTCACCGACGCGACCGTGAACCAGGCGCTGCGCGCCGGTGGGGACGACGCTCCGGACGTGGTGTCGTCGTTCACCACCAACAACGTGGGGCAGTACTGCTCGTCCGGTATGTGGGTGAACCTCGACCCCTTCATGAAGAGGGCGGGGGTGGACAAGGCGAAGGTGTTCCCCAAGACGCTCCTCGATTACACGCGGTATCAGGGGAATCAGTGCGCTCTGCCGTTGCTGGCGGACGCCTACGGGCTGTACTACAACAAGGACGCGTTCAAGGAGGCCGGTATCGAGCGGCCGCCGCGCACCATGTCCGAGTTCAAGCGGACCGCGGCCAAGCTGACCAAGCGGAAGCCGGACGGGTCGTACGAGCGCGTCGGTTTCGTGCCCAACTTCCGGCTGTATCAGAACAGTCCGGACCGGCTGTTCGCGCAGTGGGGGCCGACCTATTTCGACGGCAAGGGCAAGGCGCGGCTGGCGAAGGACCCGCGCAGCAAGCGGTTCTTCGCCACACAGCGGGAGCTGATCGACGCGCAGGGCGGTTATGCCGCGCTGGAGAAGTTCCGTACGACGTTCGGTGACGAGATGTCGTCGCAGAGTTCCTTCATGGCGCAGAAGGCGGCGATGCATCTGGACGGCGAATGGCGCGGCCTGATGCTGAAGGACGCGAAGGCCGCATTCGCTTGGGGGACGGCGCCGCTGCCGGTGCCGGACGACCAGCCGAACACCTACGGGCGGGGATTTCTGACCGGCACGGTCGCGGGAATCGCGCACAGCAGCAAGCACCAGAACGCCGCGTGGGAGCTGGTGCGGTTCCTGACGATGGACACGGATCAGGTGGTGCGGTTCGCCAATGCCATCCACAATGTGCCGTCCACCATCGCCGCACTCAAGTCGCCGGAGCTGGACGCCGATCCGTCGTTCCGCACCTTCCTCGGCATCGCGCGCAATCCGCACAGTACGGCGCTGCCGCCGTCCGTCAACGGCGGGCAGTACGTGGTGGCGCTCCAGGACTTCTCGTACGACGTCGAGGCCGGGAAAGTGCCCGATCTCGACAAGGGCCTGCGTGACCTCGATGCCCAGATAGACGCCGACAATCTCCAGTCCGTGAACTGACGGAGCCCCGCCATGTCCTTCGTCGAATCCCCCGAGCGTCCGGCGGCCGCCGCGCGGCGCCCGAAATCCCCCGCGCTGCGTCGTAAGCACACCCGCCGACGGCTGCGTACGCTCGGTTTCCTCTCCCCTTGGCTGGTCGGTTTCAGCGTCTTCTTCGGCTATCCGCTCATCGCCACCGTCTATTTCTCGTTCATGCACTACAACCAGATCCAGCAGCCGTCGTTCGTCGGTCTGCGGAACTGGAAGTACGTCTTCACCCAGATGCCGCTGTTCGGTCCGGCGCTGTGGAACACGCTGTGGCTGGTCGTGGTGATGGTCGCGCTGCGCGTGGTCTTCGGCCTCGGCGTCGGGATGCTCGTCACCAAGATCAAGTCGGGGGTGGGCCTCTTCCGTACGGCCTTCTACCTGCCGTACCTCGCCCCGCCGGTCGCGGCGACGGTCGCCTTCGTCTTTCTGCTGAACCCCGGCACCGGCCCGGTCAACGGGCTCCTGGAGGCCGTCGGCATCCCGGCGCCCGAGTGGTTCAACGACGCGGCCTGGGCGAAGCCGTCGCTGGTCCTGCTCTCCCTGTGGGGCATCGGCGACCTGATGGTGATCTTCATGGCGGCGCTGCTGGACGTGCCGAAGGAGCAGTACGAGGCGGCCGAGCTGGACGGCGCCGGTGCCTGGGCCACGTTCCGGTACGTGACCTGGCCGTCCATCACGCCGATCGTGATGTTCGCGGTGGTCACCGGGGTCGTGCAGACCATGCAGTACTACACGCAGGCGCTGGTCGCCGGAAAGCTGGCCTCCGGCGTGACCATCGGCCCCGGCACGGTCATCCAGCCCGGCTACCCGGACCACTCCACCCTCACCGTGCCGCAGCTCGTCTACTCGCTCGGCTTCCAGAACTTCAACACGGGCGCCGCGTGCGTGCTCTCGCTCGTGCTCTTCGTGATCGCCATGGCCGTCACCACCCTGCTGATGCGCAAGCGCGCCGGCCTGCTCCCGGCGGAGGACTGAACATGACCACGACGACCCTGAGGGCGGGCGGCGCGCCGGCCCGTACCGGCTCCACCGACCGGGGCCCCGCCGCGGCCCGCGCCCGCCGCAAGCGGCTGCTGCACTGGATAGCCGTGCACGCCGTCGCCGTTGCCGCCGCGCTGTTCTTCGTCCTGCCGTTCGTGTTCGTCTTCCTGACCTCCGTCATGAGCGACGACCAGGCGATGAGCGGCACACTGTGGCCGCACGAATGGAACTGGTCCAACTACGCGACGGTCTTCAGCACACCGGGTTTCCTGGACTGGTGGAAGAACTCGCTGATGTACGCGGGCCTGGGCACGCTGTTCACGGTCTGCTCGGCGATCCCGGTGGCGTACGCGCTCGCCAAGTTCCGTTTCCGGGGGCGGCGTACGGCGATCGTCCTGGTGATTTCCACGATGATGCTGCCGCCGCAGGTGATCGTGATTCCCATGTATCTGGTGTGGGCGCAGCAACTGCACCTGTCCGGTTCGCTGTGGCCGCTGCTGCTCCCGATGGCGTTCGGTGACGCGTACTCCATCTTCCTGCTGCGGCAGTTCCTGCTGACCATTCCGCAGGAGTATCTGGAGTCGGCGAAGGTGGACGGCTGCGGTGAGGTCCGTACCGTCCTGCGCATCGTCGTGCCGATGGCGAAGCCGGGCATCGCGGCCGTCGCGCTGTTCCAGTTCTTCTACTGCTGGAACGACTATTTCGGGCCGCAGATCTACGCCGCGCAGAATCCCGCCGCCTGGACGTTGAGTTACGGACTCGAATCGTTCAAGAGCGCGCACAACGTCAACTGGAACCTGACCATGGCCGCGACGCTGCTCGTCATGGCCCCCGTCATCATCGTCTTCTTCTTCGCACAGAAAGCCTTCGTCGAAGGCGTCACGCTCACCGGAGTGAAGGGCTGATCGATTCATGCTGCCGTCCGACGGGGGAACGCCCCCGCACCCCCGCCTCAAGATCGCCGTGGTCGGCGGAGGCTCGACCTACACCCCCGAACTCGTCGACGGCTTCGCCCGGCTGCGGGATGTGCTGCCGCTGGCGGAACTGGTCCTGATCGACCCGGCGGCCGACCGGCTGGACCTGGTCGGCGGCCTGGCCCGGCGGATCTTCGCCCGGCAGGGGCACCCGGGCCGCGTCTCGTGGACGTCCGACGTCGACGCCGGAGTGGACGGCGCGGACGCGGTGCTGCTCCAACTGCGCGTCGGCGGGCAGGCGGCCCGCAACCAGGACGAGACCTGGCCCCTGGAGTGCGGCTGCGTCGGACAGGAGACCACCGGTGCGGGCGGCCTCGCCAAGGCGCTGCGCACCGTGCCGGTCGTCCTGGACATCGCGGAACGCATCCGCCGCCGGAACCCCGACGCGTGGATCGTGGACTTCACCAACCCCGTCGGCATCGTCACCCGGGCCCTGCTCGCGCACGGTCACAAGGCCGTCGGCCTGTGCAACGTGGCCATCGGCTTCCAGCGGAAGTTCGCGCGGCTGCTCGGCATCGCGCCGGAGCGGGTGGAGCTGGAGCACGTCGGGCTGAACCACCTCACGTGGGAGCGGTCCGTACGGGTGGACGGCGAGGACGTGCTGCCCCGGCTGATCGCCGAGCACGGCGCGGCCATCGCCGAGGACCTGCGGATGCCGCGCTCCCTGGTGGACCGGCTCGGCGTCGTGCCGTCGTACTACCTGCGCTACTACTACCAGCACGACGAGGTCGTGGAGGAGCTGCGCAGCAAGCCGTCGCGGGCCGCGGAGGTAGCGGCCATCGAGAAGCAGCTCCTGGAGATGTACGGCGACCCGGAGCTGGACGAGAAGCCGGAGCTGCTGGCCGAGCGCGGCGGCGCGTTCTACTCGGAGGCGGCCGTGGCGCTGACCTCGGCGCTGCTCGGCGACACCGGTGAGGTGCGGATCGTCAACACGCTGAACAACGGCACGTTCCCGTTCCTGCCCGACGACGCGGTGATCGAGGTGCCGGCGACGGTGGACGCGGGCGGCGCGAAGCCGCTGCCCGTACGGCCGCTGGAACCGCTGTACTCGGGCCTGATCGCCAACGTCACGGCCTACGAGCACCTCGCCCTGGAAGCGGCCCTCAAGGGCGGCCGGAACCGGGTCTTCGAGGCGCTGCTGGCCCACCCGCTCATCGGCCAGATCGCGTACGCGGACCGGCTGACCGACGAACTGATCGCGCACAACCGGGAGCACCTCACGTGGCTCTGAGCGAAACCGAGGGGGGCGGGACGGTGACCGGGCACGGCGAGCTGCCGTACGGAGGCGGCAGGGCGGCGTCCGGGCCGGCCGAGGCGGTGACCGGGCCGGAGGCCCGTATGGTGACCGCCCTGGCGGGCCCGCGCGGCGACGGGCCGGCGCTCGCCGTCGACGCGGGCAACAGCAAGACCGACGTGGCGCTGGTCGGCGCGGACGGGACGGTGCTGGCGACGGCCCGCGGCGGCGGTTTCCGGCCGCCGGTGGTCGGCGTGGCGCGGGCCGTCGGCGACCTGGCCATACTGGTGGACGCGGTACGGGAACGGGCCGGCGTCACCGGCCCGGTGGACCAGGTGTCGGCCTACCTGGCCAACGCCGACCTGCCCGCCGAGGAGGCCGAACTGGCCGCGGAGATCACCTCGTACGGCTGGGCCCGCACGGTCACCGTCGGCAACGACACCTTCGCGCTGCTGCGCGCCGGGCTCCCGGACCGCGGTGATCCGGTCGGTGTCGCGGTGGTGTGCGGCGCCGGCATCAACTGCGCGGGCCTGGGACACGGCGGCCGCACCGCCCGGTTCCCGTCCGTCGGGCGGCTCTCCGGCGACTGGGGCGGCGGCGGACACCTGGCCGAAGAGGCCCTGTGGTGGGCCGCGCGGGCCGACGACGGACGCGGCGAACCGAGCGCGCTCGCCCGCGCGGTACCCGCCCACTTCGGACTGGCCACCATGCCGGAGCTGATCGAGGCGCTGCACCTCGGGCGCATACCGCGCGAGCGCCGCTACGAGCTGACGCCGCTGCTGTTCGCGGTGGCCGCTTCCGGTGACGCGGTCGCGCGGGCCCTGGTGACACGGCAGGCGCAGGAGATCGCGCTGCTGGCGTCGGTGGCCCTGGAGCGGCTGGACCTGCTGGACGAGCCGACGCCGGTGGTCCTGGGCGGCGGCGTCCTGGCCGCACGGCACCCGCTCCTGCACGATCAGCTCATCCGCCTGCTGGCGGAGCGCGCCCCCAAGGCGGAGCCGAGCGTGGTGACGGCGCCGCCGGTGCTGGGGGCCGCCTTGCACGCGCTGGACCGGGCGGGCGCGGGGGCGGAGGCGTATGTGCGGGTGCGGGGGGAGTTCGGGGCGGGGAGCTGAGGGCCTGAAGAGGACGCGCGGGCTGGTCCGCCGTCCCGACCGTATGCCGGAAACCCGTACAGGCGTGCTTATTTCGGGAACCGCGTCCGGTGGGCCGTGCGTCGTGGAGGACGGGGAAAGACGGAAACGCCCGCCGGGCGGGAGGATTCGGCGGGGCCCGATCCGCACATGATCCAGGCAATAACGGTGTGGTTGTCAGTCCCTGCGGCCATACTGACTGCTGGCCGTGCATCTGTTCCCGTGCGCCCGACGCACGGGGCCGGGGCCGCCGTCCGCGACCAGGGGGAGGTTCCGTGTCCAAGCCGCCGACCGGCACTGCGCCGCCGTCGCCGACCGGCCGCGCCTCCGGTCCCGCTGCCGTCTCCCCCGCGGGCCCGGACTCCGCCGGCAGTGCCGCTTCCCCCGGCGGTACGGGCCCCACCGCCCGGCGGCGTACGGCATGGGCCGACGGGGTGGACCAGCTCCGGACCGCCGCCACGACCGAGCCGGGGCGGCTGCGGATCATCGGCGCCGTACTGGCTTTCCTGGTCCTCGCGTTCGGCGCCGCCACGGCCTGGGAGGTCGCCGACCGGTCCGCCGCCGCGCGCGACGTCGTGGCGCGCAGCCAGCCGCTGACCGCGGACGCCGCGGACATCTACCGCTCGCTCGCCGACGCCGACACCACCGCCGCCGCCGGCTTCCTCGCGGGCGGCAAGGAGACCCAGGCCACCCGCGACCGGTACGAAAACGACATCGCGACGGCCGCCCGGCTGCTGGCCAAAGCCTCGTCCAACGCCGGTGGTTCGGATGCCGCGGCCCGCCGGATAGGGCAGCTCAACAGCCTTCTCCCCCGGTACACGGGCCTGATCGAGACGGCCCGTACGAACAACCGGCAGGGTCTCCCCCTGGGCGGCGCCTACCTGCGCTACGCCAACGCGCAGATGCGCGACGAACTCCTCCCGGCGGCACGTGGGTTGTACGTGACCGAGACGGCGCGCCTCGGCGACGACTACGACTCCGCCAAGGCGTGGCCATGGCTCGCGCTCTCCGCCGGGGTGCTGGCGCTCGGCGCCCTCATCTGGGCCCAGCGCCGCAACTACCGCCGCACGAACCGGGTGTTCAACCGCGGCCTGCTGGCCGCCACGACCGCCTCGGCCGTCGTCCTGCTGTGGCTGGTGGCCGGCCACCTCGTGGCCCGCTCGGGCATGAACACGTCGTACGAGAACGGGGCCAGGTCCCTGAAGGTGCTCAACGAGGCGCGTATCGACGCCCTCCAGGCCCGCGGCGACGAGAACCTGACCCTCGTCGCACGCGGCGCCGTGGTGACCAAGGACCAACAGGACTTCTACGAGGCCGGCTACCGCTCCGGCATGAAGGACCTGGCGGGCCCGGGCCGGACCGGCGCCGCCACGGCGGACAGCAGTCTGGGCACGGCCCTCGCGCTCGCGGACGACGACAGCGGCCGGCGGCCCGTCCAGGAGGCGGTCGAGACCGTACGGCAGTGGCAGGCTCGGCACGCCGAGGCCCGCGCCGCCGACGACCAGGGCGACTACGACCGGGCGCTGGCCAAGGTGATCGGCGGCGAAGTGGCGACCGGCCGGTCCTTCGACCGGGTGGACAGCCGGCTGGCCCAGGCCCTGGCCCATGAGCAGCGGGAGTTCCGGCGGGCCGCCGACGACGGGCGCGGGGCCCTGGACGGGCTGGCGGCCGGGGCCGTGGTGCTGGCCGTCCTGGGGGCGACGGCCGCGGTGCTGGGCATCGGGCGCAGGCTTTCGGAGTACCGGTGATGAGGCCTGGTGATGGCGACATGACGATGCGCGCGAGGGGCCTGCGCAACCTCCGGGCCGCGCTGGCACCGGTGGCGGCGGGGGTGTGCGTGATGGCGGCGACGGCCGCCGTCCTCGTCCCGGTGCTCGGCAGCGGCGCCCCGGCGCCCCGCCCCGTACCGCACGGGACGGGCACCGCGCGGGCTGACGCCACGGCGGCGGACTGCACGCCGGAGAACGCCGCCGCGAGCCTGCGTCCCTCGCCGGACGACGGCCCCGCGGTGGACCGGATCAAGGCCCGCGGCCGGCTGATCGTCGGCGTCGACCAGAACACCTACCGCTGGGGCTACCGCAACCCGGCCACCGGCGACCTGGAGGGCTTCGACATCGAGCTGGTGCGGGCGATCGCCGAGGACATCCTCGGGCCCGACCCGAAGATCACGTTCCGCGCGATTCCCACCAACCAGCGCATCCCCGCCCTCCAGAAGCGCGCCGTCGACCTGGTCGTACGGACCATGACCATCAACTGCGCCCGCAAACGCCAGGTCGCCTTCTCCACCGCGTACTTCCAGGGCGGGCAGCAGGTCCTCGCGCCCAGGAACTCCACGATCACCGCCTTCGACGACTCCCTGAAGGGCAAACGCGTCTGTACGGCGGCCGGTTCCACGGGCGAGGCCCGGCTGGCCGAGGAACGGCACGGTGCCGAGGTCGTGACCGTGCCGAACCAGCTCGACTGCCTGGTGCGCCTCCAGCTCGGCGAGGCCGACGCGGTGGTGACGGACAACGCGCTGGCCGCGGCACAGGCCGCACAGGACCCGACGGTGCAGCTCAAGGGGAAGCCGTTCACCGACGAGCCGTACGGCGTCGCGGTCAACCGCGCCGACACCGACCTGGTGCGGCGGGTCAACAAGGTGTTGGAGGACTACCGCGCCGGCGGCAGCGGAAGCCGGTGGATGGCCGCCTACGCCAAGTGGCTCCAGGCGGACCTGCCCGGCATAACCAAGGCGCCCGAGCCCCAGTACAGCGACTGATCCGTGCGGGGGCCGGGCGCCGCACCGCACACCGGGCGGCACAGGGCGGGGCCGGGCGGCCCGTCGTGGACCGGCGTTCGCCCGCCGGTCGCGTCACCATGGAAGGAACACCGCGGGCGCGGGGACGGAGAGAGGGGAGGCACGAGGACCGGCGCCGGCGCGAAGGCGCCGCCGGGGGCGCGGCCACGCCGCCGTGCGGCACCGCCACCGCACGGCGGCGCCACGGGGCACCGACACGGGGCGCCACCGCCCGGCAGCAGCGTGCGGTGCCACCGCCCGGCAGCACCGCACGCAGCAGGACCCCGGGCAACAGGGCTCCGGGCAGCAGGACCGCACGAAGGCGCCCGTCCCGTACCGCCGTACGCAACCGCCGCGACGACCGTCATGGCCGTCACGAACGCCGCGCACCACACGCACTCTGGAGAGGTGATCGATGGGGGCCCCTGGACCCTTCCCCGGATCCCCGGGGAAGTCCCAAGACCCGGTGCTGAGCCGGGAGGAGGTGGACCGCGCCCTGGGCCGGCTCGCTGCCGAGTACGAGGCGATCGAGACGTCGCTGCTCGCCCTGCAGGACCACGCGGGCCGCAGGCTCCTGGAGGGCGCCGAACTCACCGGCCTCACCAAGGACCGCTGGGCCGCCACCGAACAGTCCATCACCGTCCTGTGGGCGCACTTCGACGCGTACGCCAAAGCGCTCACCACCGCCCGCGAACTACGCGCCCGCCGCCGCTGGCCGTCCCCCGACGACCTCGCCGAACTGACCGAGCTGCTCCGCGGCACCCGCGTCACCGTCTCCGGCGCGGTCACCGGCGGCGGCTCGCCGCAGGCCGGCGGCGGGCCCGCCCGGCTGAGCGAACAGTTCAGCCTGGACGAGCTGGTCGAGCGGATGAACGGCCGGTACGCGGCGGCCCTGGACGTCATCGTCTCCGCCGACGCCGTATGGTCCGCGCTGCCCGCACGGATAGACCTGCTCGCCGCCGAACTGCGCCGCACGCTGTCCCTGGCCCGGTCGGTCGGCGTACGCCCCGGGGAGCACCCGGCCGGTGACGACCTGGAGCGCATCACGTACGAGCTGACTCAGTTGCGCGCCCAGGTGGTGTCCGATCCCCTGGCGTTCTGGGTGCCGGACGCCGACCGCAGCGCGGCGCCCGGCGGCGGCCGCCCGGACACCGCCCGCTACGACCGCGCGGCGCTCGCCCTGGAGGACGCCCGGCGGGAGATCGAGGCGGTCCTGGACGTACGGCAGGACGCCGAGCGCCGGCTGATGCAGGTGCGCGACGTGCTCTCCCGGGCGGACCGGACGCTCACCGAGGCGCGGCAGGCCCGCGGCGAGGTGCTCGCGAAGATCGCCGCGTCCGAGGTGCCCGCCGTCAGCGGCCCGCCCACGGCGCTGCACGAGCAGCTCTCCACCGCCGCCGAGTACCGCCGCCACGCCCAGTGGCACCGCCTCTCCCCCCTGCTCGACAGCCTGGAACAGCGCGCCGAGGACGAACTGCACCGTGCCCGCGCGTCGTTGACGGCGGTCACGGCCCCCCTGGCCGTACGGGCCGAATTGCGCGGCCGCCTGGACGCCTACAAGGCCAAGGCCGCGCGGCACGGCCTGGCCGAGGACCCGCTGCTGATGGAGCGCTACGACCTCGCGCGGCGCATGCTGTGGAGCGCCCCGTGCGACCTGCGGGCCGCCGAACAGGCGGTGTCGCGCTACCAGCGCTCGGTGGCCGAGGCGCTACAGCCACCGGGGCCGGACCGAGGACCGGCGGACGGACCACAGGGGGGAACATGAGCGAGCAGCGGACCGGCGGCGCCCCGTGCCAGCGTCGCGAGTGCCCCGGCACGTACGAGGACGTGGGCGGCGGCGAAATCTACTGCGACACCTGCGGCCTGGCCCCGGTCGTGTCACCGGAGGGGATGGTCGGCTCACCACCCACGGGAGTCACGGCGGCGCGGCGGCGGGCGACGCGGCTTGGTGAGGAGGGTGGGGTTGAGGGGGTGGGAGTGACTGTTGGGGCTGGCAGACCCGGGGGGCCTGGCGGCTCTGCCGGGTCCGGCGGCTCTGCCGGGTCCGGGGGGCCTGGCGGGTCCGGGGGGCCTGGCGGATCCGGTGGCCCCAAGGGGTCCGGCGGGTCCGGGGCGGCGGGAGGGCGTGGTTCCGGGTCCGTGACGTCCGCCGGTGGGCGTACTTCCGCCTCCGCCCGTTCCTCGACGTCGCGGCGCTCCGTACCCGGCCGCCTCTCCCGGTCCCTGCCGGGCGCCTCGACCCGTTCGATGTCCGTGTCGGTACGCAGCTCCGGCCGCGGCACCGGTAGCGGCTCGGGGCCATCCCGCGGGCGGCTGGGCGCCGGGCTGGTGACGGTGCCGGAGGTGCCGCGTCCCGACCCGCGGACGGCCGTCCTGGAGAACCCGGAGGTCCCCGAGCGCAAGCGGTTCTGCAGTCGCGGTGACTGCGGCGCCCCGGTGGGCCGGGCGCGTGGTGACCGCCCGGGCCGTACGGAAGGTTTCTGCACCAAGTGCGGCCACCCGTACAGCTTTGTGCCCAAGCTGCGCCCCGGCGACGTGGTGCACGGCAGCTACGAGGTCGTCGGCTGCCTGGCGCACGGCGGCCTGGGCTGGATCTACCTGGCGATCGACCGCGCGGTCTCCGACCGCTGGGTGGTGCTCAAGGGCCTGCTGGACACCGGCGACGAGGAGGCGCTGGCGGTGGCCGCCTCCGAGCGCCGCTTCCTCGCCGAGATCGAGCACTCCAACATCGTCCGCATCTACAACTTCGTCGAGCACCTGGACCGCACGACCGGCAGCCTGGACGGCTACATCGTCATGGAGTACGTCGGCGGCAAGTCCCTCAAGGACATCGCCAACGAGCGGCGTACGGCGAACGGGCGCCGCGATCCGCTGCCGGTCGAGCAGGCCTGCGCGTACGGCATCGAAGCCCTGGAGGCGCTCGGCCACCTGCACAGCCGCAACCTCCTGTACTGCGACTTCAAGGTGGACAACGCCATCCAGCAGCGCGACCAGCTCAAGCTGATCGACATGGGCGCGGTCCGCCGGATGGACGACGACGAGAGCGCGATCTACGGCACGATCGGCTACCAGGCGCCCGAGGTCGCCGCGTTGGGCCCGTCCGTCGCCTCCGACCTCTACACGGTCGCCCGCACCCTCGCCGTGCTCACCTTCGACTTCCAGGGCTACACGAACGTCTTCGTGGACTCGCTGCCCGACCCCGACCACATCGAGGTCTTCCGTACGTACGAGTCCTTCTACCGCCTGCTGGTGCGGGCCACCGACCCGGACCCGGCGCGGCGGTTCTCGTCGGCGGAGGTGATGGCCGAGCAGCTCACCGGGGTGCTGCGGGAAGTGATGGCGCTCCGGGCAGGTGAGCAGCGGCCCGCGCTCTCCACGCTGTTCGGGCCGGAACTGCGCGTCGTGGACACGGACGTGGTGGCGCGCGCGGAGGGGGACACGTCGCTGCTGGGCGCTCGCGCGGTGGCGGCCGGGCCGCGCCGGGCCGTACAGAAGGGGTGGTGGGCGGGACGGAAGAGGCGGGGCTCGGGCTCGGGCTACGCGGTGGTCGGCCCGGCCACCGGCATCGGAGCGCCGGGTGGGACCGGAGGGGCTGGTGGGGTCAGAGGGCCTGACGGGACCAGCGGCGGTACGGGCGGGCCGGGGGCCGTCGGCGGTACGGGCGGGCCGGTCACGCCGCCGGCCGGCAAGGCCACGCAGCCTGCCGTCCCCGCCCAGGTCGCCTACGAAGTCACCTCGGCCACCGGCCCGCAGACGATGACCGGCGGCGCCGGACCGGCGGCCGCGACGGCCGGCGGGGCCCGCGGCGCGCCCGCGCTCCGGCCGCTCGACACCGGCCTCGCCGTACTCGCCCTGCCCGTACCGCGTGTCGACCCGGCCGACCCGAACGCGGGCTTCCTGGCCGGTTTGCTGGCCGCCGCCCCCGCCGAGCTGATCAGTGCGCTGCGCGCGGCCCCCGCCGACACGATGGAAACCCGGCTGCGCAGACTGCGGGCCCATCTGGAGAGGGGCGACGGCGCGGCGGCCCTGAGCGAGCTGCGCGCCATGGAGGCGCAGCCCGACCAGGGCTGGGACGAGGACTGGCGGGTGGTCTGGTACCGCGGCCTGGTGGCGCTGACGAACGGCGACCACGAGACGGCGGCCCTGTCCTTCGACGCGATGTACGACGCCTTCCCCGGCGAGCCCGCGCCGAAGCTGGCGCTCGCCATCTGCGCCGAGGTGCTGGGACAGCTCGACAACGCGGCCGAGTACTACCGGCTGGTGTGGGCCACCGACCACAGTTACGTCAGCGCGGCGTTCGGACTGGCCCGGGTGCGGCTCGCGGCCGGTGACCGGGCCGGCGCGGTGGCCGCCCTGGAATCCGTACCGGAATCATCCATTCACTACACTGCGGCGCGCATCGCGGCGATCCGGGCCCGGCTGCGGCAACGTCCCGCCCATGGCGCGCTGCTGGAGGATCTGCGGGCGGCGGCCGGGCAGGTCGAGCAGTTGGCGGACTCCGGACTGGACGCGGAGCGCCGCGAACAACTGACGACCGAGGTGCTGGGCTGTGCCCTGGACTGGGTACTCTCCGGTAGCCACGGTGCCGAGCAGCGGGGGCGTACATTGCCGTCCGGGGCCCCCGGCTCCGGCGCCGCCGCCCGGCCCGGTCTGCTCGGCAGCGCACTGGACGAACGCGGCCTGCGCTTCGGCCTCGAGCGGTCGTTCAGACTGCTCGCCCGGCTGGCGCAGCGCGGCGAGGAAAGGATCGAGCTGGTGGAACGGGCCAACCGCTTCCGCCCCAGGACGTGGGTGTGACATGGGTGTGACAGGGCCGTTCCGGTGTGCGAGCTGCAGTGAGCCGCTCGAACCGGGGGACAACTACTGCGGGTTCTGCGGCGCCGACGTCGTGGCCCCCGGCGGGCCGGGCGGGACCGGCGACCGCCCCACGGTCCCGCTGGGCGACACGGCGCCCCCCGCACCCGGCGCCGGGGCCCCGCCGGGGCCCGTGGCCCTGCCCGCGTCGTTCCTGATGCCGGGAGCGGGAGGGGCGTCGGGGCAGGTGTCGGGGCACGGCGCGGCGCCAGGGCAGGCTCCCTCGATGCCGTCCGTTTCGGCTTCGCCGCCCATTTCGCCGCCATCGTCCGTTTCGCCGCCGCCATCGTTCGCTCCGCCCTCAGCGCCCGTGCCGCAGCCGGCGCCCGGGCAGGCTCCGCCGTCCCAGCCGGTGACCGTACCGGGGCAGGCGACGCCGCCCGCGCCGCTCGCCGCGCCCGCACCGGTCCCGTCGTACGGCAGCCCCTCCCCGTACGGCACGGAAGCCCGGCACGACAGCGGGCCCACGTACGCCACGAACGCCTCCCACGCGAACGGCTCGGCGCACGTCCCGCACGCGCCGGTACCTCCGCCGTCCCCGCCGGGTCACGCGCCGAGCGGGCCGCAGACGTACGCGCAGACCGGCGTGCGGACGCACGCACAGGCAGGCGTTCAAGCCCCTGCGCAGGCCGACGCGCAGCCCCGGGCGCCTCATGCGGAGGCGAGCGTTCCGCCGGTGGGCGGTCACGGTGGCGCACCGGACCCCCGCGTCATCGGTTACGACCTCACCGCCGAGGCGGCGGACCGCCCCGCACACGCGAGCGGCGCCGGCGCGGAGCCCGGCCCGACGGGCCCCGGAACGCCGCCCGGAGAACCGGCATACCCGACGGAACCGGCCGGAACGCCAGGGACGGCTGGTCCGGGCGGAACGGGCGGGATGGGCGGACTGGGCGGCCCGGCTGGACCGGAGGGACCGGTTGGACCGGGGGCACCGGAAGGACCGGGGGCACCGGAAGGACCGGGCGTACCGGAAGGACCGGGCGGAACTCCGGGACCGGCGGGCACCCCGAGCCACACCGAACCGGCAGCCCCCGCGAATCCGCCTCCCACCACCCCCAGCGCCCCTCCCGCCCCCGAACACCAGACCCCCGCCCAGGGCACCAGCATCTGCGCGCTCTGCCACGCGGGAACGGTCACCGGGGACGGCTACTGCGGCCACTGCGGGCACGCCCAGCCGCGCGAACGCGACCACATGGAGCGGGAGCTGCCGGGCGTGGCGGCGGTCAGCGACCGGGGCCACCGCCACCACCGCAACGAGGACTTCTTCGCGGTCGCCGAAGGGGCGCTGCCGGACGGCTCGCCCGCCGTGCTCGCCGTGGTCTGCGACGGCGTCTCCTCCGCCTCGCGTCCCGACGCCGCGTCCGCCGCCGCGTCCGGGGCCGCGGCCCGGTCGCTGCTGGCCGCGCTGCCCGGCGGTACGCACCCGCAGCGGGCCATGCACGACGCGATCCTCGCGGCCGCCAAGTCCGTCAACGCCCTGGCGGCCGCGCCCGAACAGGCCCAGCAGCACGACCCGTACCGCCAGCAGAACGCCCCTGCCTGCACCTTCGTCGGCGCGGTGGTCGGCGGCGGGCTGCTCGTCATCGGCTGGGTCGGCGACAGCCGCGCGTACTGGGTCCCCGACGACCGCGGCGCGCCCGCCGTCCGCCTCACCGAGGACGACTCCTGGGCGGCGCAGATGGTCGCCAACAACCTGATGTCGGAGGCGGAGGCGTACGCGGACGACCGGGCGCACGCCATCACGGGCTGGCTCGGGGCGGACGCGTACGAACTGGAGCCGCACACCGCTTCCTTCAAACCCGACGGACCGGGTGTAGTGGTGGTGTGCACGGACGGGCTGTGGAACTACGCGGAGGCCGCGGACCAGTTGGCCGCGGTGCTGCCGGGCGACGCGCACGACCGGCCGCTGCACAGCGCGCGGACCCTGGTCGCCCACGCTCTCGCGGGCGGGGGCCACGACAACGTAACAGTGGCGGTGGTGCCGTTCCCGGCGCCGCGGGGACGGGCAGGATCGGCCTGAGCACCCGCCCGGACCGGGGGTGCGCCGCCCGCCCGCACCGGCACCGGTGGCCGGGAGCCGCGAAGCTCCCGGCCACCCCCGCATGACCAGCACCGGCAACCACACACGGCACCGGACGGCACCGCACCACTCCACCCGGGCTGCGCCGAGCCGGACCGCACCATGCCGCACCGCACCGCCCCGTCCGTACCCGCACGAACCACCAGAAGTAAGGCGCCAACGGGGGGATGATCACGGGGACTTCCGCCCGCCCATGTGTCTCTTCACCGCCGCGAGGACTGCGCCGCGGGGCCACTCGGCGGCACAAAGGAGCGGAACAGATGGCCAATTTCTCCAAGACCGGAGTGCCGCGGTTCGCCGCCGAGGTGTACCAGAACGCGTACCTGCCCGAAGGCGGGCGTGAGGTGAACGCCATCGTCACCGTCACCGCCACCGGCGGCGGCACCAGCGGTGGCCTGCCGCTCTTCGCGGCCGGTACGGACGCGGGCGGGGTCGGCGCCGCCCACGGCCACGACGGCGTACGGCACGCGGGCGTCGTGATCATGGTGGACTGCTCCGGTTCGATGGACTACCCGCCCACCAAGATGCGCAACGCGCGCGACGCGACGGCCGCCGCGATCGACACCGTGCGGGACGGCGTCGCCTTCGCCGTGGTGGCCGGTACGCACCAGGCCGCCGAGATCTACCCGGGCGGCGGCCGGCTCGCCACCGCCGGCCCGGCCACCCGCGCACAGGCCAAGGAAGCGCTGCGCAGGCTGAGCGCCGGCGGCGGCACCGCCATCGGCACCTGGTTACGGCTGGCCGACCGGCTGCTGGCCGACGCGGACGTCGGCATCCGGCACGGCATCCTGCTCACCGACGGCCGTAACGAGCACGAGTCGCCGCAGGACCTGCGTGCCGCCCTCGACGCCTGCGCCGGCCGCTTCACCTGTGACGCCCGAGGCGTCGGTACGGACTGGGAGGTCAAGGAGGTCACCGGCATCGCCTCGGCGCTGCTCGGCACGGCCGACATCGTCGCCGACCCGTCCGGGCTGGCCGCCGACTTCACGCGGATGATGGAGGCCGCGATGGGCAAGGAGGTGGCGGACGTCACCCTGCGCCTGTGGACTCCGCAGGGTGCGCGGGTCGCCTTCGTGAAGCAGGTGGCACCGGTCGTCGAGGACCTGACCGGCCGCCGTACCGAATCCGGCCCGCGGACCGGCGACTATCCGACGGGTTCGTGGGGCGACGAGTCCCGCGACTACCACGTGTGCGTACGTGTTCCGGCTGCCGGGGTGGGCCAGGAGATGCTGGCCGCGCGGGTCTCGCTCGTCCTCCCCGACTCCGTCGGCCGCCCCACGCGGTCCCTGGCCCAGGGGCTCGTACGCGCGATCTGGACGGACGACATGACCGCTTCGACCACCATCAACCCCCAGGTTGCCCACTACACGGGACAGGCCGAACTGGCCCAGGTCATCCAGCAAGGGCTGGACGCCCGCAAGTCGGGTGACGCGGACGGCGCCACGGCGAAGCTGGGGCGTGCCGTGCAACTGGCGAGCGCGTCCGGGAACGAGGACACTGCGAAACTGCTTGCGAAGGTGGTGGACGTCGTCGACGCGGCGACCGGTACTGTGCGACTGAAGGCGAAGGTCACAGAGGCGGACGAGATGACGCTCGAAACGCGCTCGACCAAGACAGTTCGCGTCAAGAAATAACAAACGAGACGTACTACCGAACACAATCGGTACTGAGGGGGAAGATCCGACATGCCGACCTGCCCGAACGGCCATCAGTCGGTGGCCGAAGACTGGTGCGAGGTGTGCGGCCACCGGATGGCGGGCGCTGTTCCCCCGCCGCCCTCCCTGCCCGCCGGATTCCTCAATACCCCTCCGGCCGGCCAGCCGGCCCCGCCGCCCGCGCCGCAGGGCGGCCCGGCCCCTCAGAACGGCCCCGGCGGTCCCGGCGAGACCGGCGGTCCCGGTGGCCTTGGCGGTCCCGGTGGGCCCGGCGGCCCCGGCGGCTCCCACGGCGGGCAGGGCTTCCCCGGCCAAACCCCGCCACCTCAGCAGACCCCGCCGCCTCAGCAGACCCCACCTTCACAGCAGGCCCCGGCCCCTCAGCCTCCGGTCCAGCAGACTCCGCCGCCCCAGGCCCCGCCGCCGCCCGCGCCGCAGGGCCCGATGGGTCAGGGCTCCGGCCCGGCCCCCAACCCGCACGGCAGCCAGAGCGGCCAGAGCGGCCAGGGTGGCTACGGCTTCCCGCCCCCGGCCCCCGGACCGAACGCCCCCGCGCCCCCTCTCCAGCAGGGCCCCGGGCCCGGCCAGCAGCACCCGGGACAGCCGGCCCCTCCCCAGCAGGGCCGGCACGGCCAGCAGCCGCAGCCGGGTGGCCAGCCGGAACTGTGCCCCCAGTGCCGGACGCCGCGTGAGGCGATGGCTCCGTTCTGCGAGGAGTGCCGCTACAACTTCCTGACGCACTCGGCCACCTCGTACGCCCCGCCGCCCCCCGCCCCGCAAGGCGGCCCGGGTGGTCAGGGCGGTTACGGCTTCCCGCCCCCGCAGCAGGGTCCGCCCACCCCGCCGCAGCAGTACGAGTACCAGGGCTCGCGCCCGTCGCAGATCAACCGTCCCGCCGAACCGCTCTCGCCCGAGCAGCCCGGCCAGCCCGGCCAGTTCGGGCAATCCGGCCAGTTCGAGCAGTCCGGCCAGTTCGGGCAGCCCTTCCAGGGGGGACAGGCGGGACAGGGCGGACAACCCCGTCCTGCCGGTCAGCCGGGACCGCCCATGCCTCCCCCCGCGCCGCACGCCGGGCAGCAGCCACCCGGTCAGCCCGGCCCCCACGGCGCGCCCGGCCGGCCCGGTCCGACGCCTCCGCCCCGGGCGGCCGACGACGACTGGCCGCTGCCCCCGCCCAGCTCCCAGTCCGCGCCCCCGCCGCCCGCCCAGCCGGGCCCGCAGGGCGGCCCGGATCACAGCCGGGGCGGCCAGGGCGGCTACGGCTTCCCGCCCCCGCAGCAGGACCCGCCCACCCCGCCGCAGCAGCAGGGCCCATACGAGCCCCAGCAGCCTCCCCGGCAACAGCCGCAGCAGGCTCCGTACGATCCGCAGGCCGCCCAACCGGCGCCTCCGCAGGCGCCGTTCGAGCCGCAGCAGCAGCCCGGCCCCTTCGGTCAGCCGCCGCAGCAGCAGCCGGACGCGCACCAGCAGCCGCAGCCCGACCAGCAGTGGAACCAGCCCGCGCCGGGGCCCGCCGCCCCGCCCGGACCGCCGCCGGTCGTCGGTGACGGCTGGGTCGTGGCGATCGCCCCGGACCGCGAGTACTTCATGGCGATGATGGGCCGCAGCGGTCCGGAAGCGGCCGGCCTGAACCTGCCCGCCTACTCCCCCGAGCAGACGGTCCCGCTCACCGGCACCCAGATCGCCGTCGGCCGCCGCCGACACAGCACGGGCGAGTCCCCGGACATCGACCTCGGCCGCCCGCCGGAGGACCCGGGCGTCTCGCACCAGCACGCCCTTCTCGTCCAGCAGCCCGACGGCAGTTGGGCCGTGGTCGACCAGAACTCCACCAACGGCACCACCGTCAACCTCGCCGAGGACCCCATCCAGCCCTACGTCCCCACCCCTCTCCACGAGGGCGACCGCATCCACGTGGGCGCCTGGACCACCATCACCGTCCGCCGGGCCTGAGAGCCTGTGTCATGACCCAGGCCGGGGCGCCCGCGAGACGCGCCCCGGCCGGAAGCGGCGGGCCCCCCCCCCCCCCCGGGGGCCGGGGGGGCGGGGGGGGGGGCGGGTTCCCACCCAGCCGGGGGGGGGGGGGCGGGGGGGGCGGCACCGCGAGCGTGCGGGGCGCGCCCCCCCCGGAGGGCCCGC